>NZ_BAKJ01000055.1 GCF_000614125.1 Bacteroides rodentium JCM 16496
TTAAAAATTAGAGGAAGGGGGTCATCAGGTTTCCCACCCAGCCTACGAATTTCTTCCATCCGGAACGCTTTTTCCAGACTTCGGGAGTGAGCAGTGTACTGTTTTGCACGTCCCGTTCGAACATGGCATTCAGCTCATTGGTGGTCTTGGGGTCGAAGATGAAAGCGTTTGTCTCGTAGTCATAGCGCAGGCTGCGGCTGTTGAGATTGGCAGTACCCACCGTGCAGAAAGTGCTGTCTACCATCATTATCTTGGAATGGTGGAAGCCGCCGTTGAAGAGATATATCTTGGCTCCTTTCTTCATCAGCTTGTGTGCTATGTAGAATGAGGCATCCGGTGTGAAGGCTATGTCTGACACGGCAGGTATCATGATTTCCACCTCAGTACCTTTTTTCAGCGCGTTCTTGATTGCCTTGCGGATTGATTTGGTCGGAACGAAATAAGGATTCACGATTCGGATACTCTTCTGTGCGGCTTGTATGGAAGCTGCATAGGCATGGCTGATGGAGCGTGGTGTTTCGCGTGGTGTGCGGTCCACGATGGCTATTTCTTCGGCAATGCTGTCGGGCAGTTGCGGAATGTCCGGAAAATAGGCGGGACCTCCAACGTGTTGTCCCGTCTCCCGGTTCCACATGGTCAGGAAGATGCCCTGCAGATAGCGCACGGCATCTCCTTCAAGATGTATGTGCATATCGTGCCATTTACCGATTTTAGGTAATCCGTTGATGTAGTAGTCGGCAATGTTCATGCCGCCGGTATAACCTATCTTGCCGTCAATCACTACTATTTTCCGATGGTCGCGGTGTATGGCATGATTCACCCAGGGAAAAGTGATAGGATCGAACTTGACGATTTCGATGCCTTGGGCGCGGATGGATTTCAGATGGCGTTCTTTCAATGGTTGGTTGTTGGACCAGTTGCCGAAGGCATCGAACATGGCGCGGACTTCAACCCCCTCCTTGACCTTCTCTGCCAGAAGGCTGAACAAGGCATTGGCTATGGAGTCGTTGCGGAAGTTGAAGTATTCCAAATGGATATGATGCCGGGCATGGCGGATATTCTCGAAGAGGTCGACGAACTTGTCATGGCCGGTCATCAGCAATGTCACTTCATTGTTATAAGTGACGGGGGCGCCCATTTCCTTCAAGTAATTCATGACGATGGAATCGCTTGTTGCTTGCGCCCCGGCATTCCCAATAGAAAAAACGAATAATATGATGAATAGAATCTTTCTCAAAACTTTCTCCTCTTAGTTAGTTTTATGAGGGGACAAAGATACGATTTATCATTGAAAAACAACTATGCCATAGATGAAATCTTGCGGTAACCGAAATAGAGCAATACCACTCCGGCAATGATTAACGACTTGGGGTCAAGCTCCGAAGCTCCGCTCCGGATGGCAGTATCGAAGGTTTCGCGCAAGGTGTCCAGTATCAGCTGCACTCCGTCGAGGGAGACGAACAGTACGAGGGCCAGAGTAAAGCAGAATGCTGTCCATATCTTCGCCAAGTGGCGGCTGCGGTCGGGCAGATGTCGCAGTACGCGGCGGCTGAACCCGTTATCGGCTATTTCCTGCCGGTGTTCGGCAAAGAATGAAGTCAGGAGTTTATCATCATTTTCCATCATAACCATTTTGTTTTAAGTAGGAAGCCATTTTGTCTTTCGCCCGCGAGAGGTGGCTTTTTACCGTTCCCGCCGGACATCCGGTGATACCTGCAATCTTTTCGATGCTTTGGTCTTCCATGTAGAAGAGCGTGATGCAGGTGCGTTCCATTTCCTTCAGTGTGGCCAGGGCACGGTAAATGTCCATGTGCTGTCCCACGTCCTGCTGCAGTGTGCTGCATTGGGCGTCCACCCGGTACGTATCCAAATCGTCCGTTTCCTTCCGGCTGCGAATATAATCATAAAAAACATTATAGGCAATACGGTAGAGCCAGGTTGAGAAGCTGGACAGATTCTTGAACGAAGCGATGTTTGTATAGGCTTTGATAAACGTATCTTGTGCCAGGTCGTCGCTCAACTCGCTGTCGCCGCAGGTCTGGTGCAGGAAGAACCGCCGCACGGGCGACTGGTACTTCTTTACCAACTGGTCGAAGGCCCTGGTGTTGTGAAACACCACGACCTGTGCGACTAACGATATGTCACCCATCTGACTCATTTTTCTTCGTTGTTCTTTTCTTGGCGGCTGATTTCGATGCCTCCCACCTTCACATCTCTTTTTCCGTTATTTTTGTCGTTCTCTGTATGGATAAAAGGGGTGCCGTCTTTGCTCTGCTGAGTGTAGTAGATGACCAGTTGTCCGAATCCGGTGAACATAATCAACAGTCCGATACATCCGAGGCCGAATTCTCCGGTAATGGCCCAAAGGAAGATGAACAGGCCGATGCCGACGAATATGTTGTTGATGCCTTTGCTGCGGATATCCGTTGCCGCGGCTTCTTTGAAGAAGTTTTCAGGCAGTTGCTGTCCGCTGGCCAGAGCTTGTTCTGCCAGGCGGTACTTGGCTTTCCGGTTTTTATAGCGGAAGAAGAATACTACGAATATGATGAGTAGCGGCAGTCCGAATACAAAGACGATGGCTGTTACGGCAATCACGGTTTCCGAGGTCTTGCTCCCGAGGTCGAACCCGTTCCAGTTCATACCGCTGCTGTGGTGGGTTCTCCATTTTTCCGGAGCATCGCTACTACCGGCACCGCTTTCATAAGTCATGACACTGAGTGTGTCTGTTACGGTTTCTCCATTGATGACAGTGTCCCTCAATTCGATGACTCTTTTCTTGTTCCCTTGACCGTCGTTCTCTGTCACGGTTCTGTTTGCGCCTTGCACCAGTGTGCAGAACATCATGGCAAGCATTAATCCAAAAATGATACGTTTCATAATCTATGGTTTTTTAATTTGTTTCTTTGTTGGTTAGACGTATCGTCACCCTTATAAGGTTGCAAAGAGAAGATATTTTTTTCAGAAAACCGGAAATAAGGCGATATTTTTAATGAAAATGCCTTATTGTCTTTTATCTTTGCTAGAAAGCGAAAATAGGCTGCACCTCAGCATAAAAAATGAACGAGTTCATTTTATTCTGCATTCGGTTTGCACTATCTTTGCCCTCGTAAAAACAGTTCAGAGCATGGAGTTACCCTCATCTTTCACCGATTATACACGCGCCCTCTTGGGTGTGGAAGAATATGAAAAGCTGGCTGCCGCCCTGGAAGGGGAGCAGCCGGTCAGTATCCGACTGAATGGAGATAAATTGCCGGAATCTTCATTCAGCCTTTTCCGTTCCTCTTTCGGGCATGTCCCTTGGTCTGCTGCCGGATACTATCTGGACAAGCGGCTGACATTCACCTTCGACCCGCTGTTTCATGCAGGCTGCTACTATGTGCAGGAGGCTTCGTCCATGTTTGTGGAGCAGGCTTTGAGGCGGTATGTGGGCGAAGGGCCGGTGGTGATGCTCGACCTCTGTGCAGCTCCCGGCGGGAAGTCCACGCATGCTCGCAGCGTGTTGCCCGCAGGCAGTCTGCTGGTGGCCAACGAGGTAATCCGCAACCGCTCGCAGGTATTGGCGGAGAACTTGACGAAGTGGGGTCATCCCGGTGTGGTGGTCACTAATAATGACCCGGCGGATTTTTCTTCCTTGACGGACTTCTTCGATGTTATATTGACGGATGTCCCTTGTTCCGGTGAGGGGATGTTCCGTAAAGACCCCGTTGCGGTGAGTGAGTGGAGCGGGGAGAATGTGGAAATCTGCTGGCAGCGCCAGCGTCGCATCGTTACGGATATCTGGCCTTGCTTGAAGCCCGGAGGCATTCTCATCTACAGTACTTGTACCTATAACACCAAGGAAAACGAGGAGAACATCCATTGGATACGGGATGAACTCGGGGCGGAAGTATTGCCGTTGGAACTCTCTACTGACTGGAATATTACGGGTAATCTATTGTCGGGAGAGGACTTTCCCGCCTATCATTTCCTGCCCCATCGGACGAAGGGGGAAGGATTCTTTTTGGCAGTTCTCCGCAAACCGGGCGTGAGCGACGGGAATACCTGGGCCGAGCAGGCAAAACTCCGCGGAAAAGCATTTGAAACCCCTGGGAAAAGAAATGAAAACCCTAGGGAAAAGGGGAGAAAAACCCAGGGGAATGGAGCGAAAACTCCAGGGATTTCCAAAGAACAGCTTTCGGCACTGCGTGAGTGGCTTGCGGCTCCGGACAATTATGAGCTTATCGCCAATGGCAATAATGTCAGTGCTTTCCCAAAAGCGTATCTCTCCGAACTGTCGGCTTTGCGTTCGTCACTCCGTATCGTGCAGGCTGGGGTAGATGTTGCCGAGTTGAAAGGAAAAGACTGGATGCCTGCTCATGGGCTCGCCATGAGTATAGCATTGCAACCGGGTGCTTTTGCCCGCGAAGAGATAGACCGCGAGCAAGCCATCAACTATCTGCGCAAGGAGGCTGTTGTCCTTTCGGAGACTGCTCCGCGCGGCATTGTCTTGCTCACCTACAGGCAGATTCCTTTGGGATTTGTCAAGAACATAGGCAACCGTGCCAACAACCTCTATCCCCAGGAATGGCGCATACGCAGCGGGCATTTGCCGGAAGAGGTACTGGAACTGGCTGCGGTTCTATAGAAACTCCCTTTCCATGTGGTGCAAAGTTCCTTTCGTGCCTGAGGAAACTTAGAATAAAGCCTTTGTTCCTAAGAATAAAAGCTCTATTCCTAAGAACAAAGCCTTTGTTTGTAGAAATGAAACCTCTATTCCATGTTTTCGTAGGGACGAGGCCCACTTTCCGTAGGCAGAAAAATACTTTCCGGCTACTGCAGGCAAGGAACTTCGTCCTCCCGGATTTGCAGTCCGGGAGCTTTTGGGGTTCTTGTCATTTAAGTACTTCGAACTGTTCTTTCCAAAGTTTGCAGTATAAACCGTCTTTCTGCGAAAGTTCTTCGTGTGTCCCTTCCTCTTTCACTTCACCATTGTGCAGCACAATAATCCGGTCGGCATGCTTCACGGTACTTAGTCTATGGGCAATGACGATAACTGTCTTGCCTGCCTCCTTCATCACCTGCATCACAATTTTCACCTGATTTTCGGCAATGTTGTCCAGCGAAGAAGTGGCTTCGTCCAGAATAATAATCTCCGGATTCTTATACAAGGCGCGTGCTATGGCAATCCGTTGCCGTTCGCCGCCCGAGAGGTTCACGCCGTGCTCGCCTATTTGGGTTTTGTATCCTTTGGGTTGGCGTTCGATGAATTCCTCCAGACCGAGCATTTCCATCAAAGCCTTTATCCGTATCATCTTGGGATGCAGTTCGCCCACGGCTATGTTTTCGGCGATGGTGCCGGAGAAAAGCTCTATGTGTTGGGGCACGGTGCCGATGCGTTGGCGCAGGCTTCGGTTGTCTATTTCGGCGATGTCATGTTTGCCGATACGGATATGTCCTCCTTGAATGGGGTAGATATGTTGCAGCAGTGACATCAGTGTGGTTTTTCCGGAACCGCTTTCACCCACGATGGCAGTCATCTTTCCCTTCTCTATCGTCAGGTTCAGTGCAGAGAAGATTTCTTTGCGCGAGCCATACCTGAAACAGACATCTTCGAAGCTGATGTCTCCTACCATCTCTTCAGTCAGTTCTATTTTCTGTTCATTGTCTTGTTCGCGTTCCAGGTCCATGATTTGAAAAAGGCGGTCGGCGGCAATCAGTGCATCTTGTATGGTCTGGTTGGAAGAAATCAGGGAACCGATGGGCGATATGACATATCCTACCAGCGAGTAGAATACCATCAGTGTGCCCGGTGTAAGCTCTTGGTCGATAACCAATATGCTGCCCAGCCATAGGATGGCAATTGTAATTCCGGTAGATACGAATTGTATGCCTCCTTGCGCCATGATGGAACCATAGGTACTGCGGAAAGTGTTTTTCAGCAGATGTACGAAGCGCGTTTCCGTTTTCAGGTTGGCATATTCCTCAATGCCGAAGCGCTTGATGGTAGAGATGGAGTTGAGGGATTCTACCAGTTGGGCTTCCAGGTCGGCGCTGCTCTCCATGATGTGGCGCTGGTATTTGCGGTTCAGCTTGTTGAAGCTGTAGAATATCACCAGAAATAGAGGAGCGGACAGCAAGGTTATCAGTGCCAGTTTCCATGAATAGACAAACATGAGGCATACGGAAAACAGCAGTATCATCATGTTGACCAGCAGGTCGAGCGATACGTTGTTGATGAAGTTACGGATTTTTACGGCATCGTTCACACGCGAGATTATTTCTCCTACCCGCATGGTATCGAAGAATTGTTGGGGCAGTGTCAGCAGATGCTTGTAATAGCCCAGTATCAGCGACGCGTCAATCCTTTGCCCGGTTTTCAAGGCAAGAATGCTTTTCATGGCACCTATGAAGGTGCGCAGCAGCAGCAGGACGAGCATGATGACCCCCATCAGGTTGAGCAGGTTCAGGTTTCTGTCTACCAGCACATGGTCGGTAATCTTCCCTACATAGATGGAAGTGGACAGTCCCAGGATGCTGTAGATAAGTGCCCCGAAGACGGCTTGTAGCATTACGCTTTTATGCGGTGCCATCAGCGAGAGGAATTTCTTCGTCATGCCGGTCTTCTCGTTTCCGGTTTTAAAGGTCTCTTCCGGTTCCATCAGGATGAGTACTCCCGTCCACTCTATCAGAAAGTCTTCAAGGCACGTTTTGTGCATCTGCCCGTCACCGGGGTCCATGTAGACAATCTGTGTGTCCGTCACTTTGTAGATTACGATGAAGTGTTGCAGCTCCCTTTTCACTACGACATGGGCAATGGCGGGCTTGGGCACCACCTTCAATGCATCGAACTCGGCGCGCACACCCTTGGCAGACAGCCCCAGCTTGGCGGCTGCTTCTATCATTCCCAGCACATTGGTTCCTTTTTGGTCGGTGAAGGCGTATTGACGGATGCGTGCCACGGGAAATTGCAGCCCGTAGTAGGCGCATACTGAAGCAAGGCAGGCTGCTCCGCAGTCAGTAATGTCGTGTTGTTTGATTTTGATTCCTTTTCTAAATCTCATAGTTCATTGTTTAATTATTTTTTGCTATCATTCTTTCACTTTCATATTGTCGCGGATTTGCCCAGTCGTCCATCTTCTGGTATAGCAGGTCGAAGAGCGAACGGCGTGTCACCATGAAGTGGGCGCTGACTGTCATTCCCTTCTTCAACCGGCCTATCCGTCCGTTCTTCCGTTTCAGGTAATCGCGCTCCATTTCACATTTCACTTTGTAGAAGGAGTTGCCTTGGGCATCGGTCAGGAAGTCCGATGATATTTCTTTTATCCTTCCGGGCAGAGTCCCCCATTCGTTATAATTGAAAGATTCCACTTGCACATGCACCGGCATACCTATACTCATGAATCCTATGTTTCGAGGAGCTACGTAGACTTCTGTGCATAGTGTGGAGTCGGGACTGATTACTGCAAGCAATTGCCCGGCTTGAATGCTGCTACCTTTGTAGATGCCCGAGAACTGGTCTATGGTACCTGCCACCGGGCTGCGTACAATGTACGTGTCCTTGTTTTTCTGTTCCTGCTTCAGCGTGGTGCTCATTTCGTTGCGCTGGTTGCGATAACTGTTCAGGTCTGCCTGCCAGGTGCTGATTTGGCTTTGTATAAGCGAAGCAAGTTCATTCTGCTGGCTTTGATACTGGAAAAAGTAACTGTCATATTCTTCTTCTGAAATCAGTTTTTTGTTGAACAGAATCTTTTCACGTTCGTATTCCTTCTTGGCTTTAGTGAGGGATGTTTCCAGTTCGTTTTTCCGTTTGGTGAAGTAAGTGTATTCTTGTTGGCGCACCGGAGAACGGAAATTTGCAGGTGTTTCTCCACGCGATAAGTAAGCGAGGTCTGACAGATGCGCTTCGTAGTCGTTCAGGCGGTTGGTCTGATAAGTAATCGTGTAATCGGGATTGCTGGTGCGGAATCGCAGCAGAATATCCCCTTTATTTACTTGCTGCCCTTCGCGGACATATACGGAGTCTACCAGCTCGGTGATGGCTGCCTTGATTTCTGTTTTTTCCGCTACCGGGCGTATCACTCCGCTGCCTTGTACGGAGATGTCTACATAGATAAAGGGGAGGGAGATGAGGCGGCGGTAACGGCTGCCAATACTACCCAATAGATGGCTTGTGATTTGGTGGTGTGCCGGTAGTTGTAGACTTCAATGCTGTTTTCTATCCATTCGTTCGGTAAAAGTGACATATCTTCTTGCTTTAAAGGTTAATACTTTTGTTCTTGTTAATGGAGCAAAGGTAGGCCGATAAAGGAAGAAGATATGTTAGGGAAATGTTAGTCGTAGGTTAAAATATAGATGAAAGTTGTGTTTCTTGATGTTAAGCCTTTGTTTTAATAAGGTAAATTATCCCGTCAGGAAATATCCTGGCGGGATAATACAGTGGAACGAATATTAAAATACGTCAAGAGCATCACAAATTTCATAAGCAGCGTATCCTACAGCAAGTACAGTGCCGACCCCGGTGCCGACTCCAGCGGCTCCTACGGCGGCGCGTAAGGCATATTTCCCAATAACCCCCCAAGGAATTCCACCATAAATGTCTTCTAATTCGTCTGCTTTAAGCGGTACATAATTTTTATTTGCTGTTTCCATATTTATTAAAAAATATTTGTTAGAATAAGTAATCCGATAAGACTTCCTATGATAAAGCAGTAGATAAAAGTCTTCTTTAATATACTTTCTTCCATGATTGAATAATATCTATTTTTGACTATTATTTCTAAGTTCCCACAAAGTTGGTACAAGGGCTATACCAATGGCTGAACCTTCTGCGAATCCCCATAGAAAAGTTGCTAATAGTGGTACAATTCCACCGTTTACATCCTTCATGTCCTGTAAACTCATTTCCTGCATCATTGCATTGTCTTTTAAATTTTTCATAACTCAAAATGTTTTAATTATTAATAAAAGGGTTAATAGAACGTTGCTATTGCGATTAATAGAATTTGAAATTTTCTTTGCCCGGTATTTCAAAATTGGGCATACCATTGTTGTCATCAATGGGCTTAATTGGAGAATCGGTGGGAGCATATCCTCCCGATACAAGTCTCTGCTCCTTTTTTGTTAAAGGCTGTACTTTGTGTTCGATGTTCTTTTCCATTGTTTTTCTTTTTTAAGTTAATGTTTGAATAGTGAATCTCTGATAGTAAGTGGTGTTGCAAATACGCTGCTGAAACCGGTATAGATGCAACAGCCGCCATACGTGTTGATACATTCTTCCAAAGTGAGTGCTCTCATAGCTCGATTGACTCTTTTTTCAAATAAGGAGACATTACATCAGGTCTCTCCATATGTCTCCTGGCATGTTCATTGGTGGTATGTTGTGGCAACATACTATCAAGTCCTCCGGTCTTATAATTATTGGAGGTATTCCAACAGACCCACCGTTAATACTCTTTGCTTGTTTCTCGTCAATGGGGTTGAGCCCCAGTTCTTTTAAATTTTTCATAATAGATAATTTTGTGTTTGTTAGACATATTGTTAATAAAATCGTTTAGCTTGATATAGGAGTGAATCAAATGTTTCCATTCCAACCGAATCATTTCGCATTTTTGTTTCCAGTCTTTACTTTCCTGACCCAGAAGCCGTCGCTCTGCTTCGCAACTGCCTCCACATAGGTATTTAGCCCAGCATTGTTGGCAACTTGCAAGTTGTGATACTTCTTTTGAACGAAAAAGCTGTAATCTGCTGTTATCAATACCTTCAGATACACTCCTTACGGACATGTCTTGATGGGAAAGCATGTTCTGGCATGGATAATACCGACCTGCTTCGTCTACAATAAGGCTGCTTCTGCCCGCTGCACATCCCTGGTATCTTACGCTCTTGGTTCTTAGGCGGTTGATATTTCTTTGAAAGTCATTGCAATAGATGGTTTCTCCGTTCATTAGCTTCCGGGTAAAAAAGTTCATGACTTCGCCCAGTTGTTTGTCTATTGCCTTAATGCCGTTGACATCAAAGTGGGTCGTGCTCCGGTCTTTTACATCGGAATCAATTGTAAAGGCATAAGAGTAAGGGACTTCCATGCTCTCGAAAAAGCGAAACGTCTCGAGCAACTTTGTATTCTTTGGGCTGATGGTAGCCCTTAGATTGAAGTCTACACCACCTTTTTTGAGCTTTTCTATATTTTCGGCGATTCGTCTGAAACTGCCGCGACCGTTAAGAAATACCCGGTTTGCATCATTCACCTTTTGCGGCCCGTCAATGCTGACTGTGACGGTAAACTTTTCTTGTACAAAGAAGTTCCTCATGTCATCATCTATCAATGTGCCATTGGTGTTCAGCAGGAAGCATACGTTTCTGTTCCGCCGGAATATGATTTCTTCTTTGGCTATTTCCACTACGTCTCTGACAAACTGTTTGTGTAATAGCGGCTCGCCGCCGAAGAAGTAAATGGTGTATCGCTCGCTGTCGGGATTACCTTCAAGCATGTTGGCTATTGCGTTTCTGGCTACCGAAAGGGGCATCACGCTTTTTCTGTCTTGCAGGGTCGAAGCAAAACAATATTTGCAGGACATGTTGCAGCCATGTGTTACGTTCAGTGTCAGCATGTCTTGTTTTTGCTTCCCGCAGCAGGCAGCAGGTACTGTACACAAGCTTTTAAGGGTTTCTGTCACCTTGTCGATGGTCGTATTTTCCAAAGCCCTCCCATTTTTTCTTCCTGTACATTTATCGAAATAGGCATCTATCGTAGGATTGCTTATTTCCAGAATCTGCTGACTGCCCGATAGGAACACATATTTCTTGTTGTCGAAAGGGAAGATATGAAAATCTCCTGGCTGTAATAAATGGTTCATGTCCGAAATTGTTTATTTACATTAGTGATATGTTTATTTGTTGAGTCTTTTTGTATGTACAAACCGATTGTACAATAAAGCCATCAAAACAATTCCTCCTGCAACCTTTATTGCGACGCTATATTCTGACAGTAGAATGAGGGACAAAAGAAAAATAATGATGATGGTTACTAATGCGGGTATAGGATGATGAAGATAATCCATAACAGTATATCTTTTTCTAAGTAGAGTATACATGGATATTATTCCTAATAAGAAAATCGGTTTCTGTATCCATTCAATAGGTATAAAGAATGCTGCAATAATCAAAATCAGACTAATGGCACCGCTAAAAAGTATTTTATTCATAATCATCATCATTTATAATAGGTTTAACAAAATGCGGCTGTATATGCCAGTCCGCCTACACAGCCTACTAAGGCTGCTCCCCATGCTGCCCCCACTCCTATGGCTCCACCGACAGCAGCTCCTACTCCAGTCATAGTGGCTAAGTCAGCTATGATGACACTCGAGAGGCTTGCTGCGACATCACATGCTGAAATATTGGCTCTTGTTGAGATTGTATTTGTGGCAAGATTGATGTCTTTAAATAAATTGTGGTTATTCTCAAGGAAAATGAAAATCTTTGTTGCAACTTCTTTCTCATGTTCTTCTTCAAATGATTTTTTTACCGCTTCTAAAAAGGAATTAAAATCCTTGTAAGAGCTTCTAATGGAGGTATATGCAGAGAGTTTACTCAAGAAATCATTCTGTTCTGCTGTTAATTGTAAAGTGGAGAAATCAACGTCTGTCATGGGAGATTTTTCAGGAGATTTGAATATCTCTTTATGAATAAGGCTGATTTCAGTCAGTGAAAGTTGTCTTTGGGCTTTTGCACTCTGAAAGTCTATTTCTCTCATTGCCGTTTCAATTTTCTCAGAGGTGTAAATGGAGGAATAAACCGCATTTTCTTGAGGTGATGATTGGTTTGTTGTGGGCTCACCTGTCGATTGACATGAAGTGATTGATACTGCTACAATTGCTGCGAATAATAAGCTTGTTTTCATAAATAGTTGATTTTAGAAATTAATAAATATGTTTTATTGTTGTAAACTTTGTTTGGAGGTTTCCTTGAAAAAGTCTGTCTTGAAATCTCTTTTCCGGTCTTTAAGAGAGTGTGTTTGTGTTGTTGCTGTGTTTGTGTTGTTTTAACTTTCTGTCAAGCACAGACTTTTTCAAGAATCTCCTTTATTTCTCCCTATCGGGGTGGTTTCCACAGATTGGGCCTACTGCATCTGCGGGCTTTTGTGAATTTGATGTCTTTCATTGTTCTTTGTTTTTTTACTGTTGTTGTATTTGTTTTAATTTGATGTTGCAAAGTTAAGTGCTTCACTTTGTATCTTTTGTTAGAGTAATGTTAGTTTTACGTTAAAGTTGGCGACCTTGCTTTATTTCGCTAATGATTTTTAGCCTTCCTGGTAATCGAAGTCAAAAGAGATGCCAAGAGATATGGTGTTTGTCCATTTTATATCTTCTGGTTTATCGTTATTACTTCTTTTCTTCTCTTCTCCACCGAAAATTTCTTCTTTTTCTTTTTGATTCAGTTCTACGATTAAATCTTTCATGATGTTTTAATTTATAAGTTATACATTTGCTTTCCTTTTATGTTGCAAAGTTATAGTGTAATATTTTATTATAATGTTAGAAAAATGTTAGTTTTACGTTAAGACTATTGGAAATAAATGTGTATTTTTACAGCCAAATTATTGTGATGAAGAAGACGAATGATATAAAACTGTGGTGCACCTTATATATAAAGAGGCATTTCGTTGCATTTGTGAAGATGTGGCAAAGCAGGAAAAAGGTTTGTTTGCCTTTCTTCACTTCATTGGGGCTGGTGGCTGCAATAGCAATTCAGGGAGTTTGGCTTTATAATACCTATACATTAATAAAGGAAAATGTGCGTAAAGAAAGCAGTGAGGCGATTGCCGAGGCGGTGAGGAAAGAAGCGTCCATTCGTTTTGCAACAACGCCTAAAGGGACAAGCATTAATGGTTCTTCCAAGAATGATACAGTTCCGGAAAACACCTTTTTTTATGAAGGAATTACTAATTTGGGCTATCCGATGAATATGGGTACAGTTGATTCCATAGCTTCTGTTCTCTTAAAAGGGTATGGCATTGAAGATGATTTCACGGTATGTGAAGTTAAGTTGCGAAGTCGGGAATTGTTGAGGCAGAGCAAGATGCTGGATTTTTCTCGGGATACGCTTCGAACGAAGGCTGTACCGGTGAGAGTTGACCTATCGGAAGGTGTGGAGCTTGTTCTTGTCAATCCTTATAAAGTCTTTTTTGAACGTATAGGCTTGTTGATGATAGCCTCCTTTATCATGCTGGTTTTAGTAATCGGTTGCATTATCTATCAGATTAAAGTAATCATTTATCAGAAGAAAGTGGCCAAGCTTCGTGAAGACTTCTCATACGCCATGATTCATGACATGAAGACGCCGCTCAGCTCTATCATGATGTGCTCTGATGCGCTGAATGGCGAGAAGATAGAAAGTATGCCGGAATTGAAAAAGAACTTCTTGGGAGTTGTGAAGTCGGAAACCGTGCATTTGCTGAAGTTGATAAATAAGCTGCTGACCATTTCGAAGCTGGAAGACCATAAGTTGGCGATGGTAAAGGAGAAAGTGCAGCTGGCGCCAATGCTTGAAAGAATAATGGAAACTTTCAAGACTAAATCTGTGAAGACGTTGCATTTCACTGTAAACCTGGAAGCCAAAGAAGTGAATGCTGACAAGGAATATCTGGAAGAGGCTGTTTATAACCTGGTAGACAATGCCGTCAAATATTCTAAAGACGAGGGGGAAGTAGAGATAGAAATTACTTCGGAGTGCAGCGGAGGTTATTCCTGCATCAAGGTGCGCGACAATGGCATCGGTTTTTCCGAAGAGGACAAACGTAAGATATTTGATAAGTTTGAGCGTGGTTCTGCCATCAAAAGCTCCCGTTTGGGCAAGGTAGCAGGGTTCGGATTGGGACTGAACTATGTGTATCAGGTGATGGAGGCACATGGAGGGACAGTGACGGCAAGCAGCGTGGTCGGGAAATTCAGTGAATTTACATTGTATATGCCGGCACCGGAGGAAGAGTATACTGAAAACAAAGAATGATATATGGAAAACAAAATTAGGTTGCTTCTGGTGGAAGATGATTCCATGTTGACCTATGTAGTGAAGAACAGTCTGGAAGGACTGATTGGAGGCTATGAGGTTATTACGGCTGTTAATGGGCAAGAAGGCTTGAAGGCATATCAGGAACATCATCCGGATATTATCATCTCGGATGTGGAGATGCCGGTGATGAATGGTTTTCAGATGGTGGAGCGCATCCGTGAGGTGGATGGCGATACGCCTATCCTGCTGGCTTCTGCCCTGGGCTCGCCCAAAGATGTGACCAGTGGATATAAGTTAGGAGCCGACAACTACGTGAAGAAGCCTTTTGTGGCCGAAGAACTGGATGCACATATACATGCTTTGCTTAAATTGAGAAAAGGACAGCCCTCGCACAATGAAACAGATTGCTACCGCTTCGGGCAATACACACTGGATGCCGCACACGCCACCCTTAGGAATGACAAAAGCGGTGAGAAAACAGTGTTAAGTCGGCGCGAAGCCGGAATTCTCAGACTTCTTGCACAGAACAAGAATCAAGTGGTGAAACGGGGTGCCATTGTCAGCTACAATTGGGAGACCCAGGATGAAAACGACCACTTTATCTCGCGTAGCCTTGATACCTATCTGGTGAAACTGCGCAAATACTTGGAAGATGATTCTACGGTGTCCATAAAGACAGTCAGAGGGGTGGGGTTGATGTTGGTAGAGGAATAATTGAGTAGGAGTGTGTCATTTTTTTATTGTTTCTTCAATGCAGTATTTTGTTTGTTCAAGCATTTTCTATATATAGATAACTGTTTTAAAACTAATACTATTTGCTTATGCTTAAAAAAACGATTGCTGCGTTAAGCCTACTTTGTATCCTTGCAGCCTGCCAGAGTGACGACAATTCTTCACCACAACCCAAGCCCCGCAAAGACATTGCCTTGACCCGTGCCGAGCAGGAGATGACGGATTTAGGAACGGATTTCGCTTTCCGTTTCTTTAATCAGGTTTGTAAAACTGAGGTGGAAAAGCCCAATCTGTTCATCTCTCCTTTGAGCGCTTCGCTCTGTCTGTCTATGATTGCCAATGGAGCGTCGGGAAACACACTATCTGAGATGACAGATGCTCTGGGCTTTTCGGGCTATTCATTGGAAGAAATGAACAACTATAATAAGAAGCTGGTGGAGGCGTTGCTCGATTTGGACAACACCACACAGTTGGGAATTGCCAATTCCATCTGGATAAAGAAAGGGTTCGGTGTTCATGACGACTTTGTAAGCGTGAACAAAAAGATGTATGACGCGCAAGTGCAGGAGCTGGATTTTGCCTCTCCTAAGGCTCCGGACATTATAAACGGCTGGTGTGCCGGAAAAACGAATAATTGCATCCCCAAAGTCTTGAATGAGATTCCGGAGACAGCGCGTCTTTATCTGTTGAATGCGCTTTATTTCAAGGGGATTTGGAAGAATCAATTCAAAAAATCGGATACGGCAGAAGAGGCTTTTACGAATGATGACGGAAGCAAATCGACTGTACACATGATGAATCTTCGTGACGAGAGATTCAACTATGCCGAGAATGAGTATTTCTCAATGGCAGAGTTGCCTTACGGCAATGAGGCTTTCAGTATGGTGGTGCTCTTGCCGGCAGAGGGAAAATCGTTGGATGAGTGCCTGCCGCAGCTGAATGACGAGCGCTGGGGGGAATGGAACAGTAGTTTATCAAGCTCTGCCTTAAACCTTAAGTTACCCCGGTTTGAAATGGAATATGATAAAGAACTCATTGACGATATGATGGCAATGGGAATGCAGGAGGCTTTTACTCCATCGGCCGATTTTTCCGGAATGGCGGATGAGGATTTGTTTATCAGTTTGCTGCAACAGTTTACCTATGTGAAAGTGAATGAAGAGGGGACGGAAGCTGCGGCTGTAACTGTCGGAGGAATGGACCTGGCCGCTACCGGAACAAGTACGGTAATTCCGTTCTATGTGGACCGTCCTTTCATCTTCCTGATAAAGGAGAAGAGTACGGGAGTTATTCTGTTTATGGGTAAAGTCACAAAACTATAACTGCAATATATTGAAATGGAAAGGAGGGTTTTGACACCCTCCCCTGAAGGGTTGGCTGTAGATTTGCTTTCTACTCTGAATAAAATGTGCTCTAATTTGCTTTCTGCTCTGAGCAAAATATCCTCTGATTTGCTTTCTGCTCTGAACGAATATGTCTATATTTGCTGTATAATTAATAAAATCAAGTATGGATAGTCTGTTTTTGAAACAAGAAAGACTTCTGGCGCAAACAAGCATCGGTATAGTCAGGGAGTTGATGACTAAAATTCATTGGGACAATCGTTTGATTGCTATCAGAGGGTCACGTGGCGTAGGAAAAACAACTTTGATGTTGCAATACATCAAGTTGAACTATACACCGGGAAGCGTGAAGTTCTCTATTGTGCGCTCGATAGTATTTACTTCAGTAATCATACTTTATTGGATTTGGCCGAAAAATTCTATCTCCAAGGGGGAAAACATTTATTTCTGGATGAAGTGCATAAATACCCTGCATGGAGTAAGGAACTGAAAGAGGTCTATGACTTGTATCCGTCTTTGCGGGTTGTATTCAGTGGCTCGTCGTTGCTCAATATATTGAATGCGGATGCTGATTTGTCAAGGAGATGTTTACCATATAATATGTTCGGCTTGTCGTTTCGTGAGTTTTTGATGTTTTATAAGAATATTCAGTTTCCGGTTATCTCTTTGCAGGAGGTGTTGCAGGGTGCAAGTGATATTTGTCGGGAGGTGAACGAGCGGTGCAGGCCTGTGCAGATGTTCAAAGAGTACTTGCAAGACGGCTACTATCCGTTCTTTACCGGCAACCGTGAAGATTATTACATGAATATTGAAAATGTGGTCAATCTTATCTTAGAGCAGGAGATGCCTTTGTTGTGCGGAGTGGATCCGGCTTATATTAGAAAACTGAAAGCGCTATTGGGCATTCTTGCTTCTTCTGTGCCTTATGAGGTTGACATTACGAAGTTGGCAGGAATTATAGGGCTTACCCGCAATTCGGTGATTACTTATCTTCAGAACTTGAATCGTGCAGAATTGCTTAAGCTTTTGTATTCTGACCTTGCATCCGTCAAGAAAATGCAGAAGCCGGATAAAATTTATCTTCAGAATCCCAATTTGCTTTATGCCATTGCCTCTACGTCCGTGCAGATTGGTACGGCAAGGGAAACCTTTGCCGTGAACCAGCTTGCGGTAAATCATGAAGTGGAATACGGGCGAACACAAGGTGACTTTGTCGTTGACCATAAATATACTTTTGAGATTGGCGGTGCGGACAAAACGTTTAAGCAGATTGCCGATTTGCCGGATTCCTTTGTCCTTGCTGACGACATAGAGTATGCCACGGGTAAAAAACTACCGTTATGGATAGTAGGGATGACGTATTGATGTATGGAATTACACGGATTTCCACGGAAATGATAAAGGTAATTCCGTGTAATCCGTGCCTGAAAGGAATCTTTTACAGTCGGCTCTTGTATATCCGCGCCATTGCCTTCTGATACTGGTTTTCCAGTTGCAGGAGGTTTGTCTTGCTTTGATAGACAACCGATATTTCAACGAAGTATTCAATCATACTGATTTGTCCTCCTATAAGTGCTTGCTTCAGTAAAGAAAGGTCTTGCTGCTGATGGAAGGTACGTTCGTATTCCTCCATGGAAGCGTGCAGGTTCTTGGCCTCTTCATAGAGTTGCCACAAGGCAGAGCTGGCTTGCAGTGCGGCGTTCTCCTTTTGATAGTCTATGTTGAGCGCTTGTGTCTTGGCTATCTTGACCTTATTGCGGTTCTCGAAAAGCGGGAAAGAGAAGCCTACTACCACGCCATTCAGCGGGTGCCCCGATTCGGTATTTCTACGGTAGCCCAGTTCCAGCTTGGGCAGCCAGCCTTGCTTGCTTGCCGAAATCTGTTTCCGGGCGGCAGAACTTTCACCTTGCAAGGATTGCAGGGTGGGGTCTGAAGCCAGCAGTTCGTCGGCCAGCGGGCGGAAGTCGGTCGGCAACGGCACTGCCGGGTACTCTGTCAATCCAAGTGCACGGGCACCGGGCACGATGTCGGGCATGGGACGTCCCGGTGTGAGCGGCTGGTTTCCGTTGAGGGCAAGCAGCTCTTTCAGTTTGTTGTTAAGTGCCGTCCGGTTCATGCGGGCTTCCGTGCGCACATTCAGCAACTCCAGATTAATTTTGTTGGTTTCCAGTACATTGGCATCTCCCGTTTCCAGACGTCGGGTGTACATGGCCGACAGCTCCTCCGCATTCTTCAACCGTTCGTCGAGCAGGGCTTGCTGGCGTTGCAGCATGATGATGTCCAGGCATACTTCCTTCGCTTGCAGCAATATCTGCTGGCGGAAGGCAGTGGCTTGCGCATCCAGTGCATTCGTCTTGAGTCGGTTCATCTTCCCTCGGGTGGCGTAAAGCGTGGGGAAGTCGAAGCTTTGCGAGATGACCATTTCGCCGACTGTCTCGTCACTGTTCTTGGAGTCCCAAAGGTGGGCGTATGACAGTGTAGGGTCGGGGAGGTTGTTGTTTGTCTTGTTCTCCAGTTTTTGTGAGGAAATGAGGTGGGAGTTAGCCTGCAACTCCTTGTTGTTGGCCTCTATCTGCTGGAGCACGGCATCAATGCCGGACGTTTGTGCACTTATCTCCGCAAAGGAGAAGAGAAAGGCACTGAAGATTAGGGTATGTTTCATGATTTGCATAATTTTTATTATTTTATTCAGGCACGGATTACACGGAATTGCGCGGCCTTTTCTTTCTCCTTTCCGTGAAATCCGCGTAATCCGTGCCTAAGAGAAAACATATCAGGAGTTTTCATGCACACTTCCTTTTTCCTTCCGGTGCATCATCAGGTAAACAATCGGAATGATGAAACCGTTCAGGAACGTGGATGTTAAAAGGCCGCCCAAGATGACCTTTGCCATCGGGCTTTGTATCTCGTTGCCCGGCAGGTCGCCACTGAGAGCCAGCGGGATAAGTGCCAGTGCACTGGATAGGGCAGTCATCAGAATCGGGTTCAGACGGTCGAGCGAACCGCGGATAACGCTGTCGTAGACGCCATAGCCTTCTTCCTGCTGCAAGTGGTTGTAATGGCTGATGAGCAGCATTCCGTTTCGGGTGGCGATACCGAACAGTGAGATGAAACCGATGATGGCGGGGATACTCACTTCTCCCGTTGTGATGAGCAGGGCGAATACACCGCCTATCAATGCCAGCGGCAGATTGATAAGGATGATGGCGCTCTCTTTCACACTGCGGAATTCATGGTAGAGGAGCAGGAATATCACCACGATGGACATGAACGAAGTAAGTGCCAGCGTGCGGCTTGCCGCCTGCTCGCTTTCGAATTGTCCGCCGTATTCGATGTGGTATCCTTCCGGCAGTTTGATTTGTGCGTCTACCTGGGCTTGTATATCGTTGACTACACTTCGCAGGTCGCGGTCGGCCACGTTGGCGGAGATAACGATTTTACGCTTTACATTCTCGCGGCTGATGGTGTTCGGACCCATGGCCGAGCGGATTTCCGCTACATAGTTCAGTGGAATTTTCTGTCCGTCGCCCGTATCAATCATCAAGTTGCGTATTTTTTCCATTTCGTCGCGCAGGTCGTCTTTCACGCGTACGGTCAGGTCGAAGCTCTTTCCCTTTTCGTAAACTTGGGAAACGGCTTCACCGGCCAGGCAGACATTGACAAACTCCGAAAATTCGGGCAGCGGAATGCCGTACCGGGCAAGCATTTCCCGTTTGGGCGAAATGACAAGCTGCGGACGCTCAATCTGCTGTTCCACGTTCAGGTCGGCAATACCGGGAATACCCTGGATGGCACTCTTGATTTCATTGCCCAGAGTGAACATGCGGTTCAGGTCGTCGCCGAACAGTTTGATGGCGATGTTAGCCTTTGTACCGGATAGCATGGCATCTATACGGTGGCTGATAGGCTGGCCTATTTCCACGTTTGCCCCTACAATGCTACCCAGTTTCTCGCGGACTTCTGCCACGAGCTCGCTGCGCGAGCGGTCTTTCAACTCAAACGGTGCCTCAATCTCGGAGACGTTTACTCCCAGAGCGTGTTCGTCCAGCTCTGCACGTCCCGTTTTGCGGGCCACGGTCTGTATTTCGGGGATGGAGAGCAGCAGCTCCTCGGCACGGTGCCCCATCTTGTCGCTTTCTTCCAGGGAGATGCCTGGAAGCGAGGAGATATTGATGGTGAACGAACCTTCATTGAAAGGCGGCAGGAACGAACGGCCCAGGGTGAAGAAACAGCCGAGCGCCACTACAAACAAACCGATAGTACCTCCCAGCACCGCTTTCTTATGCCCCAATACGAAAGTCAGCGCCGTGCCATACCATTGCTTCATCTTGCGTGCTACGAAAGCCTCTCCCCCATCCCCTCCCCTGTAGGAGGGGTGGCTTGTGCATTTTCCGGAGTATCTTTTCTCCCCTCCCTACGGGGGAGGGATGGGGGAGAGGCTTCAGTAAGTAGGAGCAAAGTACCGGCGTTACGGTCAGTGCCACAACGGTAGAGGCGACCAATGCCACGATGAATGCAATGCCCAGCGGTACCAGCATCCTACCTTCCATACCACTAAGGAAGAACAGGGGTACGAAACTGACAATGATTATCAGCGTTGAATTGAGGATAGGCATACGCACTTCTTTCGATGCATTGAACACTACTTCCAGAACAGGACGTTGCTTGCCGACAGGTTTCAGCCGGTTTTCGTGCAAACGCTTGTAGACGTTCTCTACGTCCACGATGGCATCATCCACCAGCGAACCGATGGCGATAGCCATACCTCCCAGGCTCATGGTATTTATCGTAAAGCCATATAGTGCAGGGCAAGGATGGAGGCAATCAGTGACAACGGCAGTGTCACCAGCGAGATGACTGTGGTACGTACGTTGGCAAGGAACAGGAAAAGCACGATGACAACGAAAATACCTCCCTCCAACAACGACTTTTGAACGTTTCCGATGGAACTTTCGATGAAACGGCTTTGACGGAAGATGTCTGTGGAAATTTTTACGTCGGCAGGCAGGTTCTTCTGCAGGTCTTGCAGGGAAGCTTCCAGTTTGTCTGTCAGTTCCAGCGTGCTTGTGGCGGGTTGCTTGGTGACTGTCAGCAGTACGGCATGCTTGCCGCGTTCCGAGGCGGTACCCAGTTTAGGAAGTTTGGCTCCGATTTGAACGTCGGCAATATCTTCCAGCAGGATAGGGGCGCCGGAGACCCCGTTGCTCCGCACCACGGCTTTGGCTATCTGGTCTGCCTTGTCGGTAGAAAGTACGCCGCGTACGATATATTCATTGCCATATTCATAGAGCACTCCACCATTGGCATTCAGGTTCATTTCGCGGGTCACGTTCATCACTTCGCTCAATGTCACGCCGTAATGGCGCATCCGTTCCGGGTCCAGCTGCACTTGATATTCCTTGATGTCGCCACCCAGTACGGCAACTTGTGCCACACCGCCCGTAGAGAGCAGGCGGGGACGTATGGTCCAGTCGGCAATGGTACGCAAATCCAGCATGGAGGTCGAATCAGCTGTCAGACCTACAATCAGCATCTCGCCCAAAATGGACGATTGTGGGCCCAGTGTCGGCTTGCCTACGTTGGCCGGTAAGGATTCGCTGACGACTGCCAGCTTCTCGCTGACAATCTGCCGGGCAAGATAGATATCCGTATCCCAGTCGAATTCTACCCAGACTACAGAAAAACCGTTCGTTGAGGAAGAGCGTACACGGCGCACACCCGTTGCACCGTTTACAGCCGTTTCTACAGGAAAAGTGACCAGCTGTTCCACTTCCTCTGCCGCCATACCGTTTGCTTCGGTCATGATGACCACGGTCGGTGCATTGAGGTCAGGGAACACATCCACTTCCGTATGCATGGCGGTATAAGTACCGCCAATCAGCAACAGCACCGATGCTACCAGCACCAGGATGCGGTTCTGAAGAGAAAAACCAATTATTTTGTTTAACATCTTTCTATTTACTATTTACAATGTACAATGTACAATTGGGCTGCGCAATGTCAGCCGCACTTGCTGTTTTATCTAATATTTCTTGTTTATCTGACTTTACACTCCCCATTCGTCACGTAGCCCTTATACTGCATAGCGAAATGGTACTTTGTAAATTGTCAAATTGTACATGAGATTAGTGTTCATGGCTATGTGCCGGAATAGCATTCGTTGCCGATGCCAGCTTCACTTGATAGGCTCCTTGGGTTACGACGCGGTCGCCTGCTTTTATGCCGGAAAGGATTTGTACACTCTCGCCATTGTCGGCACCCAGGGTGACAAGCTGTTTTTTGTAGCCCTCTTCATCCAGTTGCAGGTAGACAAAGAAGCTGCCTTGCTCCTCGGTCAGCGCACTGTGAGGAAGAGACAACACGTTCTCCATGGGTGAGGATAATAGGAATACTTCTACAAACGAGCCGGGAATAACGTCTCCCTTATTGTCGAATTCAAAAGTTACGGGTACATAATATCCGTTCTCACCCGAAGCCTTTCCATAAGAAAGCATGCGCCCGCCCAGTTCTTTCAATGTATATACCTTGTTATTATAAGGAGTACAGAAGTTGGCGGAACCGATGCTGTTTAGGTAAGGATAGTACTTTTCGGATACATCCGCACGCAGGAAAAGCTTGCGGTTCTGGGTGACGCTTACCAACGGCTGGCCGACGCTGACGTAGTCCCCTTCTTTCACCAACAGATTCTTCACATAACCGCTGATGGGAGAAACAACCGCCTGGCCGCTTGTCGAATGGTTCTTTGCGACTGCCTCGTAACTGATACGGGCATTTTCATAAATCTGTTCGGCTTGCGCGAATTCCTTTTCAGATACGATTTTGTTGCCTACAAGCGCTTTCATACGCTCGTATTCTTTTTTGGAAACCTCGTAGGCTATCCGGGCTTTTTGCACCGGGTCTCCGTCGGCCATGTTTTTGGATGACAATACCACCAAAGGAGTACCTTTGCTGACGCTCATTCCTTCGATAACTTTTCCCTTGAAGGAAACCACGCCTGCTACTGTAGCTACGGCTACGCTCTCGTCTCCCTGGGCTGCCATCACCTGGCCGCTGGTCTTGATGACTTGATGGAAACTACCCGGTTCAACAGTGCTGACCGCTACGCCGGCAGCTTGTGCCTTTGCCGGTGGCAGGATGATTTCATCGCTTCCTCCGGCATGGTTTTTCTGCTCTTCGTGCTCATGGTTGTGTCCCTCATGCTCGTGGTCATGTCCCTCGTGGTCATGTCCGTCATGATTGTGCTCTTCTGTTTCGTGATTATGTCCTTCGTGGCTGTCTCCGGACTTGCTGTTGCAGGAGCCTAAAAGGAATAATCCCAAGACTCCCATGAAAATAACTTTTTTCATGATGATATTTGTTCTTACTTTTTTGATTTTGAATACAAAGTTAGGGCATAGGGCGTGCAACCAAATTGCATTGTTCCTTATGCCGGATAGAAATCTGTCCCGGTGATGTCCCGGCAACAGTTAAACAAGAAGAGACGGAGGGGCACGAAGTCCCGTAGCACATATGATAAACGTGCTATGAAGAGATTCCAAATAGATGCACTCCTGCCTGCTTATGTCAAACTCGGGCAGGATGAGTAACTTGGAAAAAGGTTCAATGAGTAGGGTGACTGCCCATAAGGCATCCGGATGTGGACACACATCATTGGAGGAGCTGGGCGTCTGTTGTACAAAGTGGGTTGTCATGCATCCCGTGTCGCAACAGCAGTGCTCGTTGCCCGGGCTATGGCGGTGTCCGCAGCAATCGGCGGTGATATCATTCTTCATGCATATCATTCCGTCGGCATGATGATGGTGGGGAATGACGGGTATCACCAGCATTATCAAGCTGATGAAAAAAAGAATATAGGTTATGTACTGTTTCTTTTTCATTCCTCTATCTTTGGACGGATGCAAAGATAGAGGTTAAGGACTTAATTACCAAATGGAAAATGCTAAAAAGGTTTGAATAACATATTCAATCCCTCATTCATGCTGGGGTGGGTGAAAATGAAGTCCCGCAGGAAATGGTAACGCTGTCCCGTTTTCATGATTGATGCTACGGTATTGATTACTTCCGGTGCATCGGCACAAAGTAGGGTACAACCCAGAATCCGTCCGGTATGGATGTCTACAATGGCTTTGAGCACACCGTCTATGCTGTGTAGCGTACGGGCGCGTGGAATCATGGCAGCAGGGATACGTGCCACATGTATGGAATAACCGTTCTTCATCGCTTCCTCTTCCGTCAGTCCTATATGTGCCAGCGGTGGGTCGGTGAAAATGGCAAAGGGGATTGGATACCGGTCTTTTGTACTCCTTTTTTTGTTTTCAAAGAGTTGGTTACGGATGATACGGAAATCATCGATGGACAAGTAGTCGAACTGTTCGTCTCCTCTTACGTCCCCCAGGCCCATACGTGTGGGGCTGTAGTCCGTAATTGGTCGTCGACAACAATGGCTCCCCGCTTGTCTGTCTGTATACCCGCTTTTTCCGGATTCAGCTCTGCAGTCATGGGCTTGCGACCGATGGCTACCAGCAAGGCATCTCCTTTCAGGTAGTAGGGAGTGCCGTTTGCACTGTCCGTATAGGTCAGTGTTATTCCTTCGGCTGTGTCGTACACGGATTGGACACGGGCGTTCAACCGGACATTGATACGTTTTCGGTTCAATGCTTCCAGCATGGAGGCGGCAATGTCGCGGTCCACTTTAGGCAAAAAGCGGTTTCCCGCTTCCAGCAGTGTGACGTGGCTTCCAAAGCCTGCATACATAGTGGCAAACTCCAATCCGACAGCACCGCCGCCGATGACGAGCAGGTGTGCGGGCAGTTTGTCCGATTGCAGCAGGGTCTCACTGGTATATACGTACTTGCTTTCCTTGAGTCCGTCGATGGCAGGCAGGATAGGGGTGGACCCGGTGTTGATGAATATCTCTTTCCCCTCAAGAATCGTTTCTTCCTTGCCGGAGACTATGCGGATTGTATTTTCGGACAAGAAAGAAGCAGTTCCGTCATAGAGGGTTATATTAGGCTTGTTTTTTACATTTTCATAATTTTTCTCACGCAGGAAGGATACAAGCTTGTCTTTCCGCGCCACGGCAAGTGCATACAGTTTGGACTGGTTCTTATAATCGTCGTGGAATCTTTTTTCCGCATATTCCGATTCGTGAATCAGAGCTTTGGTGGGGATACATCCTACGTTTACACATGTCCCTCCATACATCTGGGGGGAACGTTCCACGATGGCTATTTTCCAATTAGTTCGGTAGCCAATAACTTGCCGCCCTTGCCGAATCCTATTATGATGGCATCATATTGTTTCATTTTACTTTCTCTTAGTTAAGTGTTTAGTAAAATGAAAACAATATGTATCGGCCATTTGTTCGGACGCCGGGTTTAGCGGATGCTTATCGTTCCAGTTCGCGGAGGGAGTCCATTTTCTTCTTTTCAAGGAATTCGTAGATGCCGCTCAAGTGCTCTTTCACTTGTTTGTTGCCGAATTCATATACCTTGCTCACCAGTCCGTCCAGGAAGTCACGGTCGTGGCTGACGAGGATAAGGGTACCGTCAAAATCCAGTAACGCTTGCTTCAGGATGTCTTTGGTTTTCATGTCCAGATGGTTGGTCGGTTCGTCCAGTATCAGCAGATTCACCGGTTCGAGCAAAAGTTTTATCATGGCGAGGCGTGTGCGCTCTCCACCGGAAAGCACCTTGACCTTCTTCATGGACTCTTCGGGGCCGCCGAACATGAAGGCACCCAGCAGGTCGCGTATCTTGTTGCGGATTTCCCCTTTTGCCACATCGTCGATGGTCTGGAATACGGTCAGGTTTTCATCCAACAATGAGGCCTGGTTTTGTGCGAAATATCCAATCTGCACGTTGTGTCCTATCGTGAGGGTGCCTTCATGCTCTATTTCCTTCATGATGCACTTCACCAGCGTTGATTTCCCTTCGCCGTTCTTGCCGACGAAAGCAACCTTGTCTCCCCGTTCTATGGTGAGGTTGGCATTCTTGAAGACCACATGGTCACCGTAACTTTTCCCTACTCCCTCCATGATGACGGGATAATTGCCCGAGCGGGGAGAGGGAGGGAATTTGAGGCGCAACGCTGAAGTGTCTTCTTCGTCCACTTCCAGCAGTTCCAGCTTTTCCAGCATCTTTACGCGGCTCTGCACTTGCAGGGTTTTGGAGTAGGTGCCTTTGAAGCGTTCGATGAATTCCTTGGTTTCGGCAATGAACTTCTGCTGGTCGTCGTAGGCTTTCTGTTGCTGTTCGCGGCGTTCCTTGCGGAGTTCCAGGTATTTGGAGTAGTTTACCTTGTAATCGTATATCCGTCCCATGGTCACTTCAATGGTACGGGTGGTGATGTTGTCTACGAATTTACGGTCGTGGCTGATGACGATGACAGCCTTTCCGTTGCTGATAAGGAAATCTTCCAGCCATTGTATGGATTCTATGTCCAGATGGTTGGTAGGCTCGTCCAGCAACAGCACGTCAGGTTTTTGCAGCAACAGCTTGGCAAGCTCGATGCGCATGCGCCATCCACCGCTGAAGTCACTGGTCTGGCGGTTGAAGTCTTCGCGTACAAAGCCCAGTCCGAGCAGTGCTTTTTCCACATCCTCTTCGTAATTGGTGGAGTCGATGGCATAGAACTTTTCGCTTAAGGCGGAGACATTCTCGATAAGTTCCATGTAGCTGTCGCTTTCGTAGTCGGTACGCGTTTCCAGTTCCTTGTTGAGGCGCTCTATTTCAGCTTCCATTTCATGCAGGTGGGCAAAGGCTTGCGCCGCTTCCTGGAATACGGTACGTCCGTCTTCCGTCATAAGGTGTTGTGGAAGGTAAGCTATGACACTGTCCTTGGGGGCTGAGATTTTTCCACGGTAGGTTGTCTTACACCTGCCAGGATTTTCAATAATGTACTTTTCCCCGCTCCATTTTTACCCATCAGGGCGATACGGTCTTTTTCGTTGATAACGAAAGATACGTCACTGAATAAAGTAGTTCCGCCGAATTCTACGGCGAGTCCGTCTATAGAAATCATTATATATTTTTTAAATGAGGTGCAAAGATAGTGCAAATCTATTATTTTTTATATCTTTGCCCCTATATAAACAAAACGCATAGGTCATGGAAATAGAAAAAGTGTCAGGAGATTACCGTCCGCTTATTCTGGTTGCGGAAGATGATGATAGTAACTTTAAACTGATAAAGGCTATCATCGGCAAGAAATGCGAGATACTATGGGCAAAGAATGGTGAGGAGATTGTAAGTTTGTTCGAAGAGAACCGGGGTAAAGCGGAAGCTATTCTGATGGATATAAAAATGCCTATTATGAACGGCCTGGATGCTACGGTAATTATACGTAGGGAGGATAAGAATCTTCCCATCATCATGCAGACCGCTTACGCTTTTACTGCCGACCGTGAAAAAGCTTTGGAATGCGGAGCCTCAGAAGTATTGGTGAAACCTATCACTTTGTCTGCTTTGCGTACGTGCTTGAGCCGTTATCTGCCTAAATTGGTTTGGTAAGATTTTACTGATTATAAAGAGAATACTGGATGATGAAGCATGTAACTGTTTGTCATTCAGTTCTTTTTTGTGCATTTGTTTGAATGGGCGATGGCATAAATATTAAAAACGGGGGGAGACAAATAGGTCTGCTACAGTTGTT
>NZ_BAKJ01000054.1 GCF_000614125.1 Bacteroides rodentium JCM 16496
ACTCTTCATGCAGCCCATTTTGTTGGAAAAAACTGTAGTTTCTATTAATTTATTTGTGCTTTCTTTAGTATATTTGCTTCCTGTAATTTTATAGTTTCCAATAAGCAAGCAAAAAACGATGATATTGACAATTACGGCAGCATATGATGTCTGGACCAGCGACCTCTATCAAAAGAATGAAGCATTAATATACAGTTTTGGGATGATTGTCATTCTGCTCTTGGTTATCATGATAATCATTTCCATCAGCAAGAGCAAAAGGTTGAAGGCGTTGCAGCGCATCAATGAGGTTGCCGAAGAATCCAACCAGCTGAAGAATGCTTTCATAGCTAATATGACTCACGAAATTCGTACTCCTTTGAATGCTATTGTAGGCTTTACCACCATGCTTGCCGAAATGGATAATTTGGACAGAGAAACCCGTATGGCTTTCCTGAAGGAGATTAATGATAACAAGGACTCGCTGCTGCAACTGGTCAATGACTTGCTGGACTATTCGAAAATTGAGGCAAATACCCTGGAATATAACGATGAAGAAGTGGATGTAAACGCGCTGGTTGATGAAGTCTGCACGGCAGAGAATATGCGCTCGCATCCCACGGGCATTCAAGTGGAGTTTGTAGAACGGCTGCCTCAATGCCGTTTGGTGGTAGACCGCGTGCGTTTTGCCCAAGTCATAGGTAACTTGGTGAGGAACGCCTTGAAGTTTACGGAGATGGGCAGTGTGAAAATCGGTTGCAGGAGATTGAGCAATCGTAATTTCTATTTTTATGTGGCAGATACAGGCTGTGGCATCGATGAAGTGGGAAGCATGCCATCTTTGAACGGTTCGTGAAGATGAACTACAATATCAAAGGTACGGGGTTGGGGCTTTCCATCACCAAATCCATTGTGGAGCACTATGGGGGAGGTATCGGTGTGGAGTCAAAGAAAGGGGAAGGCTCCACCTTCTATTTCACGTTGCCTGCCGGTATTGAATACAAAGAGTACGGTAAATTTTGATTTGCCAATCCAAGGCTTAATCTGCCATTTCCTTCAACTTCTTGAAGTGGCGGATTACTTCCAGATAGTCGCGGTCGGTGCAGGCATTGAATTTATTCCATAAGTCACCCATTACAACGGCACCACCGAATCCGTAATCCTTAATCTCCAGTATGTTGTCGGGAGTAATGCCTCCCAAAGCCATGACTCTACTGTCTATGACCTTACTTTTCCCTGCTTGCCGCAACTCTTCGGCTGTGAAGCCGGACGTGACTCCGGACTTTGTGATGCAATTATATATCGGGCTTAGGAACAGATAGTCATAGAAATGCTTCTTGTTCTGCACTTCGTCCAGTGAATGGCAGGTGCAACTGATGTGGCCCGAATAGTCGTGGGGCTCTTTGGGATTGCGGGTGTTTAGATGAATTCCCATCAGGCTGAACTCTTCCTGCAGGTAGAAGTGCTCATGGGTAATGATGCGCTTATGGTATTTTTCGGGTATCAGCGTTAAAAGCCGTTCTGAATACATGGCGGGAGTTTCCGGCTTCCTCAGATGTAGAATATCCAGCCCCTCTTCGAACAGTGCCGTGATAATCTTGTCTTCTTCCACAAAAAATGTGGGTGCTGTTACTACGATGAGTTTCATTTCTTTTGTTTAACTTTTAAGTTTAGCAAAGTTAATGAATACTTATGGTAGAAGCCAAAGAATTTCTTTAAAATATGTTAGATGGCTATTTTAAACAAGAAAACGCATTCTTGAACCTTAGTTGCTCAAGAATGCGCCATTAACATGTTTAGTGGGACCTTGTTGCTTATTTCAGTCTTTTACCTACTACATCCCAGTCGATGATGCTCCACAGTTCGTTCACATGGTCGGCACGGCGGTTCTGGTAATCAAGATAGTAGGAATGTTCCCACACGTCGAATCCGAGTAATGGAACAAGACCGGCGCGTACCGGATTGCTACCGTTGGCTTCTTTGGTGATGTGGAGTTTGCCGTTCTTGTCGGCAGACAACCAAGCCCATCCGGAGCCGAACAAGCCGACAGCTGCCGCGTTGAATTCCTTCTTGAAATTCTCAAAGCTGCCGAAGTCGCGTTTGATGGCTTCTGCCAGCTTGCCGGTAGGCTCGCTGTGGGCAGGCTTCGGGGCAAACTGTAAGAAGTATAATGTGTGGTTCAATACTTGTCCTGCATTGTTGAAGATGGCACCGTCCGGTGCTGTGGCAACAATGGTTATCAGGTCTTTGCCTTCAAATTCCGTTCCCGGAACGAGGTTGTTGAGGTTGTTCACGTAGGTTTGCAGATGTTTACCGTAGTGGTAATCTATGGTTTGCTGACTGATTACAGGTTCCAGTGCATTGTTGGTGTAGGGAAGTTTTGGCATTTCGTAAGTCATAACTGTTATCATTAAAATCGTTAATATTGTATTCATAAGTTTCAATTATTTAATTTTGGAACTTTACTATACAAACACTATAACCTATAGAAATGTTCGCACGTCTCCGAAGCTTTTTTTTATCTTTGCCTCCGTAAAGACAAAGGAAGAAAAAAATAGTATCATTTTAAGATTATACGGATATGCCCGATTATATAGAGGAACTGAACGAAGGACAGCGGAACGCGGTGCTATACAATGACGGTCCGTCACTGGTAATAGCCGGTGCCGGTTCGGGAAAGACGCGCGTGCTGACCTACAAGATTGCTTATCTGCTGGAGAATGGCTACCAGCCTTGGAACATTCTGGCATTGACCTTTACCAACAAGGCGGCGCGCGAAATGAAGGAGCGTATAGCCCGTCAGGTGGGGCCGGAGAGGGCGCGCCATCTGTGGATGGGAACCTTTCACTCCATGTTCCTGCGCATTCTGCATGTCGAGGCCGGGCATATCGGCTTCACTTCGCAGTTTACCATTTACGATACGGCAGACAGTAAAAGCCTGATACGTTCCATTATCAAGGAAATGGGGCTGGATGAGAAAGTGTACAAGCCGGGGATGGTGCAGGCGCGTATCTCGAATGCCAAGAATCATCTGGTTTCTCCGGCAGGCTATGCCAACAACAAGGAGGCTTACGAGGGAGACCGTGCTGCCAAGGTTCCGGCGCTTCGCGACATCTACCGGAGATATTGGGAGCGTTGCCGGCAGGCGGATGCGATGGACTTCGACGATTTGCTGTTCTACACATTCCTGCTGTTCCGGGACCACCCCGAGGTGTTGGCGCGTTATCAGGAACAGTTCCGTTACATTCTGGTGGATGAGTATCAGGATACCAATTTTGCACAGCACAGCATCGTGCTGCAACTTGCCAAGAACCATCAGCATGTCTGTGTGGTGGGGATGATGCACAGAGTATCTACTCCTTCCGTGGTGCCGATATTGACAATATTCTCTATTTTACGAAAGTATATCCCGATACGAAGGTCTTCAAGCTGGAGCAGAATTACCGTTCCACCCAGACCATTGTCCGCGCGGCCAACAGCCTGATAGAAAAGAACCAGTGGCAGATACGCAAGGAGGTGTTCTCGGAAAAGGAGAAGGGAGAGGCCATTGGTGTGTACCAGGCATACAGTGATGTGGAAGAAGGGGATATTGTGGTGAATAAGATAGCTGAACTGCGGCGTGAAAAGCGCTATGCCTACTCTGATTTTGCGATACTCTACCGTACCAATGCGCAGAGCCGTATCTTTGAGGAAGCCATGCGCAAACGCAGTATGCCTTACCGTATTTACGGAGGCTTGTCGTTCTATCAACGCAAGGAAATCAAAGATGTTATCGCTTACTTCCGTCTGATAGTGAATCCCAATGATGAAGAGGCTTTCAAGCGTATCATCAATTATCCTGCACGGGGTATAGGAGATACGACAGTGGGAAAAATCATTGCTGCCGCCACCGGGCACAATGTCAGTTTGTGGACCGTGCTTTGTGAGCCGTTGGCGTATGGCTTGAACTTCAATAAAGGTACGGTGGGAAAGTTGCAGGCATTCCGCGAACTTATATCCGCCTTTATCACAGATGCTGCGGAGAAGAATGCCTACGAGATTGGTGCCGACATTATTCGCCAATCGGGCATCATCAATGATGTGTGTCAGGACAACTCTCCCGAGAATCTGAGCCGTAAGGAGAATATAGAGGAGCTGGTGAACGGTATGAGTGATTTTTGCGCCCAACGGCAGGAGGAAGGAAACCCGAATGTGTTGTTGGGTGACTTCCTGTCGGAAGTTTCCCTTCTTACCGACCAGGATTCGGATAAGGATGGGGACGATGAGAAGATAACCCTGATGACTGTACATTCGGCCAAGGGATTGGAGTTCAAGAATGTGTTTGTAGTGGGGATGGAGGAGAATCTTTTTCCCAGCGGCATGGTGGGCGACTCCCCCCGGGCATTGGAGGAAGAACGGCGGCTGTTCTATGTGGCCATCACACGTGCCGAAGAACACTGTTTCCTATCGTATGCAAAGACGCGTTTCCGGTATGGCAAGATGGAGTTCGGTAGTCCCAGCCGTTTCCTGAAGGATATAGATATACGTTTCCTGCGTCTGCCTCAGGATGCGGGAATGTTCCGCAGGGTAGAGGAGGAAGCCGCCGTTTTCCGCAGGGAGAACGCCAGAGGCTTTGCGCCTGATAGGGAAGATGCTCCGTATGGAGGAAAAGAGCGTGTGCCTGTACGGCCGAAGCAGCAGATTATTGCGCCGACCGTTCCACGTAACCTGAAACGGGTGGCGCCTTCTGCAAATACGGCAAGTACATCGCCTTCTGCCGGCGGGTCTGCCAACCGTGTACAGCAGGGACAATTGATAGAGCACGAACGTTTCGGCCTGGGTGAAGTTCTGAAAGTGGAGGGTGAAGGAGACAATGCGAAAGCCACCATCCGCTTCAAAAATGCGGGAGACAAGCAACTTTTGCTGCGCTTCGCGCGTTTCAAAGTTATAGGGTGATGAATATTGTTTACAAAAGAACGACTTTGCAAAAGGGCGGCATCTGTTTTACTAAATCTTCTCCGGAGAATTACTAAAATGAGGAGGACGATTTAGTAAATCTTCTCCGAAGTTTTACTAAATCGTTGGAGGGGGCTTGTCAACCCCTTGTGGCGTGTTTGTTAGGATGAAATCATAAATGGTAAAAAAAATATATATAATGACAAATAAAGACTTTTCCCTTTTCCCTTCTCCCTGCTATATCATGGAAGAAGGATTGCTGAGAAAGAACCTCGCACTGATAAAAAGTGTGGCCGACCGCGCAGGTGTGGAGATAATCCTCGCTTTCAAATCATTTGCCATGTGGCGTTCCTTTCCCATTTTCAGGGAGTATATAGACCACTCTACGGCAAGCTCCGTCTACGAAGCCCGTCTGGCATTGGAGGAGTTCGGAAGTAAGGCACATACGTACTCGCCTGCCTATACCGAGGCCGATTTTCCGGAGATAATGCGGTGCAGCAGCCATATCACTTTCAATTCGCTTTCGCAGTTCCACCGCTTTTATCCGGCGGTGGTGGCAGAAGGAAGCGGCATTTCCTGCGGTCTCCGCATCAATCCCGAATACTCTGAGGTGGAAACGGAGCTTTATAATCCCTGCGCACCCGGTACCCGCTTCGGTGTAATGGCCGACCAGCTTCCCGAAGAACTTCCGGCGGGTATTGAAGGTTTTCACTGTCATTGTCACTGCGAGTCTTCTTCCTACGAGCTGGAACACACATTGGAGCACTTGGAAGGGAAATTCTCCCGCTGGTTCTCACAGATTAAGTGGTTGAATTTAGGAGGCGGGCATCTGATGACGCGCAAGGATTATGATGTAGAGCATCTTGTCCGTCTGTTGCAGGGCTTGAAGGGGCGCTATCCGCATCTTCAAATCATTCTTGAGCCCGGTTCCGCTTTCACCTGGCAGACCGGTGTGCTGAGTTCGGAGATAGTGGACATCGTGGAAAACCGCGGCATTCGTACCGCCATTCTCAACGTTAGCTTTACGTGCCACATGCCGGATTGCCTGGAGATGCCCTATCAGCCTGCAGTGCGTGGAGCGGAGATGGGCGATGCGGGTCCTTACGTCTATCGTCTTGGAGGAAACTCCTGTCTGAGCGGCGACTATATGGGACTGTGGAGTTTCGACCATGAGCTGCAGATAGGGGAGAGAATCGTCTTTGAGGACATGATACATTACACCACTGTAAAGACGAATATGTTCAATGGAATTCACCATCCGGCCATTGCAATGTGGACAAAAGAAGGAAAATCTGAAGTTTTCAAGCAATTTTCTTATGAAGATTATCGTGGCCGAATGAGTTGATAATCAAAAGTCTGCTTGTATGCCTGGCGAAAATGTACACTTTTCTTTGTGAAAAAAGTCTGCGGAATGTTTGCAGGTTTAAGGAAAATATCTACCTTTGCATCCGCAATCGCGGAAATAGCTCAGTTGGTAGAGCATAACCTTGCCAAGGTTAGGGTCGCGAGTTCGAGTCTCGTTTTCCGCTCAACGCAGTTTGGATTGCAATTACCTATGCCCAGGTGGCGGAATTGGTAGACGCGCACGTTTCAGGTGCGTGTGTCGAGAGGCATGCAGGTTCGAGTCCTGTTCTGGGCACCAAGGTAAAGCAGTCGGTTCTTTGAATTGTTGAAAGTAAGTTGGAGAGGTGGCGGAATTGGTAGACGCGCTACTTTGAGGGGGTAGTGACAATTATGTCGTGGGAGTTCGAGTCTCCTTCTCTTCACGCTTTTATACATTGCGGAAATAGCTCAGTTGGTAGAGCATAACCTTGCCAAGGTTAGGGTCGCGAGTTCGAGTCTCGTTTTCCGCTCTTTCAGATGTATTGAAGATGACTTATGCCCAGGTGGCGGAATTGGTAGACGCGCACGTTTCAGGTGCGTGTGTCGAGAGGCATGCAGGTTCGAGTCCTGTTCTGGGCACTTTACTCCTCAAAAAAGGAGAGTCATCCCATGCGGAAATAGCTCAGTTGGTAGAGCATAACCTTGCCAAGGTTAGGGTCGCGAGTTCGAGTCTCGTTTTCCGCTCTTTTCAGATAAAAAATCCCGCAAGCATTGTTCGGTGCTTGCGGGATTTTTTTTGTAGTATGGAAGTTGTTGTTATAGTTTCTGTAATGAGAATCCGAGCATCATTCCGTCGTAGCTGTTGGCCAGCGAGCCGATACTCTTCAGAGTGGAGTTGCTGCTTTTGCTGGAGAGGAAGGTTATCAGCTTCAGTAGCTTGTCCGATTCGAACAGCAGGTCCATAGTTGTGGAGGTAGCGTTGACCTTGGCATTCAAACCTATCAGCTTGGCGAATTTCAAGTTGACCTTTTGGGTGGATGCATCGTAGGAGTAGCTTCCCTTCATGCTCTTTTGCCCTACTTTGGCGCTGAATGTGCTGTCGGCGTTGAATGTGAATGACATTTGCCCGGCTTTGATGCCTACTTTGGCAAGCTGTTCGTCCAGTTTCTTTTCTGCGGCTGTGGCGGCAACGGCACCGCCGGCTTTCTGCAGCAGGTTGTCCGATTCGAATTCAATGGCGGAGCCGCTATACGACCAAGTGCCGGTCATATCTGCCGTTGACTTGCCGGTCACGGCATTTACCGCCTTCTCTATATTTTCTTTGTTGAACAAATCCTTGATGGATTGTGCGTGACTATTGCCGGTCAGCAGTAGTGCGGCAACAAACAGTTGCCAAAAAACTAATCTTCTCATTTTACTTGTTTTTATTGTTTGCTATTCAGACTTTTGTTGATACTTTCGATATAGTCCAGCAGTTCTTTCCGTCCCATGCGGTTCTCGGAAGAGGTGATGAAGTAGGGGGGCAGCTCTTCCCATTGTTCCTTCAACTGTTCCAGGTATTCGTTGATGTGGGTGTTCAGTCTGCCGCCTTTCAGCTTGTCGGCCTTTGTGAAGACGATGGCAAAGGGTACACCGTTCTCGCCCAGCCATTTCGTAAACTCGAGGTCGATGGTTTGGGGGGCCAGCCGGCTATCTATAAGAACAAACAGACAAGTCATCTGTTCGCGTTGCAGTATATAACTTTCAATAATGCGCTTGATTTGCTCCTGCCCTTTCTGTCCCCGTTTGGCGTAGCCGTATCCCGGAAGGTCTACAATGTACCAGCTCTTGTTGATGAGGAAATGGTTGATGAGCATGGTCTTTCCCGGTGTGGCAGAGGTCATGGCGAGACCTTTCCTCCCGGTCAGCATATTGATGAGACTGGATTTTCCTACGTTGGAGCGTCCGATGAAAGCATATTCGGGAAATGTACCGGCGGGGCATTTCCGCACGTCTGTGTTACTGATGACGAATTCAGCGTTTGTAATATCCATTTTGTTGCCTTTTTGGGGTTTTACGTGTGGCAAAGGTAGCACTAATTTCATAAGTTTGCACTATCTTTGCCCAGAAAGCGAAGATAGGCCGCACCTCAGCATAAAAAATGAACGAGTTCATTTTATTCTGCATTCGGTTTGCACTATCTTTGCCCCCAATAGGAGAATTTTAAGTATGAATGGACAGTTTCCCTCGACATTATTGGAGAAGGCGGTAAATGAGTTTGCCAAGTTGCCCGGAGTGGGACGCAAGACGGCTATGAGGTTGGTTCTTCACCTGCTCCGCCAGGATACGGCAGCGGTGGAAGCGTTCGGCAATGCCATCGTGACGCTGAAGCATGAAGTGAAATATTGCAAGGTATGCCATAACATATCAGATACGGAGACGTGCCGCATCTGTTCCAGTCCGCAACGGGACGCTTCTGTGGTTTGTGTGGTAGAGAACATCCGTGATGTGATGGCTGTGGAAGCCACACAACAGTTCCGTGGTTTGTATCACGTACTGGGAGGTGTCATCTCGCCGATGGATGGCATTGGTCCCGGAGACTTGCAGATAGAAAGCCTTGTGCAGCGGGTAGCCGCCGGCGGCATCAATGAAGTGATTCTTGCGCTGAGCACGACGATGGAGGGAGATACCACCAACTTTTATATCTACCGCAAGCTGGAAAAACTGGCCGTGAAGCTCTCCGTCATAGCCCGTGGCATTTCCATCGGCGACGAATTGGAGTATACGGATGAAGTGACTCTGGGGCGCAGTATTGTGAACCGCACTCCATTTTCCGGAACCGCCTGATTGTTTTGAGTCATTATCAATTATTCATTATCCACTATCAATTTATTAAATGGAAGAACAAATAAAGAAGACCGCAACACGTGTCCGAACAACTTTTGCCTATTTCTGGATGCTTCCCATCCTGCTCGTTCTACTTGGAGAAACCGGAGGCGGATGGTAGGTATGTATGCCGGAGATGTACGTGCCACCTATATGGCTGAGACGCTAACCATTCTGCTGGCTGCCTCTTGCGTGCCCGTAGCCCTGAAACTCTTTTCATGGGTACTAATCCGGAAAATAGATGTAGCGACGCTTCCCGAAGCCCTCCGCCTCTATGCGCTGTGGAGTGGTGTGCGGCTGGCATTGCTTGCCATACCGGTGCTTGCAGGCTTTTTCACCTATTATATCATGTTGAGCAGTACGGGTGCACTGTGTGCACTGATAGGACTGACGGCTTCTCTGTTCTGCCTGCCGGGTGAGGGACGCCTGCGTAAAGAACTGCATATCAATAAAGAAGAAGAAATGTAACCGACTGGAAGATATGAATAAATCTTATTTCTGCAGTGAAAGGGTGCGTCTCCGTGCTATGGAGCCGGAAGACTTGGAGGTGATGTATGCTATGGAGAATGATTCCCGGACTTGGGATGTGACGAACTTCACCGTGCCCTATTCCAGATTTGTCTTGAAACAATATATTGAGAATTCCGAATGCGATATGTTTGCCGACCGCCAGCTGCGTATGATGATTGTACGTGTAGAGGATGATGCGGTGATAGGTACCATCGATATTACAGAGTTTTCTCCCATGCATGCCCGGGGAGAGGTGGGCATTGCCATACGGAAGGAGTATCAGGGCAATGGTTATGCCAAGGAAGCGCTGCGTTTGCTGTGCGACTATGTTTTCAGTTTCTTGTATCTGAAACAGTTGGTAGTCCATATCTCGGTGGACAATGAGGCAAGTATCCGCCTTTTTGAATCCTGCGGTTTTGTGCGTTGCGGGCTTTTGAAGGAGTGGTGGCGCGTAGGAGGATGCTATAAGGATGTCGTTCTGTTGCAACTTCTCCGCAGCACTAATTGAGCGTTGGAATCTGGGGGAAGCGTGACCATATTTCATATTTTGCTCCCAGCTTGCACAATGCCTTCTTCCAGAGTGTGCCGCTGGCCGCCTCGTCCATTAGCGAACTGATGTTTTCTTTGCCAACCAGCCAGGTGTTCTCTTCAATTTCCCGGCCAAGTTGTTCGTACTCCCAGCCGGAGTATCCCAAGAAGAATCTGATTCTGCCTTTAACGGGATTTCCCTGCATGATGTAGTCTTTAATGGCTTCAAAGTCACCGTTCAGGTAGAAGCCTTTGCCGATGGACAATGCTCCGGTAATACCCTCGAGCGTGTGCAGATAGAACAACGTATCTGTGCTGAGCGGTCCTCCTTTATAGATAGGTATACTTTCCGGGCAGTCGAAGTCTTTCAGCACATCATTCAAGAATAGGGGGAGTGGTTTGTTCAGAACCAGTCCCATTGTGCCGTCATGTGTATGGTCCACCAGTAGAATGACGGATCGCCCAAACATATGGTCACACAAAAAGGGCTCGGAAATCAAGACCTTTCCCCGGGCAGGAACCACATGGTTTGTTTCTATCTTGAATAGATCTATATTGCTATACATGCCCCTAATATACATAATATTCCACAATAAACAAAAGTTCTTCGTTGTTTTTCATTTTAAAAGTTTCTTTTCTCAGATTTTATGGCTTTTTTTATTCGGAGAAAATACTTAAGTTTGCAAGTAATTGGCAATTTAATGCAATGAAATATACTACATTATATACGTTAATTTTAGGGCTGTTTTCTATAGGATGGACGGATTGCCCGGAGGAATTTATAGAGCGTATGCAGCGTCCGGGACATTCTGAAATACAGCTTTCTAAAGTGACGATAAGTGGCCGTGTGCTGGATGAAAACGGCTTCCCGCTGGCCGGTGCCACTATTCAAGAGAAAGAAACTGCCAATGGTGCGATAGCGGATTCGGAAGGGAAATTCACTCTGGTGGTTGCCGATAATGCAGTGCTTCGTGTTTCGTTTATCGGCTACATTTCCCAGGATATTGAGGTGGAAGGACGTTCGACCTTTCATATCACGCTAAGAGAAGATATGATAGAGCTGGATAACGTTATTGTTACCGCTTTGGGTATCGAAAAGAAGGAAAATTCTCTTTCTTACGCCACAGATTTAATAAAAAACGAGGAGTTGACGCGAGTAAAAATGCCCAACTTAATTACTTCGTTGACCGGCAAGTCGGCAGGTGTGCGTGTCAATCAGGTTTCTTCCGGTTTGGGAGCCTCAGCCAAAGTCAGTATCCGTGGAATCCGTTCGGTGGCGAGTGACAACCAACCGCTGTATGTGATAGACGGTGTTCCTATTCTGAACTCCACTTCCGAGCAAGCATACTCTGCCATAGGCGGAACGGCCAATGCCGGCAACCGTGACGGAGGAGACGGCATTTCCAATCTGAATCCTGAAGATATAGAGAGTATCAGTATCCTGAAAGGAGCTCCAGCGGCAGCTTTGTATGGTAGCCAGGCTGCCAATGGGGTGATACTGATTACCACAAAGAAGGGGCAGTCGCACGGGCAGCGCAGTGTTTCTTTCTCGACGAGCCTGATGTTCGACAATGCTTTTGCACTACCCAAGATGCAGAACCGCTATGGAGTAAGTGACGGTGTGGACAGTTGGGGAGAACGGGCAAACCTTCCCGAATACGATAATCTGAGAGACTTCTTCTCTACTGGTGTCACCTCCATAACTTCCATCTCCTTGAGTCACGGCAATGAGAAGTTGCAGAACTATTTCTCCTATGCCAATACTACGGGGCATGGCATCATTGGGAAACATAACCTTTCGAAGCACAACCTCACTTTCAGAGAGACTTCCGTTCTATTGAATTCCCGTCTGAAGTTAGATGGCAGTATGAACCTGATGCGCCAGGTGGTGAAGAACAAGCCTACTGTGGGCGGTTTCTACATGAATCCTTTGGTGGGGCTCTACCGTTTTCCACGGGGTGAGGATATTGCTTATTATAAGGAGAACTTCGAGGTTTATGATGAGAGTAGAAACCTGAACATACAGAATTGGCATACCTCTTACGAGGATTTTGAGCAGAATCCCTACTGGATTACCAATCGCATATTGAGCAAGGAGAACCGCATGCATGTCATAGTTTCCTTATCTGCCAATCTGAAGATAAACGATTGGTTAAGCCTGCAGGCCCGTGGCAATGTAGACTATATTAACGACAAGGTGCGCCAGCAGTTCTATGCCTCTACCGCTCCGGCGTTGGCGGGAGCCAATGGGCGTTATATCGAGATGGACTATCAGGAAACCCAATATTACGGAGACGCCATACTGATGATGAAGAAGCAGTGGGATGCATTCTCTCTCAACGCGGCGCTCGGTGCCAGTATCAATGACAAGACAGTGAACTCCACCCGCTATGACTCTAAAACAGCTTCGCTGAAATATGCCAATGTGTTCAATCTGGCCAATATCATCATGAATGGTTCCGCCGGGCTGGACCAGAAGATTGATGCGCGGCGCCAATTGCAGTCCTTGTTTGTGACGGCACAACTGGGCTACAACGAGTTTGTCTATCTTGATTTGTCGGCCCGTAATGACTGGTCTTCCACGCTGGCTTATACATCTCATGAGAAAAGCGGGTTCTTCTATCCCTCCGTGGGATTTTCGCTGATATTCAATAAGCTGATGACTTTACCCCGATGGGTGTCACTGGCAAAGATAAGGGGGGCATACAGCATGGTGGGCAATGATATTCCCATGTTCATCACAAATCCTTCCTCGCATATCACGGCGGGCGGAGAGTTCCTGGCAAGTGATGCCGCGCCGTTCAAGGATATGGAACCGGAGATGACGCATTCCTTTGAGGCGGGTATAGAAGCGCGTTTTTTAAAGAACCGCATTGGTTTGACTGCCACTTTCTATAAGACGAATACCCGGAACCAGTTCTTCAAGCTTCCTACTCTGTCGGGCGATAAATATGCCTACCGTTATGTCAATGCGGGTAATATACAGAATGTGGGGTGGGAGGTTTCATTGGATGCCGTTCCTTTGCTGACGAACCATTTCAAGTGGAAAACAGAGGTGAACTTCTCCACCAACCGCAACAAGATAATCTCACTGCACGAAGCGCTGAAGGAGTTTCTTTACGGTCCTACCAGCTTCTCGTCCAGTTATGCCATGAAATTGGTGAAAGGGGGCTCTATCGGTGACATCTACGGAAAAGCTTTTGTACGTGACGATGCGGGCAATATCGTTTACGGCACGGAAGGAGACAATACCGGCATGCCTTTGGTAGAAGGGGATGGCAATACGGTGAAAGTGGGCAATGCCAATCCCAAACTGATGCTGGGCTGGAATCATATGCTGTCTTACAAGAATTTTTCTTTCTATTTTCTGGTGGATTGTCGTTTTGGAGGCGATATTTTGTCCCAGACGCAGGCGGATATGGATATGTATGGCGTTTCTGAAGTCACGGCCCGGGCCAGGGACAAAGGCTATGTAATGCTCGAAGGTAACCGGATAGATAATGTGAAAGGATTTTATAAGAATGTTGTAGGCGGACGGGCCGGGGTGACGGAATATTATATGTATGATGCAACGAACATCAGGCTGCGTGAGCTGTCCGTGGGCTACCAACTGCCTGCTGCCTGGATGGAAAAGACCAAAGTCCTCAAGCGGGCACAACTGTCCTTTTCGGGACGCAACTTGTTCTTCTTCTACAAAAAGGCGCCTTTCGACCCTGACCTGGTACTTTCTACGGGCAACGATAACCAGGGGATTGAAGTCTACGGTATGCCTACCACGCGTAGTTGGGGATTTTCTTTGAAGTGTGAATTTTAAGAGGGGGAGGGAGACTTGATATGAAGAGGATTATAGTACTGATTGGCATGGTTTTCGTGTTTCTGGCTTGTACGGGAGACTTTAAGGAAATCAATACGGACAAGTCCGGCGTGACGGACGAGGACTTGCAGGCCGACTATAACGAACATGGCATCCGTCTTGGAATCATCCAGCAAGGCATCTATTTCAATTACGATTACGGAAAGGGGAAGAACTGGCCTTTTCAATTGACCCAGAATTTGAATGCCGACATGTTCAGCGGTTACATGCACGATGCCAAGCCTCTGAATGGAGGTTCGCACAATTCGGACTACAACTTGCAGGATGGATGGAACAGCGCCATGTGGGGACATACCTATGAGTATGTTTTCCCGCAGATATATCAGTCGGAGAATGCCACACGTGACCGTATGCCTGCCTTTTTCGGCATTACCAAGATACTGAAGGTGGAAGTGATGCACCGTGTCACGGACTATTACGGCCCTATTGTGTATAGTCATTTTGCCGATCCCGAAGCCCGTTATATGCCCGACACGCAGAAAGAGGTCTATAATGCCTTTTTCTGTGAACTTGATACGGCTGTTGCTGTACTTTCCGATTATATTGTCGAGCATCCGGGAGCTTCGGAGTTTGCGCGTTTCGATATGCTGTTGGACGGTGATTATGACTCTTGGATAAAGTTTGCCAACTCGTTGCGGATGCGGCTTGCCATGCGCATTGCGGTAGCCAGTCCGGAGAAGGCAAAAACGGAATTCCGTAAGGCGATGGATAATGAATACGGAGTCATTCGGGAGGCAGACGAGTCGGTGGCGGTTTCCACGGCGAGTGGATATACCAATCCGTTGGGCGAGATAAATCTTGTTTGGAATGAAGCTTATATGGGAGCGCCGATGGAGTCCATACTGAACGGATATGAAGATCCCCGTCGTGAAATCTATTTTGCCACTTGCCAGAATGAACAGTTTGCAGGCGAGTATCGCGGCATTCGTCAGGGTACATGCTTTGCACATAACTATTATAATACACTCTCAAAATTGAAAGTTACCCAGCAGACTGATGCAGTGTTGATGCCGGCAGCAGAAGTCTGGTTCCTGCGTGCCGAGGCTGCTACGGGGATGGACCAATGAGTCGGCGAAAACCTGCTATGAAGAAGGGGTAATGGCTTCTTTCCGTCAGTATGGCATCTTGCAGTCCGACGCTTATCTGGAGAGCGACTTGTTGCCTGCCGATTTTGTGGATACCTACGATATGGAGAATGATATTACCGCCCGTTGTCAGGTTTCGCCACGCTGGCTGGAGTCGGCGGATAGGGATACGAAACTGGAGAAGATTATTACCCAAAAATGGATTGCTATGTTTCCCGAAGGGTGTGAGGCTTGGGCTGAACAGCGCCGGACGGGGTATCCCCGGCTATTCCCCGTACGCTTTAATCACAGTAAAGACGGTGCATAGATACTGAGACAATGATTCGCCGTCTGAACTTTCCCGGTGGACTGAAGACGGAGAATGCCGAGCAGTATGCCGCTTTGGTAGAGGCACTGGGTGGAGATGACAATGCCGGTACCCGATTGTGGTGGGATACCGGCATCAATTGGTAGAGATACCTTATTATATAGGGATATTTTTTATTGGATAGGGTGATTCTCGGCAAAAATTGCCATACGTTCGTCCAACTGGTCGTACTGATGGTCTTGGATAAAGGAAGTGCAGGCACGCAATCCTGCCTGATGGCTTCCGGTGGTCACCAGTGAAATGGCGCTTACACCGTAGTACATTAGTTCCCGTGCAAGTTCTCCGCTACTCATGCCCGGGTAACCGATGGTGAAATAGAAACCGTCGGCAACGGGGTCACCCAAATCATTGTCGTATACCAAGTGGAAACCGTGGCGTAAGAAGATTTCTTTCAGGCGGCGGGCACGCTCACCGTATACTTTCACTTCATCAAGGAAGTTGTATTGACCTTCATTGGCTGCTTTAAGCATGGCGGCAAGAGCATACTGCGCAGAGTGGCTGGTGCCGGAGGAGAGTGCATAGAGTACGCGGTGGATGAATACTGTGCCGAAGGTGCCGCCGCCGTAGCGTTGTGTCAGCCCGGGATAGGCCCGATGATACAGTTTGTCCGAAATGCAGCTGACACCGATACGTTGACCGGCATAGCTGAAAGCTTTGGAACCGGAAATGAGCAGCACGTAATGGTCCGTATAGTGTGCCACAGAAGGTTGGTAAGGCGCTTGGAACGGTTTGCTCAAGTCTTGGCGGAAGTCCATGGCAAAGTAGGCGAGGTCTTCCAGCACAATGACGTCATATTGGGTTGCCAGTTCGCCGATGATGCGCAACTCTTCTTCTTTCAGGCAAATCCAGCTGGGATTGTTGGGATTGGAATAGACGATGGCGGAGATATTGCCTTTGCTGAGGTAACTTTCCAGCTTCGCCTTCAACTTGTCGCCACGGTAGTCATATACGTCAAAGGTTTCATATTTCTGTCCCATCACGACCAACTGCTGCTTCTGTACCGGGAAACCGGGATCGATGAAGAGAATGGTATCCTTTTTCTCATCGCACTGGCTACATGTGAGGAATGAAGCAAAAGTTCCTTGCATGGAGCCGGTAACTGGTACACAACCTTCGGGGGCTACATCTACATTGATAAAGGCTTTGATAAAACGTGATGCTTCCTCTTTCAAGGCGGGAAGTCCGTTAATGTCCGGGTAGAGGCTGGCAATACCATTCTGCAATGCCTCCACCTCGGCCTTTACGCCGACAGCTGAGGGGGGGAGTCCGGGTACACCCATTTCCATTTTTATGAATTCCACACCCGATGCCGCTTCGGCATTGGCTGCAATGGCTTTTACTTCACGGATGGTTGCTTTGGCAAAGTCTGTGATATGAAAATCTGCGATAGTTTCATCTATCAACTTACGTTCAATAGGAGTATTTCTCATGATTTCAATATTAATTTAGTTTTGCAAAGGTAACATAAATCTCTTATAATCAAGCTGTGTTAAAAAAAAGATGATTTTTTTTCTTTCAAGCTATTGCAGATATAAGAATTTTGTCTACCTTTGCAACCGCAATCGAGAGAGATAGCAACAAAAGAATGAAATAATGGTGCGTTAGTTCAGTTGGTTAGAATACATGCCTGTCACGCATGGGGTCACGGGTTCGAGTCCCGTACGCACCGCAATAAATATTGAAAATCAATATTTTATAAATAGAACACCCACTTTTACACCCTAATAATGTAAAAGTGGGTGTTCTATTTATAAAATATAATATGGATACAAAAAAATTGTAGGAGAAACACTAGTTTTCTCCTACTCTCATATTTTATCCAATCAAATCTTGTAACCAAAGGTGAAAACTGTCTACTTCTACATAGTCTTCTCCAACCATATCTATATAATTTATGGCATAAGATAAATCAACTTCGTAACCATAAAATTCACTTAAATCACATATTAATTCTTCAGGTGTCATTGTTGTTTAACGAATTTGAACTGCTAAATATATAAATTCAGTAATTAACTCTAAATCTGATAGAATAAATACAAGTCATAATTTACTTTTTATTGTATCTATTACAATAGAAGAAACCTTTAAACCTAATTCATCGAAGAAACCCTTAATACTACTTTTGGTATACTTTTTTACACCTAGTTCATCCATTGATTGTTTATATTGAATAGCCCATTTATCAATGCTTTCAATTTCCAATTTTTTAAAGCGATTAATAATTTCATTTTTAACATAATCATCAGCTATATTTATTTTGTCTTGAACCTTTTGAGGTAATTGATATCTATAATAGGCAATCCCAATATGTCCAAAAAAGCTATCACGTGCTTTAGGATATATTTTTCTGTCAAATCCTTTTTGTAGCAAAGGAAAATGTTCCCATATATAATTGAACATTACACTATTCATTTCTTCTTGTGTGTATTTCTTTAAGATAGGAATGGATTTATGGAATTCAATTTCTCTATCTCGCCACATTTTATTTCTCTCTTTTTCATTCTCCTTTATTGCTTCTTTTTCTTCTTCTGTTAAGTCTTCATCAAAATACCCATAATTTTCTTCTTCTACTTCATCATCTTCGTCTTCATCAAGTCCATCCATTTTAATTCTGATAACACTATCTTTCATCCTGTTTTTTAGACATGCCGCTAATAAACGGGTATCTACAGGTAAAGTTTCATCATTTTGTATATTTTCAAGATGTACCTTTAATGCACCTGATTCACCATTAAGAAGTTCAGAAACAATGTTTTCAGGTATAGTTAAATCTTTGATATACGATAACTCAACCGGAGATATATTTAATATCTCTATTAATTTAAATTTGGCTTCAATATTAGTTTTCATAATAATAAAATTTATTTAAATGTACGTTTGTACTTTTTCGAATACAACCTTTAAGTCATTTGTTTTATTTCGAATAATTCTTTTCTTTTTATTATATTCAAAATCGTTATAAGAAATAACAACGAGACTAATACCATGTTGAGGTAAGACAACTTTTCTACGTTCGTCATATAGTTTTCGTTGTTCTTTACGAGTAATTCCACTTATAGTTTTTTTTCTATCGAAAAAAGCAACATCCTCGGTATGTTGTTTTTCATTATATTCAATAACTAAATTCTTAGATTCATAATAAGCGTCTACACGTAATTTTCTCCCGCGTTTCCCGTTTATAGAATCCCCCCTTAGAAAATCAAAACAATGTTGTCTTAAAGCTTTTGTCCCTAATATTTCATCACATAAATCAATTACATAAATTTCATCTTTAATTTTATGCTTTGTGATGATTGGTTTATTAATCATGTTAATACAATGGTTTGATATACTTGACAAATATATAAAATTTCATTTATATTTTCGCATAAATTATATTCGATAAGCAAATAAATTTATATTTTTAATCCTCGCATAGGTTTGTTTTCCTCCTTTTGGGTGTGGCTTACACCCAGCTTTTCTTTGAGCTCTTTAAATTTCATCTTGAACCATTCAAGTATAGGCATTCCGTCAATACACAGCCTAAATTTCCCTTTCTCCTGCGGATTTCTCTCTATGGTTGCCGTTGAGTGCTCCGTCCTGAACTTCTCCTTGTGTTCCTTCGAATAGAGCCTGCCCTTGAACTCTACGGGCTGCAGGCTGACGATTCGCCTTGTCAGTTCCTCGGTAAACCCCACTTCCCGGCATTGTTCGGCTATGGGCAGCAGTTCCGTTACGATAGGGAAATAGGTGTCTATCTGTTTCAGCCTATTGTTGTACTCTGCAATTTTCTGTTGGTAACTTCGGTCTATCTTGTTTATCTCGCTGTTGTATCGGTTCTCCATTTTTGCCTGTTCCCTCTGTTCGGCTTGTACTTGTCTTTGCAGATTAGCTATATCCTGCTTCAAACCCTCATTCTCCGCTTCCAGCCTCTTGACCTTGCTGCCGCCCAAAAGAGAACTTACCCCGTCCGCTATGGCTGTGGTTGCGTTCACCGCCGCCCCCTTCATCTTCTGCACGTCGATTTCTCCCTTGACCTTTTTCAGTTTCTTCTGTGCTTCCTCTTCCAGCCCCAGCAGGGTTTCTATGTTCTCCTGCAGGCTGTCTTGTTGTTCTACCAGTTCCTTGTAGTATTGCATGGTGGATATGTGTTTTGCCAGCGAACCGTCTATTCCTCTTTGCAAGCCGTATTTGCTCATGGCTTGTGCATAGGTGTCTTGATAGTGTTTCAGCCTGTGCCTTGCCATGACGTCATCAGCACACAGCCGTACATCCTGCGTGTTCTTCTTGCGGTATTTCTTTTTCCCGTTCTGTTCTTCCTTTCTGGCTTTTCTGCGCTCTCCGGTTACTATCGGTACGATAGTGGCGTGTATGTGAGGTGTCTTCTCGTCCATGTGCAGGACTGCCGACACAAGGTTCCGCTCCCCGTATGTTTCCCGGAGCCATTTCAGGTTGTCGTTGCACCAGCCGTCAAGCCTCCCGTCCTCTTCCATTTGCTTCATGTCCTTGTTGCTTCCGGTGAGCAGCACCCGGATTGCCTTCACCTGGTTGGTGCCCACCTTGCGTTTGATGCCCGCCGTCTCTATCCGGTACGCTATCGCCTGCGTGCGGTTCTTTACTCCTTCGGGGAACCGTACCAGTTCCCGGTTCAAGTGTGTGCGCATTCTGTCCGCGTTCTTCGGGTGGACGGTGCGCTCTATGTGTGTGGACATTGCACCGTCCGCACCCTTTGCCTTTTCCAAATGCAAAACTGCATATCCCATAACTGTAATACATTTTTCGGTTAATACTTCCCCTGCCTTGCTCCCATGCCGCATGGCTTCGGGGTTTCAAAAGGGGCGGCGTCCCTTTTGCTCATTGGGGCTTTTTTAGCGATGCGTGCATTGCGTGAAGAAAAAGCCCTAATAAGCTATGGCTTTTTTCAAAGCCTTCCGGTGGCTGTACGATTACATCCTGATACCTTTGTTTTTCTTTTTCGGTTGCTCTGCCTTCTGTTGGCTTTTCTCCGGTTCCGGCTTCTCACGCCGCCGTTCGGATTGTCTGTTCTGTTTACCCCGCAGGAAGTCGTTCAGGTCGTTGTAGCCTCCGTATATGTGCGACGCGTCCTGGATGCGCAACCCGTATTCCTCCCGCAGTTCCTGAACAGCTTCCATTCCCGCCTTGTCGTTGTCGAGGAAACAGTGGATGCGCTCGTAACCGCCCAATGGTCGGATTGCCTTGGAGAGGTTGGAAGTCGAGTTCAGTACGATGTAGTCCTGCCCGTCAAGGTCGGGACGGTCAGGACACCTTTCCAGCCGCAGGGTGAGGAAGGAGAGGTAGTCCATGAAGCCCTCGAAGAGGTAGCAGGTCTCCTTCGGCTGTTCCTGCCGTATGTGGGTGATGTCCTTCGGTGCTATGCAGCCCTTGAAGAGCTTGTTGCGTATCTCGTAGCCTCCCGAACGGTTGGGAAAACCAACGGCAAAGTAGGGTTTGCCGCCAGTCAGATAGCGCACCTCCCTGCATTCTCTTTTTGCCAGTTCCGTATTTATCCCCCTCTGCCGCAGATAGGACAATAGGGCGGGGGAAGAAAGCGGCACCGCCTCCAACTGCCGGAAGCTCGGTTTTGAGAGTGGTTGCCCGCCAAAAGAGAAGGAGACCGGGCGCACGCTGGTGCCTGCTCCGCTATCCGTTCCAAGAGATAGGGTAGGCTGTCGGATGCGTAGAGTTCCCGCGCCAGTGCGATGATGTTCCCGCCCCTGCCCGCGCCAAAATCGTACCATAGGTTGCGTTCCATGTTCACCTTGAAGGACGGTTCCTGCTCGTCCCTGAACGGTGACTTGTACCATAGGCTGTCTCCCTGCCGTCTTACCGGGTTGTAGCCAAGAGTATGCAGATATTCCTCTATGCGTATCCGCTTCGCTTCATTCGTATTCATGTAGATTTCTGTTTAAGTGGATATTGTTTTTTCTTTTCGCCCGTACATGTTTGCGGTACGGTCTGTATATATCCGCTTCACTTCACTTCCGTATATATAGGTACGGGAATAAAGTGAAGCGGTTTTTACCATATTCTGGAATATTCCACTCCACTTCACTATATATATATACCCCGGTTGAAGTGAAGCGGTTTCCAGTCTGAGCCGCTAATAGTGGAAGTCCGGCTTGAAGGTGTATTTCCTTCCGTTCTCCTGCACTATCATCCGCTTGTTTTTCAATACGGTGATGAGGTCACGCAGTCTGTGGTCACTGAGTCTGACACCGACAGAGGCGTATGCTTCCCGCAAAGCCCCTTCAAGTTCCTTGTAACCGTATTCGTCTTTCAGGGTGAATGCCGCTTCCAGTGCGATGCGGTGCTGCTGTTCGGTGATGTCCCTATACGGGTCGAACTTCCCTCTGTTCCCTTTTGTCTCATCCTTGTCCTTGAACTGGTAGTCCTCCAGCAGTTCGGGCAATGCCTCCCCGTTGATGCGGAAAGCAAATGGCTCGAAGTCCACTGCCCTGATATGTGCGGTTTTGACTGTGCTTACACCGGGGTTCTTCTCGTCCTTTTCTACTTGCAGCACCGTTTCCGCCTTGTTGCTTAGCTCGGTTCCGATGTGCCCCCTTGCATGCTCGTCCCCCTTGTTCTGGTGCAGTATGGTGTGAATGTGGATATTCCTTTCCCCCGTCCATGTCATCAACAGGGAGATTACCTTCGTGGACTCGCTGGAACTGTTGATGTCATACACCATGTCCCGTATCCCGTCGATGACTACCAGCCCAACATTCTCGGTACGGTAGATTGCCTCCCTCACGATTGCTATGCGCTCTTCGGGCGTGTACTTCCGCAGGACGAGGAACTCGAGGTTCTCATGGTTGCTGTCGGTCGGCAGCCCCGCCATGCGAAGGCTGCGCCTTGCCACTATCTCACAGTGGTAGGTGCTCTGCTCGGTGTCCACATAGAGTATTTTCCGTTTGTTTTCGGGCAGTTCCGCCGTATAGTTCAGTACCGTCCCGTTTTTCAGCGCAGCCGCCACGATTGCGGAGACGTTGAACGTCTTCTTGCTTTTGGCTTTTCCGATTGACGCGCTGAAATTTCCCAGTGTGCCGATGACGGAGCCCTGCACTTTCAGGATTTCGGGCGCCTGCTCGTGGTTTTTCGAGAGGTCAAGCCGCGAGGCATGCCATAGGATTACCGCCTCTTCGGGGGTGATGTTTCTTTCCTTGTTGTCCATACTACACCTCCCTATCCGCGTCCCCCGCTTTTGCGTCCTGCCAGTTCCAGCGCCATGTCCGCATCGACGATGATTTTGCGTCCTATCTGCGTAATGGCTCTGTTTATCCTCCCGCTTTTCTTGATGCGGTTTGCTGTGGGTATGCTGCACCCGAACAGCCGGGCTATGCCGCCTATCCCGTACACATACTTCTTTTCCTTGTCGGCTGCCGGTTGTGCTGGCTTCGTTCCGCTTCCCTGCAAGGCGTGCCGGTTCAAGAATATGAACTCTTCGCCCGTCATCTGCCATACGGGCTTTGATAAAAGGTCTCTAATTTCCATATCAGAATGAAATTAACGTTTGTACTGCAAGCCCTGCGCATGGGCTTTTTACCTCGTTCGAACAGTGCAAAGTTACTTCCGGGTACGGGTGGTAAGGATGTGGATAGCGTGATTTGAATATCACGCTATCTTGTTAAATATCAGTAAGTAATAAAGAGTGGCGGAAATTATTTTGAGTGGTAAAAGTGGTGGTATCGTGGAATGTCGGGACATATCATCGACTATCGGAATATTGACCGCATTTCCTTGGCAAATTCCCGGTTGCTGTCACTGGGGAAATCGGAAACGGGCTCTTTGTATTTTGACTTGTAGTATGTATCGTCTATTCCCAGCAGGTTCATGATGTCCTCTTTCCATTTCTCTCTGTCCGGCTTGGGCAGCGTTTCACCCATAAGGAAAATGAGATAGCATACGCGCGCCTTCTCCCTCGGTCTTGTTTTCAGTCTGCCTTCGCATGGTTGCAGGTTCATGCTGGCGTAGAAGTCCAGTTCGGAAACGGCTTCGAACTGTTCACCGTTGCATTTCTCATAAATGGCTGACAGCAGCCGCATGGGGAAATAGGCGGGCGGGCTTGCCGGGGTGGTACCGGATGTGGACATTTCCTTTTCTTCCCCTTCCTTTTTCTTTTGGTCGGTCAGGTATTTTTCAAGGATTGCCAATAGTGAGCCGCCCAGCCTGCAAATGTCCCCGCAACGGTTTTGCAGGCATTGCAGGGCTTCCCGTCTTGCCTGCTCCTTCTGCCTGTACAGTTCATCCAGCTTGGTTTTCTCCTTGTCGTATTCCCGTTTGCACCGTTCGTACCTTCTTTCCAGCAGTTCTTCTTCCTGACGGTCGTGTTCCCTGAAACCTACCGCCTCCAAAGAGCCGTTCGCTTCCATGAGTTCCCGGTAATATCCGTTTGTGACTTTCATCTGTCTGTCAATACCCCAGTCAAAACGGCTTTCATGCTGTCGGCAGACATATCCGGTATCGAGACGGTCGAAAAACTCCTTGCAGGTGTTGTAAGTCGAGATGTTGCTTTCAATCTCACGTTTCAGGCTGTTCAGCAATATGGAGAAGTGCGCGGCGTCCATTTCAAGCATGAGACTGATAAGTGCGGTTTCAAAGGGCTGCGTGTCTCCGTACTCTCTGTAAAAATCGGAAATGAACTGCTGCTTCTCAAAAGAGAAACTGTCTCCGGACATTATTCCGGTGTATATCTTGTTGAGTTTCCCGTAGCGGGGTATCATTGACGTTATTCTTTCTTCCATGATATTATTGTGGTTACAGTTGGTTAAACTTGCTCATTGCGTTCGCCTTCACGTCATCGGCTATGTCTATGTAGGGCTTCATCGCCTTGTAGTCGCTGTGCCCCGTCCATTTCATCACCACTTGTGCGGGAATGCCGAGCGCAAGCGCGTTGCAGATGAATGTCCGTCTTCCGGCATGGGTGCCCAGCAGCGCGTATTTGGGTGTAATGGTGTCTATACGCTCGCTGCCTTTATAGTAGGTTTCGCTTACCGGTTCGCTGATTTCCGCAAGTTCCCCCAGTTCTTTCAGGTAGTTGTTCATCTTTTGGTTGCTGATGACCGGGAGCGCCTTGTGTCCTTCAAACTCCACGTCCTTGTATTTGTCAAGTATCGCCCTGCTGTGGTTGTTCAGTTCGATGACAAGGCGGTCAGCAGTCTTTACGGTGGTGATTTCTATATGCCCGTCCCGAATGTCGCTCCGTTTGAGGTTGTACACGTCCGAATAGCGCAGCCCGCTGAAACAGCAGAACAGAAAGACGTCCCTTACCCGTTCGAGATATTGCTTGGTCAGGGGTATCTTGTAGTCTTTCAGCTTGTTCAGTTCTTCCCATGTGAGGAATATCACCTTCTTTTGGACGCTTTTCAGCTTCGGGTTGAAGCTCTCGTAGGCGTTGTTCATGCAGTACCCCTTCTTGGTGCACCACCGCAGGAACCATTTCAGGTAGGCTATCTGCTTCATGGTGGACGTGTTGCGCAAGCCTTCCACGTCCTTGAGGAAATTCACGTAGCTTGTCAGCTTGGGTTCGTCCAGTGCCTCGAAGGTCAGTTCCTTGTCGAACTTCTCAAGGTGTTTCCTCACTGCGGCGAACTTCTCATAAGTGGCGTCAGACCAGCCGTTCTGCGTCCCGCATTCCTTGATGAACTCCCCGAACACCTCCATAGGTGCGAACGTCAGGGGCTTCTGCTGTTCCTCCTCCCTCTTTTCGCTATGCAGGTTGTTGAAAGCCTCCTTCACTTGTGCGGTGGTAGGCATAGTTCCCTGAACCTCGAACTCCTTGAAGATGTTCTGTATTTCCGTATAGTAGCGCAGCAGGTCGGTGTTGATTTCGGATGCGCTCTGTTTCAGTTTGTTGGTGCAGCCCGGCTTTACACGCTGCTTGTCGGCGTCCCATTTGGCTGCGTCGATGCGGTAGCCCGTTGTAAACTCAATGCGCTGGCTGGCAAATATCACACGCATACGGATAGGCACATTCTCCACGATTGGTACGCCGTTCTTCTTCCGGCTTTCCAAAGAAAAGATGATGTTTCTCTTGATATTCATATTCGGATGTAATTAAATTAGCACCCAAATATACACCCAATTATTGAGATAGCAAAAGATTTTGAATGATATTTTACGATATAAATCAATCGTAATAAGCTGTTTATTAGTAGATAGTTACGATATTATGATATTTTGTAAAATTGTAGGTTAAAGTACCGTACGCACCGCGAAAGCAAATAACAAATTAAAGCAAAGCTCTGAAATTCAAGGATTTCAGAGCTTTTTTGTTTTCTGTATCGGCAGAGAATAACGATGAAAAACAAACCATGCATGGGATTATTCGTGGGATTTCTGCCAGTCTTACTATACTCATCTGATGAACTTGAACTTTCTTGCGGTATAATCGGGAATTCGGGTACAAATATCCGTAAATCATATACACCTTCGCTTGTGCTATCGCGGTACCTTTGTCATCAGAAGTTTAACAAGAAAAACAGGCAATATAGAGTATGGCAAAAACAATTTTAGTAGTTCTGTCACTGCTTGTCATAATGTCGTGCAGTATTCCCGTAAAGGAGAACACCGTTCAACCCAATATAATGGAAACGAACAAGAAAAATCTCGGAAATCTGTTGGCGCTCTATCCCAAGCCGATGACGGTTGTCGGGGCGGAGGTTGAAGGGAAAGTAAACTGGCTAGTGGTAGGGCATACGGGTGTTATTGGACATGACCGGATACTCATCAGCATGAGTAAAAGCCATTACACTAATCAAGGGATAAAGGACTCAAAACGACTTTCCGTCAATCTGGTGAGTCGTGAAATATTGCCGAAAGCTGACTATGTGGGAAGTGTAAGCGGTGCAACGGTCGATAAGTCGGAGGTGTTTGCCTACCATATTGGCGAAAACGGTACCCCCGTTATAGACGCATCACCCCTCACCATGGAGTGTGAGGTGGTAGATATCTATGAAACTGAAGGTTTCGACAATTTCATTTGTGCGATAGTCAATACATATGCTGCTCCTGAAGTGCTTGATAATAACGGAAAACTCGACTATACGAAGCTGAAACCCGTATTGTTTGAATTTCCGACCTATTCCTACCTTGCCACGGGAGAGATTATCGGCAAATGCCTGAATCTGGATAAGCAGCCGGGTATGTGCGCCAAAGAGCCGATGAGTGCTGACGGTATCGTGCGGTTGTCGAAAATCGAGGTTTATCCGCAGTATCTCGACGAGTATATGAAATACGCAACCGAAGTAGGCGAAATCTCTCTGCGTACCGAATCGGGCGTACTGACTATGTATGCGGTCGGCGAGAAGGAGAATCCCTGCAAAGTGACTATTCTCGAAACCTATGCGAGCCATGCGGCTTATGAAAAACATATTGCATCAGAACACTTTCAGAAATACAAGCAAGGAACGTTGCACATGGTCAAATCATTGGTCTTGTCTGACCAGACGCCACTTAACCCGGCTAACAAGCTCAATAACTTCATGCAATAAATAGAACGACTATGAACAAGATTTTTTTAATTTCAGTATTCAGCATTTTAACACTCAATGTTATGGCACAAGAAAAGATAGTACAGACAGCAGGACGCACCCAGTTGGGTGAGTTTGCTCCTAAATTTGCGGAACTAAACGACGATGTCCTCTTTGGCGAGGTCTGGAGCCGCACCGACAAACTCGGTCTGCGTGACCGTAGTTTGGTAACTATTACTTCTCTTATCAGTCAAGGTATCACGGATAATTCGCTCGTGTTCCACCTTCAGTCGGCAAAAAAGAACGGCATCACCCGTACGGAGATTGCTGAAATCATCACCCATATCGGATTCTATGCCGGTTGGCCCAAAGCGTGGGCAGCGTTTAATCTGGCCAAAGGCGTATGGGCAGAGGACACCACCGGTGAAGATACCAAAGCCGCGTTCCAGCGTGAAATGATTTTTCCCATTGGAGAACCGAACACAGCATACGCACAGTACTTCATAGGTAACAGCTATCTTGCTCCCGTTTCACGTGAGCAGGTTTCCATCTCTAACGTCACTTTCGAGCCTCGTTGCCGGAACAACTGGCATATACACCGCGCTACTAAAGGCGGCGGACAGATGCTTATCGGTGTTGCCGGTCGTGGGTGGTATCAAGAAGAAGGCAAGCTGGCAGTAGAGATTCTGCCCGGTACGGTTATCCATATCCCTGCAAATGTGAAGCATTGGCACGGTGCTGCTTCTGATGGTTGGTTTGCTCATCTTGCTTTTGAGGTTCCCGGTGAGGATACTTCTAATGAATGGCTAGAGCCGGTGACGGATGAAGAATACGATAAACTTAAGTAGGAGAAACTATGACTACGAACGAATTCAAAGAATATGTAAAGACGCGTCAAGCGCTTAATACGGAGGAGATACAATGCTTTATGGACGAAATGAGCAATGAAGCCAGGCGTATCACTTTCCGGCTGAACACCGCATACTATACGCCGGACGAGGTACGTGAGTTGCTATCCGAATTGTTCGGTTATCAAGTTCCGTCATCGTTCCGGGTATTTCCGCCGTTTTATGCCGATTTCGGGAAGAATATTACAGTGGGCGAAGGCGTATTTATTAATGCCTGCTGTCATTTTCAAGACCATGGTGGTGTGATAATCGGCGACGGATGCCAAATTGGGCATAATGTAGTCTTTGCAACGCTCAATCATGGTTTGCCTCCGGAAGAACGCCAAACTACCTATCCGGCACCAATTGTACTGGGAAAGAATGTCTGGGTAGGTTCTAATGCAACGATTCTTCAAGGAGTGACAATTGGTGACAATGCTGTGGTGGGAGCTGGAGCGGTCGTGACGAAAGATGTGGAAGCAAATACAATAGTAGGTGGTGTCCCCGCAAAATTGATAAAGAGAATAGAATAATAAAATTGAAAACAAGATGAAAATAATATCAAATACAGCATTTGGCGGAGAAAGACCTTTGTTTGAATCGCATGACTTACGTTTGGAGAATGTAGTTATCCGTGCTGGAGAATCAGCCATCAAGGAATGCAGCAACATCGAAGCTATTGATTGCCGGTTCGAAGGAAATTATCCCTTCTGGCATGTTCACGGATTTGTTATCGACCGTTGTTTTTTCGATGTCGGTGGGCGTTCGGCACTGTGGTATTCCGACCATCTGAAAATGACTGATACGCGTATCGATGCACCCAAAATGTTTCGCGAGATGCACGACATCGAAATAGATAATGTAGAGATAAACGATGCCGATGAGGTGTTCTGGCGTTGTAAAAATCTGAATATCAAAAATCTGAAACTGCATGGAGGAACTTATCCGTTCATGTTCAGCAGCGACATCCGCATAGACGGATTGGAAAGCGACAGCAAGTACGTTTTCCAGTATGTGAAGAATGTAGAGTTGCACAATGCCAAAATCACTACGAAGGATGCTTTCTGGGAGGTGGAGAATGTAACAATCTACGATTCTGAACTCAACGGCGAATATCTTGGCTGGCATTCGCACAATCTCCGGTTGGTGAATTGCCATATAACCGGTGAGCAACCGCTCTGCTATGCCCACGACCTCGTACTGGAGAATTGCACCTTTGGTCCCGACTGCGACCGGGCTTTTGAATATAGTTCGGTGCAGGCAACCATCAAGGGAACAATAGGCGGGGTGAAGAATCCACGGACAGGCTGTATCACTGCCGAAAGCTATGAGGAAATCATTCTCGACGAAAATATAAAGGCGCCTGCCGATTGTGAATTGAGGCTTTGGGATGGTAACAGGATTTCTAAATTGCAAAAGAGATAAAT
>NZ_BAKJ01000053.1 GCF_000614125.1 Bacteroides rodentium JCM 16496
ACATCGAAGTGGATTCTTCTGTTCATCAACAAGCCCCGGTCGAGTCATTATTTCCAGTCTGGAGCCATCTTCAAAAGACAGGAAGTAGGACTTAAAGTCTGTTTTCTTATTATGATACATCTCATTAGACACAGCGTTGAAATAACGCACAAAAAAATCCTTGACCGCTTCAAGGTCATTCACATACATTGCAAAGTGATCTATTTTCATTTTTTTGTTTATTGATTTGATTATTCTTCTGCGTTATTTTTCAACCATTCCAACCGTCTCTTATCTGCCAAATGCTTGATTGAAAAGTTCTCAAACTTGGCTTTGAAACCATTCCCGTCAGGAGATGCGCCCATCAAACCCACCATCACGGGATGATTGTCTTGAAGCCATGCATTGCGCATCATCGTGTATTCTTTATCATCGAAAGAGTAGAAGATTTCTACCGCATCCAATCGTCGTACCGCCTTTATCCATACAAATGGAACGGGCTTGTCCAAGGTTATAACACTCCAATCGCTTGTGCGATGGGTGACAACCGTACTGAGATTATATTTGCCATCCACAAACTCGATACCGGCCTTGATGTAGTTCTCATGGTCGAGGCGCAACATCAAACCGGATTGGTCGAACCGGGTCTTGTAGTCGCCTGATATTTTGACCTTCACTTCAAATTCTCCACCTTGCAGAGCGTATAAGAAAGGGGCGTCATCCACCGTAAAACCATAGTGAGAAATACGCCAATAATCCGTTTGAGGGGTGACAGTCATTGTCAGTGAATTGTCCTTCACTTCCCACTGTGCAGGTTCATTGAACCACTGCATCTTTTCCAATGATTGTGCCATACCGGTATAGGATGCGGCAATCATAAGTCCACTTAATAATAACTTTTTCATGTTTCTATGTTTTTTATGTAAATATAGTATCGCCATTAACCATTCGATTTGATTACCTTTGCAAAGGTAAGACGTCGTGATTTACTGCACAATAGTTATAAATAACCATTTTATATCAAGCTGATGGACACTAAGGATATACTAAACAAGGAATTCTTTGCGCAAGATTTTTCGGAAGGGCAACCATACGCAAAAACACTGAACAGATACAAGGAGATTGCTTGCAATTATTCGCAAATGGAAAATGCCATTGCAGTGCTAAGCGACTGGCGCACGAATGAAAGCTATATTTACTATGGCGGTTTCTTGCAAATGCTGGGAATTGACAAGAATGTGAAAGAGAGTAAAGTGGCATCTATTTGGGAAGAAGAAATATTCAGAATTATCCACCCTGATGATTTGGCCGAGAAGCACTTACAAGAGCTCTGTTTCTATCATTTTGTCAAGCGGCAACCCAAAAAGAAACGTACCGACTATTATTTAATGAGCAAACTACGTATGAAAAGCAAAGCAGGCAGTTACATTTCCGTCTTACATCGAATCTTTTACGTTTCCATGCCTGCCAATGACACGTTATGGCTGGCATTATGCCTTTATAGTCCTTTAGCATTTGATATTCCTGCCAAATGTATGATAGTCAACTCCATTGACGGGCACGCCACAGAGCTGGAGGAACATAATAATGACAAGATTTTGTCAAAGAGAGAAAAGCAAGTATTGAAGCTGATAAACAAAGGGTTGATGAGCAAAGAGATAGCAGAAATGCTTTCTATCAGCATATATACAGTAAACCGGCATCGGCAAGAGATTTTAAGTAAACTGCAAGTAAAGAACTCCATTGAAGCCTGCCGGATTGCCAAAGACTTAAAATTGATATAGAATCATTCTTTTATTAAGAGCAGGGGCTTGCGGAGTTTGAGCAAGATAACCACCTCACATTAAGCCACTTACAACATCTGTCATTTTAAGGAAACGGAGTGAAGGATTTCCTCCCCTTTATGATAAGGGAAAGAGAAACTTCGCTCTGTATGGCGATTTGTTTTACGCGTAAAACGAATAATACCCATATTTGTTTTGCATGTAAAACAAATAATACCTATATTTGTTTTGTGTATAAAACAAATAGACAGATGGATACATTGATTAATCGCTATAAGCGATTGTTGGCAGCCACTTCCACGACATACGTCAGAAGCTTGATGGACACGATTCATTGGGATGCTCGCTTGGTAGCCATTCGTGGGGCGCGTGGTGTGGGAAAGACCACTTTGATGCTTCACACGCACTACGCTCCTTGCCTACTTGCAATATTTGGATAGGGCACGGTTGATACGGTTACTTTACTCGGACCTCGATTCACTGAAGAAATTGCAGAAGCCTGATAAAATCTATTTAGAGAATACGAACCTGCTTTATACATTGTCGTTGAAGGAGGTCAATAAGGGTACGCTACGCGAGGTCTTTATGGCCAATCAATTGGCTTACGCCCACCGGTTGGAGTATTGCGCCCGTAGTGCCGACTACACCGTAGACGGAAAATACACAATAGAAGTTGGAGGCAAAAACAAAGATGGCAAGCAAATTGCCCTACAGGAGAATGCGTTTATAGCAGCCGATAATATGGAATATGCGGCAGGAAACAAAATCCCCTTATGGGCCTTCGGCTTCTTATACTGACCTTCTTCCATTCTTCCCCGCCAAAACTTGCTTTTCTCGCCACGGAAACTTATCTTTGTGCCTATACAAAAATAGAACAAGGATTCTGTTTCTACAAACAAAGCCTTTATTCTTAGAAATAAAATCTCTATTCCTTGGAATAAAGGCTTTATTCCAAGATTTCACCGCTACCAAAAGAACTTTGTTCCGCAGGGAAAAAGGCTTTGCATCGAAGAAAAGAAAAGAAAGGAGAACGCAACAATGGCCACACGTTACCAAATGAAAGAAATGCCCGACTTGCAAGGTACAGGCGAACCAATCACCTACCCAAGATGGTGATGACCGGACAGACCAGCACGCGCGAACTGGCGGAATACATCGCCATGACCTCGGGATTCTCGAAAGGCGTCACCGAGGGAATCATCTGCGAGCTGGGCGAAGCCCTGGCCCACGAAATGGGAATGGGACGCTCGGTGAAGATAGAAGGATTGGGCGTATTCACCCCCGCACTGTCCATCTACCCCGACAAGGAACGCGAACAGCCCCAAGAAGGCACCACGAAGCGAAACGCACGGAGCATCTACGTAGGTGGCGTGAACTTCCGCACGGACAAGGCATTGATTAGAGAAACCAACCATTGGTGCGAACTGGAACGTGCCTCCTGGAAACCCGCACGCTCGTTGAAAAAATACACCCCCGAACAGCGTCTGGCCCTGGCGCATCAGTATCTGGACGAGCATGCCTTCCTTACTGTCAGCATCTACCGGCAACTGACCGGACTCGTCCGCTCCACCGCCACCGTGGAACTGCGCAAATGGGCACATACTCCCGGCAGCGGAATCGATACAAGCGGCATCGGAAGCCATAAGGTATACGTGAAAAGGAAAGAAAGCGTTATCCCTTGAGGTTTCGATAATTATAGGTATCTTTGCCGGTCCTAACGGTTTTTATACAATGAAGAAACTAAAGAATACATAAATATGGCAAAAGAAAAAATCATCCTTACGGGCGACCGCCCCACAGGACGCCTGCACATAGGACACTATGTAGGCTCATTGAGACGCAGAGTAGAGCTGCAAAATTCCGGCTTGTACGACAAGATATTCATCTTTATCGCCGACGCACAAGCGCTGACGGACAACATGGAAAACCCTGAAAAGGTACGCCAGAACGTCATCGAAGTGGCACTGGACTACCTGGCCTGCGGGCTGGACCCGACGAAGAGCACCATCTTCATCCAGTCGCAGATACCGGAACTCTGCGAACTCACCTTCTACTACATGGACCTCGTCACCGTGAGCCGCCTGCAACGCAACCCCACGGTGAAGACCGAAATACAGATGCGTAACTTCGAGACAAGCATCCCCGTAGGCTTCTTCACCTACCCATCAGCCAGGCAGCGGACATCACTGCCTTCCGTGCCACCACCGTGCCCGTGGGCGAAGACCAGGAACCGATGATTGAACAAGCTCGTGAAATCGTACGCCGTTTCAACTATATATATGGTGAAACCCTCGTGGAACCCGAGATATTGCTGCCCGACAACGCCGCCTGCCTGCGCCTGCCGGGAACAGACGGTAAAGCCAAGATGAGCAAGAGCCTCGGCAACTGTATTTATCTCTCGGACTCCGCCGATGAAGTGCAGAAAAAGGTGAGGAGCATGTATACCGACCCCGACCACCTGCGTGTGCAAGACCCCGGGAAATTGGAAGGCAACACCGTATTCACTTACCTGGACGCTTTCTGCCGTCCGGAACACTTCGGCCTTTATCTGCCCGAATATCCGAATCTGGACGAGCTGAAAGCTCACTATCAACGTGGCGGTCTGGGCGACATGAAAGTGAAGAAGTTCCTCAATGAAATTATGCAGGAGACACTGGAGCCTATCCGCAACCGCCGCAAGGAGTTCGAGAAAGACATCCCTGCCATCTACAACATGCTGAAGAAAGGTTGCGAAACTGCCAGGGAAACTGCTGCCGCAACTTTGGACGACGTGCGCAAGGCAATGAAGATAAACTACTTTGACGACGCGGAACTGATTGCAGAACAAGTGAAGAAATTCGGTGGAGAATAGGAAGGGGATATAAGAGTTACAAGTTACGAGTTATAAGAAAAGGGGCATGCGTCACGATAACGCATGCCCCTCGTCTTTGATAGCTGGCAACTTGTAGCCTATCTCTTGTATCTCATCTCCTAGTTAGCTGATTTCACCAATACCACACGGTTCAGAATCGGTTGTCCGAATTTGTCGACACCACCACCGGCATCCACCTTCAGGCGGTCTGCAGAGATACCGTACTGTTTTACCAATACATCGACTACGGCTTGTGCACGCTTCAAACTCAACTCTTTGTTGAATGCCGGCGTACCGGTTGCAGAGTCTGCATATCCGTTTACAGTGTAAGTGGCGTTCGGGAACTGTTTCATTTGGTCGGCCAGGTAAGACAAGTTCATTGCTTCACGTGGAGAAACTTCGGCAGAACCGATATTGAAGAATACGGTACGCGGTGCTATATCCGGATCGGGAACAATCACTTCGGTTTCCGTCACTTCGGCCACCGGCTGGTTCTGTGCAGCTACCAGTGCATTCTGCAGCTGCTGGTTGGCAGCTCCCATCTCTGCAAGCTGTGCCTGCATGGCAGCCAGCTCTACCTGAGAAATCAGCTGGGGCATCGGACGGCGGAACCCACGGGCAGGGAAACGGTATGTCAACCCTACTGTTGCACTCAGCACGCCATCATATCCATGATCGCCGCCAACTTCTCCATCGAACTTATCTTCAACGCCCATTGCGCTCAGCTCCAGGTTAATATCTATCGCATTCGAAATACGGAAGCGATTGATGATACCCGCGTTTACAGACAGAGCTTCGCGGTGGGGCTTTGTGTAGTTGTGAGTGAATCCGGCACCTACATAAGGAATGATTTCATACACACGATATTGATTGTATCCTCCAAAGAGTGCATTCAGATTGAACATCACATCTCCATGCAAGTTCATATAGTCGAAACGCTGCTTGTAGTAACCATCCTTCATCTGAGTGCCCCTTACGTAGTCTGCACCTGCATCATACGTATACCCCCTTGCCTGAAGACCGCTATATTGCAAACGCAATCCCAATCCGGGAGTAAACCACTTGCCGACCGCAAAATTCAGCGTCGGACTGATACGCTTGCCAAAACTTCCAGCCTTATCATTATCTCCAAAAGTTGCTTCGGCACCACCGCCTATAGAGAAAAACCAGTTACTCCAGAACGGGTTAGTGATTACCTGATATTTATCCTGAACCTGGATAACGCCAAATTCTTCCACAACTTCAGTCTTTTGCTGCGCCATGGCAACAGAAGACACACCGGCCAAAGCCAATAACATTAGAATCTTTTTCATATACCTTAAAATAGTTAAGTGGTTAATTAAATTCTTTATCATTCAAACTGTCTAATTAACGCCAACAGAACTAAAAGGTTCTGAATATTTGTGCTTTTTTTGCCTTGCTGCAAAAGAAAGCACTCTCCCTTATTTGGAGAAAAGCTTTTCTATGTCGTCTTCTTTAATGGTCGCCAGCACCGTCTTTCCGTCCGGAGTATAATTGGGGGATGGGCATGCAAACAGATTGTCCACGAGATTGGACATTTCCTCGTTGCTCAGCACTTGTCCGTAGACGATGGCCGCAGCACGCGCCAAGGTCGATGCAAGAATTGTCTGCACCTCTTCCTTAACATCATTTCCTTTTTCCATAGCAGTATGTACCATATTCCGGACCAATTCTACCGGGTTCAGCCCCTCTATGCCCGAAGGTATGCCGTTGATGGCATAGCTGCCGCCACCCAACGGACTCAAATCGAAGCCTACGGCCGACAAATCTTCCAAGATACTGTCCAGCACGGCAGCTTCCGAAGCCGGCAACTGGATAATCTCCGGGAACAATACCCCCTGCGATACGCCTTGTTTCTGTCGAATCTGACTCATATAGCGGTCGAACAATACCCGGACATGCGCCCGGTGCTGGTCTATCAGCATCAGACCCGACTTGACGGAAGTCAGAATAAAACGTCCCTTGAACTGGAAGTGTTGCGCTCCTTTCTCTACCGTTGCCTCATTGCCATAGAAAGAGGCGCTTGCCCCGGAAGGAACCGTTTCCTGGAAATAAGGAACCCTCTCCTCCTCTCTTGGAGCCGTACCGGTAACCGTATCCTCTGCAAAAGGTTCTTCCTCCATCGGCTCGTTCATCCTGCTGGCTTTTTCCAAACCGGAATAAAGCCCCTCCCACTCCACTTTGGGGCGCGAATAATTGCCACCGCTCCATAGGAAGAAGCGGAAGACGTCTTGAAGGGATTGAAATCCGTGTTATAGTGTACCTTCGGAGGTTCTATCGGACGAGCCTGCTCGAATGCAGGAATATCCGGCATGTCCTCGGTATCAAAATCGATAGTAGGTATAGCGCTGAACTTGCCCAAGGATTCCTTGACCGCAGCCGACAGAATCTGCCAGATAGCCTGCTCATTCTCGAACTTAATCTCCGTCTTCGTCGGATGGATGTTCACATCGATATTGGCAGGGTCTACCTCGAAATAAATAAAGTAGGAGATTTGCTCACCGGCAGGAATCAGTTGCTCATAAGCGTCCATCACTGCTTTGTGGAAATAGGGGTGACGCATATAGCGCCCGTTCACAAAAAAGTATTGGTGCGCCCCTTTCTTGCGCGACGTTTCAGGCTTGGCTACAAAACCGGAAATCTTTATCATGGTCGTATTGACGTCTACGGACAGCAACTGCTGATTCAGCTTCTTTCCGAAGACTGCCATGATGCGTTGCCGCAAAGGCATTACCGGAAGATTGAACAACTCCGTATCATTACTATACAGATAGAAGGCCACACCCGGGTGTACCAACGCAATGCGTTCGAACTCCGTCAGGATGTTGCTCAACTCCGTAGAGTTCGCTTTCAGGAATTTGCGCCGGGCAGGAATATTGAAGAATAGGTTCTTGATGGAAAAATTGCTTCCCTTAGGGCAGGAAACGGCTTCCTGGCTCTCGACTTTAGAGCCGGCAATCAGCAGCCGCGTCCCCAGCTCCTCGCTGGCCGGACGTGTTTTCAACTCCACTTCAGCTACCGCTGCTATGGAAGCCAACGCCTCTCCACGGAAACCCATGGTGCGTAGGGCAAACAAATCGGCAGCCTCGCGTATCTTCGAAGTTGCATGACGTTCAAAAGAAAGACGCGCATCCGTTTCGGACATCCCCTTTCCGTCGTCAATCACCTGGATGCAGGTCTTGCCCGCATCGGTAATCAGCACATGTATTTCCCCGGCTTCGGCATCAATTGCATTTTCCACCAATTCCTTCACAACAGATGCCGGACGCTGAATCACCTCTCCGGCAGCAATCTGATTGGCAACCGAATCGGGCAGCAAATGAATGATATCGCTCATTACAATTAAAAATTAAGAATTAAAAATTAAAGAAGCCAAACTCTTCATTCATTATTCTTCACTTTATATGATTCCGTTGCTGATGGCATACCACAGATAAATCAGCACAGCTATGACAACAAGGATTATGCCCAAATGCATCGGCTTACGTCCGCTCTCCTTGCGCCGCTTCAGGTGAGTTGTTCCTTCTATGAATTTGCCCCGTATATCCTCGGGCGAGAATTCCTTTTCCGGCAGCATACCCAGGTCACGCTTGGCGTTTTCTTCCATCTTCGCCAACTTCTCTTTCCGCTCATCCACATAGATATAGCTATGATTGAAGCCACGGGGCTTCCGCATTGTAAACATTCCCATAGATACTACTTGTTATTTCGTTTAATATGCATATCCCTTGGTGAAGTTACGGGTTTCCGGTCACTTTTCTTCAATACTTCACCAGCCTTTTTAGCCCTCCACTCGAAGATGTCCTCCTTGTTGAGCGGACGGATGTAGTCGAACCAGACAAAGGAAGGCAACTTGCTCTTATCTGCCGGAATCTGGTCCAGAGGATAGGCTGTACCGGTAGTCTTTCCAACAAAGACTCCGCGCTCCATCTTTCTCTCCTTCAAGTACATTTTCAAAAGTCCGCCTTCCGAATAGTTCATCATAATCAGCGAGCTGTCCTTCTCCTCCACCGGGTAATACACCACCAGTACATTGCCGTTCACCTCCACCAGACGCATGTCTCCATCTATGAAGAAAGCCTTCATCTCCTTGCCAGAAACCTGGTTATAGTGGATACTGTCCATTTTCTCTACCGTCAGGGCCTGGTTGATGATATGCGCCCAGTCGATGGTACTGTCGTTCATGTAAATCTTGATTTCCTCGCCCAACAGCTGCTGTTCTCCATGCCACAAGACAGGGTCGGTGTACATCGTCATGCAAGAGTCCTTGGAATTATACACCAACGAATCGCATACGGCCTGCACATCCGTGCGATAAGCACGCACCTTGTGGTAGGCACGCATCTCCCGGTACATGGAATCGGTATTCATATGGTAGGTAATCAGCCGCAAAGTATCACCGTGCATGAACAGACTGTCGCCCTGCGAATAGTCGATAGCTACGGCACGTTTGGTGGCAACGGCGCTTCCGGTCAGTTCGTTGTAGAAGCAGTAGTCGCCAGTCAACATGTTCCGGTTGACCGTATCATTCATCTGTACATTGTCAAAAGCCTCGCCGTATCCCAAGATGCGGTCGTAGAAAAGGCTGTCACCGGTCAGTTTCTTGCCGCCGTTGGTCAGTACGGAACGGTCGAGCAGCTCCGCCTGCTCAGTAGTCGTATTGTACACGCCACGTTCGGAGTAGATATGATTCTGGTCACTCACAATGTCGGAGGGACCTAAAATGGTGGCAATCTTGGTGGCCGTACTATACTTCAAGGTATCCGAAGTCAAGACAAACTTCGGGTTGACCAGCTTCACGTTGTGGTTGAAGACAGCCAACTTGGTGGCAGGGCTATATTCCCCCCACTCGGAAGTCAGCACATTATCCTCGTCGGTCAGCGTACCGCCTTCGAAGTAATAGCCCAAATCGTACAGACGGTCATAGTTCAAACTGTCGGTTGTCAGCACCGTATTACGATTTATCATACGTACATTCTCACGCAGCATGGCCAGCTGCGACATGCCGTCATAATACAGATAGTCTCCATAGATAAACAAGGTGTCGCCCTGCTCCATACGCACATTGCCGAATGCCTCCACAGAATTTATCTTTTCGAATATCAGCGCACTATCACAGAACATGTACATACTGTCATGCTTCATCCTCACCGAGCCGATGAGGACCTGCACATCAGGACGCAGCTGTTTGTCCGCCTGCGCCTCATCTGCGTACAACAAATCGACGCGCGTCTTCTTCTTTTCCGGCGTCTCCGTCTTTTTCTTGTCCTGCGCACTCAGCAGACAGATGCCAAACAAGCATAGAATACCTACCAGGAGGTATCTATGCTTGTTCAGGAAATGATTTTTTGTATTCTTCTTTTGCATACAAATCTATGTAAATCCTTCCGGATTATTCTTTGATCCAGCCCGGATACTTGAACGTACAGTTATTCTTCCAATTATCCTTGATACGGACATACGTGTGCTTCTGCTTCTCACGAATCCACTTGTCCAGCACTTCGTCGCGGCGTTTCTCCAACACAATCTCTTTCAAGTTCTGATAGTCATCAGAGATAGTGGCCTTATGACCGTTGGTACGGCTCTTCAGCTTCACAATCACGCACTCTTCCTTTCCGGTCTTTTGCGGAATCATGGTGAAGGCTTCGGAGATTTCGCCCACTTTCATCTTATCCACCACCTTGGCTATTTCAGGAGGAAGTTCCTGCATCTCAAAACGGGAAGTGTTCGTATTGGGATTCGGCAACAAGCCATGATTGTTACGCGTATCCTTATCCTGCGAAAGCACGGAGGCAGCCTCTTCAAAAGAGAACTTATTATTGCGGATATCATCGGCAATAGAGTCCAAACGGGCACAACCGGCGGCCAAGGCTTCTTCCGGGATATGCGGTTTCAACAGAATGTGGCGTGTTTTAATACGGTCACCGCGTTTCTCTATCAACTGAATGATATGGAAACCATATTCAGACTCTACAATCTTGGAAACCTTGCTGGGGTCTTGCAGGTTGAAAGCCACATTGGCATAAGCAGGGTCCAGCATACCGCGTCCCGAAAACTCTATCTCACCGCCACGCATGGCCGAGCCACGGTCCTCGGAATACAGACGAGCCAACATGGAAAAGCTTTCGCCCTTGTTGACACGGTCGGTATACTCACGCAGACGTCTCTTTACATCTTCTATTTCCTCCAAAGGGACCTTGGGCTGCTGAGTGATAATCTGCACCTCCACCTGGGTAGGGATATAAGGAATGCTGTCCTGCGGCAAGTCCTTGAAGTAACGGCGCACCTCAGCCGGAGTTATCTTAATCTCACCCACCAGTTTCTGCTGCATCTTCTGAACCTTCAATCCTTCACGGGCATTCTCGCGCAGCGTTTCACGAATCTGGCTGGAAGTCTTGTTGAAGTATTCCTCCATTTTCTCGCGCGAACCGATGTTGGCGATATACATGTTCGTCATATAGTCCACACGCTGGATAACCTCACTCTCGGATACTTCGATACTGTCGAGGGCAGCCTGGTGAAGATACAGCTTCTGCACGGCTATCTCCTCCGGTATCACGCAATAAGGGTCACGGTCAAATTTGCGTCCTTCATACAATGCACTCATACGTGCCTCTTCCACTTCGGACTTCAGTATAGCCTCGTCACCTACTACCCACACTACCTCGTCAATCACGTTGTCTTGTCCATAAACGGTAGAACCGACTAATAGCGTCAAGGCAAATAAAATTACAAACTTAAAGTTCATACACTGTTTCATTCTTGGTGTCTTATTCTAAATAATATTTAATCTTGTCTCTTTTCACCGCCCGTTGGTACAAATCATCCTTCAGTTGCTTCATGAATTCCACCTGCTTCACGTTCAGCAGCATATCCTTCACTTGCCCACGGGCAAACTCATAGGGTTCCTGCTCTCCCACCGGGCGATAATCGCTCACATTCAAGAAATAATGGAAAGCCGTATCCTTCAGCTCTACATGACGGTTCTTGTCCAGATACTCGTCCACATCAGGAACCTTCAAGGGCAGCATATCCAGCACTTCCGATACCGGCACCCATTTATCATAAAAATACTCATACTTCACAGCATTCTGCAGACTGTACTTTTCCAGATGTTCCACCGCCTCACGGGTTTCCGTCTTGTACCAACGGCGAACATTGCCCAGCTGCGGAGCCGTCAAAGGAACCTTGATGAACAAGCCCTTCATCAACGGACGTTCCACCTTGAAGAGCGCCTGGTTCTTCTCGTAATACTCCGTCAAGTCTTGTTCTGAAATCTCCTCTGATAGTCGCTGATGTATTAAAGCCTGTTGATAGGTATGCATTATCAATGCTTTGCGATAATTCTCCACAAGTTTATCAATCTCACCGTTATTGGGAATATTGCTCTGCGCTTTATCGTACAGCAAAATATCTTCCACCCAATTACGGATATAATGTTCTGCAAACAACAGACTGTCGTCTTTGGACAAACCGACCGGAAGTACCGATTGCAAATCTTCCCGGTAAAGGAAATTGCCGTCCAACTCCACTAACGGTGTCCGCCCTTTATGGTCGTGCTGCTCGCTGCACGCCACACAGAGAAGGAAAATTAAAAGCCCAAAGCAGGTTGTTCGCATCACCAACTGATATTTACTTCGTTTTGAGGTACGAAGATAGTGTTTTAATCGGTTGCATCAGTGATTATTAACGGTTTTTAAAACCTCTTGGTCAATTTCAACCTTACCGGCAGCACGCAACTTTGCCACCCAATGCGTTTCCAAATAGTTCCGATAAGCGGTTACGAGCGGCTCTCGCACCTCTTGCCAACTGTCCGGTCCCTTCTGCTTACGGCCTTGTATAGCAGTAAAGGGAAATGACAAAACCGGGGTTGCATCCTTCCCTTTGAACACCAAATCATCCACATATGCATTATCACCGGGGGCAAATAATCCTTGCTCTGCCTGCACCTTGGGAGTATCGCCGGCATTGAATGTGAGACGGATGGCATCCATCCACTCCTCTTCCGGAATCTGTTTCAGAAATTTGCGTACTTGCTTCGCCACTCGCTTGGTGGTACAATGCAGCACAATACCCTTATAACGTGGTTCGTCCCAATGGAAGTCCGAACGGTGCGTCTCAAAATATGTTTTCAATCCCGCTTCATCCGCCACACTCCTCTTTCCCACTTCACGGTCAGTGATTTCGGCAAGCAACATGCTGTCACGATGCCCCTGCACCAACGCACAGAATTCGGGATGCTTCCATTCCAGACGGGAGTTTTCATAGTCCAGAATCGTTTTTACTGTAAAAGCCTCCAACTGTCTGCGCGTCCCTGCCGGATAAGCAGCGGCAAATCCGGCAAACTCTTTTCCACCGTATGCCTTGCCATCCAGTGTAAACAACACACGGGAAGTGCTTCCTTTAGCCAGCAGTTCGTCGATACCGGCTTTATCCGGCATATAGTGATACTCTTTCTTCAGTTTCTCTACAAAAGCCCGCGTTCCTTTATCCATTCCATGACGACGGGTTTGGCAACGGATTATCTTGTCCTTCATCTTCTCAAAAGGAGGCATTTCCTGCCGTTCAAGCACTTTCACGATGTGAATGCCCTGAGGAGTGAGGAACGGACGGGAAATCTCTCCGGCATTCAACCCGAATACAACATCCTCAAACTCCGCCGGCATCTGCAGCCCCTCCACCCAAAACGCTTTCTTCTCATCGGAAAATTGCTCGACGCAAGCATCGAAAGACGGCACAGCTCCCCCTCCCTTTGCAAGAGTGCTATAGATAGAATCCATCCTGGACTCCATCTCACGCAAGGTATGACCGGAAATATTCTGGGGAGATATTTAAAAATATGCTTCACATACACCCGGGCCGCACGCCGACCGGATTTCATCTTGTCATAATACTGCCGTGCCGCCTGCTCTGCCGTCTCCTCATCTGTCAGGTATGATTTAATCAGACAGCGACGATACTCATCCTGCTCCTTCTGGAAGACACGGGAAGTATCCAATCCCGCAACTTCGGCAGCCTCTATTTTCAGCCTGAAGTCTATAAATTTATTCACATATGCATCCAATGCCTTCCGGCCTGCACCGACAGAGGCGCCGCCCTTATTATAGCTACGTTCGAATTCAGAACGAAGGACCTCCTTTCCATTAATACGCATCAGTACCGGATCGTCCTGGGCAGAGACCGACAATCCGAATCCGAGAAAGACAAACATCCAAAGCAATCTGACCATAACATCCTCCATTCTTTCTTATATGGCTGCAAATATAATTAAAATCTCCGGAATAACAGTCCACCAAGATTTCAGTTCCGACCGGAGACTTGAACCCATCTTACTCCCGAGGGATTAGTAATCTTGCACCTGAAGGATTAGTAATCTTACCCCTTCATGATTAGTAATCCTACAGCTGCAAGATAAGTAATGTATGGACAGGAGCAACCGTCCCTTCATGCCTTGTTCTTGTTAAAAAATCGCTACATAAATATGTTTGACGCATTTATGGTTCATTCCTTCACATCCGTTTGGAAACAGCTACAAATGGGCGTTCGCAAATGAATGTACACAAACTTATCCCCCTTTCAGATGTCCTTTCATGCGGTTTGATGTCTTTACATGAAAAGGAGGAATGAAACCATGAAAGGGAGTTTCTAATTATGAATTATGAATTGTCAAGTACCGGACTTTGAACTGTCAGGTTCCGGTTCCTGAGCTGTCAAGTACCGGACTCTGAGCCGTCAAACTCCGGTACTTGACAAACGAAGGGATAAACCTCTACTTTACAATGCCAAACTTCTATACTACGATGCTAAAGGTCTATACTATACCTCTTAACTTCCTGATTACCCGCTTCCGACTTTTGAGCATGGATTAAGCTGGTTGTTCGTTGAACGGAAATCGTTTAATTTGCGTTCCATCCTGCATTTTGACACACCTCCTCCTTACTTTGATTTAAACATAAAATGCCCGGAAAGCGGCAATCTCTTTCCGGGCATTCACTTCTATCCTGCTATTATCTTATTCGGGACGGCTATAGTTCGGTGCCTCGCTGGTTATAGATACATCGTGCGGATGACTTTCGAGTACACCTGCATTCGTGATGCGGGTAAACTTGGCATCGTGCAACTTCTCTATGTTGGCTGCACCGCAATATCCCATACCTGCACGCAGACCGCCAACCAACTGATAAATCACTTCATACAAAGTGCCTTTATAAGGAACGCGGGCAGCAATGCCCTCCGGAACCAATTTCTTCACATCGCTGGTACCGCTTTGGAAGTAGCGGTCCTTGGAACCGTTTTCCATAGCTTCCAGCGACCCCATACCCCGATAGGACTTGAACTTACGACCGTTGAAAATAATCGTATCGCCCGGAGACTCTTCCGTTCCGGCAACCAACGAACCGATCATCACGCTGTAACCACCGGCAGCCAACGCCTTCACCACATCACCCGAGTAGCGCAAACCGCCATCGGCAATCAAAGGAACACCCGTGCCTTCAGCGCCTTTGCCACATCATAAACGGCAGACAACTGGGGAACACCCACACCGGCAACTACACGGGTAGTACAGATGGAACCCGGACCGATGCCCACCTTTACTCCATCAGCACCAGCCTCGACCAATGCTTTTGCAGCTTCACCGGTAGCAATATTACCGACAACAATGTCAATATGAGGAAAATGTTCTTTGGCTTCTTTCAATTTTTCAATAACCCCTTTGGAATGTCCGTGAGCCGTATCAATGACAATGGCATCCGCCCCAGCATCCACCAAAGCCCGCATGCGCTCCAAAGTGTCATTCGTCACTCCCACTCCGGCAGCAACACGCAGACGACCTTTGCTATCCTTGCACGCCATAGGTTTATCCTTTGCCTTGGTAATATCCTTATAGGTAATCAGACCTACCAACTTGTTGTCTTTATCTACTACCGGCAACTTCTCAATTCTATGTTCTTGCAGAATTTGAGAAACAGCCTCCATATCCGTCGTTGGATTGGTAGTAATGATGTTCTCCTTAGTCATCACCTCGTCGATGTGCTTATTCATATCTTTCTCAAAACGAAGGTCACGATTGGTAACAATACCTACCAAATATCTTTCATCATCTACCACCGGAATACCACCAATCTTGTATTCAGCCATCAAAGCCAGCGCATCAGCTACCGTAGAACCTCTCTTGATAGTCACCGGGTCATAAATCATACCGTTTTCGGCACGCTTCACAATAGCTACCTGACGTGCCTGTTCCTCAATGGACATATTCTTATGAATAACTCCGATACCACCTTCGCGGGCAATGGCAATAGCCATCTTCGCTTCGGTAACCGTATCCATGGCAGCAGTTACAAACGGGATTTTCAACTCAATGTTTCGTGAAAACTTAGTCGAGAGTTCGACTGTTTTGGGCAAGACTTCAGAATAAGCAGGGATTAACAGTACGTCGTCATAAGTTAATCCATCCATTACAATCTTATCAGCAATAAATGACATAGGGCTATGCGTTTAAAATTTATTGCGTGCAAATATACGGTTTTTATTCCATTCCGTATACTTGCACGCAACATTTTTTTCTTTTTTATCAACTAAAACCAATCAGTTTGCCATCTCTGAAATAAACTTGATGCGTACCAAACGTACCTCTTCTTCCGTAAAGTCATCGCCCAACTCATCCAGAGCATCGTCAATCTTATCGGTGGTAGATTCCTTGAAATAATCATAGATATCCAGCAAGTGGTCTTCATCCATAATGTCCTCCAGGAAATAGTCGATATTCAATTTCGTTCCGGAGTAGACGATAGCTTCTATCTCATCCAGCAACTCTTCAAACTCAATGCCCTTTGACATGGCAATGTCATCCAACGCCACCTTACGGTCAATGGCCTGAATGATGGCCACCTTCATTTTTGACTTATTGGCCACAGTACGCACACGCAAGTCCTCGGGACGTTCAATCTCATTCTCCTCACAGTGCCGCTTGATGAGCTTGCAGAATTCCTCGCCGTAGCGTTTTGCCTTTCCGGCTCCTACACCCGGTATGTTCTGCAACTCGTCCAAAGTCACCGGGTATATGGTCGCCATCGCTTCCAAAGACGGGTCTTGGAAAATGACATAAGGAGGCACCTCCAACTTCTTGGATAACTTCTTTCGCAAGTCCTTCAGCATGGAGTACAATGCCGGGTCTACCGCACACGCACCGCCTCCACGTGCAGGTGCTTCCTCTTCCACATCCTCAAAGTCATTGTCTTCCACTATCTTGAATGATTTGGGATGTTTAAGGAATTTCTTACCGTCATCCGTCACTTTCAGCAAGCCATAGTTTTCGACATCCTTACTCAAGTAACCGGCAATAAGCGCCTGACGGATCACAGCATTCCATGTTTTGTCTTCTTCGCCCATGCCAGAGCCGAATACTTCGAGGTCTTCGTGCAGATGCGCCTGCACTTCCGAAGTTTCCTTACCTTGTATTATGTCGATAATATAGTCCGCTTTAAAATTTTCTTTCACCGCGAGAACAGCTTCAATCACGGTACACAATAATTCCTGAGCTTCCACTTGTTTTTTAGGATTTAAACAGTTGTCACAATTACCACAATTTTCTTCCATATATTCTTCGCCGAAGTAATGAAGCAATGCCTTTCGGCGGCATACGGAAGATTCGGCATACGCAGCAGTCTCCAGCAGAAGCTGCTTGCCTATTTCCTGCTCTGCCACAGGTTTGCCTTGCATAAACTTCTCGAGCTTCTGCAAGTCTTTATTGGTATAGAAAGTAATACACTGCCCTTCTCCTCCATCTCTTCCGGCACGCCCGGTTTCCTGGTAATAACCTTCCAGACTTTTGGGTATATCGTAGTGGATGACATAGCGCACATCCGGTTTGTCAATCCCCATACCAAAAGCAATGGTAGCTACAATCACATCAATTTTTTCCATCAGGAAATCATCTTGGTTCTGTGTTCGTGTAGCCGAATCCATTCCGGCATGATAGGCACGGGCATTGATTCCGTTCGCCTGCAGGATTTCAGCAAGCTCTTCTACTTTCTTCCGGCTCAAGCAATAGATAATGCCTGACTTCTCGGGATTGTTCTTGATGAACTTGATGATGTCCCGGTCTACGTTTACAGTCTTGGGACGTACCTCGTAATAGAGGTTCGGACGGTTGAACGACGACTTGAACACCTGCGCATCCACCATACCCAGGTTCTTCTGGATGTCATGCTGCACTTTCGGTGTAGCCGTCGCAGTCAACGCTATCAAAGGGGCTTTTCCTATTTCATTGATAATGGGACGGATGCGGCGATACTCAGGACGGAAGTCATGACCCCATTCAGAGATACAATGGGCTTCGTCCACGGCATAGAACGAAATCTTCACCGTTTTCAGAAACTCCACATTCTCTTCCTTCGTCAGTGATTCCGGAGCCACATACAACAGCTTTGTCTTGCCACTGAGTATGTCGGACCGAACCTGGTCTATCGCACTCTTGTTTAGGGAAGAATTGATGAAGTGGCTATCCCATCCTCTTCGCTGAAGTTACGCATCGCATCGACCTGATTCTTCATCAAGGCAATCAGAGGAGAAATCACGATACCCGTGCCCTCCATCAATAAGGACGGCAATTGGTAGCACAAAGATTTTCCACCTCCGGTAGGCATCAACACGAATGTATCATTACCCGCCAACAGATTCTCTATGATTGCTTCCTGATTTCCTTTAAATGTATCGAACCCGAAGTATTTCTTCAGCTGGTCTGTCAAATTAATCTTCTTCCCTGCCATGATTCATTAGGTTGTTGTTTATTGAGTTAACTTTTAATAGTGGTCTCCGCCATGTTTTCACAAAGAACCCTAACAAAGTTATAAACAACTTCTTAAATTTCAAGCATAATCCATCGAATATTTTTCAATAAAAAACAAAATAGTCGGTTTTACCCCGTATTACCATCTGATTCTTAAGCATTTTGCAGTCGTGCCATATTTGCCTTTTCAAGCTGGCGCTTGGCGTAGTCCAACGTCACAACAAAATCGCCCTTCTGTTCTGACGGAATTTCGAACATGGCATCCATCATAATTGTCTCCACAATGGAACGCAAGCCGCGGGCCCCCAACTTATATTCTACCGCTTTATCCACGATATACTCAAATACAGCATCTTCAAAAGTCAGCTTCACATTGTCCATCTCAAACAGTTTGATGTATTGCTTGATGATGGAATTCTTCGGTTCCGTAAGAATGGAGCGCAATGCCGCACGGTCCAACGGATTCAGATAAGTCAGCACCGGAAGACGACCGATAATCTCGGGAATCAGTCCGAACGACTTTAAATCCTGCGGAGCAATGTACTGCATCATGTTGCTCTTATCGATGGTTGCCGTATTGCGTACAGCACTATACCCGACAACGTGCGTATTCAGCCGCTGGGCAATCTTCTTTTCAATGCCATCGAAAGCCCCACCGCAAATGAACAGAATATTCTTGGTATTGACCGGAATCATTTTCTGGTCGGGATGCTTGCGCCCACCCTGGGGAGGCACATTCACCACAGAACCTTCCAGCAGTTTCAGCAATCCCTGCTGAACGCCTTCACCACTCACATCACGGGTAATGGAAGGATTATCACCCTTGCGTGCTATTTTGTCTATCTCATCAATAAACACGATACCTTGCTCAGCCTCGGGCACGTTATAATCCGCCACCTGGAGCAGACGTGTCAAAATGCTTTCAATGTCCTCACCCACATAACCTGCCTCTGTCAAAACTGTTGCATCTACAATAGTAAAAGGAACATGCAGCAACTTGGCGATAGTACGCGCCAATAACGTCTTCCCCGTACCGGTACTGCCTACCATGATGATGTTCGATTTTTCAATCTCCACGTCATCACCGCCGTCCTTCTGGAGCAGGCGTTTGTAATGGTTGTACACCGACACAGACAAGAAACGCTTGGCATCGTCCTGACCAATGACATATTGGTCGAGGAAGTTCTTTATTTCTATGGGTTTAGGAAGTTCTTTCAGATTCAGCTTCGTAGCACTTGCCTTCTTGCCAGCCCCCAAAGCCTCCTGAGTAATCTCATAAGCCTGGGTGGCGCAACTGTCGCAGATATAACCATTCATCCCCGTTATGAGAAATCCGACTTCATCTTCGGTGCGACCGCAAAAGCTGCATCTATTTTTATTCTTTCTTGAATCTGCCATATTTATTTTTTAATCAAAACCTCATCTACCATACCATATTCTTTGGCTTCCTGGGCCGTCATCCAATAATCACGGTCAGAATCTGCCATACCTTGTCAAAGGGAGTGTGGGAGTGGTCGGCGATAATGGTATAAAGTTCTTTCTTCAACTTCTGGATTTCACGTGCCGTGATTTCAATATCCGAAGCCTGTCCCTGGGCACCTCCCATCGGCTGGTGTATCATCACGCGGGAGTGGGTCAATGCGGAACGTTTGCCTTCGGCGCCGGCAACCAGCAATACGGCTGCCATGCTTGCCGCCATTCCAGTACAGATGGTAGCCACATCACTACTGATAAACTGCATGGTATCATAAATACCCAGACCGGCATATACCGAACCGCCCGGCGAATTGATATAGATGGAAATATCCTTACCCGGATCCACCGAATCCAAATAAAGCAACTGAGCCTGCAAAGTATTGGCTGTATAGTCATCAACCTGCGTACCGAGGAAAATGATGCGGTCCATCATCAGACGGGAAAACACGTCCAACTGCGTTACATTGAGCTGGCGTTCCTCGAGGATATAGGGATTTAAATAGCCGGCTTGTGATTTAATCACATCGTCCAGCACCAAACTGTTCATACCAAGATGCTTGGTAGCGTATTTTCTAAAATCATCCATTTCTTTCTATTTTTTAATTTATAAGGATACAAAGAAACAAAAAAGAACACAGAGACACAAAAAAACACAGAGTTATAGTTTGTCAAACTCTGTGTTTCTTTATAAATTTAGCCGTAGGCTCACATTACTCTTATGCAAACATCTTATTGAACTCTTCAGCAGAAACGTTCTTATGCTCCAGTTCCACCTGAGACTTCAATGCTGTAGCCAATTTAGATTCAACCACACGATTAACCAAACCTTCTATGCTCTCTTTCTTCTTAAGCATTTCCTTTGAGTAGTTCTCCAGGATTTCTTCAGGCACACTCATCATACCGTATTGTGCAAACTGTGCGCGGGTAGCTTCCTTAGCCATGTTTGTGATGTCTTCCTGCTCAACCTTGATATCATTGGCTTTCACCAGCTGTTCTTTAATCAGGTGCCAAGTCAGCTCTTCGATGCTCTTGTCATAGTTGTCCTCTACAAAGCTTTCTTCCTTGTCAGGATTGTTCAGACGCATAATGCGCTTCAGTAATGCATCCGGGAACTCCAGCTTGCCTACTTTCTCTGTCAGCATCTTACGTGCGTCAATCAAGAACTTATAGTCACTGTCTGCCACGAACTGGTTGGCAATAACTTCCTTCACTTTGGCACGGAACTCCTCTTCCGTTTTCACATTGCCTTCGCCAAATACCTGGTCGAAAATTTCCTGAGTCAAGTCACCCGGAACGAAGCGTGTGATTTCTTCTACCTGAAAGCTGAAATTGGATTTTACTTCGGGAGCAGCTTCCTTGTCAATCTTCAATAAAGAAGCCAATTCGGCTGCATTCCCGTCCCAAGCAGTATTCGGGTTGAATACAAGCACATCGTTCACTTTTGCACCGGCAAAGATAGCTTTCTGTTCGTCATTCTTCATGTACGAAGGCATCATTACAGCACCTTCCACCTGAATGCCACCCTCTTTGGTATTACCTTCTTCATCCAGTTCAGCAAGCAACCCCTTCAGCATGTCATTGTCCTCGTAAACGTCTACCTTGTCATACTTGCCGTTACGTTGAGTGTAAGCCTTGACCTGGTTATCCACCATTTCGTCTGTAACTTCAATATTATAGTAGTCTACCTTATCTTTTGCACTGACTTCAGCTTTAAATTCCGGAGCCAAAGCAATATCAAACAAGAATTCGAACTCCTCCATAGTATCGAAATCAATTTCCTGCTGCTTGTCTTCGTTGGGCAAAGGCTCGCCCAATATATTTACTTTATTGTCCTGGATATACTTATATACTGTTTCTGAAAGCAACTTGTTCACCTCTTCAGCCAATGCAGACTTACCATACATTTTCTTAACTAAGCTCATAGGAACCATACCCTTACGAAAACCGGGAATCTGTGCCTTTTGCCGGAAGCTCTTCAATGATTTGTCTACTTTTTCCTGATAATCTGCTTTCTCAAGCTTTACAGTAAGCAGTGCGCTTACTTTGTCAATGTTTTGTAATGAAACGTTCATTCTGACAATTATTTATTTGATTTATACTTTATTCCATATCTCAAATGAGCGTGCAAAATTAGCGTTATTCTTTCAATTATCAAAAGAACAGTGCCGATTTATTTCAGTTTAATTCTTGAATAGAGCGGTAGAAGAGCCCAACAATCGGGCTGACAACGGAGGACGTTTACGGGAAAGACACTTAGGGAAAAGACAATGATAAACCGAACCGTCCGGTTTCCATCAGAAGAAACAGGAGTTGCCCGAAGACACGACAATCTACAAAAATAATTAAGGAAAAACATTGTTTATCCGAATTTTATGTGTTTCTTTGTCGCGGAATGATGGCGCATTAGTTTTTCGATTTCCATTACATGGTTTTTACTTCCGTTTTCAAGAACGCTTTTGTAAACTCTCTGTCGTTGTAATCCATTTATTATTCAGCCTTCCTTCCAAGAGAGTTTTATTCATTATATTTATTTTATCATTTTCATTATGAACATTTATGTTGGAAACCTTAACTACCGCGTTAAGGAGAGTGACCTGCAGAAGGCAATGGAAGATTACGGCACAGTATCTTCTGTAAAATTTATCAATGACCGCACCACCGGACGTTTCAGAGGCATCGCTTTTGTAGAAATGGAAGATGACGCTGCTGCAGCTAAAGTTATTGCAGAACTAGACGGTGCTGAATTCTTCGGTCGCCAGATGGTAGTGAAGGAAGCAAGACCTCCAAAATATTAATCATAGAGATTTAAGGAGAAATTTAAAAAGACCACTGAATGAGTGGTCTTTTTAAATTTCTATCAATCGACAGTATCCGGGATTACTTCATAAAATCCTTGCGACGAAGCACGAAGCTGTTACTCAGATACTTTTCACGCACAATCTTATTCTCGGCCAACTCTTCCGGCGTACCCTGGAACAGAATTTTTCCTTCAAACAGCAGATAAGCACGATCGGTAATGCTCAGCGTCTCCTGCACATTGTGGTCAGTAATCAAAATGCCGATATTCCTATCCTTCAACTTCCACACAATCTGCTGAATATCCTCCACTGCAATCGGGTCTACACCGGCAAAAGGCTCGTCCAACATAATGAATTTGGGGTCAATGGCCAGACAACGGGCAATTTCCGTACGGCGCCGCTCGCCACCTGACAACTGGTTACCCTTGTTCTTCCTTACCTTCTGCAAGCGGAACTCTGCAATCAGGCTCTCCAGTTTGTCTTTCTGATACTCCAAAGGCTTGTCGGTCATTTCCAGTACAGATGCAATATTGTCTTCCACACTCATTTGACGGAACACGGAAGCCTCCTGCGCCAAATAACCGATACCCGTCTGCGCACGCTTGTATACCGGATATTTCGTTATATCCAAATCATTCAAGAAGATACGTCCCTCATTGGGAGTAATCAGCCCTACGGTCATATAAAACGAAGTTGTCTTACCAGCACCATTCGGTCCCAGCAAACCGACAATCTCCCCTTGCTTCACATCAATGGACACATGGCTCACCACCGTACGCTTTCCGTACTTTTTCACCAAATCCTCCGTACGCAGCACCATACGACCTTCCTCCGTGGCTCTGCCCCGGCAGTCAAGCCTGGTCCGGCCTGCAGATTTTCCTTAACTTCCTCTACATTGTCCTTTATGCCTTTTTCTTCTTCCATACTCTAAAGGTTTTCGCCGCAAATGTAGCAAAAATAAGCCGAAATAGTGTACATTTGCATTCAAATACTTATATGTTATGTTTAAAGCACTTAAGACAGTGGGACGATATATCATACTGATGGGACGCGTATTTGCCCGTCCCGAACGTATGCGTATGTTTTTCCGCCAATATGTCAACGAGTTGGAACAGCTCGGCGTGAACTCTATCGGCATCGTATTGCTGATATCGTTCTTCATCGGAGCTGTAATCACCATACAGATAAAGTTGAATATCGAGAGTCCCTTCATGCCCCGATGGACAGTGGGATATGTAACCCGTGAAATCATGCTGCTGGAATTCTCCTCCTCCATCATGTGTCTGATTCTGGCAGGAAAGGTCGGGTCAAACATCGCCTCGGAGCTGGGCACCATGCGGGTCACCCAGCAGATAGACGCCCTTGAAATTATGGGTGTCAATTCTGCCAACTATCTTATCCTACCGAAAATTGCCGCTATGGTGACAACCATTCCACTGATGGTGACGTTCAGTATATTCGCCGGTATCATAGGTGCCTTCTGTACTTGCTGGTTCGGCGGCATCATGTCGGCGGTAGATTTGGAATACGGCTTGCAATACATGTTTGTCGAATGGTTTATTTGGTGCGGCATCATCAAGTCGCTGTTCTTTGCCTTTATCATTGCCAGTGTATCGGCATTCTTCGGTTACACCGTCGAAGGCGGTTCCATCGAAGTGGGCAAGGCGTCCACCGACTCCGTAGTATGCAGCAGCGTGCTTATCTTATTCGCCGACCTAATATTAACTCAACTTTTAATGGGATGATTGAACTGAAAGGACTTTGCAAATCATTTGAAGAAAAAGAGGTACTGAAAGATATCAATGCCACTTTCGAGAATGGAAAGACCAACCTGATTATAGGGCAGAGCGGTTCGGGAAAAACCGTACTCATGAAATGTATCGTGGGTCTGCTGACACCGGACAAAGGAGAACTGTTGTATGACCACCGCAACTTCCTCGCCATGGGAAAGAAGGAAAAGAAAGCGCTCCGCCGGGAAATGGGAATGATTTTCCAAAGTGCCGCGCTGTTCGATTCCATGACGGTACTGGACAATGTGATGTTTCCACTGAACATGTTCAGCAACGATACCCTGCGCGACCGGACCCGTCGTGCCATGTTCTGCTTGGAGCGTGTAAACCTGATTGAAGCCAAAGACAAATTTCCCGGAGAAATCAGCGGCGGTATGCAGAAACGCGTAGCCATTGCCCGTGCCATTGCCCTAAACCCGCAATACTTGTTCTGTGACGAGCCGAATTCAGGACTTGACCCCAAGACCTCGCTTGTCATCGACGAACTGATACAAGATATAACCCGAGAATACAATATGACTACTCTCATCAACACTCATGACATGAACTCTGTAATGGGTATCGGAGAAAAAATCATCTATATTTACGAAGGACACAAAGAATGGGAAGGCAATAAAGACGATATCTTCACTTCCACCAACGAGCGGTTGAACAGTTTCATATTTGCATCTGACCTATTCCGGAAAGTCAAAGAAGTGGAGATACAGAACCTTGAAGGATAAAACTGCACCTCATTTTCTAACCTATCACATAAGAAAGCGTTCGGAAACTATGTTCCGGACGCTTTCTCTTCATAAAACCAGTTAATAGAATCGACTTATATCATCACGATATATTTTACTTCTGCCGGATATAGATATTTATCGGAGTTCCGGTCAACTTCCATTTCTCACGCATCTTATTTTCCAGGAATCGTCTGTAAGGCTCTTTCACATATTGTGGAAGATTTGCAAAATAAACAAATGACGGCACCTGGGTATTGGGCAACTGCGTAATATACTTTATCTTGATATACTTACCCTTAATTGAGGGGGGGGATACGCCTCGATAAGCGGCAGCATTTCCTCGTTCAAACGAGCTGTCGGAATACGCGTCATACGATTTTCGTACACGTCACGCGCCTCTTCCAATACCTTCAGAATACGCTGTTTGGTCAGTGCCGAAGCAAAGATGATAGGGAAATCCACAAACGGAGCGAAACGGTTGCGGATAGCATCTTCGAAAGTCTTCATCACCTTCACAGTCTTGTCCTGCACCAAGTCCCACTTGTTCACCACAACCACCAGCCCCTTGGCATTCTTCTGAATCAAAGAGAAGATATTCAAATCCTGGCTTTCGATGCCACGCGTAGCGTCTACCATCAAAATACATACATCTGCATTCTCAATGGAACGAATGGAACGGATTACAGAGTAGTACTCCAAATCCTCATTCACCTTGTTCTTCTTACGGATACCCGCCGTATCTACCAGGTAGAAATCAAAACCGAATTTATTGTAGCGGGTATAGATAGAATCGCGCGTGGTACCGGCAATCTCCGTCACAATGTTGCGGTCTTCTCCAATAAAGGCATTGACTATGGAAGACTTTCCGGCATTAGGGCGTCCCACTACTGCAAAGCGGGGAATATCCTCGTCCAGAATTTCATCAGATTCCTTCTTGAACTTGCTGACGATAAGGTCCATCATATCACCCGTACCGCTACCCGTTACAGCAGAAATACAATAAGGGTCACCCAAACCCAAACTGTAAAACTCAGGGGCATTGTATTGCAGTTCATGATTATCAGTCTTATTGGCAACCAGCAACACAGGCTTCTTGGCACGGCGCAAGATGGCAGCCACCTGCTCGTCGAGGTCCGTAACTCCATTCATCACATCCACCACAAACAGAATCACGTCGGCTTCGTCCACCGCCATCAATACCTGCTTACGAATCTCCTCTTCGAAAATATCATCAGAGTTCACTACCCAACCGCCGGTATCTACCACGGAGAACTCACGTCCCAACCATTCGGTCTTTCCATATTGGCGGTCACGGGTGGTTCCCGCTTCCTCATTCACAATTGCCTGACGTGTCTTGGTCAGACGGTTAAATAATGTAGACTTTCCCACATTGGGACGTCCTACGATTGCAACTAAATTTCCCATAGTTCACACTCTTTGTTTTTTGCGACTGTCACAGTCGTATGAATAACTCTTAATCCAGCTGATAACCAAAATTACGCAGTTCCTTGTCCGAACTCCGCCAATCCTTATCAACTTTCACAAACGTTTCCAGGAATATTGTTTTCCCGAAAAATCTCTCCAAATCACGGCGCGCTTCAGTAGCCACTTTCTTCAAAGCCTTCCCCTGCTTGCCTATGATAATACCTTTTTGCGAATCACGCTCCACATAGATTACGGCACTGATATGAATCTTCTTTGCCTCCTCCTTAAACTGTTCTACCATCACCTCCACCGAATAAGGGATTTCCTTATCGTAGTACAACAGAATTTTCTCACGGATTATTTCGGTCACGAAGAAACGCGCCGGCTTGTCCGTCCACTGGTCCTTGTCGAAATAGGGAGGTGAGTCGGGCAACAGTTCCTTCACCCGCTTCATGACATAATCCACATTAAATTTCGAAGCAGCAGAGATAGGAATAATTTCTGCCTTCGGCAGCAATTCCTTCCATGCTTCCACCAGTTCCACCAACTTTTCCTGATTGCTTAAGTCAATCTTATTGATAAGCAGCAATACCGGAACGTCCAAGTGTCCCACTTTCTCCACAAAATCATTATGCTTGTCGGGAGTCTCAACCACATCTGTCACATACAGCAACACATCCGCATCCGCCAATGCCGAAGTGGAGAAATTCAGCATGGACTCCTGCAACTTATAGTTTGGCTTCAATACACCCGGAGTGTCCGAAAACACAATCTGCATGTCATCCGTATTATAGATGCCCATAATCCGATGACGGGTGGTCTGCGCCTTGAAAGTGGCGATAGAAATACGCTCACCTACCAAAACGTTCATCAATGTGGATTTGCCCACATTCGGATTTCCCACGATATTTACAAAACCTGCTTTGTGCATGACTTCAGTATTTGAATTGAGACAAAAAAACGCATCGAATCGAAATAGGATGCGTTTTTATCATATTATATTTAGCAATAGTATGTTACTGCTTCTTTCCGTCGTATCCCCACTTCACATACACGGCTCCCCAGGTAAATCCTGCGCCGAATGCAGTGAAAATAAGGTTGTCGCCTTTCTTCAGCTTATCTTCAAAGTCCCAGATACAAAGAGGCAACGTAGCAGCACTGGTATTGCCGTAACGTTCGATATTAATCAGTACTTTCTCACGAGGAACTTCCAGACGATGTGCCACAGCATCGATGATACGAAGATTGGCCTGGTGCGGAATCACCCAGTCAATGCTATCCTTTGTCAGACCGTTTTTCTCGGCAATGGCCGCGCTAACATCCGACATATTGGATACGGCATACTTAAACACAGTACGTCCTTCCTGATAAATGTAATGCATGTGGTTGTCTACAGTAAAATAAGAGGGAGGACAAACCGAACCACCCGCTTTCATATGCAGGAAAGGCAAACCTTTGCCGTCGGTTCTCAGAATAGCATCCATAATACCTACATCTTCTGTTGTCGGTTCGAGCATGAAAGCTGCAGCACCGTCTCCAAAGATAGGACAAGTAGCACGGTCTGTATAATCAACCATTGACGACATCTTGTCGGCTCCCACAATGATAACCTTCTTATATCTTCCAGAACGGATGAAATTGGCCGCAGTCTCCATCAGATAGAGAAATCCGCTGCAGGCTGCCTGCAAGTCAAAAGCATATGCATTTTTCAGCCTTAGCTTATCACATAAAATAGAAGCTGTAGAAGGGAAATGATAATCCGGAGTAGAAGTAGCTACAATCACCAGATCTATATCATCCGGATCCGCGCCAGTACGTTGCATCAGCTGTTTGGCAGCTTTACGCGCCATATAGGAACTACCTAACCCTTCTTCATTCAGGATACGTCTTTCCTTTACTCCGATACGAGTCATAATCCATTCGTCATTGGTATCCACCATTCTTGAGATTTCGTCATTCGTCAAGACGTAATCAGGTACATAACCGCCGACTCCTGTAATTACTGCATTTATTTTTTCCATTAAAATCTTGTTTACTTATAGAACTACTGAAACAACGGTAGTCTAAAAAGGTTTGCTTATTAAATTACAAATCTTTTTAGACGCCCGATATTCAAGTATAAGTTTTAGTCAAACTGACCGTAATTATACGGCAGCTTCCTTTTCAACTGCAAGCTTACCTCTATAGTAACCGCATGCACCACATACAGTGTGATATACATGCCACTCACCACAATTCGGGCAAATAGCCAGTGTAGGAGCTACTGCTTTATCATGAGTTCTTCTCTTCGCAGTTCTTGTTTTTGACTGTCTTCTCTTAGGATGTGCCATTTTCTTTAATCTTTAATTGTTATCTAATATTTTCTTTAATTCGTCCCAACGCGGGTCTACCTGCGTTTCTTCTTCATTCATCAGCTCCACCTCTTCTTCCGGAACAAATGTGTCCTCAGCCATATCATCATCCGGAGTAGTGCGCATATGCTTACTCAATTTGCTGGTCATTGCCTTGTTACACTTACCCGGAGCATGCACATGCTTCATGGGGATGGCCAGAGCTACAAACTCGTACATAAACCATGCTACATTAATCTCACCCTCCTCTTCGGGAATTACAATGAGATTGTCACCTTCTTCGGCATATTCATGACCGAACTTAACCAGCAACTTATCTGTCGAGCTGACAAGCTGTTCCATATCGTCCAAACAACGGTCACATGGCACCCACACCATTCCGTCTGTCTGGAAGTTCAATTCGAAAGCACGAGATGTTTTCTTTACAACTAACACCACATTGACTTTACCCTTCTGTACTTCCGGTCCATCAATATTGGCAAAGAAAAGGTTGTCTAACACAAACTCATATTTGCATGAATCTGCTTGCATACCTTTCAGGTCTATTTTGTATTTATCAAACTTTCCCAAAGCTTCTTTTGTTTATTCGGGCGACAAAGATACGAATAATTATCCTCATTATGTAGTATTTAGAGTAAAATATTCATTTTTTATGTTCATTTCACCCTGATATCACTACAAATCAGCAGAAAACTCATGGCCTAAAACACAAGAACAATCCATGCCGGCATCCAAATATATGTAAAGATAT
>NZ_BAKJ01000052.1 GCF_000614125.1 Bacteroides rodentium JCM 16496
TACAAGTAAAAGATATTCCCCGCATTGATAGATTATCTACCAATAGAATTAATGAGGTATTTCAAGATACTGAAGGATATATATGGTATGGTACTGAAGAGGGATTATACCGTGATGATGGTTATGACATATATACTATTCGTTCGAATTTTAAAATGCCTGATATGCTTCTTGATAATGCTGTTATCTGTTTGGGAGAGGATAGTATTACGCACAATATTTGGATTGGTTCCAACAATGGGGTATATATCTTGAATAAACAGACTTTCGATATTAATCCTATAGATATTAAAGAATTAAAAGAAGAAACTGTTGAAGGAATTTTGGTTTCGTCTGATCGTTATATATGGATATGTACTTATAGGAAAATATTTAGGCTCTCTCCGGAAGGCAAATTATTGAAGAGTTATTCTTTAAAGTGCAAGCAAGGTCCAGGGAAAGAGTATTGTTTATATGAAGATAGACAGAAACAGCTTCTATTATCTATTTCCGGTTTGGGATTACATAAGTGGAATGTACAAAAGAAGGATTTTGAACTCGTTTTTCCTTATGAAGATAGAGTCAATGACATCATACAAGATAATAAAAACAGCTACTACTGGCTGGCTACTTGGCGACATGGAATCATTCGTCTTGATATATCTGCACTTTCAAGGGAACAGCAGTATGTCCGGCAAGATTTACCTGTGAACTCGGTAGGAGAAAAAGCCTCAACCGCCTTTCGCATAGTGCAAGATGATGTGAATAATTATATATGGATAGTTTCATGGAGTGATTTGTTTGCTAGCCAAATCACACCCGAACAAAAGTTGGAACAAATAGAAACCTCATCTTTTTTACCCAAATGGAATAAAGTTTTAAAATCTATTATGAAAGATAAAGATGGCAATCTGTGGGTAACCTCTTTAGATAACCATAATTTTATCATTAGTTTTAATGAAGAAGACTTTTTTAAATATAACGTGGATGTGTTGAAGCCCCAATTGAAAGCTACTCCCTTTTTTGAATTATTGTGTAAAGATGAGAAGGGAGTATTTTGGGTTTTTCAGAGAAGAGTGGGATTATGCGTTTATGATCCGAAGAAAAACAGGATAGAACGTTATAGGGATCAGACTGATAGCGATAAGAATAGGTTACTGGTTTTGTCTTGTTTGTTAAAATCGAAGACAGAAGGACTTGTGTGGGCTGTAGTAGAAGGCAGCGAGGATATATATGGTTTAGAACAAGAGGACTTGAAAATAAAAATAAGGCATAAAATAAGCCTAAATAAAATATCTAAAAGATATCGTACTATATCTCGTCTTTTTGAAGATAATAATGGAAATCTATATATTGCGGCCGATGATGGCTTGTATGTTTACCATTCTGAGAATAATTCATTAAAAATAATATCTGAAGACATTGGTAGAATAAATAGAATAACTCAGACTAAAAACGGTGATGTTTGGGGGATTCTACAGGATACTACTCTTGTGAAAGTGGATATGGCAGGAAATCTGAATATTTATCCGCTTTCAGAGTCATTGGCTTGTATAACGGCAGATGATGATAAACTATGGTTGGGTACGAATAAAGGTGAAATTTTATTGTTTGATCCTCTTACTAAGAATATTGAAAATTTTACTATAGCTTGTGGAATGAATGGTGATAGGATTAATGAACTTATTTCAGACGCCTACCATCATATTTGGATTGTGACCGGGCAATCGGTTAAGGAATTCAATCCCCAAAATGGAGCTTATCGAATATTTTATGCAGCCAGCAAAGAAATAGGGGTTCATCGTTTTTTGCCTAATGCCGTATATGAGGATAAGAATGGAATACTTTATTTTGGAGGGCTTCCCGGCATATTAGGCATTGTTCCTTCACAGCATTTGAATCATGCCTCTCAATCAGGAAAAGTATTGATTACCGATATACGTATATTAGGGAAAAGTATTTTGCCAGATACTGACAGACTGAATAAATCGTCCAAAAGTATAGACATTTATCCAGGTGAACAGAATATAGAGATTTTTTTCTCTTCATTGGATTATCAACATAGCAGCCAGATACGATATGCATATTGCTTATCAAATGTAGATGAAGAATGGGTTTATCTTCCTGCAGGAGAAAATATGGCTTTTTATAATAAATTAAAAAAAGGTAACTATAAGTTTCAGGTGAAAGCGACGGATGAAAATGGTTTATGGCATGAGCAAATAGTAGAATTCAGATTAAACCGCCTTCCTGCATGGTATGAGACTTGGTATGCTTATTCGTTATATTTATTACTCGTCTTGACTGCTCTTTTTTATTTGTATAAGGCAATCCGAAACCGTATCCGTATGCAGCATGCCATTGAAATGGGAAAGATTGAACGCCAGAAAATAGAAGAAATAAACCATGCTAAACTTCAATTTTTCACTAATATTACGCACGAATTACTTACTCCATTATCTATAATTTCAGCATCTGTGGATGAAATGAAAACGGAAATGCCCGGTAACTCACGGTTTGGCAATGTTATTGAAAACAATACTTCACGTTTGATTCGTCTGATTCAACAAATTCTCGAGTTTAGAAAAGTAGAAAATGGGAAACTAAAATTGAAAGTTTCCTATGGCAATATAAGTCATTTTCTGGCAAATTCGGTTTCTAGCTTTACGCCTTTATTAAGAAAGAAAGGGCAAGCTATCTTATTCGACGGGAAATCTGAAGATTGTTTAGGTTATTTTGATGTGGATAAATTGGACAAGATTATCTATAACTTGTTATCCAATGCGTCTAAATATACTCAAGAGGGATGTACTATTACTTTGCGGCAATATTATGATAAAGAAAATGGTTTGTTAACAATCAGTGTCAATAATCCAGGTGAATATATTCCTAAAGAGAGACTTGCACATTTATTTGAACGTTTTTATGAAGGGGAATACCGTAAATTTCATACTATTGGAACAGGCATAGGACTTTCACTAACCAAAGATTTAGTAACTTTACATCATGGAACTATACATGCTATTAGTAGCAGAGAGGAGGGCAATACTTTTATAGTGGAAATACCCATTTCTCGAGACGCATTTACTGAAGAGGAAATTGACGAAAGTGTGGAGTATGCCGACTACAACGTGTTGCCTGCTTCAGAGGTGGAGGAACTGCCTGTCGCGGATAGGGCAGAGTGCGAACCGGGTACCCCTTCGCTGTTGCTGGTGGAGGATAACGAGGAACTTTTGGCATCCATGGTTCGTTTGTTGCAGGGACGATACTCTGTCTTGCAGGCAAGGAACGGGATGGAGGCATTGGCTGTGCTTGAAAAGGAAGAAGTGAAACTGGTGGTTTCGGATGTTATGATGCCCGAGATGGACGGAATGGAGTTGTGCCGCAGAGTGAAAGAGAAGTTTGAGACTTGCCACATTCCGGTTATTCTGCTCACTGCCAAGATTACGGACGAAGACCGGGTGATGGGGTATGAATCGGGTGCCGATGGTTACATCTGCAAGCCACTCCGCCTGTCCGTGCTGTTGGCAAAAATAGACAATTTGTTGAAGAAGAGCAACCGTATGGGAATCGATTTCCGCAAGCAACTGGTATTTGAAGCCAAAGAGTTGAACTACACTTCCATGGACGAGGCTTTTATTCAAAAGGCTGTGGACTGTGTGAATGCCCATTTGGACGATTGCGATTTTGAGCATGCGCAATTCTTGTCAGAGATGGGAATGGCCCGAACAACGCTGGCGGAAAAGTTGAAGTTGTTGACGGGTCTTACTCCTTCGGGTTTTATCAACAACGTTCGCTTGCAAGCCGCCTGCCGCCTGATAGACGAAAAGAAAAAGATGCGTATTTCCGACTTGGCTTATGCGGTGGGGTTCAATGACCCGAAATACTTCAGCCTCTGTTTCAAAAAGAAGTTCGGACTGACTCCGACGGAGTATATGGTGAAGTATGAACGTAGATTCCCTCTTTTCAGGCAATCGTTTTTTAAGAGGATGCCAACCGAATTATGAACTGGCGGGATTTGGGCAATGAATCATACACCGTGTTTGAAATCGGAAGGGTTTTGACCGAATTGGGTTTTGAAACATCGGGAAAAATACCGGGGATTATCGAATCCCACTTTGTAAGCTACTTCCGAAACGTTGTATAGCTTGCTCGACAATAGGCTGTAGGCCTTCTTCATGCGTATGCTCTTTAGTAGCTCGTTGGGCGAAAAGCCGGTGAGTGCCTTCACCTTGCGATAAAGCATGGTATTTGAAATATGGATTTCTTTTCTTAACATCGATATGGAGAAGTCTGCGTTATCTACATTTTGCTCTATGGTCGCAAGTACTTGTCTCAGCAATTCCTGTTCATAAAATAGAGGCGTTGTTTGTAGAAAGGTGGATTTGAAGATAATCTGTTCGGCATCGGCTTGTTTTTGTTCTATCAGCCGGACGGCATAAGCTGCCACTTCCTTGTAAATGGAAGAGGGGACCATTATAACTTGCCATTCTTGTGCGGAATCCTGTTTGAAAGAGGAAACCTTGAAAGAGGATGTCTTCATAAACGTTTGAATTTGGTGAAATGATACATACCGCAAACTACCGCATTTTTTTTCTACCACCAGTGGACTCATTACCCAAAGAGGGCTCCCGATATAGTTTATGGCCTATTTCCGGTAATAATTCTCCCTGCCCTTTCGGCTTGCTTCGTATGGTAAACGCTTTCGTTGGAGGGCTTGAGGCGGAATTATTACCGGAAATGTTCCATAAATATCATTGTAGTCTTTTCCCGGTAATAGTTGGACTCCCTTTTGATGCTGAACTTCTACTTTTGACGGTGGAAACCGATGAAGAGTATCGGTTTTTTATAATTAATTATTTTTAATCTAATACAATGGATAAGAAGTTATTTAATTGCAGAAAAAATCGAAAGGCGGTTACAGCTTTTTTGCTCTGTGCCGGTCTTGTGGCTGCCCATCCTTTGACTTTGTTTGCCGAAGAAGAGGTGGCGCACGTAACGCAACAACAGAAACAGACGGTGACGGGTGTGGTTAAAGACATGACCGGTGAACCTGTTATTGGTGCCAATGTGCGTGAAAAAGGAAATCCGAGTAATGGTACGATTACCGACTTGGATGGTAAATTTAGTCTGAAGGTGACACCGGATGCCACATTGGAAGTTTCTTTCATCGGTTATAAGAATATGTCGGTGAAAGCCATATTTGGCAAACCCCTGAATCTGGTGCTGCAGGATGATACGGAAATGCTGGATGAGGTCGTTGTCGTTGGTTACGGCACGATGCGCAAGAAGGATTTGACGGGTTCTGTGATACAGATTAAACCTGATAAAATTGCGGTAGAGGCTCCGAAAAGCGTGCAGGATGTGCTGCGTGGTACTCCCGGTCTGACTATTGGCCTTGACACTTCCGCCAAAGGTGGCGGTAGTATGCGTATCCGTGGCGTACGTTCCGTTTCCGAAACGTCGTTGGGCGATCCTCTGCTTATTCTTGACGGTGTTCCTTTCTATGGGGAGCTGTCCGAAATCAATCCCGAAGATATCGGACAGATTGATGTACTGAAAGACGCTTCTGCGGCTGCCGTATATGGTGCAAAAGCTGCCAATGGCGTTATCATCATCACTACTAAAAAAGGAAAGCAGGGCAAGCCGACCATTAACTTCCGCGCTAACTTCGGTTTCGATACGAAAGCCATTTATCCGGAAGTGTTCAGTCCTGACGGCTATATGCAATACCGTGAAGACTGGTACAAGACTCCTACCTATGGCAAAAACCTCGAGACAGGACGGTATGAAGCTTACCAGGCTGTGGATGCTCAGGGGAAACCCACGGTACCTTATGGATATTACGACCGCCCGGATAGGCTTGCGCAGGGAGTCGGCTTGGACGCTTGGCGTGCGATGGAGCCGAAATCGGCTTTGGACGGAGAAGCGGATTTAAGTGTGTATGCCCGCCGTCTCGATATGGACGATGTGATACTGCAAAATTACTTGAACGGACGTTCGTTCGATTGGTACGATTATGCTTTCCGCACCGGATTCAATCAGGATTATAATGTCAGCGTTTCGGGAGCGGGAGAACGTGTCAACTATTACCTTTCTGCCGGTTATTCGAACAATGAGAGTTCGATTCTAGGGGATGATTATAGTGCCGTACGTGCTAATATGAAAATTTCCGGGAAAATAACCGACTGGTTGGAAATAAGCAGTAACGTGAACTTCCAGGATCGTACGGATCAGAATCTTTCCATCAATGTGGGTTCTACCTTGGATAATAGCCCGTATGCCAACTATGTGGATGAAGGAGGGAATCTGGCGGTGCATCCTATGGGGGATAAAACACCCTACTTCAAAGGTTATAACTATGATTTTGAACAGCAATATATCGATTACGAGCGAGGATATACGACACTGAATACTATATTTACCGCTAAGTTGACGCTACCCTTTAACATAACCTATTCATTCAATGTAGCTCCCCGTTATCAGTTCTTCTACAATCGCTATTTCACTTCAAGCGAACATCCCGACCGGTTGCCCTTGAATAGCGGTACAGATCGGGGATGGTCGAAGAACTTCGATTGGTCGCTGAACAACACCATAAACTGGGACTATACATTTGTCAACAAACATCATGTAAACGTCACCCTTGTACAGGAAGCCGAGGAATTCCGCTATTGGTATGATGAGATTAAATCGCGTAAAATATTGCCGAGCGATGCTTTGGGATTTCATAATACGCAGAATGGCGACAAGAATTCCAGTTCTTTTTCCACCAATGATACGCATCAGACGGCTACCGGATTATTAGGGCGTCTGTTCTATTCCTACGACGACCGTTACATGATTACAACTTCTGTTCGCCGCGATGGCTATTCAGCCTTCGGTCAGGATAATCCTTATGCCACTTTCCCTTCGGTTGCTTTGGCTTGGTCGTTTACTAATGAGAAGTTCTTTAATTGGAAACCGATGAATTATGGAAAACTGCGCCTTTCATGGGGTAAAAACGGTAATCGTTCACTGAAAGATCCTTATATCTCATTGTCTAACTTGAGAAACGGTACGAATACATACGCTTACTTGGATGCTTCGGGAAATCTGTCGGAGACGCAATACGTGATTGTGGACCGTCTGGCAAGTCCTAACCTGCAATGGGAAAAAAGTGCAGCCTTTAATGTCGGTCTGGATTTTGGATTCCTGAATAACCGGATCACCGGTAGCCTGGAGACCTATGTCATCAATACGGAAGATATGATTATGGCAAAACAATTGCCCGGCTTTACCGGCTTCGGATCCATTGCGACAAATCTTGGTGAAGTGCGTAACAGTGGTTTTGAACTGTCTTTGAGTACACAAAACATCAAGACGGATAAGTTTGAATGGTCCACTACATTCAATTTTGCCTACAATCACAATGAAATCAAGCATTTGTACTACGAATACGAGGATATTCTGGACGATAATGGTAAAGTCATCGGCACAAAGGAGCGTGACGAATATGGCGTGTGGTTTATCGGCAGAGATATTAATACGATTTGGAATTATCGCGTAACCGGTATCTGGCAGGCTGACGAGGCGGAAGAGGCCAAGAAGTATGGACAATTGCCCGGTGACCCTAAAGTAGCCAATAACTATACGGCAGATGACAAGGTGAATGAAGATGGTACGACAACCCCTGTGTATAACGACAAGGACAAGGAGTTTTTGGGCGTAACCACTTCGCCCGTCCATTGGCAGATGCGTAACAGCTTTACCCTTTTTAAGGATTTCGATTTCTCGTTCAATATCTATTCTTATATGGGTGCCAAATATTTGGACACAAGCTATTTGAATAATGACAATGGCAGTAATGTAGTGACCTACGGTGCCAATCGGCGTGCGAAAGAGTATTGGACACCGGATAATCCTTCGAATGAATTTGCCCGTCTCAACGCCAAGGGACCTAATGGAGCTGAAGCACCGGGCAGGTTAATGAACAAGAACTTTATTCGTCTGGAGAATATTTCTTTGAGCTATCGTCTTCCCAAATCACTCGTTTCCAAATGGTCTATCCAAAATGCCAGTATTTATGGTACCATACGCAATGTTGCGGTATGGAGCAAGGACAAGCACCCTGGAGGCGATCCGGAAACCGGCGGATTCTTGAACCGTGTATATACAGTAGGATTAAATGTAACTTTCTAAAAGAGATTTGTAGATATGAAAAATATAAATATGAACAATAAACTGAAGAGATTGTCGGCCAAGGGACTGGCAGTGGCAATGGGAAGCTTTACCTTATTTCTGAGCGGATGTTCCGACTTTTTGAAGCAGGATGCCCTTTCTTTCTATACTCCCGAAAAGATGTACGAAACGGAAGCCGGGCTGGTTGCCGCATTGACTACATCTGACAAACATTTGCGTGATTATTACATTTCCGGTAAATTCATTACTGATTATCTCTTTTCCGATTTGGGAGTCCGTGGAAAGACCGATGATCAGAATATGTTTACCAATGTAGATGCTACTCTGACGCCGACCGCTATGAAAGAGTCTACCGGTTGGTTCTGGGATGAAGGCTATGCAGGTATAAAGTATGCAAATACGGTTATTAGCAATATAAATAAGGTGGTCGGTCTGGACGAGGCGCTGAGGAATGCTTATTTGGGGCGTGCTTATTTTCATCGTGCTTACCGTTATATGTTGCTCACTTTCCAGTTCAAGGACATCCCTTTGGTGTCTAAATTGCCGGAAGTGCCCAAGGAGAGTTATCAATCTACCAAGCGTGAGGCCATCATAGACATGCTGGTAAAAGACATGGAGTTTGCCGTGCAATGGGTGCCCGACCAAAAAGATATGGCTACCATCGGTATGGTGAATAAAGCTGCTTGCCGCCAATTGCTCATCAAGTGTTACCTAGCCGACGGGCAGTTTGAAAAGGCCAAAAAGCAAGCTGATATTCTGTTGAGTGACCCCAATTATCGCTTGATGCAGGACGAAGACAATTTCGGTACATTCGTGTCCGGTGGTGAGCCGGAAACGTGGAAAATCACCCCCAATATCATCTGGAACCTGCACCGTCCTGAAAACAAACTGATTGCCGCCAATAAGGAAACCCTCTTCGGGGTTATTGATGTAGGTGACGGAGCCTCTTGGATTAGTGTGGAGACTATGCGCAATTATGGCCCTTTCTGGAATGATAGCAAAACGGTAGATCCCAACGGTATCTATTCGGTCAGGAATTGGGCGCGCAGTAACGGTAATTACAACAAGAAGTTGGACTTTCTGCGTGCCGTGGGGCGTGGTATAGCCGATTTGCGCCCGACTTGGTATGCCACTCATTCCGTTTGGGTGGTGAATGGCAGGAATGACGAAGGAGACTTGCGCCATAACAGTACCGTAGGTAACTGGTTCCCTATGGATTCATTGAAATACAATGACCCTAAGTCTCAATATTATGGGAAGAGCTTTAAGGAAGTGCCTCCCGCTTGCCCGGACACCATACGCTCTTGGTTTGGATTCCCGCATTATAAGACATGGTTGCTACATACAGCGATGGAAGCCGACCCCAATGCCACTAATTTCTCTGGTGCCTCCAAAGGAAGTATCGCCCACTGGTATGTATATCGTCTGGCAGAAACCTACTTGTTGCGTGCGGAAGCCAATTACTATTTAGGTTATCCTGAACTGGCCGCCAAAGATGTCAACACGGTACGTAAGCGTGCCAAATGCGAAGAGCTTTATCCTGAAGACGCTACGTTTACTATTGGCGATATCATGGACGAACGTGCCCGTGAACTTTATCTGGAGGAGTTCCGTCATGCTGAATTGAGCCGTGTCTCTTATTGTTTGGCACTTAGCGGAAAGCCCGATGAATGGGGCCATACATACAATGTGGATACTTATGATAAGGAGGAAGGCATTGACCGGGAAGGTGGTAGCTATTGGTATCAGCGCGTGATGCACTACAATAATTTTTATAACACCGGCAAACCTATTTCCGCCAATGGTAAAGTGTTCACTTATCAGATAAATAAGCATAATCTTTACTTCCCTATTCCAAACGCTGCCATTACGAAGAATTCCAAAGGAGTTATCTCTCAGAACTTCGGATATGACGGTTATGAAGAGAACACTCCGAAATGGAATACGTGGGAAGAGGCTGTGGCCGATGAGGATAACGCGGGCAATTAGTCTGCTTGACTTCTTTCCTCCTAATTCCGCATGAATAATATAGGCTAAATAGTTTTTAATAGGTATATGATGAAGAGGCGAAGTGATTCTCCATAGAGAGTGGTTGCTTCGTCTCCATTTTAGAGTTTATATTATTCATAGCAGTAGTTAAGGAGTTAAAGGGAGCTATCGTTCGCTTCGCTCACTCAGGGAGTTAAAGGCCGATACTCTTGAATATAATTGCAGAAAACGGCTTTCAAAACTATCGGCTTAACTCCTTACAACTTAACTCCTGAGTATGAATTAAGCAGGCTCTTAATTATTGCGTCAGAATTGCCCACTGTAATTGTGATAAGTTAATAATTTGTTACGGATAAAAATAATACGACTCATGAATAGACAAATAATCAAGAAGATATTTTTCTTGTCTCTACTGTTCTTTTTCTGTGGATATTCTTTGTGTAGGGCTACAGGGCTTCCCTGTGCTTCCGATGTGTTCGGGATTATCCACAAGGTGAACAAGCATTGGCAGAACACACACCCTAAACATAGTTGGTCGTTTTGGGACCAGGCGGCCTATCATACCGGCAATATGGAGGCTTATTTCCTTACGGGAGATACTGCTTATTATAACTATTCCGAGGCTTGGGCCGAACGGAATCTTTGGATGGGTGCCCGGAGCAAGGACAAGTCGAAGTGGAAATCCGGTTATGGCGAAACGGACGAATATGTCTTGTTCGGTGACTTTCAGATATGCTTCCAGACATACATAGACCTATATACCGTGGAACCGGATGAACGGAAGATTGCCCGTGCCCGTGAAGTGATGGAGTATGAGATGAGTACGGACAAGGACAATTATTGGTGGTGGGCCGACGGGCTTTATATGGTGATGCCTGTGATGACCAAATTGTATAAAGTGACCGGCAACCGTCTTTATCTGGAAAAGTTGCATGAATACTGGGTATATGCCAATAACCTCATGTATGATGCCGAAGCGGGTTTATACTACCGCGACAGGAAATATGTCTATCCCGAGCATAAAAGTACGAACGGCAAGAAGGATTTCTGGGCGCGCGGTGACGGCTGGGTACTTGCCGCTCTTGCCAAAGTATTGAAAGACTTGCCGGAGGATGATAAATATCGCCGGGAGTACACCGACCGTTTCCGCACATTGGCGAAGGCCGTGGCTGCCTGCCAGCAACCGGAAGGCTATTGGACTCGCAGTCTGCTCGACCCGCAACATGCACCGGGACCCGAGACCAGCGGAACCGCTTTCTTCACTTACGGCCTGCTTTGGGGAATTAATAACGGCCTGTTGGACAAGGCTACCTACGAGCCGGTGGTGCTGAATGCCTGGAAGTATCTGTCAGAAGTGGCACTGCAACCGAATGGGGCGGTAGGCTATGTGCAGCCCATCGGTGAAAAGGCTATTCCGGGGCAGGTGGTGAACGCCAATTCTACGGCCAACTTTGGCGTGGGGGCTTTTCTGTTAGCTGCCTGCGAGATGGCGCGCTATGCCGATGGCGGTACACCCGTTGTCTATGAGGGGCATCAGGTAACGGCAGAGGGAGCTTGGTGCTGGTTTGCCGACCGCGCGCCTTGCATCATAGAAGTAAAGATGGCTGCATCGACAAGACTTATGTCGGATATATCGATACCCATGGAAACATCAAGGCCATGCAATATGATTTTATAGAAAAACAGCAGCAGGAAGTATTGATACGTTCCTATTTCCAGCCCGATGACCATGACAACCCTACTTTTCTGGTGTTGCCCGACGAGCGTGTTATGATATTCTATTCGCGCCATACGGACGAACGTTGTTTCTATTATCGCGTGTCGCAGAAGCCGGGCGACATTACTACTTTGGGTGAAGAGAAGAAGATTCTTACCAAGCATAATACGACCTACCCTTCTCCCTTCATCCTGTCCGATGACCCGGAGCATATCTATCTTTGCTGGCGTGGAATGGGATGGCACCCTACGATCGCTAAATTGTCTCTTCCGGACAAGAAGGACAACGTGAAGGTGGAATGGGGACCTTATCAGTTGGTACAGTCCACCGGGGCACGCCCGTATGCCAAGTACGCATCAAATGGGAAAGATAAGATTTTCTTTACTTACACCACTGGGCATCCCGACCAGGAGAGTCCTAACTACTTGTATTTTAACTATATTGATATACGCAATTTGCAACTGACGGACGTGAAGGGCAATGTGCTTTCCGGTATAGCTGATGGTCCGTTTCAGGTTACTAAGAAAACGGAATATGTGGAACGCTATCCTTATACAGTGGTGGATGATTCGGGAGAGCGTGACTGGGTGTGGCAGGTAACCATGAATAAGTCGGGACATCCTGTGATTGCCATGACGCGCATCAGCAAGGACAAGGCATCGCACAATTACTATTATGCTCACTGGACGGGGACGGAATGGGAAAAGCGCTTCCTGGCTCATGCAGGTGGACATTTTCATCAAAGTTCCCGCATAGAGAAGTGCTACAGTGGAGGAATGGCCATCGATCCTGTGCATACCGATGTGGTGTATTGTTCTGTTCCCGTGGAGGGTAAATATGGTCGGAAGTATGAAATCTTGAAGTACCGTCTGAGCGATACGGGTGAAGTGGCTGAGGTGGAAGCGGTGACCCGTAATTCCCGGTACAACAATGTGCGGCCTTATGTCATTCCTGATTCGGAGGCTACTCCGCTGAGACTGGCATGGATGCATGGTTATTATTACGACTGGATTGTCAGCGCTGCGCGTCCGCAAGGATATGCCACCGCAATCCATGCCGACTTTCAGGGATTTCCTTGCACGGAAAAAGAGAGCCGGAAGATGACCGTTGAGGAGGCTGGGAATTTTAGCTTTGACCCGAAAGAAGACTTTACGGTTACTGTGACACTGAAACCTGACACGTCGAAATATCAAGGTTGCCTGTTGCGGCTTGGCAAACTGGAGTATCATTTGAATGGCGATACGATGAAGCCTGAAGTGCGTTACAAAAGAAAAACGTATGCCGGTACCAATGTGTTGGGAACAGCCGATACATGGACAACGGTGCCGCGCTCTACAAACGGCCAATGGCATGCTTCGCAGAAATACTCGGAGTTTCGTCTGAAACTGGAGTACACGGATGGCGTTTTGCGCACGTATATCAACGGTATGCTTGATCAGACTGTCGAATTATTTAAATAAACTGTAATAACGTTCATTTATAAATTCTTTTTTTATTAAAGCATGAGACTATTTTGTTTTATCACCTTAATCTCTTTATCTGTCGGCATCCGTGTGGCTGCCCAAACCGTGCATGATATAATAGACTATCAGCGGGCAGATACACTTTATAAGTTAGCGGAAAAAGTCTATTCTCCCGCTGTACATCCTACATGGTTGGGCGAATCGCACTATTTTTGGTATAAAAATCGGGAAAGAGACGGCATTTTCTACTATTTGGTCAATGGCGAAACCGGGGAGAAGAAGCGGACTTCCACTTTGGATGAACTGAAGAAACACGTACCGGAAGTCTGGAAAAATGTCCAAACGGATAGTAAGCGGAATGCGACCGGAAACAAAGCGGAAGTGGCATCGCCGAATGGCAAATGGATGGCCTATATAAAAGACAACAACGTGTATATATCTCCGGTAGGGAAAAAGGACCAGAAAGAAGAAATTGCTTTGACTCTGGACGGAACTCCGGGCTGTTTCTATGAAAGCCGCCTGGAATGGTCGCCCGACTCAAAGAAGCTGGCCACGCTGAAGACCCGGCAAGCGGATTGCAGGCGCATACCTTTGCTTGAATCCCGTCCTCAAAGCCAAATCCAGCCCATTTTGCAATGGCGGGACTATGCCAAACCCGGAGATGTGCTCCCTGTCTCCGTGCCGACGTTGTTCGATGTGGAGCAGAAAAAGCAAATAACCTTAGATACCGGTTGTATGAAAACCAGTTCAGCCTTTTCCTCACCGGATGGCGGCAGGACAGTCGTGCCTTTACCTTTGAGTTCAACCAACGCGGACATCAAAGATACATTGTAGGCGAGGTCAATGCCGCTGATGGGAAAATCACTCACTTGGCCGATGAACAGTCTGATACATTCGTTTCTTACATAGATAATTACCGTTATGACTTGAATGACGGGGAGGAAATACTTTGGATGTCCGAACGTGACGGGTGGAGACACTTGTATCTTATGGACGGGAAAACCGGAGGAGTAAAAAAGCAAGTGACAAAGGGGCAATGGGTGGTGAGAAAAGTGACGCATATCGACACCGCGCAACAAAAAGTCTATTTCATGGCATCGGGGCTTTACAAGCGGGAAGACCCGTATAACCTGCATTTCTGTGTAGTCAATACGGACGGAACAGGATTTTATGATTTGACACCCGAAAACGGCAATCACAGGATTACCCTCTCGAAAGACAAGCAATATTTTGTAGATGTTTATTCGCGCCCGGACCTGCCGCCGGTCAGCGTATTGCGTCGAGTGGACGGGAAAGGTATTATAGCGACATTGGAAAAGTGCGACGTGTCGGAACTGTTGGCCTTGGGTTGGAAAATGCCGGAAGTATTCTGTGCAAAGGGACGCGACGGCAAAACGGACATCTGGGGAACCATCTACCGTCCTTTCCATTTTGATTCGTCCCGATCTTATCCTGTTATAGAGAATATCTATGCCGGACCTCATGATTCGCATGTGGGCAAAGATTTCAACCCCATTGCCTGGAGCTCTTCTTCCTTGGCAGAACTGGGGTATATCGTTGTCTGCATCGACGGGATGGGTACAAACAATCGCTCTAAAAAATTTCATGACGTTTGCTGGAAAAACTTGAAAGATGCCGGTTTCCCGGACAGGATAAAGTGGATACAAGCTGCTTCACGCAAATATAAATACATGGATACGAAAAGGGTGGGTATTTATGGATGGTCGGCAGGCGGACAGAATGCCATGGCGGCATTGCTGTTTCATAACGACTTCTACAAGGCTGCGGTTTCGTTCTGTGGATGTCACGACAACAGGATGGACAAAGTGTGGTGGAACGAGCTTTGGATGGGATATCCGGTAGATGAATCGTACAGCCGTTCTTCCAACGTGGATAATGCGCATCTGCTGAAAGGTGACTTGTTGTTAATCAACGGAGAACTGGATGATAATGTGGATCCGGCTTCCACGCTGCAAGTGGTCGATGCTTTGATAAAGGCGGATAAGATGTTCGAGCAACTCTATATACCGGGCAAAGGACATAGCTTGGGAGGAGAGTATGAACTTCACCGGCTTTATGATTTTTTTAACCGTAAGTTGAAGTAGGAAGAAGATACAGTCCTTTTTCTACTTTTATTCATCTACTTTTGAGCAGTGATTTAAAACGGATTTATTAAGTATATTCGTTGAATAATCCCTTAATTTTCTAATTATAAAAAATATGAATCATTTATTTACAGCCATGATCGTGGCATCACTTTTGGTAGGATGCAATGGTGGCAAAGAAAAGAAAGCAGAACCTTTTGCAAAGGGGGAATTTAAGGAATGGGCACAAACCCCACCTATGGGATGGAACAGTTGGGATTGCTACGGTCCCACAGTTGAAGAGCACGAAGTGAAAGCCAATGCGGATTATATGGCTGATAAACTGAAACCGTATGGCTGGGAATATATCGTGGTCGATATCCGGTGGTTTGTAGAGAATGACAAGGCGGGTGGATATAACCAGAAAGATCCTCGTTATGTCCTTGACAAATATGGCCGATATATGCCTGCAGTCAACCGTTTCCCCTCTGCTAAGGATGAAAAGGGCTTTAAACTATTGGCTGATTATGTACATGGCAAGGGTTTGAAATTCGGTATCCACATCATGCGCGGAATACCGAAAGAAGCTGTTGCAAAAAAATTACCCATTAAAGGAATAGATGGAGTAACAGCCGATCAGATATATTCTACCGAACAACAATGTCCTTGGTTGCGGGATAATTACACCATTGTTGCTGATAAACCCGGTGCGCAGGAATACTACAACTCTATTTTCGATATGTATGCCGAGTGGGGAGTGGATTTTGTGAAGATTGATGACCTTTCCAACCCTTATCATCAACCGGAAATTGAACTCATTCGTAATGCGATCGACCAGTGCGGACGTAAAATTGTATTGAGTTTGTCTCCCGGCCCTACTAATGTGGCAAAGGCTGAACATGTTCGCGAGCATGCCAATATGTGGCGTATGGTCGATGATGTATGGGACTTGTGGAGGGATGTTAAGCAACTACTCAAAGTATCGCAAGGTTGGTATCCGTACATAGCTCCCGGAACTTGGCCCGATTGCGACATGATACCTTTAGGACGTATTTCTATACGCGGAGAAAGAGGAGCAGACCGTATGACGCGTCTGACCAAAGACGAACAATATTCGTTGATGACTCTTTTTACTATTTTCCGTTCACCTCTGATGTTCGGCGGCGACCTGCCCAGCAACGATGAGTTTACCTTATCTCTGCTAACCAATAAAGAAGTGCTGAAAATGCACCGTGAAAGTACAGGTGTGAATCAACTGTTCCAGGATGAGAGCAAAGTAGCAATAACCTCCCATAATCCAAATACCGATGAAGTGTACTTAGCTATTTTCAACATAGATGATGAGAAATCTCAAGATATTTCAGTAAACCTGAAAACATTGGGATTGAACGGAGATTGTAAAGTTGTTAATATGTGGACGGGAGAAGATATGGGTACGATATCCAATGATCTTGTTCAAACATTAAAACCTCATGCGAGTGGGTTGTACAAATTGTCTAATTGATCTCTTCTTAATATTTAGCGGTAAGGAGTGTGTCATCATTCATCACAGAATTACACAGATTTGACACACCCCGCCAGCTACAAAAAAGTGGAATTGTTACATCGATATATGGCGATGTATTAAACGGAAATGTCAGATAATCATAGCATAAGGATATCTGTATTACTAATAATAAATATAATATCATGAATCTGAAGAAAATATCATTGATAATCACAATAATCTTAACGCTTGTACAACACACCAATGCACAAGCTTATCCCAAAGCAATCTTGTCGGGCGACTATCCCGATCCCACAGTAGTACGCGACGGAAAGGATTATTACATGACACATTCACCATTCTATTATATGCCGGGATTTCTTATCTGGCATTCACAGGACTTGATGAATTGGCAACCTGTGAGCCGTATCATACCCGAATACAAAGGTTCGGCAATGGCTCCCGACCTAATAAAATATAACGGTCGTTTCTATCTCTATTTCCCTTCAGCCGGAACCAATTGGGTAGTTTGGGCAGACGACATTAAGGGGCCTTGGAGCAAACCCATTGACCTCAAAGTCGGTGGTATTGATCCCGGTCATGTAGTCGGTGAAGACGGAAAGCGCTACTTGTATGTAAACAACGGACGTATGATCCAACTTTCCGATGACGGACTTTCTACTGTCGGACAACTGAAAAAAGTGTATGACGGATGGAAATTCCCGAAGAAATGGGAAACAGAAGGTATGTGGCTCGAATCTCCCAAATTCATCAAAAAGGACGGGTATTACTACCTGATCTCCGCACAGGGTGGAACGGCAGGGCCTCCGACCAGTCACATGGTCGTTGTCGCCCGGTCTAAAAGTGTACACGGGCCTTGGGAAAACTCCCCCTATAATCCCCTTGTACATACATATAGCAAAAGTGATAACTGGTGGTCGAAAGGGCACGGCACTCTTATAGACGATGTGAATGGCAATTGGTGGATTATTTACCATGCTTATGCCAACGGCTATCATACATTAGGACGGCAAACGCTGATAGAACCTGTCGAATGGACTTCGGACGGTTGGTTTAAGGCCAAATCTACAGCGGAACCCATCATTCCTCAGAAAAACATAAAGCACGGCATGCAACTGTCGGACAATTTCTCATCGGAAGAATTGGGGTTGCAATGGACATTCTGGAAAGAATATGCTCCGAAGTCAGCAACCATCGGAGACAATGTCTTGTGGTTGGCAGCCAAAGGAGCCACCCCTGCCGATAATCGCAAACTACTGGCTACGGCAACCGACAAAACCTACGAAACTCAGGTCGAAGTGGAAATCGGTAAAGGAAACCGTGCCGGTCTGATGCTTTATTACAATGAAAAGGCATACGCTGGAATTGTATCCGATGGCAATAAGTTCACCATTTACAAAGATGCCGATACCTTTCACGAATTACCGAATAAATTCGGAAAACGCTTCTTTCTGAAGATACTGAACCAAGGTAATAACTGCAATTTTTTTGCAAGTAAGGACAATCGCAATTGGAGCGTGTTGGCTGAAAATATCAATGTCTCAGCCATGCACCATAATAGCTATAACGGATTCTATGCCTTGCGAATCGCCCTTGTTTCTGAAGGGAAAGGCAAGGGCGGATTCCGGGATTTCCGCTATAAGAACGCAGTTCCTCAGGAAAAAGATATGAGCGCATACCTAATGGTATTCCACAAAGACGATACACACGGCTTATATATGGCGGTCAGCCCCGATGGATATACTTTCACCGCCCTGAATGGTGGCAACCCTATTATGGCAGGCGATACGATTGCCGACCAGAAAGGCATTCGTGATCCCCATATCTACCGTGGGCCGGACGGTGCATTTTATATGTCGATGACCGACCTCCATGTCTTTGCCCAAAGAGACGGCAAGCGGGAAACTGAATGGGAACGTGATGGGAAAATCTATGCCTGGGGGAACAACCGTGGATTGGTACTGATGAAATCATGGGATCTGGTAAACTGGAAACGTACGAATCTTCGTTTCACCGATATCTCTGCACGCTTTCAGGAAATAGGCTGTGCCTGGGCACCCGAAACCATATACGATGAAGAGAAAGGTAAACTCATGATCTACTATACCATGCGTTTCCGTAACGAACCGAATAGGTTATATTACGTCTATGTCAACGATGATTACGACCGTTTGGAATCGATGCCCGAACTCTTGTTCGCCTATCCCAACGAAAAAGTCTCAGCCATTGATGCCGATATTACCAAAGTCGGTGATAAATACCGTATGTTCTATGTTTCCCATGACGGAACGGCAGGTGTCAAACAAGCGGTTTCCGATAAGGTCAATGGCGATTATCTGTATGACCCTCGCTGGTACGATCCCGAACCAAGGGCATGTGAAGCCCCGAATGTATGGAAACGCATCGGTGAGGACAAATGGGTGCTGATGTACGACTGCTACGGACAGAATGTCCATAACTTCGGATTTATAGAAACATCTGATTTTGTCAACTTTAAAAATCTCGGACAGTTTAATAACGGAGTGATGAAAACCACCAATTACACCTCACCCAAACATGGAGCTGTAATCCCGATAACGAAGGAAGAAGCAGAACGACTGACCAGACATTGGAAGCTGGATATGCAGTTTAAATGAAATTTATAATACTTACTCTTATGAAAAACTTTCATATTGTCTCTTTACTCATTTTCCTTTTGTTGGTTGTGGCTTGTTCTACAACCAACAAAATAATGATAGGAACAGGTGAAGAAGGGCACAATCCGATACTAAAAGGCTTGTATGCCGATCCGGAAATATTGTATGCTGAAAAGACCGGAAAATACTATATTTATCCTACCAGTGACGGCTTCACCGGCTGGACGGGTACCTACTTTAAGACCTTTTCTTCCGACGATTTAAAAACATGGAAAGACGAAGGAGTGATTCTTGATCTGAAAAAGGATGTATCCTGGGCGGATAAACATGCATGGGCTCCCTGTATTATCGAGAAGAAGGATAAGAACGGCAATTATAAATACTATTATTATTTTACGGCTGCTCAAAAGATTGGTGTAGCGGTTGCCGATTATCCGACGGGACCCTTCAAAGACTCGGGCAAACCGTTGATAGATAAAAAAACTGATGGTATGACACGAGGACAGAATATAGATCCCGATGTTTTTATCGATCCAAAAACAGGAAAGAACTACCTGTATTGGGGAAATTATTTTATGGCCGTGTGCGAGTTGAATGACGACATGATCTCGGTAAAACCCAATACTACCCGGATTCTGATCCCGAATGCTGACTTTCATAGCGAAGGAGTATATGTTTTCTACCGCAATGGCTACTATTACTTCACCTGGTCGAAAAACGATACCCGTAGCCCCGATTATGAAGTTCGCTATGTAAGGTCAACCTCTCCAACGGGACCAGTCAAAGCATCTGAAAGCGTGGTAATTCTTTCTAAAGATGCAGACAAAGATATTTATGCCACAGGGCACCATTCCATTTTGAAGATTCCCGGCAAAGATGAATGGTATATCGTGTATCATCGCTTTAGATGTCCGGATGGTATAAAAATGGGAAGAGAAGCCGGATACAACAGGGAAGTATGTATCGACCGGTTAGAGTTTAACGAAGATGGTAGCATAAAAAAGGTAATTCCGACCATCTGAAAAAAATAAATCCATTCATATTAAATAAATCATGAAAAAGATATTTCAATTCATCCTTTTCATATTCTGCTTCGGATTATTTTCTCCGAACGTATGTGCCAATGAGCCGGATTCAACCTATCTGTTTGCATATACCACAGATAAAAATAAAAACCGTGCCGGATTATTCTTTGCATGGAGCAATGACCAAAAGCACTGGCACCCTATTGGTCCGGAATATTCTTTTCTTCGCTCTGACTATGCAGGAGGAGAAGGTGGAAAACAGATGTTCGATCCTTTTTTATTTCAGTCGGCAGACGGTTGCTGGCACATTGTATGGACGTTGAACAACGATGTACGTTCGTTTTCTTATAGTAACTCTACCGATCTTATTAATTGGAAACCTCAATCCTACCCCATCTTTGACTACAAGAATAATTTCAAAGAATTAGAACTCACCTTCGATGTGAATAGCAACAGCTACTCTCTCACTTGGCTGGGTGACAAAAAAGGGATAAAAGGGATATACAGAACGACCACTAAGGATTTTAAAACCTATTCTCCCATCACTGCGATCCAGGAAGAAGCGCGTGCCAATCAGCGCACACACGTCCTTATTTCCGGTAAAGAAGAGACAGGGACCATACATAAAGTATCGTGGAGTTTGGTGCAGGCATTACAGGATAGAGTACAGCTATCTGCAATCAAAAATCAGCAAAACAGGGAAACCATGAGACAAGACCCTACTCGTTTTGCCAACCTCAAACCTGTCGATGTCGAGATTACCGTAACGGGCGAAAATAAAACGATCAGCAATAACTTGATAGGTATCTTCTTCGAAGACCTCAACTATGCCGCCGACGGAGGAATCTATGCCGAACTGATTCAGAACCGCGGATTTGAATATTCTTCAAAAGACCGTAAGGAATGGAACTCCAAATCGTTCTGGCAACTGAAAGGAGAGAATGTCTCTTTCGAGATAGTGACAGATAATCCTATTCATAAGAACAATCCTCATTATGCCTTACTAAAAATAGAACAAACCGGCGCCTCTCTATTAAACGAAGGTTTCGGTGGTATCGTACTCAAAGCAAACGACAAATATGACCTGTCTCTTTTTGCCCGTACCTTGGAGGGAAAATCAAATAAACTAAAGATTCGTTTAATCGATGAAGACGGAACACTCTGTGGAGAAGTAATCACCCCTGCATTGCAGAAAGATTGGGAAAAGCACTCCCTGACTATTACCGCTAAACGGTCGGCGACGAAAGCCCGCCTGGAAATCATACCCCAGACTACCGGAACCATCGCTATGGATATGGTATCCCTCTTCCCGCAAAAAACATTCAAAGGGCGTAAGAATGGTCTTCGTGCCGATCTGGCACAAACACTTGCCGACATGAAGCCCCATTTCGTACGCTTCCCCGGCGGTTGCCTCATACATGGAAACGGACTTGATAATATGTACCAATGGAAAAACTCCATTGGTCCTTTGGAAGCCCGTAAATGCCAATCTAATATTTGGGGCTATCATCAGACTACGGGGCTGGGTTATTTCGAATATTTCCAATTTTGTTCAGACATAGGTGCTGAACCTGTCCCCATTGTTCCCGCAGCCGTATCTTGCCAGAATTCTGCCATAGATCATAAATCTCATTTAGGTGGACAACAGGGAGGAATACCTCTTTGCGAGATGGACGCTTATATCCAAGATATATTCGACCTGATAGAATGGGCAAACGGTGATCCCAAGAAAAGTAAATGGGCAAAAATGCGTGCGGATGCCGGACATCCGAAATCCTTCAACCTGAAATACATTGGTGTCGGCAACGAAGACTTAATTTCCGATGTATTTGAAGAACGCTTTGCCCTGATCTATAAAGCTCTGAAAGAGAAACATCCGGAAATTACCGTAATCGGAACCACAGGTCCTTTCTCTCAAGGCTCGGATTATAAGAGAGGCTGGGAATTTGCTACAGAATTAGGTGTATCCATCGTCGATGAACACTACTATCAGGCACCTGGATGGTTTATTCATAACCAGGAATATTACGACCGATACGATCGCAGCAAACCGAAAGTATATCTTGGAGAATACGCCGCTCACATATCGGGACGCCATAACAATATAGAAACGGCCTTACTCGAAGCATTGCATCTGACAAATGTCGAAAGAAACGGTGATATTGTTCTGATGAGCACTTATGCCCCTTTGTTGGCGAAAGAAGGTTTTACCCAATGGAATCCTGATCTGATTTATTTCAATAATACGGAAGTTAAACCTTCGGTAGGTTATTTTGTACAGAAACTTTTTGGTGTACATAGCGGCGATGAATATTGGTATAGTTCTATTAAACTCTCCAATAATGATCAAGCTGTGGCAAAACGTATTGGTAAATCAATCGTGCGGGATAAAAAAACAGGGGACATCATCATAAAACTGGTAAACCTCCTCCCTGTCGAGGCTAAAACCAAGTTGGATCTCAAAGCCCTGAAAGCAACCCCTATGGAAATCGCGAAAACAACCCTGACGGGAACACCGGATAACAAAACCGCAAAACCGACAGAAGTTAAGATATCATGGATGATGTGCAGAATTTGACTTTACCTCCTTATTCATTTACAGTGTTGAGGGTACAAGTAAATTATAGGATGAAGTAATTCTCTAAATTACTGCTTCTTAAAAGTCTTTAGAGTCCTCAGAAGTTACTACCTTTACCTAGTTAATTATTGCTATACATGAAATATATATTTTCCATTTTGGCGTTATTCATAATTTGTTCTTATTCGATAGCTCAACCGTACTATTTTAAGAACTTAAGTAGAATCGATGGACTTTCAAATGATTATGTAACTGATATTGCACAAGACCGGCAAGGTTTTGTTTGGATAGCTACTCAATCGGGCTTGAGCCGTTTTGATGGGAGAAATTTCACATCCTATACCACATTAAACTCAGATCTACATAACTCAGCTATCAATAAATTATTTTATGATGAAGAAGAGAACAAATTATGGATAGGTACTAACGAGCATTTAAGTGTTTTGGATTGCTCAACCATGAAATTTGAGAATTTTACGCATTTGGACGGTTTTTCTTTACAAAATATTCGGCATTTAACATTTGGTTCTAACAATGATATATGGATAATAAATTTTCAACGAGATGTTATCTGCTATAATAAGGAAACAAAAAAAGCAGTTCGATACGCCAGTGATAAAATAAAAGGATTCAACGGACACAACTACTGTTGTTACGATGACAGAAAAGGTGCTTTCTATTATCCGAGAAGTATTGGGACGTAAGAAAAAAAACAGCAAAACAGCACATGCATTCTATATGGGGCAAAGCCCTTTGTCGTTAAAATTACAGCATTATATTAGGTTAGTAGCTCCATCAGATATGACAGTTTTGATACGGGGAGCATCTGGTACGGGAAAGGAATGGGTGGCTTCACAAATCCATACCTTCAGCAAACGTATGAATGCTCCGTTTGTAGCGGTGGATTGTGGAGCATTACCGAAGGAACTTGCCGTATCGGAATTATTCGGATATGTAAAAGGGGCATTTACAGGTGCAATGGAAGACAAGATAGGTGTATTTACTTCGGCTAATCATGGGACATTATTTTTGGATGAGATTGGCAACCTGGACATGAATGTGCAAATATTGTTGCTACGTGCATTGCAGGAGAAACATTATCGTCCCATAGGCAGTAGCAAAGAGATAGAAGCGATATACGACTGGTAACTGCAACAAATGAGGATTTAGAAAAAGCTATAATGGAAGGGAAATTTAGGGAAGATCTGTTCCATCGTTTGAATGAATTTCAGTTACAGGTACCTCTATTGTCAGAATGTATAGAAGATATTATTCCATTGGCAGAATTTATGTTAGAGATAGCTAACGGGGAGTTGGGTAAGGGTGTCAAGGGGTTTGATAGGGAAACACAAAAAAAGACTTAGGACATATTCATGGCCTGGAAACATACGTGAATTGCGAGCCGTGGTTAAACGAGCTGTCCTATTGGCAAAGGATGACTGGATTACAGTAGATGATATAGAACTCCTTCCTAATAAACGGACGAAGGGATATGCTTTAAAGGATGAACGGGGAGAACGGAAAACTATAATCAAAGCATTGGAAATGACGGGAAATGACAAGAAAGCAGCAGCACAGTTATTAGGCATAAGTCGCAGTACGCTTTATCTTAAATTAAAAAAGTACAGATTGGAATAAAGTGTGTCCTAAAATCAGACATATTGTGTCCTATCTACAATTTTTTATCGTACATATAGTTGTATACTATTTGTATATTATCTGTCCTTCAATAGTTTATATGTGTTTTATTTTATGGCATAGCATTTGCGTTTAATATTCTTATGATGGTTGATAGTGCTGTTGATTATTGATAAAACCTAAAATGTGATGCGATGAAAACATTAACAAGTGCACTCCTTTTTAACCTATTTGCCTCCTACTTGGAGGGTATGGTACAAGTGGCGGAAGAATTGCCCGCTGCTTATGATAATTTTGTAACTCTGCTTGGAGAACTTCCACAAAATGAGAACCAAATATTGAAGTTACGTCGCTTGAATTATACCAAAATAGAATTGGTTTCTATACAAATAGCATCGGAACAAATGTTGGAGAAAAGACATGTCTTGTACGATGTGTTTATCGGTAAGGCGTTATCTCTCCTCAATGCGGAGATAGAAATGGTTAAAGAATTATTCAGATATGGGAATATTATTTCCGAATTGAAATCTGAAATAATAAAGGATGCAGAAAATAAATCTGTTGTCATGTTGACTTGGAACGGTACAGATAGTGATTTGATTGAACTGGTGGCTGCGTTGATGGCTGCCGGTGCAATAAGTTCGAGAAATGGCGACAAGCTGACTGTGATAAGTGTAATTCGGGCTTTTGAGGATATGTTTCATCTGAAAATAAATGCACTATATACCAAACGGGGAAAAGTGTTTGACCGTTGTACGGACACTACTCCATTTATTGATTCCTTGCGTGTAAGTTATAACCGGATGCTGGAGAAACGGCTAATTTAAAAGTCATACGCCAACGGACGCCAAGGCCCGACTCGGATTCCCTCTTTATTGTGGGTTGTCAGATGATGTATTTTCTTTGCAGGCATTAAGTTATGCAAAAAGAATCAAGTTATGGGACTATTGAAAGATTGGGCAGACCGTTGGTTACATCACCGGACAGCCGAAACGGGTAACTTGCCCGTTTCGGCAGACAATGAGAATCAGCGCATGTCTGCTGTGGCAACGGATGAGGGTGTACTTCTCTTCTCGGACAGTGTAAAGGGAATGAAAGCACGTATCACTTACTTACAACATCTGGCAGACAGTTTCTTCAACTTCAGTAAAAAAGTGGAAACACTTAAACTGTATGAAATAGAGATTCCCATGCGGCAGATGGTTGAACTGGCCGATAATTGTATCGACAAACTCTCAAAAGCAGACTTGCGCAGGGATGATATACAATTAAGAAAATCGGTATGCAGCTTCACGCCCGAAAAGATGTTGGGAAAGGAGATGCTGGTAGGTGCCGTCTGCACCGGCAAATACGACTTACGTCCCGACTTCAATAATTTTGACCGTTTGACAAAAGATTTCGGTCTGGGTATCTCACCCCGTAATTATGACGTTGCGGCACTGCTGTATATTTCGGAGAACGGGTATGCCGGCCTTATGGAAGCGGACCATTTCCATCCGTTCAGCTATCAGTATGAGTTCAAGGAACTGACGGAGAAGCTGGGGGACAGTATAAAGGCGAGACGGGAAGCCCCACTCTCGGCGCACGACTTCGGCTATGCGGCCTTGCAGATGGAAGCCAAAACAATGGCGAGGGACATCCTGCAATCGGAGTTCCACATTACAGATGGGGAGTTCAAGCTGGGCGGAAAAGCGAACCGGACATCACAAAGAGCAAAAACTCCGGAAAAGTGTTCGTCTCAACAATCCAAAGAGCCGGAACCGGAAAAACCGGGGTGTCAGGCAGCGAAACATGTCTCTTCCGTTGTTCCGCAGAAGAAAGAAAAAAAACAACTGATTATATAATATGCTTATGGAAAAGAGAATGAATACAGACTGTATGGAAAACGGCAGCCTGTACATGACGCTGGACGCTTTCTATCGTCCCGTATATTTGAGTATGCGGGGACAAGGTGAAGAAGGGTTCGTATGCTATATCAGCAACAATGTAGCCTTTCATGCCACTGGTAAGGAGTTTATACCCGACCATTGAATGTTCCGTTTCGATTTCAGGGACAAGTCCATGATTCCCACTATCCTCGGAACGGACAACAGGGACTATCTGGAACGGCTCACTCCGGTATTGGAACGGGAGAAGATTTATCCTTCGGGGGTGGTGAGACTACGGGATGCGGCATTCTGCGAGGAAAGGGGAATCAGGCAACTGTCCGCTTCGGCAGCACATACGGCACTGGCGGAGAATGAGGACTACCAGCGGCTGGCACACCGTTTCGGAACGGACGGCCATGTGATAAGAAACGGATTGGCTGTATTTCCTACTTGTACGGCAGTGGAATACGGACAAAAGGTATTGCTGTTTGATAAGACAGAAGCAGGAGATAAGGAACTGGCCAAATTATTGGACGGAATAACTGAAAAGTTCTTTGAAAGAAAGGGAAAACCGAAGGAACTGGGATTTTATGAAGTAGTACCACTGAATGCAAGGTACCGGGGTACAATGGGTGACTGGCAGGTGGCCTCGCCGGAGATATTAAATTACGGGATTTGTACAAAACGGTTGGATATGGACCCACATTAAGAAACTTCAACCGTTTGAGAAATCAGCCTTTAGTAAAGGTCCCGCTGACAAAAGAACAGGAACGGATCATGTCGCAACTGGTGGCGCGGCCTGACAATACCCGTTTCTCCGGTCCGAACATGTCGGTGAAAGTTCCCATGAAAAGGGAAAGGCGTGGAATGAAAATTTAGTTTTGAAATATGGAAAAAGAAGAGAACAAGAGTGGCAGTGTGTATGTCACAGTGGACGGACACTTCAATCCGATACACATCAGTATGAAAGGCAAGGGTAAAGAAGGCTTTTTGGATTTCATGCAGGAAGATGTGGAAAAGGCTCTGAGAGGAAAAGAGATACCGACAACAGGCGTTTTATACTATGATGTGCCTGACCTGGCAATGGTCCCTCCTTTGCGGAAGAGAAATAACAGTAACTATTTGAAAACATTGGAAAAAGCAATGGATGGGCAGGGAATCGGATTGCAAAGTTACCTGCGTGTATCGGAAGTGGTGTATTGCCTGTGAAAAGATATAGACCCGTTGTCAAAAGATGAGCATTTTAAACGGATACTGACACCCGGCATGTGGGAGGAAATACAATCCTCACCTAAAATGGTGGAGAAAATGCTGGATGACCTGAAACGCGGGAACCATTATTACTCTGCCGTTGAAACGGATAAGGGCGTACTTCTCTTTGACGACAATACAAATGGAGAATGGCAATTCAACAGTTATATGTATAAATATGTGGAGAACAGTTTCTTTGAACCTGATTTTCCTTTAAAATCTCTGGCCGTCCATGAGCTGAGCGGATGGCCTTCCTTAATGGAAGGAAAGATAAACCTCTGTAAAAATGAGCGGGGAGACTGGGTAGATGAGGAAACAATGGAACGGTGCGCATATCAGGACAGGTCTGTTTTGAAGAATGTAGTGGAAAGCAAGACTTTTGACCTTGCGCCTACATGGGAAAATTACTTCAATCTGACTGAAATAGGGGAAGGATTGGGATTGCCACGAAGTCCGGATAATTATGACCGGATGACCTTACTATTCATCCGGGAACAAGGGTATCCGAGGGACGGACTGGTCGATGAATATCCGGATGAGTTCAGTTTTTACGACAAGTTTGAAGAGATTGAAAAAAAACTGTTAGGACCGGACAGATTGAATGTATACGACGAGATGCAGGAGAAAGCTAAAAGATTGGCAGGCGATTTGCTGAATGAGCATTTTCCAAATATGCGTCAGGGTGAGGTCTCAAGAGAAATAAAGGTCAAGGATAGCATAATGGTATCGAAAAATAAAGGAATAAGAATGTAGGATAGTATATGAATGGAGGAGAGAGGGGCTTGTTTGCTATATAAAAGCTAAACAGGTCCTTCTTTTATTTCACCAAATTATATAATCAGTCTTATGTAGTTAAAAGGAATTTTATGTGTTTGGATATGACAATAGTTGACAAAAACTGACTTTGATTCAAATATCTTGGTAGGATAGGGGAATGTGCTTTAATTTGCTTGAGAAAAAGTAAAAGTATAAATCAATTTATTATGGAATTAGTTGTAATTGAAAAAAGTGCGTATTTACAGTTGAAACAACAAATTGAGAGTTTATTCATGCAGATTGAAACTGTCAAAAAAAAGTATGGTCCGATTGAAGGAGAAAAATGATTGGACGCTCAGGAAGTTTGTTTAGCTCTGAATATTTCTAAACGAAGTTTGCAAAGTTATAGGGAGTATGGAATTATACCATGTTCTAATATTGGAGGAAAGTATATGTATAAAGAGAATGATTTGGTTAAAATATTAACTCAAAAGAATAAATAAGAAATGGACGGAGTGATAACAAAACAATCAGAGGAGTATATTGGGATGATGAGAAGACTAAAAAGGTGTTCTAAAGAAATCCTTGCAATTCAAGACTTACCCGTACCTATTGCCAATGAGGTTTATATGACCGGAGAAGAAGTCTGTGGTATGTTGCATATTTCAAATCGAACTTTACAAAAATTGCGGGATGAAAAAGAGATAGCTTATACTGTTGTTGGAGGCAAATTTCTTTATCCTCTTTCTAAATTGCAATTATTGTTAGAAGAAAATTATAGAAACTATGTACGTTAAATCAGGCAGTGGATTTGCGATTTTACAGTCTTTTTGCTACATTTGCAGAAGAAATTTTAAGTGTAACAGGAAGAAAGTTGCAGCATATATGCGGTGAATTATTCGGTGTCATTAAAGTTGAGACTTTGGGTAAGATACTGATAATGAGTAGAGATTTTGAATGTTAATCGTTCCCCCTCTCTCCGCAATAAGTTAAATGAAAATCGCTGTAACTCAAAAAGTTATGGCGATTTCCTTTTCTATCCCATACAAAACTTCATACAATATTGTATGCGAACTGAGGCACATACAAAACCGTTGGTATTATAAAGAATCAAGCCTGAAAGATGCAGTTTCTTTTATGGTCATTAGATTAATCGGATAATCATTGAGGTTATGTGTTACATTTTGTGACAACAGCCATTTTTCTATATAACTTATGCAAACAGAGTTGTTCTCACAGTCGAATATTTGTGTAGCCAGTTCATTAAAACTTTTGTTTTCAAGGCTGTAACCGGAAACTTCTTGATTGTAAAAAAGTGATGTCGGTATGTTCAAAAACATGCTCACAGTGTGAGGGTGGAATACGACCACTATCATTTCTATGTTTCCGTCTGTATATAGGTGTGACGAAAAATTAACTTGTCCGCTGACAGTCAGTTTGTCTTGTGTAACGTTCAGTTCAGGGATGTATAACGGTGCTTGTTTATGGAAAATGATTTGAGTGCAACCGATAGGATAAGTAAAGGCATTCAGCGGTCGATTGCTTTTGAATACTCAATAATATCTTATATAGGGTTGCAGCAACCTACATGGCTTGTAAAATTTGAACTCCTCTTGAATCATTTTACAAAGGTACTTATTTTAATAGTATCTTGTTTATTACAAAAAAGTTTTTAGGGGGGATGCGCTTTGGGCGATGGGATAATGCATTGCCACTGCAAAGCAAG
>NZ_BAKJ01000051.1 GCF_000614125.1 Bacteroides rodentium JCM 16496
CTAAACTGATATACGCCATCGGTGCAGTCGTCGGGCTTATCGGGGGCGTAAAAGTGTACGGCAAGTTTTCATCGGGCGACCCCGACACCAGCAAGACAGCCGCCTCGTGGTTCGGCGCGTGCATCTTCCTGATTGTTGCCGCCACCATCCTGCGCTCATTCTTCCTTTAATAAATAATGTATGGCTGAATACCCAATCAACAAGGGTATCGGCCGTCCGGTAGAGTTCAAGGGCTTGAAGGCACAGTACCTCTTCATCTTCTGCGGAGGTCTGCTGGCTCTCTTCGTCCTGTTCGTCATCCTCTACATGGTCGGTATCGACCAGTGGATATGTATCGGCTTCGGCGCGGCATCGTCCTCCCTCCTTGTATGGCAGACCTTCGCGCTGAACGCCCGGTACGGTGAACACGGGCTGATGAAATTAGGAGCGGCACGGAGCCATCCCCGATACCTTATCAACCGGCGGCGGATAACCCGTCTGTTCAAACGACAACGAAAGGAAGAAAGACAATGAGGAATACATCGAAAATGACAACACTGGAAAACAGGTTCCCACTTTTAGCGGTGGAGCATGGCTGCATCATCTCAAAGGACGCCGACATCACGGTGGCTTTCGAGGTGGAACTACCGGAACTTTACACCGTGACGGGTGCGGAGTACGAGGCGATACACAGTTGCTGGTGCAAGGCTATCAAGGTGCTGCCGGACTACTCCGTCGTCCACAAACAGGACTGGTTCATCAAGGAACGCTACAAACCGGAGCTTCAGAAGGACGACATGAGCTTTTTAAGCCGCTCTTTCGAGCGTCACTTCAACGAGCGTCCGTACCTGAAACACACCTGCTACCTCTACCTGACCAAGACAACAAAGGAGCGTAACCGGATGCAGAGCAATTTCAGCACGCTGTGCCGGGGACATATCATCCCGAAGGAGCTGGACAGGGAAACCACGACCAAGTTCTTGGAAGCCTGCGAACAGTTCGAGCGCATCATGAACGACAGCGGGCTTGTCAGGCTGCGCCGCCTCTCCACCGATGAGATTGTGGGTACTGAGGGAAAGACGGGACTTATTGAACGCTACTTCTCGCTCATGCCGGAAGGTGACACCACCTTGCAGGACATCGAGCTTTCGGCAAGGGAGATGCGCATCGGCGACAACCGCCTGTGTCTGCACACCCTCTCCGACGCGGAAGACCTGCCGGGCAAGGTGGCTACCGACACCCGTTACGAGAAGCTCTCCACCGACCGGAGTGACTGCCGACTGTCATTCGCCTCCCCGGTGGGGCTTCTGCTCTCCTGCAACCATATCTACAACCAGTATGTGCTGATAGACAACAGTGAGGAAACCTTGCAGAAGTTCGAGAAGTCCGCCCGTAACATGCAGTCGCTATCTCGCTATTCAAGGAGCAACAGCATCAACCGCGAGTGGATAGACCAATACCTGAACGAAGCCCATTCCTACGGACTGACCTCGGTACGGGCACACTTCAACGTCATGGCGTGGAGCGACGATGCGGAGGAACTGAAGCATATCAAGAACGACGTGGGCAGCCAGTTGGCAAGCATGGAATGCGTGCCGCGCCACAACACCATCGACTGCCCGACACTCTACTGGGCGGCGATACCCGGCAATGCGGCGGACTTCCCGGCGGAAGAGAGTTTCCACACCTTCATCGAACAGGCGGTGTGCCTGTTCACAGAGGAAACCAACTACCGCAGCTCGCTCTCGCCCTTCGGCATCAAGATGGTGGACAGGCTCACGGGAAAACCGCTGCACCTTGACATCTCCGACCTGCCCATGAAGCGAGGTATCACGACCAACCGCAACAAGTTCGTGCTGGGTCCTTCGGGCAGCGGCAAGTCTTTCTTCATGAACCACCTCGTGCGCCAATATTATGAGCAAGGCGCACATGTGGTATTGGTGGACACGGGAAACTCCTATCAGGGCTTGTGCGGCATGATCCGACGCAAGACAGGCGGAGCGGACGGTGTGTATTTCACCTACACGGAAGATAAGCCCATCAGCTTCAACCCGTTCTACACCGACGATTACATCTTCGACGTGGAGAAGAAGGACAGCATCAAGACCCTGTTGCTGACGCTCTGGAAGTCGGAGGACGACAAGGTGACAAAGACGGAGAGCGGCGAGCTGGGCAGTGCCGTGAGTGCCTATATTGAGCGCATCCAATCCGACCGTAGCATCGTGCCGTCGTTCAACACCTTCTACGAGTATATGCGTGACGACTACCGCAAGGAACTGGCACAGCGTGACATCAAGGTGGAGAAGTCCGACTTCAACATCGACAACATGCTCACCACCATGCGGCAGTATTACCGGGGCGGGCGTTACGATTTCCTGCTCAACTCCACGGAGAACATCGACCTGCTCGGCAAGCGGTTCATCGTCTTCGAGATAGATTCGATTAAAGAAAACCGCGAACTGTTCCCCGTCGTGACCATCATCATCATGGAAGCCTTCATCAACAAGATGCGGCGGCTGAAAGGCGTGCGGAAACAGCTTATCGTGGAAGAGGCTTGGAAGGCCCTCTCATCGGCGAACATGGCTGAATATCTGCGCTATATGTATAAGACGGTCAGAAAATATTACGGCGAGGCAATCGTGGTGACGCAGGAGGTGGACGACATTATCAGTTCTCCGGTGGTCAAAGAGAGCATTATCAACAACTCGGATTGTAAAATCCTGCTTGACCAAAGGAAATATATGAACAAGTTCGACCAGATACAGGCGTTGCTCGGACTGACGGAAAAGGAGAAGTCGCAGATACTCTCCATCAACATGGCGAACAACCCTTCACGGCTCTACAAGGAGGTGTGGATAGGCTTGGGCGGCACGCAGTCGGCGGTCTATGCCACGGAGGTCAGCGCGGAAGAGTATCTGGCGTACACCACCGAGGAAACGGAAAAAGTGGAGGTTTACCGTCTGGCGGAGAAGCTGGGCGACGACATCGAAGCCGCCATCCGGCAGCTTGCCGAAAGGCGGAGAAACAAGGAATAACTAAAAAACAGAATGTATCAACCAAAAAAGAAAAACGCGTATGAATTTACCAAAAGTGAAAATGCTGCAAGTCAGCAAGTGCCTTATCGGATTGGCGGTCATGATGCTGCAATCCTGCGACGTGGCCGACAACCGCCGCGACATGCTGTGCGGGAACTGGGAGAGCGTGGAGGGAAAACCTGACGTGCTTATCTACAAGGAGGGCGAAGCCTACAAAGTGACGGTGTTCCGTCGTAGCGGTCTGCGCCGCAAGCTCAAGCCGGAAACCTATCTCTTGCAGGAGGAGAACGGCAACCTGTTCATGAACACCGGCTTCCGCATCGACGTGTCCTACAACGAGGCCACGGATGTGCTGACTTTCTCGCCAAACGGGGACTATGTGCGGGTGAAGCCGCAGCCGGGACATCCGACCGAAGAATAACAACCACTAAAATCCAAAGTAACATGAGAACAAGAATAACAATGATTATCTGCCTGTGCCTGCTTTTCGCGGGCAGGGCAAGCGCACAGTGGGTCGTAAGCGATCCGGGCAATCTAGCGCAGGGCATCATCAATGCCTCCAAAAACATCATCCATACCTCCAAGACCGCCACGAACATGGTGAGCAACTTTCAGGAGACGGTGAAAATCTATCAGCAGGGCAAGAAGTATTACGATGCCCTCAAATCGGTGAACAATCTGGTCAAGGACGCCCGCAAGGTGCAGCAGACCATCCTGATGGTGGGCGACATCACAGACATCTATGTGAACAGTTTCCAACGGATGCTCCGTGACGGGAATTTCAGACCCGAAGAGCTTTCCGCAATCGCTTTCGGCTACACGAAACTGCTGGAGGAAAGCAACGAAGTGTTGACGGAACTCAGGAACGTGGTGAACATCACCACGCTCTCCATGACCGACAAGGAGCGCATGGACGTGGTGGAACGCTGCCACTCGAAGATGAAGCGTTACCGCAACCTCGTGAGCTACTACACGAACAAGAACATCTCCGTGAGTTACCTGCGTGCGAAAAAGAAGAACGACCTCGACCGCATCATGGGGCTGTACGGGAACATGAACGAAAGATACTGGTAGCCTATGAAGTTCGACAACCTTCATCAGATTTTACGTTCACTTTATGAGCAGATGATGCCGCTGTGTGGGGACATGGCTGGTGTGGCGAAAGGCATCGCCGGGCTGGGTGCGCTGTTCTACGTCGCCTACCGGGTATGGCAGTCGCTGGCGAGAGCTGAACCGATAGACGTATTCCCGATGCTCCGTCCTTTTGCCATCGGTCTGTGCATCATGTTCTTCCCGACTGTGGTGCTGGGCACGATAAACAGCATCCTCTCACCCGTCGTACAGGGCACGGCAAAGATGCTGGAGGCGGAAACGCTGGACATGAACCGATACCGGGAGCAGAAGGACAAACTGGAATACGAGGCGATGGTACGCAACCCCGAAACCGCCTACCTCGTGTCCAACGAGGAATTTGACAAGCAACTGGAGGAACTCGGCTGGTCGCCCTCCGACATGGTGACGATGGCGGGAATGTATATCGACCGGGGAATGTACAACATGAAGAAGAGCATCCGCGACTTCTTCCGCGAGATACTCGAACTGCTGTTCCAAGCCGCCGCCCTCGTGATAGACACCGTCCGCACCTTCTTTCTCGTGGTGCTGGCGATTCTCGGTCCGATAGCCTTCGCCCTGTCGGTATGGGACGGTTTCCAAAACACGCTCACGCAGTGGATATGCCGCTATATACAGGTCTATCTGTGGCTACCGGTATCGGACATGTTCAGCACCATACTGGCGAAGATACAGGTTCTGATGCTGCAAAACGACATCGAGCGGATGCAGGCAGACCCGAACTTCTCGCTGGATTCGAGCGACGGGGTGTATATCGTATTCCTCTGCATCGGCATCATCGGCTACTTTACCATTCCCACCGTTGCGGGCTGGATTATCCAAGCCGGAGGCATGGGCGGTTACGGTCGCAACGTGAACCAGATGGCGGGACGAGCCGGAAGCATGGCGGGCAGCGTGGCGGGTGCAGCCGCAGGAAACGCAGTCGGACGTGTCGGCAAATTGCTGAAATAATCAATGTGCAATCATAAATTGGAAAATATAAATGGAATTCAAATCACTTAGAAACATCGAATCGTCGTTCAGGCAGATACGCCTGTTCGGTATCGTCTTCCTCTCGCTGTGCGCCGTGGTGACGGTGTGGAGCGTGTGGAACTCCTACCGTTTCGCAGAGAAGCAACGGGAGAAAATCTATGTGCTGGACAACGGCAAGAGCCTGATGCTCGCCTTGTCTCAGGATTTGTCGCAGAACCGCCCGGCGGAGGCACGGGAACATGTGCGCCGTTTCCACGAGATGTTCTTCACGCTATCACCTGAAAAAAGCGCGATTGAACACAACGTGAAACGTGCCTTGCTGCTGGCGGACAAGAGCGTGTACCACTATTATTCGGACTTCGCGGAGAAGGGGTACTACAACCGCATCATCGCCGGGAACATCAACCAAGTGCTGAAGGTGGACAGCGTGGTGTGCGACTTCAACGCCTATCCCTACCGTGCCGTGACCTACGCCACACAGAAAATCATCCGGCAGAGCAACGTCACCGAGCGCAGCCTCGTGACCACCTGCCGCCTGCTGAACGCATCGCGGTCGGATGACAACCCGAACGGTTTTACCATCGAGGGTTTCACCATCATTGAGAACAAGGATTTACAGACTATCAAACGGTAACAGGACATGAAAAGTATCAGAAAATCAATGTGGGGCATGTATTGGAAACTCCACGACAAACGGAAACGCTTGGCGGCAAGTCTCAAAGGGTATCTGGACGGCTTGCCGCCGGAAACACGCCGCCGCATCGTGCTGGGGATGTTCGCCGCCTTCGCGGTGCTTGCCCTTTACACCTTCGGCAGAGCCGTCTATGACATCGGCAGGAACGACGGCTCACATATGGAAACGGGACACGCCGGACGGGTGGAACTGCCGACCCCGGCGGAAACAGGCAATCACTTAACACCTTATTTATATGGAACAGACAAAGAATGAACCGACGAAAGAGAACAAAGCTGCTCCCGAAACGGGGAAACCGAAAAAGGAGCGCGAACCGCTGACAGAGGCGCAACGGCTGAAACGGCAGAAGATGATCGTGCTGCCCGCTATGGTGTTGGTGTTCATCGGGGCGATGTGGCTGATATTCGCCCCGTCCTCCGGCAAGGAGCAACCGCCGGGAACGGACGGATACAACACCGAGATGCCCGACGCTGACAAGGCGAACCGGCAGATTATCGGCGACAAGCTGAAAGCTACGAGCATGGGGAGATGGAAGAGCGTCAGGAGAGCCGCAACCGTGCCATCGGGCAGCTGGGCGACATGTTCGACCGCGAGATAGCGGGAACGGAGAACGGAGTGGACTTCGACCTCGCCAATCCGGGCGGCAAGGAAGAAAGGGCAAAGCCAGCCACGCCGCAGACCATCCAGTCCTCCGCAGCCGCCTACCGTGACCTGAACGCCACGCTCGGAAACTTCTACGACCAGCCGAAAAACGACAATGCGGAGATGGACGAATTGTTGGAGCGCATCGCATCGCTGGAGTCGGAACTGGAAAGCGAGAGGGGCAAGGCTTCCTCTATGGACGAGCAGGTGGCTCTTATGGAGAAGTCCTACGAGCTGGCGGCAAAGTACATGGGCGGTCAGAACGGAGGACAGCCATCGGCGGAACAGAGGGCAGAGCCAACTACCGTGCAGAAAGGGAAGAAGAACAAGGCAATGCCTATCAGACAGGTGGAGCATCAAGTAGTTTCTTCACTCTCACAGCCTATGAGTAACGCGGAGTTTGTCGCCGCCTTATCGCAGGAACGCAACCGGGGTTTCAACACGGCTGTCGGCACGGCGGAGGTATTGGACAGGAACACCATACCGGCGTGCGTGCATGGGGCGCAGAGCGTGACGGACGGGCAGACGGTAAGGCTGCGCCTGCTGGAGCCTATGGCGGTGGCAGGCAGGACAATACCCCGGGGTGCGGTGGTGGTCGGCACGGGCAAGATACAGGGTGAGCGGCTCGACATCGAGATTACCTCGCTGGAATACGACGGCACGATTATCCCCGTGGAGCTTGCGGTCTATGACACGGACGGACAGCCCGGCATCTTCATCCCGAACTCGATGGAGATGAACGCCGTCCGGGAGGTCGCCGCCAACATGGGCGGCTCGCTGGGAAGCAGCATCAACATCTCCACCAATGCCGGGGCGCAGCTCGCCTCCGACTTGGGCAAGGGGCTGATACAAGGCACGAGCCAGTACATCGCCAAAAAGATGCGAACCGTCAAGGTGCATCTGAAAGCCGGGTACAGGGTCATGCTTTACCAAGAAAAATATTGAAAACAATAAAAATTACCACTAAAATCCAAAAGTAATGAGAAAAGTAATCATCATGTTTGCCCTCGCTATGGGCATCATAACTGCCAACGCGCAGGAGAATGTAACCGTTGAAACGACCAACGGAAGTGAACAACCGACCTTGACGAAGGAGTCTATCCGCAGAAGGAGGCGGACGGCGACCTATATCACGGGCTGTCACGCAAGCTGACCTTCGACCGCATGATACCGCCGCACGGTCTGGAAGTGACCTACGACAAGACCGTCCACGTCATTTTTCCGGCGGAGGTGCGCTATGTCGATTTAGGCTCGCCCGACCTGATTGCCGGGAAAGCCGACGGAGCGGAGAACATCATCCGTGTGAAGGCTACCGTAAGGAATTTTCCCAACGAAACGAATATGTCCGTCATCACGGAGGACGGCAGTTTCTACACCTTCAACGTGAAGTACGCCGCCGAACCGCTGTTGCTCAACGTGGAGATGTGCGACTTCATCCATGACGGCAGCACGGTGAACCGCCCGAACAACGCGCAGGAAATCTATCTGAAAGAGCTGGGCAGCGAAAGCCCGATGCTGGTGCGCCTTATCATGAAGTCCATCCACAAACAGAACAAGCGCGAGGTGAAGCATATCGGCTGCAAGCGTTTCGGCATCCAATACCTGTTGAAAGGCATCTACACGCACAACGGCTTGCTTTATTTCCACACGGAGATAAAGAACCAGAGCAACGTGCCTTTCGATGTGGACTACATCACTTGGAAAATCGTGGACAAGAAGGTTGCGAAGCGTACTGCCGTGCAGGAGCAGATTATTCTGCCGCTCCGCGCGCAGAACTACGCCACCCTCGTGCCGGGCAAAAAGAGCGAGCGCACGGTCTTCACGATGGCGAAGTTCACCATCCCCGATGACAAGTGCCTCGTGGTGGAATTGAACGAGAAGAACGGCGGCCGTCACCAGTCCTTCGTGATTGAGAACGAGGATTTGGTACGCGCGGGTACCATCAACGAACTTCAAGTACGCTGACCATGAGAAAGTACATCGCAATAATCATCGCGTCGCTTGCCCTTTTTACAGGGCAGGCGCACGCCCAGCGGTGTCTGCCGAAGATGCAGGGCATCGAGGTGAGGGCGGACATGGCGGACGGCTTCAATCTCGGCGGCAAGGACGGCGGGTACAGCTTCGGGGCGGCTCTCTCCACCTACACGAAGAAGGGGAACAAGTGGGTGTTCGGTGGCGAATACCTGTTGAAGAACAATCCCTACAAGGACACCAAGATACCCGTGGCGCAGTTCACGGCGGAGGGCGGCTATTACTTCAAGATACTGTCGGACGCCCGAAAGATTGTTTTCGTCTATGCCGGGGCTTCGGCTCTCGCCGGATATGAGGCGGTAAATTGGGGGAAGAAGGTGCTGCATGACGGCTCCACGCTGCACGACCGGGACGCCTTCATCTACGGCGGTGCGCTGACGCTCGATGTGGAGTGTTACGTGGCAGACCGTATCGCCCTGCTTGCCAACCTGCGGGAGCGTTGCCTTTGGGGTGGCGACACACGGAAGTTCCACACGCAGTTCGGGGTCGGTATCAAGTTCATCATCAACTGACACGGGCATGGAAAGGACGGAAATAGATGCTGTCAGAAGGATGCCGCTTGCGGATTTTCTCGCACGGCTGGGGCATGAGCCTGTCAGAAGGAGCGGTAACGAGCTGTGGTATCTTGCCCCGTACAGGGGCGAGCGCACATCCTCTTTCCGTGTGAACGTGGCGAAACAGCTCTGGTACGACTTCGGTTTGGGCAAGGGCGGCGACATCTTCACGCTTGCCGGGGAGTTTCTGCAAAGCGATGACTTCATGAAGCAAGCGAAGTTCATAGCGGAAGCCGCCAATATGACGGTTGCCGGATGGGAAAAGCCCGTCTATCTCTCGAAGCCGACCGAATCCGTTTTTGAGGATGTGGAGGTCGCTCCGCTGCTCCGCTCACTGCTGACGGAGTATTTAGAGGAACGGGGCATCCCTTACGCCATCGCATCCCGTCACTGCTGCCGCTTGAACTACGGTGTGCGTGGGAAACGGTATTTTGCCGTTGGCTTTCCGAACATGGCAGGTGGCTATGAATCAGAAGCCGATATTTCAAGGGTTGCATACCTCCGAAGTCTGTATCACTGGTAAAGGCGAATGACATCCCGGCTGACGAGTGCCTCGTGTTCGAGGGCTTCATGGACTTTCTCTCTGCCGTGACGCTTGGTGTAACCGGTAACGCTGACTGTCTTGTGCTGAACTCAGTCGCCAACGTGGAGAAGGCGGCGGGATTGCTGGACGGATACGGGCGCATCGGCTGCTTCCTCGACCGTGACGAAGCCGGACGGCGGACGCTTGCCGCACTTACCATGCGATACGGGGAACGTGTCACCGACCGTTCCTCCCTCTATGACGGTTGCAAGGACTTGAACGAGTACCTGCAACTGACAACGAAAAAACAGAAAAACAACCATCTAAAAATCGAAGAACAATGAACATACTGAACAACAGAAACAAGAGAACATCAATATTCAAGGCAGTGGCGTTATGCCTGATAGCCGCCATGTCATTCACCCTCGTGTCATGTGACGATGACATGGACATCCAGCAGTCCTATCCCTTCACGGTGGAGGTCATGCCCGTGCCGAACAAGGTAGTAAAGGGGCAGACAGTGGAAATCCGCTGTGAACTGAAAAAGGAGGGCGACTTTTCGGGTACGCTCTATACCATCCGCTATTTCCAGTTCGAGGGGGAAGGCTCGCTCAAAATGGATAACGGCATCACCTTCCTGCCTAACGACCGCTACCTGCTGGAGAACGAAAAATTCCGCCTGTACTACACGGCGGCGGGTGATGAGGCGCATAATTTCATCGTGGTGGTGGAGGATAACTTTAGCAACTCCTACGAACTGGAATTTGACTTCAACAACAGGAATGTAAAGGACGACGATCTTACCATCGTTCCCATCGGCAACTTCAGCCCCTTGTTGAAATGATGCGTGTATTCATGACAATGCTCTGTTCACTTCTGACGGTCTGTTCTGTGTCCGCGCAGATCAGCCGCCAAGAGGGAACGGACGGGCAGGCGGCAATCTACCGACTGCCGCTTATGGAACGTGCTTTTTTATGCTGCCGCTACTTTGAAGGCTGGCACTCAGAAAAACACTACCCATACGTCGGTTGGGGTCACAAACTTTTGCCAAACGAGAAGTATTCGGCACGAACCATGACAAAACGGGATGCGGATGAACTTTTGCGGAAAGACCTGCGCAAATTTGTCGCCATGTTCCGTAAATTCGGGGTTGATTCGATTTTGCTTGGCACGTTAGCTTACAATGTGGGACCGGCGAAGCTGTTAGGCAGCAAAACAATCCCCAAAAGCACCTTAATCAAGAAGCTGGAAGCTGGTGACAGGAACATCTACCGTGAGTATATAGCCTTCTGCAACTACAAAGGAAAACGCCACGCCATGCTGCTCAAACGGAGAAAGGCGGAGTTTGCGCTGTTGTATATCCCATAAAAGGACTGACAAAACTGGCAAAAGACGTGCCATATTTAACTTGGCACGTCTTTTGCTCTATCACTTGATAGATTATCGTAGGATTTTCTCGTTAATTGACATCGTTGAGCCATTTTTGCCTATCGGTTTCCAAATAACACTTCAAGTTGTAAGTGTTGTGAGAGCAATACAAAACATAGTTATTAACCATAAAAAGTATAGCGAAATTATGAAGAAAGTATTTAGGAAAATTCAGAAAGGAACAACAAAAATGATTGAACGTATCAAATCGTTGGGGGAAATGGAGACGAAGCAGAAATGTGTAGTTCAACGGTTCGAGATTATCATTCCCCTCCACCAAAAAATAACGACCCAATATATAGCCTCCGCAAGTTTTACTTGCGGATTTTTTAGTTATCGCAGATTGGACAAAGGTTTCTTTGCTACTTTCTTTGTCCGCCATCATGCTCACTGAAAGAAAGTAGGGCGGCTCTCGCCGCCCCGCCACTCAAAAGCGTGTGTAAAGTCCCGTCACCATCGTGAACATTTCCTCCAGCATATCAAAATAGATACCCTCGTGTACGGCAATGTCCTTTGTCTTGCACTCAAAGGTCTTTTTGCTGAACGTCCTGCGGTAGAAGCGCATATTGTAGAGGTCTGCCCCTTCGTCATAGATGATGTCAAGGCGGTTGGCACTTGTTTTGTTCCTTGCAAGGCTCATCCGTAAGCCGTTGCCCATATCTATGAAATCACGGCTACCTGTCATGGCGGTGAAGCGTTTTCCGCCTATCTGCTGTAATATCGTCTTGGCTATCATATCTTTTGTTTTTAGGGTTTTAAGTATTGGCGGTGCGGACACCGCCATCCCGTTCAAAATTCTCGCATTTCGGAAATGGGGGTCTGCCGTTGTAGCCACTCTTTCACACATTCCATATTGTACTCGCTCGTGATGACTGCCGTATGCTGTCGGTGGCGGTGAAACGTGTGCTTTCGTAATCATCTATCCACCCTTGAGGGTGTCCGTTCCCCACGCTCCGGTATCGTCAAAGATACCGTCCAATGCCGTGATAGGTTCGCTGAACTTGACTATCAGCGTTTGATAGGTCGTGTTCATAGTCTGTCCTCCTTTCCCTTCTTTGCGTTCAGCCACTTGTCCCGTGCGGCTCGGCACTCGTCCAACGTGGGTTTGACACAAGAGAACAATTCTCTGTCTATGGGGTGGCGGTAGTCGTACTGCACAAGTGTCCGCCTGCGTCTTCCGATACCCGATTGGAAACGCTCGTATTTCTCCGTACCTGCTTCCGCGCAGGTGCTTACTCCGTTGATGGTCATTCGTGTTGTCATAATGTTGCTTTTTAGATGGTTAAAAATGTACTGACAGAACTCTGTTCTTCATCACCATTTCGGGGTTGCTTGTGTAGCGTTGGTGCAGGTAGAAATGGTGTGAGCCGAAGCCGTAAAGGAAAAACTTGTCAAGTTCGTGCTTCTCGGCAAACTCCTTTACGCTCTTTCTCAATTCCCCCTCACTCGTTGTGAGAGTGAGGAGGTTCACAAATTCAAGGAACATCGTGGGGATTGCATCATCCCACACACAAATCATACTTTCAATTCTTACTTCCATATCAATGTTGTTTTAGGGGTTATGCTATGCCGCTTTCATCCGCTCACGGATAAGGTTGGCGTTCTTGTTCACAAGGTCTATGATGCGCTCGTGATATTCGGTGTCCTGGTTGTGCTTGCCGTGGCACTGCACCACTTCGAGGGTTCGCAAGTCCACCTCTACGGTTTCAATAATCTCATCGCCAATCCTTGCCGATAGTATGAGGGTGTCGGCTTTCTTGTAGTATCCACTGCCAAACACGCAGATGCCCTGCGTCTTGCCCTCGTTGTAATACTCGTCTATGCTTTCAAGCACCTTGACGATTATTTCCTCGTCCGTGATTACCAAGCCGAAGAATTTGGATTTGTTGGCGATGAAATCCTCCGCATCTTTCTTTCGTTGGAGTTGTCGCTGTTGCTCACGCTCACGCCTTTCAATCTCCCAACGGCGTTGCTCTGCGGCTCTTTCCTTCTCGTGTATGGCTTCAATTTTTCGGGTTGCGTTGTCGTGTGCCGCCATGAAATCTTCGGGACAGATGTTCTTCGGGTTACGGAGGTCTTGACCGAGTTTTTTGAGCATACGCAGATAGTCGCACCACATTGAGAGGTTGTCTATCTGATACTTGTGACGCTTGGCAATCAGATATGATGCCCAACATTCATCGGCAGTACGGGTATTGAAAAGAAAGTGTTTCATGACCTCAATCTCACCGCCTTTCATAAGGGTTTCAATTCTTGGGTCTGAAAGCAAGGCTTTGAAAAGACGCACGGGGGAGATGCCGTGGAAATCGCCCTTGAAGCCGTTACGTCTGAGTTGGGGCAATATCCTCATCTTTGGATATGCACAGCTTCTTGCCACCACATCATCGTATAGGCTGTTGTGCGGTCTTACCTCCATATCGCTGCCTAATGCCCACACATCGCAATAGCAGAAAAGGAAGCCACGGAGCAACGCCATGTCCGTAACCTTGCCGTCGGGTGAAATCCAACGCTGCACGACCTCGTGGCAGTAGAAACGCATCGGTTCGCCTTTCCTGCTCTCGCATCTGACCTGCGCCACGCGGATTACCTGATACCCTTTGCAGGTGGTTATCACGCTGAAATTCTGCGTTTCCTTGTAGATGCGTCTGCGTGTGTCCTGCACTTTGAGTTCGGCATGGCATTTGGGGCAGGTGCAGCCTTCAAGGGTGTCGCATAGTCCGCTGTCGCTGTGCCACTCGTGACCGCAGTCGGAACAGGTGATGTTCCCTTTCTTGGTGCGGTAGCCGATATGCTCAACGCAGTGGCGGTATGCCCAATCTATTTGTGTCGCTGATATGGGGCGAAGGTTGGCGGAAAGTCTTGCCACCTCTTTCTGTATCTTGGTCTTCGGTTTCATAAGCCTAAATCAAATAATGAGGGTTGGGGTTGGTTTTCTTTTCTCGCTGACGGTCTGTGGCGGTTCTGCAACTTGCGGAGTTCCTCCTCTTGGTATTTGCGGACAGCGTTCTGACGTGCCTCCGCCTTTTCCTCTGCCGTGAGTTTCACAACGTGGTTCACAACCACTTGGCAGTCCATCGGTTTGCCCACCTCTATCTCGTTTTCCTCATAGTAGTGGATGGCTTGCCCGAATATCTCTCCGTCCGTGAAACCGTTGCAACCGCTTTTCTGCACATAGTTCAGAATGTGGGTCACGCACTCGTCCATGTTCTTGGCAGGGTTGCGGTACTTCTTTGCAAATAGCGCATCTTCCTCCGCACGCTGTTCCAAGTACATATATATCGTTCTCTTGAAATGGTCTGTTCCTTTCATATCGCTGTCATTTTTAGATTATCTGTTTCAGTATCTCTCTCCAATAGGTCGGCTCTACCTCGCTGAGAAGGAAGTCCATGAAATCCCTCCGTGCGTCCTTGTTCAGTTCGTGGTACAATCTTCGGAAAGTTTCAAAATTGCCGTTGATGTACGTTTCCACCATATACACGAAGATGTTGTCCACCTCGTAATATCTGCACTGCTGCGCTGCCGTCTTGCTGTTTCTTTTTGCCATGTCGGTAAGGGTTAAAGGGTGAATAACCAAAGGATGAAGCCAAAGAAGGCAATGGTGGAAAGGATAGCCACGATTACACCTATCGCCACTCGGAACACTCCGTTTACAATCTCTCTGATGATGCCCCAAAGGATGCCGAACACCCCGAAGGCGGTGCGCATCATCAAGCCGCATATCGCCAACCCGATGTGTTGCGCCATTTGTCTGAAATTTGCCGTTGCCGTCATATCTTCGCTGTTTTTGATTTTTTTGTTTTTAATGCGGATTCAAGAGCTGAGGGAGTTGAGTTTCAAACTATCTTATCTGCCTCTCGTTTATCCGACATTTTTTTTATGCGTCTTTCTGTCGCATCGGTCGTTTTCGTTTCGGGTGCTTGAAAAGGTAGGGATTAGGGAATGCAAGGTTTTTCGGTCAAAATACTACCCGCAGGGCTGGAGATTTTTACCGAAAACAGGAGGCTTGACCTTGCTTTCCCGTCCAATCCCGGAATTACCTTTGCGCCCAGAACGAAAATGACTGACTGATGCGGCTTACTGAAAGGCGCAAAATGGAGGTAAACGAAAACAGAGGCAGATTGTGTAGAAAAAAACTTCAGGGGAAAATCCGTAAAAAAAAGAATCACCAAAAGGAAAAAGACATCACCGGAAGCGTGAAAAGGGCAAACCACAACAAAGGAAGTATGATTGTTTCCGATCCGACGGAACTTGTTCAGCCGGGTGGCAACAATCATTCTTCCCGGTTTGTCCGGCTGTGTGTGGGCGCCTGTTTCATTCATGGGGCAGGCTGACACACTCTGCATTCACTTTCCGCTTCCGGCAAAAGAGACAGCGAAAAAAGAAAAATCATTTGAAAACCCGTAAAAGCACCTCTTGGCATAGGCGCAAAAGAAAGGGGCATTGCTTCATCTGTCTAAACATCGTTTAGGCGTGAGGCAATGCCCTTTTCTCCAGCTATGCGGTAGTCGGCACACGTTTGTTCCAAACTCGTTTTGGGCAATGGTGTGCGACGGACAATACCGCTTTTACGGAAAATTCTTATGAATGAGGGGATAAAAAACGGGAGTTTATATCAAAATCTCGAATTAAATAGCTACTTTTGCATACGAAGAGTTCTTTGAAGGTTACGCAACGCGCAGAAGGATAATGCAGTAGATAACTAACTAAATCGTAACCTATTACTATCAAGAGCAATTAACCTACGCTCATTTCCAATAAATTACACTCTTTTCGTAACTTCTCTCTGCAAAGATACGAATTATTTTGTTTCTCCAAGTAAAATTTCTACTTTTGTGTTCGATAACGGTTAATAAAACTAAAAACAATTATACAACCTATTAGACTTACAATCAATACTATATAGGTGTAATAGATAGAAAGTAATATTTTTATATACTTAAAACACAAGAAGATGAAAAACTTTATGGACGGAAACTTTCTGTTGCAAACGGAAACAGCACAGAGGTTGTATCACGAACATGCGGCAAAAATGCCGATTATCGACTATCATTGTCACTTGATTCCTCAAATGGTGGCGGAAGACTATCAGTTTAAGTCACTGACTGAGATTTGGTTGGGAGGTGACCACTACAAGTGGCGTGCCATGCGTACCAATGGGGTGGACGAACGTTTCTGTACCGGTAAGGATACTACAGATTGGGAAAAGTTTGAGAAGTGGGCCGAAACGGTACCTTATACTTTCCGTAATCCGTTGTACCACTGGACCCACCTTGAATTGAGGACTGCTTTTGGAATCGATAAAATTCTGAATCCTCATACGGCCCGTGAAATTTATGATGAATGTAATGAGAAGCTGAAACAGCCTGAATATTCCGCCCGTGGCATGATGCGCCGTTATCACGTGGAAGTGGTTTGTACTACAGATGATCCTATTGATTCCTTGGAATATCATATCAAGACACGTGAGAGCGGCTTTGAAATCAAGATGTTGCCTACTTGGCGTCCGGATAAGGCAATGGCGGTGGAAGTTCCTGCCGATTTTCGCGCATATGTAGAAAAGTTGGCCGAAGTGAGCGATGTGGCCATTTCCTGCTTTGACGATATGGTTGCCGCCTTGCGTAAGCGTCACGATTTTTTTGCGGAACAAGGATGCAAACTGTCCGACCACGGAATTGAAGAATTCTATGCCGAGGATTATACAGAAGCGGAAGTTAAGGCTATCTTTAACAAGGTATATGGCGGTACTGGATTGACAAAGGAGGAAATTCTGAAATTCAAGTCGGCCATGCTGGTTGTGTTCGGCGAAATGGATTGGGAGAAGGGTTGGACACAACAGTTCCATTATGGTGCTATTCGCAACAACAATAGTAAGATGTTCAAACTGTTAGGTCCTGATACCGGTTTTGATTCCATTGGCGAATTTACTACGGCAAAAGCTATGGCAAAATTTCTCGACCGCTTAAACTCCAATGGTAAGCTGACCAAGACTATTCTTTATAATTTGAATCCATGCGCCAACGAAGTCATTGCTACTATGCTGGGTAACTTCCAGGATGGTACGGTTGCCGGTAAGATTCAATTCGGTTCCGGTTGGTGGTTCCTCGACCAGAAGGATGGCATGGAAAAGCAGATGAATGCCCTTTCTGTACTGGGCTTATTGAGCCGCTTTGTCGGTATGCTGACCGATTCCCGTTCCTTCCTCTCCTATCCGCGTCATGAATATTTCCGCCGTACATTGTGTAATCTTGTAGGCCGTGATGTAGAAAATGGTGAAATTCCTATTTCCGAGATGGAACGCGTAAACCAGATGATTGAAGATATCAGCTATTATAACGCTAAGAATTTTTTCCAATTCTAAAAAGCAATAGTAAGCTATAAGTTATGCAGTTCAGCTCATAACTTATAAATAGATGTTGAGATTTAGTTTATATCATAATCATAGTGGTATCTTAAATTCCCCTCCTCCCCGGAGGGTGTCAAAACCTTCTTGGCACTTTCTTTTAGGCACGGATAACGCGGAATTCACGGATTTATTTTACTGAATCCGCGTTATTCCGCGTAATTCCGTGCCTAAAAATCTACTTTTACCGATTCGCTGAGTAGCGTCATGACAGATACTATAAGTTGATTTTTGAAACATACTTAGCTTAAGTAAATGATATAAACTAAATTTCAACATATATACTTATTTTAGTGGATGATGAATTGTATACTGTTTTAGAACCGTTCTAAACCGGTTTGATACAACTGCTACCAGTTGGGAATCTTGGAATAATTTAGCTTTCACGGCTCTGTTGCCAAAGAAAATTTCAAGAAAACAAAAAGTTTAAATCACTTCAGATATATGTTCTTCCCCTCTCTTCTCCTTGCCTTCTCCGTGTCTATACGGAGAGGGGTTATAGGGAGCAGACAGGGAGCAGGTAGGGAGCAGACAGGGAGCAGACGGCATGTCAGGAACAAACCTCTTGTTTCAGAAAGATGTGCTGATGACGCAGATTGAAATATGAAAAATCCGCGTCATCCGCGTCAAAGCGATAGCCGATTTCAGTTCTCGGACAACCCGGAGGAGACAAGGATAATGGAACCCGGGGGGAGTATAAAAGGAACGGGATCCTTTTTCCATATTACAGCTTCGTTTACAATAGATGGTAAAGGTGTTTACCTTATTAGGTAACGGGCTTTACATCCTTAGGTAACGGTCGTTACACTATAAGGTAAAGGCTTTTACCGAATAGAGTAACGACTTGGTAAATGTAAGGCACTGGTAATGGGAGTGAACGACTCTTTTTGATGTTGTATTGAGCCATTTGACGACATGGAAAGTTTAAATCACTTCATCTTGCAAACACGACATTAATTTCCTATTTTTGCACTTATTTTTTATTTAATGCATAAATTTTAATCGTACAAAGGATGATGACATCACCCCACCCCGTTTCCAAAGGCTTCAGCAGAGCTTTTTGGGTAAGCAGTACAGTAGAACTGTTCGAACGCATGGCATATTATGCCGTATTTATTGTTCTTACCATTTATCTTTCCAATATTTTAGGTTTCAATGATTTTGAGTCAAGCATGATTTCCGGTCTGTTTTCGGGAGGGCTCTATTTGTTGCCTATATTTACGGGCGCATATGCCGATAAGATAGGTTTCCGAAAGTCGATGATTATTGCTTTCTCACTGCTTTCCATCGGATATTTGGGCTTGGGACTGCTTCCCACCCTACTGGAAGCAGCCGGTCTGGTGGAGTATGGCGAGACAACCCGTTTTTCAGGATTGCCGGATAGTAATGACCGCTGGATGATTGTCCCCGTATTGTTTGTTATCATGGTAGGAGGTTCGTTCATCAAGTCCATCATATCGGGATCGGTGGCTAAGGAAACAACAGAGGCTACCCGTGCTCGCGGCTATTCCATCTTCTATATGATGGTGAATATAGGAGCTTTTACCGGGAAAACGGTGGTCGACCCTCTACGGAATGTCATCGGTGAGCAGGCTTATATTTACATCAATTACTTCTCGGCTGCCATGACGGTGCTGGCATTATTGGCTGTCATCTTATTGTATAAATCGGCACATACAGCAGGTGAAGGGAAAAGCATGCGTGAAATTGGACAAGGTTTTCTACGTATTATCACTAATTGGCGTTTGTTGATTCTTATCCTCATCGTAACCGGCTTTTGGATGGTGCAGCAACAGCTCTATGCCACTATGCCCAAATATGTCATCCGCATGGCGGGTGAAACAGCCAAACCGGGGTGGATAGCCAATGTAAACCCGTTTGTAGTGGTTTGCTGCGTAAGTTTTATCACCCGGTGGATGGCAAAGCGCACAGCTATTACTTCTATGAATATAGGCATGTTTCTTATTCCGGTATCGGCATTGCTGATGGCATGCGGTAATTTGCTGGGCAACGATCTTATTTCCGGCATGAGCAATATTACTCTGATGATGGTGCTTGGTATTGTTGTGCAAGCTTTGGCAGAATGTTTTATCTCACCGCGTTATCTGGAATACTTCTCTTTGCAGGCTCCCAAGGGCGAAGAGGGTATGTACCTCGGTTTCAGTCATCTTCATTCATTTCTCTCTTCTATTTTCGGGTTTGGTATTGCGGGGGTGCTTCTTACAAAATATTGTCCTGACCCGGTCTTGTTTGAAACCCGCGAAGCGTGGGAAGCAGCTAGTGTCAATGCACATTATATCTGGTTTTATTTCGCTGCTATAGGATTGGTTGCAGCAATAGCATTATTCGTTTTTGCCAAAACTACCGAATTCATCGACAAAAAGAAGAAGGCATAAGGTTTATATATTGCATACTTTTTGTATATTTGCCGTCACTTTTTTTTAAAGCGACGGCTTTTTTGTAATTAAGGAGATTAGGATGAAAGTAAAATTTATAAGCCTTGCCAGTGGAAGCAGCGGCAACTGTTATTATATAGGCACAGAAAAATATGGAATACTCATCGACGCCGGCATTGCAGTACGGACGATAAAAAAAGGACTGAAGGAAGCGGGAATCAGCATGGAAATGATACGTGCAGTATTTGTTACGCACGACCATGCAGATCATATTAAAGCGGTAGGCGGACTGGGTGAGAAACAGAATATTCCTATTTATACAACTGCCCGGATTCATGAGGGTATCAACCGGAGCTATTGCATGACGGAAAAGTTATATTCGTCTGTCCGTTACCTGGAAAAGCAGCAACCCATGCAGTTGGAAGATTTTCATATCGAATCTTTTGAGGTACCTCATGACGGCACGGACAATGTGGGCTATTGCATTGAAATAGACGGAAAAGTATTTGCTTTTCTTACAGACCTTGGTGAAATTACTCCTACGGCTGCAGAATATATCAGAAAGGCCAATTACCTGATATTGGAAGCCAACTACGATGAGGAAATGTTACGCATGGGTACCTACCCCCAATACCTGAAAGAACGGATTACCAGCCGTACCGGGCACATGAGTAATATTGCTACTGCTGAATTTCTTTCGGAAAATATGACGGAACATTTACAGTATATTTGGCTTTGCCATTTGAGCAAGGATAACAATCATCCTGAATTGGCATATAAAACAGTGGAATGGAAATTAAGGGAAAAAGGAATTATCGTAGGAAAGGATGTACAGTTGTGTGCTTTGAAGCGTACTACTCCTTCTGATTTATACGAGTTTGAATAAAAAAATCCCATTTCATCGCAAAAAATACCCCGTTTTGTTTGCATGAATAAAATAAAAGGACTACTTTTGCACCCGCAAACAAGAAATAAGGAATGCACTCTTAGCTCAGTTGGTAGAGCAACTGACTCTTAATCAGTGGGTCCAGGGTTCGAATCCCTGAGGGTGTACTTAAAAAAGGAACAATATTAGTTGTTCCTTTTTTAATTTGTCTTAACAAGAGCATATGGTGGGGCAGTAGAAATTTAGTGGGGATTCTCGTTTCCTATTCTCGCCCGAAATTCCGACCTTTGCCTCATGGAAACAAATCAATTGGAGGTGTTGGCTCGTATCGTACTTTCCTCTGAAATACTCAACTACTTTTCAGTTGTCGGTGTTGAATAGACCTCAACAGAAATACATATTCATCTTGATGAACAGATGAATCCTATAATATAGATGGACATACTTTCGAGAAACAGTACAAGGAAACGCCATTTGTGCCTCATCGCCCAAGTTATTCTTCAAAATCATCATCAGAGATAGTTTCCAGATCGAAATACAACAAGCGTGTTTCCGCATCGGAAACCGGTTAAATACTGTCTTGCTTTCAAAGTCGTTCAGTGAAACTTTTTTCTTCTTTTGTTTCCTTGGGAAATATGTTGTTTATATGCTTCGTTATGACAGACTTCTTCATTATTTTATTTATCATCTGGTATGTCTATGAAAGGTAATTCTCCACTCCATTACCTTTAAGTACAGGATGCCCTGTGAATGTAAAATTCTCCTTCATTGTAGATATTTGAAAGACGTTTTTTCAGCAGACTGAATATTCCTGTTTCATCAGTTCTTTGCCTTAACCAACAAAAAACATTCGCTTTTTTTGCGAACGTCTAAACAATCTCTTATATTTGCATCTGAAAATGAACTGAGTATGGAAATAGTTTTCAAAGAGGAATATCTTCAAGAAATGTATTATACGGGGAAGACAGACAAGAAGCATCGTTTTCAGCCTCCAATCATACGGAAATACATCCGTGTGATAGACTTGATGATGGACACCTCGAATGTACTGGGACTTATGCGATACAATGCACTGAACTATGAGAAATTGAAAGATGATAAGGCGGGGCTTTCATCGGTGAGAGTGAATGACCAATATCGCATTGAGTTTGAAGAACGTGTAAAAGACGGTGAGACCGTCGCTACGATATGTAATATAACAGATTTGTCGAACCATTATAAATAACTTATTATGATAACAATACAGGGAGTTGACCCTCAAATGATTGCCAATAATCTTGAACCGGCTTTTCCCACCCATCCGGGTGAGATTCTGAAAGAAGAGATTGAGTACAGAGGCATTTCCCAGCGCAAGTTGGCAGAACAGATGGGCATAGGTTATTCTGTGCTGAATGAAATATTGAACGCCCGCCGTCCCGTCACGGAGAAGACGGCATTGATGTTTGAGGCGGCATTGGGAGTGGATGCAGATCCGCTGATGCGTCTGCAGATGAGATACAATGTGCGGATGGCCAAAAAAGACAAGTCTTTCATGTCTCGTTTAGAAAAGATTCGCAAGGTTGCCGCAGTACTTTAAGGAAATCATACGAGTTGGTTGTATCAGTTTCATGCACGGCTTATGCTTGGAAACTTCACTTCGGCAATGTCACCGGTGGCACGTGTGGTGGCTTTCTTCACAAACGGTGTGGAAAAGGATATGGCACCCGATGGTACGGATGTGTCACCGAATTCATCGGTGTTGGTGCAGGCGGTCAGTGCGAGGATTGCCGCCAGTGCGATATATTTTGATTTCTTCATTGTCTTTATTTCTTAATCATTGTTTATACTGTCGGTTCATTCGTTCACAGTTGCGGTATGGTCATCGTCCGTCCATCCGTTCACGGTCATGTTGTTGAAGAAGATGGCTTGCTTGGGTTCGTTGACACAGATGTACAGGTTGGTCTGATAGCCTTGGGTGAAGCTGTGCAGGTCTTGTACGGGTACGCAGGTTCTGGAATACTCCTTGTCCTTGTAGGTAAAGGTGATGTCCATGTAGAATTGCAGGTCGGCAGTGGTCGGCACGGCTGTAACGGCTGTGGGGGCAATGAAGAACTCTTGCGGAAGCAGCAGTGCGCCGCCGGTCTTCTCTGCGGCTGCGGCAGGTTGGAGCATACGGGCAGGGCTCCGGTGGCGGTAGTCACGATGTCATAGCCTGTATAGTTGGTGACAAGTTCTGTGGTAGCAGTGGCATTTTCTTTATTGCCGAAGCCCGTCCACGTCCATGCGTCGCTCCCGGCGGTCACTGTGCCGTGGGTATTCTGTGCATAAGTGGCGGTGGCGGTAGAGACAGGCAGGTAGAGCTTCAATGCAGTAATGGTTACCGGGGTTGCCTCTGCCACCTTAGTATAGGCATACACCGAGAAGCGTGAGAGGATGTGCTTGAAACTGAGCTGTACACCGCCTGCGGTCAGGTTGTTGGCATTAGCTACCAGGATGTCATCGCCCTGTTTGCTTCCGTCTGCATTGCTGATGGTCTGCACCACGGGGATACTGCTGACGGTAAGTTTGCGGTCGGCAAGGGTGGTTTCAGTGGTAGGATAGGTTGCCGTTACGTCGGAGGGGGCTACGGCGGTGAAGTCGTAAGCGTATGTCGCCTCCCAAAAGGCTATCTTGCTGCACGCCCATGATTTGTCTGCGCCGGTGCAACTCAGTGTGGCAGATACGTCCGCATCCGATGCGGAAGTGGCATCGAACACATTTTCGACCGTACCACCGGAAGCGGTGTGCTTGTCACCCCATACTCTGATGGTGGTGGCGGTGATGGTGGTGGTATTCAAATCGCCTGTGGTACGAGTGGATTTCCGCACAAACGGCTGGTCGAAGGTGATAGCGTTTTCCGATACTTCGGGGTTGCCGCCCAGTTCGTCCGAGTTGGAACAGCCTGCCAATAATAAAGCGGCCGCCCATAGTAAATTACTTCTTTTCATTGTCATTCAATTGAGTTTTTAATATAACTGTTATTATTCTTTGTCTTTATTTCTGTCTTTCCGTCACACGTTGGTGTGGTGGTCTTCCTCGTCTCAGCCGTCCACATCGACGTCGAATCCGCCGTCGGTGTCGGGCTTGGGCGGTGTGTACTCGTTCAGGTCGAGGGTGATGTTGATGACACCGCCCGTCAGCTTGCCGCGCATCTGTGCGGTGATGTCCACCGCCACGTAGCGGCGGCCGCCGTTGCTATATTGCAACTGCACGTAGCAGGTGTTGCCCGTTGCGGCACGGGGCAGGGCGCGGGTGCTGCCGTCCACAGCCTTGCTGCCCTCGGTGCGTTTGCTTTCCTCCCACGGCGAGATGCCGCACAGCCCGAAGGTGGTCATGCGCCCACCTATCAGGCAAAGGGGCTTGCCGTCCTCACCGGTCTTCTCCTGATAAAAGGAACTGAACTGGTGGGCGACGGGGACTTCATCGTTGAGCGTACTGAGGAGATCCACCGATGAGGCAAGGCCGTCGATGGTGCTGCTGCCGCAACCGGTCACACGACCGTCGTTGTTCTTCAGCTCCACTTGCAGCAGGTAGATGAAGGTGCGGGGCAGCAGTTCGGAATTGAGCCGCAGCAGGTAGATGTCCTCGTCGGGCAGGTACTCGTAGTCGTCCAGATTGTCGCTGACGTACACATCGGTTGCGAACATGCTGAAAAGCTGTTCGGGCATCCGGCGCAGGGGGCCGTTGGGGGTGATGCTGTCGGGCAGTTGGGCGTAGGGGTCGTCGGCACGGTCTATCTGCATGGACTCGTAGTCGTTGTTGTAGAGCAGCAGGTCGTAGTTGCCGTAGTCCAGATTGATGCGGATGCCGCCGCTCACCATGTCGCGCTCGCCCGCCGGTTCCTTGCTTCCGCTGCGGAAGTAGTTCATGTGGTAGGTTTCGGGCTCGGTATAGCCTATCTCGCCTTTCGCCTCGGTGTCCCAGTCCACCTGCCAGTGCGTCTGCCAGTCGGCTTCCCACATCATGTCGATGCTCACGTCCTGTTCTATCTGGGGCTGCACGGCAGTGGTGCCCTTGATGTGCAGCAAGGGGGCGTGCATATCGCTGCAAGCGCTTGCGAGGGCGGTCAATGCCCACAGCAGGAGGATGCGGCGGATATACCTTATTATATAGGTAGAATTCTTCTTCATCATATTCCGTCTTTCTTTTGTTTATTCATGTTTATTGGTTTTCTTCCATCCCGGCCACGGCAGGTCGTAGCTGATACTGAATCCGATGCGTGTCAGCCCGAAATAGTTGAAGGTGCTTCGCCGCTTCTCGAACTTGGTGGGGTCGTCGTGCCAGTTGTAGTAGAAGTTGCCCGGCACCGCCCATTCCTCGGCGGGATGGTAGCTGTCATAAGGGGTATGCAGGTAGCCAAGGGCGGCGTTCACTTCCCATTTCCACGGGGATTGCCCGATGCGCCTGACGTAGCCCCAGCCGATACCGCAGCCCCATGTCTTGCCGAAGCGGTCGTTTATCCACGCCTTGGATGCGGAGAACTGGATGTCGAACTCGCCCAGATTGCCGTAGGCGGCGAAGTAGTGCCCGGTGTAGGCGGCTCCACCTTTCAGGTAGTAGCGGCCTTCGAGGAGGAGATTCTTCAGTATGTAGGTTTTCAGCCGCTTGTCGCTGCGCCATCCGCTGCCCATCCATTCGGCTACGGCGGTGATGTGCCCGCTCCGGGGGAGGAACTCAAGGGAAACGTTCGGCGTGGGTGCCAGCCGTATTGGGGGACGATAAGGGCAAGGTCATAGAGGAGGTTGGTCTTGACGTTCAGCATGGGTTGGCGGGGAGTCTTCTCTTTTTTGGGAAGGATGTCTGCCCTATTCTGTTGTTCCATGATTGTCCCGGAAGTGGCAACCGCAGTGTCGGCAACCGCTTCTTCCACCCCGGACGGTTCGGTGATGACCAGCTTTTGTGCTTCGGATATTTCCGTTGCCGCCGCTTCGCCCGTTTCCACGGCATTGGCAGGCTTCTTCCCTTCCCGTTTCGGGGATGAGACGAACAGGATTACCCGGACGGCACGCAGACGGGGATAATAGTCACGTAGCAATAGTTTCCATACTTGTCCGCCCTCCATGCGCCGCAGGGCGGCTTTGGTAGAGGCAGGCGTGTGGTTGTTATCTATCGCCCTCACCACCGCCTCCCGGTAGGGGGCGTCGGAGGCTGTCATCAGGCGGCGCAGACCGGCATAGTCTTCTGCCATGTAGCGTTCCTCCACCAGCGAGTCCGCCACCGATATATACAGCGACAGCGAATCTTCCAATGTGCGGGCACGGCGATGGGCAAGCAGCTCGTTGCTGCGGTAGTTGCCGTCGGGCGAGGCGCTTCCGCGTATCACTAACAGGCGGCAGAGGGCATAGCCACGGCCTTTCAGCCGGGCGGCAGCTTCCACCAGCCGGCGGTAGCCTGCATCTTGGGGATTCATCACTGCCTTGCCTACGGGGTATTCTATGGCAACGGCTTGTTCCCATAGCTCGTCGTCGGTGAGCTTGGGGACATTGGCATCGGCATCGACCACCACCACGAACGGTGGTGTCTCTTGTGCCTGCAAAGGAATTCCGACTATCATCGCCGCTCCCATGAGGCGAACAGCCGGAATATGTTTTTGTATTTCATAAAAACAGATATTTAGATATATGGCATTACGCCGTATTAATTATTTACAGTACCGACAAGATGCGTCTTGCTTCATCGGGATAAATGCCCCCGCCTTGCCGACCGGGTCCGGATGCCTGCCCGCCGTCCGGCGACGGGGCTTCCGTCCCGGTGTCCGCATATCGGGAAACGCGCCCGATTTCTGTTTTTGATTCTCCCTTGCCCTTTCATGCGCTCAAATAAAACAGTAATGGTACGAAAGTAAATTTTTAATAATTAATTTTAAAAAATACGTTATCTATAAATGTGTCTACATAGCGTAAAAAGCATAAAAAGCAGGATGTGAAGATTGTTTTTCACGTCTTTTTCAGCTTCCTCTTGGAGGAAAATCTGCTTTTTTCCCGTTCCCCGGATATATGTTCACAAGCCTGTCTTCAACTTCAAGCAAACTGATGCCGGCTTGGTGTCATATCCGTTTTGGGCAAAAGCCGCCCCGTTATAGCTCTTGGCAAACTCTGTCCGATGCTTGTTTTGGAGTGCCGGAAACGTGGTAACCTTGCGGATGAAATGTGTGGGAAATACCAGTTATATCCCAGCTACGGCTATAGCGTGATTTGCAAAAATATTGATACAAGGTGTGCTGTGGGCTTTTGTCTTTCCGGGGGGGGGCGTTGCTCTGCTTTTCTGCAAGGGGGGCAATATGAAGTTAGGAGGATTATGTGGCTCTGCCTTCGCCACTCTTTGCCGGGGAATCGGCAAGACGTGTGGCGGGCAATTGAAATGATTTCTAAGGTGGAGACTGATAATAGTACGCTGCCGTCAGACTTTATACTCCTTGTTATAAATACGTTGTTCGAAAACAAATCCGTGAGGCATCGGCTCGTTACTACGGATGTTTGACAAGATGCGTTGCGTTTGGCGGAAGGCGGTCATGGAGGTTGTCATGGGATGGTTGGGTTTGCCGTCGGAGAGCCTGCAGGAGAAGAGAGCCACTTTCTTCCGATAACTGTCGAGAAAATCGTTTACGGCATAAAACTTCTCTATCGAGATTTCAAGCTGCTTCTTGGCATAGGCGCGTTTCCCCTCTTTGCGTTCTCCCGTCTTGGGAACATTGAAGGGTGCGATATATCTGCTTTCGCTTTCCGTAAGTTCGTTGAACACGATAAAGTCGTATCCGGCTACCGGATTGATGATAAAGTCGCACTTTCTGCCGCTTCCTGCAGAAGAATCTTTGTCATAGAGGTTGATATAATGTTCGAAATCAATAATCTCGACATTCAACCGGGCGGTGTTGTTGATGACCGACACTCCCCCACCCTTGTACTAGATGATGGCCGGTTGCTGGTCTCTAATCTCGAATTTGCCTGCAGGATGTTCCTCTTTGCGTATCGCCATCGTTCTGTCATCCCATTCGGCTCCATGACAGGCCGGGTAGTCCTTTTTCAGGAAATCAATCAATGCACTGTTCATATTTCCTCTGTTTCCGCTATGCTTTCATACTCGTCGTAGATTCTCTCCATTGTGTCGGACAGGTCGTATGTGTTGATGACATATTCTCCACTTTCGTTGTCTGTAGCCATCAGGGAGGTCAGTACCCCCTCTTGCAGCTTGTACACGGCTATGTCCTCTTGTCGCAAGTAAGGATAGTCCTTGCGCGACTTCTCGAAATATCCGGCACGCAACAGGACATTCAGGTGATTGGTAATGTAGGGGCTGTGCGTGGCTATCATCAGTCCCAGAGTCCGGTCTTTGCCATTCCTGTGGAAGGCCTCGCCCACTATATCGTTGACAAGTGCACGCTGCGCTTCGGGATCGAGACTCAGTTCGGCTTCCTCGATGTGGATATGCACATATTTGTCCAAGTCGTTCTGGTTTATCCCGGGGTTGAACTTTGAAAGCAGGTCTTGTTCATACAGGTAGCTCAGTACGGAACGCTGGAAAGCGTCCTTGAAAGAGAATTCGTTGGCAAAATAGCGGACTATGGTGACCAACGGAGCCGAGGTTTGGATACCGGAAGAGGCATAGCGTAGCTCTATAGGATCATAATTGCCGTCCACCGCCTCAATCATGAACCGCTTGGGCTTGTTGCCGGACTTCTGTATCTTGAGTTTCAAGCCGAGATAATCCAGATTCTGGTCTTTCACGACATCGGTGGCTTCGTTGAAGTCGCTGAATGTCTCGTGGAAGAAGAAACCCAAATCCGCGCCCTTGATGGCTGCCACCTTGGATGCCCATGTGGGGATAATGCTTCTGGTTTCGGAGATATAGGATTCCTTGAAGAATACAAGATCGGCATTCGGGTGTTGATGTTGGCTTTAAGCGCCTTGTCCTTGTAGGCTATGGTGTATGTATTGCCGTTGATGCTGACGGTATAGGTTATCTGCGTGTCTGCTGCGAGCATATTCTCCAACCCGTCGTGCAGCAGGGTGTCGAAACGTAGCTTGAAGGGGGATTTGGTGATGTTGGCATTCTTCAAATAGGAACGAATGTTCACCATTTTGTATAGGTAACGCATCAGTACGACGACTTTCATCAATGTACTTTTTCCACTAGCGGACTCTCCGATAAAGACCGTCATGGGCTTTATCTCCTCTATGTCAATGTCTTTGAGAGGTCCGAAGTTTTTTATGTGAATGGATTCTTTCATACCTTATTTACGTTTAATTGGTACAAAGATAGCCAAAATTTTGTGCAAAGGTGTAAGCTGTAGTGGAAATTACCATGCCCGTGGCAGTTTCACATGGCAATATCTTGTCCTACCGGAATAAGACGAAAGCCGTCCCTCAATTCCATCAGCAGTAAAGAATGGGATTGTGGGGCGGAAAATAAGAGAGAGAATATGTTACAAATCATCATCAGAGATGGTCTCCAAATCGAAATACAACAAGCGTGTTTCAGAATTGGCGACTTCCTCATTCAGAAGTACGAAACCATTCTTCAGATAGAAAGGGATGGCTGCGGCATAAGCATCCACCGTATTCCCTGCTCTCATTTGCACGTTTTTTTCTAAAATTGCCATAACTTTTCGTTTTAGAGGGATTGAATTGTTCCCGTTTCTTCTGCTTTACTTCCTCGGATGAGGTTTGGGAAGGTATATCCGTTGCAGCGGATAGCCTACTGATATTATCACATCAAAGTTATAGCAAGTGATTTTACGTTTCTCATTCATAATCTCATGTTTCTAAGCTATTCTCTGTATCGGGAAAAAGAAAACCGCCTTACTTCGTGACGCTTTGTTGCCACGGGACAAGGCGGAATAATGGGAGAAATCTTGGCTACAGTTTCTTTAAAGGGGAGTTTCAGCCACTTTCCACTCCTGTAACAGTTCGTCTGCCAAATATTCATCGCTCAAACAGTGCATGTCGGCCACTCCATCATTTATCAACCGATACGTGTCCGAAGCATAGAAAAATCCAAGTGCATCCTCGTAAGACAGATGCACCTGCTCGGCAAACAGCCGGACTATCCGTGCGTATTTCATTTGAAGAATCGTCTTGTCAGCCTGCATTCTCATTTCCTCCTATCGTTATTTCTTCTGCTCCGACAAAGTGCAGATGATGATTTATCACGTCTTGATTCAAGATGCATAACTGATGGTTGGGATGCTCGAAAGAGAGCCGTCCAAAAGCGTCCTCCCTACTCATCGCTCCGGAGAAATAAAGGTCGATGGTATTAAAGACCTTATCATCGGCTATGCCTCCCATCACCACGTCATACGAATTGTCCAGCGTTCCTTTCCGGCATTTCCCCACGTAATCCAGCCACTCGGCATCATAACGCTTAAACTCTTTTACCGTGTGCTCCGACAGTTCATCGTCCAGCAGATATTCATTGATATAGGCCTTTCGCCTCTGAGCAGGAAACGCATGGCATATTTCCGGGCTTGCTCGTACAAGGCAGTCAGATAAAAACCTTTTCCGAAGTCCAGATGCTCGCGTGAATGATACACGTCCGGCTGCCCGATGACAAGAGGCGATGCGTGATACAGTTTCATGACAGCACCCCTTTCTCCTTCATGCATTCTATGAGGTCTTCCACGATGTACTCCTTGCTGAACGTGTGGAGTACTTCGTATCCGGGCAACAGATAGCCGGTCAGAATGCCCGATGTGCGTAAAAGGGAGTACACTTTTCCGGCACTTATTTTCAAAGCATCGGCAAGACTGCCTACGCAAAACGTCGTAAAGTTTAATTGTTCAAAGTTCATATCAGTCTGATATTGTTGGTTTACAATGATTTCAACTCATCGCAAAAATAGCATTTATTCTCCGAAGAACAAACGGCTTATACCGTTTTCTTTCCATTATTCCTTTTGCTTCACTTCCTGAAGAGT
>NZ_BAKJ01000050.1 GCF_000614125.1 Bacteroides rodentium JCM 16496
GACTTTAGGGATTAATATTTATTATGCTTCCGGTAGGATTATAAACTATTCTGCATAGACCGGTTGTCAATAGTCAAACTTTGTCCGGTTGAGGAAAGCGACCGTCTTGTGTATTTCCTTATACATCACGATGTCCTCCTTCACAAAAGGAACCTCTTTGCGGTATTCGTGCAAGAAGCGCTCCAACATAGGGGAAGTCTTTGCCGGACGTCGGAAGTCGATGCCCTGAGCGGCATTCATCAGCTCGATGGCAAGGACATGCTCCAGATTGTCCATAATGCGATAAAGCTTGGTGGCTGCATTGGCACCCATGCTGACGTGGTCTTCCTGCCCGTTGGAGGAAACGATGGAGTCGCTGCTGGCGGCATAGCAGAACATCTTGTTCTGGCTCACCATGGACGCGGCGGCGTATTGCGGAATCATGAAACCGGAGTTCAAGCCGGGATTGGCCACAAGGAATTCCGGAAGTCCGCGCAGCCCCATGATAAGCTGGGCGATGCGCCGCTCGGATATATTGCCCAACTCTGCCAGCGATGCCGAGAAAGTCGTAGGAAATGGCAAGCGGCTGGCCGTGGAAGTTACCGCCCGAGATGATGCGGTCCTCATCGGGGAAGATGGTGGGGTTGTCCGTCACGGAATTGATTTCCGTCAGCAGGACGGAAGCCACGTAACGGATGGCGTCCTTCGTGGCCCCATGCACCTGAGGGATGCAACGGAACGAATAAGGGTCTTGTACATGCTGCTTGGGACGGGCTATCAGCTCGCTGCCTTCCAATAGTTTGCGGAAGTTGGCACCCGTTTCTATCTGTCCCTTGTGTGGACGAATCTGCTGGATACAGTCCATAAACGGGTCTATACGCCGTCGAAAGCTTCCAGGGAAAGGGCGGCAATCAAGTCGGCTTTCTTGGAGAGACGGAAGGCTTTGAGAAGGGCAAAGACACCGTTGGCACTCATAAACTGGGTGCCGTTGAGTAATGCCAGTCCCTCTTTACTCATCAGCTTCACCGGTTCCCAACCGAACTCGTCGAGCACACTGATAGCCTCGCGCTTCTTTCCTTTATAATAGACATCGCCCACACCGATAAGCGGCAGGAAGAGGTTGGCCAGGGGAGCCAGGTCGCCGGAGGCGCCAGTGAGCCACGGTCATAAACGATAGGCATCACGTCGTTATTGAAAAAGTCGAGGATGCGCTGCACGGTGATGACCTGCACACCGCTATGCCCCAAAGAGAGGGCATGCGCCTTGAGCAACATCATCAGTTTGATGATGACCGGGCGTATCTCCTCGCCCACACTGCAAGCATGGCTCTTGATGAGATTTTCCTGCAAGGTGCCCAGCTCGTCCGACGAAATGCTCTTACTGCACAACGAGCCGAAACCGGTGGTAATGCCATACAAGGGTTCTTCCGACTCCGCAATCTTCTTGTCCAGATAATCGCGGCACTTCTGTATCCGCAGCTTGGCTTCCGGAGCCAGCTCCAGTTTCAGGTTTTCATTGATGATGCGTTCGATGAGGTCGAAGGTCAGCTCACCGGAACCTACGTAATAGACATTGTTCATACTTTCAGCTCTTGATTGATTTCGTCCAACAATTCCTTTTCTTTCGCACAAGCCAAGTGTTCCAACTCATCGGCTTCACTCTGGAGCCTGGACACAAACTCCTTGTCCTTCAGCGAACCCAGGTTGATGCGTACATTCATCAGTGCACCCAGCACAGCCGAACGGGCAGACATCATGGCTACACAAGCATCCGTAACGGCATTGCGATTGCCCAGGCGGGCTACATCCATGATGACCGCCATCAGCTCATACGCATTGCGTGCCACCTGCATGGGAACAAGGGCGGCAAACTTGGTGGCCTCCTGGATGGCAGCACTGCGCGCCGCCTTTTCCTCATCCGTAGCTTTCGGCATCTTGAAGCAGGCAAACACCTTGTCGTAGGCTTCAGAGTCGCGGTCTATATCTGCTACAAAAGCCCCCTTCTGCTGCAAGGCAACTCCGGAGATATGGCGCATCAGCTCTTCGTGAAGTTCATAACCTTTCTTGCCGATGGTGAGGTTGGCAACCATAGCGGCAAGCGCCGAAGCAACGGCACCGTTCAAAGCGGCAATACTGCCGCCACCGGGGACGGGATCGCTACCCGCCACTTTATTCAAAAATTCCTTTACTGTCAAATCAACTAACATGGTAATAAATATTAAGGATTAAATATTAAAGATTAAGGATTAAGAGGGGATATCAGCACTTCTTAAAGTACCGGATAAAGCACTCCCCCCTTTATGGTGGTATTGACACAATTCATACCTATATAATAAGGTAGAAAGTGATAATTATCCGTATTGAGCACTACGAAGTCTCCTTTCTTTCCTACTTCGATGCTGCCGATGCTATCCGCGCGGTTCAAGGCGGCGGCACCATTCAAGGTCAGGGCGGTGATGGCCTCTTCAATACTCATTTTCATATAAATGCACGCCAAGGCAAATGTCAGGGGGATGGAGCCGGAGAAACAACTGCCCGGATTGAGGTCGGTGGCAAGGGCCACGGCACAACCGGCATCAATCATTTCGCGTCCACGAGCGTATGGTTCCTTCAAAGCAAAGGCTGTCAGCGGAAGAAGGGTCGCCACAACTCCTTTGTCGGCCATGGCGCGGATGTCCGCATCCGAAGCATGCAGCAGATGGTCGGCAGAGACGGCAGAAAGTTCGGCAGCCAGTCCGGCACCCCCTAATGGTACAATCTCGTCGGCATGGAGTTTCAAGGCAAGTCCCACTTCCTTGGCTGCCAGCAAAAGGCGACGGGACTGCCCGATGGAGAAAACACCCTGCTCACAGAAGACATCGCAGAACTCTGCCAAATTATTATGAACCACTACGGGCATCACTTCGCGGATAATGTAGTCCACGTATTCGTCCGTCCGTCCGTTGTACTCTGCAGGCACAGCATGTGCACCGAGAAAAGTGGAGACAACGTCTACACGCTTGTGCTCGTCATTATTAAGGCTACGCATCACCCGAAGCTGCAGGAGCTCGGTTTCCTTGTCCAGACCGTAGCCGCTCTTTCCCTCTACGGTAGTCACTCCCATAGCACTCATCTGCTTCAGAAAGCCCTCTGCCTTGCTGCGCAGCTGGATGAAATTGCATGCACGGGTAGCTTTCACCGTACTCACGATGCCTCCTCCACGTTCCATGATGGACATGTAACTCTCTCCCTTCAAGCGCCAGGAGAACTCCTCGGCACGCTCGCCACCAAACACAAAATGTGTGTGTGAGTCCACAAAGCCGGGTAGCAGACACTTGCCGCGGGCATTGTAATGCCAGTAGCGTTGATAATAGCCGTCACGCTCCTCTCCACGGCCGGGTCCGACGTAGGTGATGATGCCATCGGTCACTTCCACCGTAGCATTGTCGATGATGCTCAGTTGCTCCATCTCGCTGCCGCGACGGGCGGAAAAGCCGAGGGGGGTCACTACACGGGCGTTGAATATTATAAGGTTTTCTGTCATAAAGCCTCTCCTCTAACCCCTCCCCCGTAGGGAGGGAATTAAGTTACTATTATTGTTCTATTTATTTCTATAGTTCGAGCCTCCATCCCACTGAATGCATCAGCCACCCCTCTACGGGGAGGGGTCGGGGGAGAGGCTTACATTCTCGCTTCCAGTACTTGCTCCATGGAGAAGTTCTCCAATCCCAGATAGTAGGACGCTGTATCTATCAAGGCCTCCATCGGCACCAGGCCGATAATCTCACTGCCCACAATGCTGACACCGTAGCGGCGGGCTTCCACACGCACCAGCTCGAAGGCACGGTAGAGGGCGGTACGGGTATAGTCCGTCATGTTGATAGACACCTGCGTGATACCACGGTCTTTCAACTCCACTCCCATTGCCTTGCAATAACGCAGTCCACCGCCGATGAAACGGATTTTCTTGGCAATGTCATGGGCTATCTCCAGACTGGGGGTATTGAGGTTGATGTTATAGGCCACCAAAGGCATGCGGGCACCGACGGCCACTGTGCCTGCTGTGGGATGACGTTCGGCCGGTCCGAAGTCGGGATGCCATTCCGGTTGCTTTATCTTCTCGGCCATACCTTCGAACTCCCCTTTACGGACAGCAGCCAGATTCTCCCGATGAGGAGCAGAAGCAGACTTTTCATATAAGAAGACGGGAAGATTGTAACGTTTTGCAACCTCCTTGCCCACTTCTTTGGAGAGGGCAACGGCTTCTTCCATCGTTACATTCCGGATGGGGATAAAAGGTACTACATCTACAGCACCCATACGAGGATGCTGTCCCTGATGGTGATTGAGGTCTATCAGTCTACCGCCACGCCAATAGCTTCGAGCACAGCATCACGAAGCGGTTCCGGCTCGCCCACTACGGTCACCACAAGGCGGTTATGGTCTTCATCGTTACTGTAATCCAACAGTTTCACACCTTGTTTTCCACGAAATGGAGAGATAATCTGATCTATTTTCTGTAAGTCGCGTCCTTCACTGAAATTGGGGACGCATTCCATGATCTTATTCATAATGCTCTTTTAAAAAAAATATATATACTCTGATTTTTCAGACACAGATAAGTAGATGATGAAATTTACTTAACACAGATGACGCAAATGAAAAATGAAATCATCACTTTACTCCTTCATCACTTTCTGCATCAACTCCTCATCCGCCACATACGGCATCGTGATATGATAGCCGTCTGCATGCGTGCGGTTAAACTCCTCGCTCGTCTCCATGGCATGCGGATTGCGTGCCCACGAACGGCGGGCCACACCACCCATCACATCCCACAACATAGCGGAACGCAGGATTTCGTCTACCCGCTCACTACCGTCGCACACCATGCCGAAACCGCCGTTGATGGCTTTTCCGATACCTACGCCGCCGCCATTGTGCAAGCCACCAGGCTCATGCCACGCGCACAGTTTCCGGCAAAGCACTGCACCGCCATATCTGCCATGACATTACTGCCGTCCTTGATATTGGAGGTTTCGCGGAAGGGGGAATCTGTACCGCTGACATCGTGATGGTCGCGTCCCAACATAATGGGGCCGACCTCTCCCTTACGCACCATTTCATTGAAGCGCAAAGCTATATTCATACGTCCCACGGCATCCTGATAAAGGATACGAGCCTGCGTACCGACTACCAGATTGTTCTTCTCCGCATCACGAATCCAATTATAGTTATCCAAATCTTGCCCGCGACGTGTAGGGTCGATACATTCCATCGCCGCACGGTCGGTCTTCACCAAATCTTCATGTTTCCCACTGAGGCACACCCAGCGGAAGGGGCCATAACCATAATCAAACAGTTCCGGTCCCATAATGTCTTCCACATAGCTGGGGAAGATGAAGCCGTTCTTATCGTCTCCGTCCCGAGCAATTTCGCCCACACCGGCATCGTAGACGGCTTTCATGAAGGAGTTCCCATAATCGAAGAAGTACGTGCCGTGTTCCACCAGCCTTTTTATAGCCTTGAAATGACGCTCCAAGGAAGCATCCACCAGGCACCGGAACTCCGACGGATTCTCGTGCAGCATGCGGGTGCGCTGCTCAAACGTCAGTCCGGCGGGACAGTAACCGCCCTCATAGGTGGCATGGCAGGAAGTCTGGTCGGAAAGTAAATCTATGTGCAACTGCTTCTGCACCGCATATTCCAGCAGATCGACGACATTGCCGTGATAGGCCACAGAAACCGGGCGGCACTCATCCATCGCTTTTTGAGCCAGCGAGAAGGCTTCTTCCAGAGAATCCGTCACGTGTCCCACCCAGCCCTGACTGTGGCGGGTTTCGATGCGTGAAGCATCCACCTCGCAATGATTGCCGCCGCCCCTGCCATCTCGGCAGCTTTGGGCTGCGCACCGCTCATGCCTCCCAGACCGGAAGAAACAAACAAGCGTCCGCGCAAATCGCCGTCCTGCGGAATGCCCAGCTTCAAACGGCCTGCATTCAGCAACGTGTTGAACGTGCCGTGCACGATGCCCTGCGGACCGATGTACATCCAGCCGCCGGCAGTCATCTGGCCGTAGTTGGCAACGCCCATCTGCATGGCAGTGTGCCAGTCCTTCTGATTATCATAGAGCCCCACCATCAGCGCATTGGTAATGATGACACGGGGTGCCTCGGGCTTGGACTTGAACAGTCCCAACGGATGCCCGCTTTCGATGACCAGTGTCTGTTCGCGCGTCAACACTTCGAGGTACTGCTTGATGAGCCGGTATTGCATCCAGTTCTGGCAGACCTGTCCCGTCTCACCATAGGTAACTAATTCATACGGATAAAGGGCGATGTCGAAACAAAGATTATTGTCAATCATCACCTGGAATGCCTTGCCTTCAATGCAGTTCCCCTTGTATTCGTCGATGGGTTTCGCTTTGAGGTCGCCTGCGGGCGGTAGCGGTAGCCGTAGATACGTCCGCGCGTACGCAGCTCTTCCATGAACTCCGGAGCAAGGGTTTCGTGCAGCTCCGTGGGGATGTAGCGCAAAGCGTTCTTCAATGCCGTAGCCGTCTGCGCAGGGGTAAGGGTGTAGCCACGGTCGGGTGCCCGCCGGATACCCTCGACAAAGGAAGGATAGGAAGGCAATGTTTTACTTAAGGTTATCTCCATGACATATAAAGATTAAGGATTTACAAAGTGTCAGTCCATAAGGGCTATATTTGCCGCAATATAGAAATAAATCCCGATATTCGCAATGGAATGCCGGGATTATTTAGCTTTTAGTCAGAAACTAACCAAGATGACTTGCCCAGTACACTCGCTGTTTGCTACAACACTTTCACCACCTTGGAGGTATGCACAGGCTTCATTTTGTTCTGTTTGTCGTTTTTTACACATCATTTTATTCCGACAACGGATTTTAAAAGGAAAATTTAAACGGGTTCTAATTGCAGATATAAGTTTTCGGACAGGATGGAGGGGGAGGAAAGACATGAAAGACACCCATGCAAAGCTTGCATAAGTCTTTCCGTCTGACTTGTTTGGAGGAAATCTCCTTAGGAAAATGTGCAAGACTGCACAAAACTCATTGGAGAAATGTGTATATTTGCACAAAACTCATCGGAAAAAAAGGAACGGAAGCGGTAGAATCCATACAAAAAGCCATCTTATCGGCATACGCGCTGGACTTTGCCAAACACGCCCCGGGCAAGGACATCCCACGCATCACTGCCATCTGGCAATCCATCCCCTCGCAATTGGCAAGGGAGAACCGCAAGTTCCTGTATAAATTGGTGAAGAACGGGGCGCGTGCCCGCGAGTACGAAGACGGCCTGCTGTGGCTGCAACACGCCGGACTGATATACCGCATCTTCTGCTCATCGAACCCCGGCCTGCCCCTCAGTGCCTACGATGACTTGTCGGCTTTCAAGATATATTTGTGCGACGTGGGACTGCTCCGGGCATTGGCACAACTGCCTGCCGAAGCGTTGTGGACGGACAATCCGCTCTACCGCGAATTCAAAGGCGCAACGACCGAAAACACGGTGCTGCAAGCTCTCGTCAACCAGTTTGACGTAACACCCCGTTACTGGGCCTCGGCGGGAACGGCAGAAGTCGATTTCCTGCTACAGTACGGACTTCATCTCCTACCCGTGGAGGTGAAAGCAGGAACAAGCTTGAACGGCAAAAGCTTAGGAATCTATTGCAAGCAATTCGACCCGGCCTTTGCCGTCCGCTATTCCATGTCCAACCTGCGCCGGGATGACAAGTTGCTGAACATCCCCCTCTTCCTTGCCGACTGGACCAAGACATTGCTGGAAAAGGAGGAGCTTCGCACTTGCAACGTAAAGAAATGACATCCAGCGACTTCCCACTGCAAAGTAAGTGCATGCTTTTTGCAGTGCCACTGCAAGCTCGTTGCAGTGAGACTGCAAAGCCTATTGCAGCGCCACTGCAACTGCTTTGCAGCGCGACTGCAAAAGGGTTGCAGTAACGCTGCAAAAAGCGTGCAGTGACGCTGCAGTGAGCGTGCAGTAACTTTGCAACGGGTATGCAGTAACTTGACAACGGGTGTGCAGCGGCTTTAATGGCAGGTCACCAAGCCAAGGCGTACTCGTAGTGGTCGAACTTAGGCTTGGTGCCTATGCCTACCGCCTTGAATACCCGGGCTATCCGCTGCTGTTCTTCGGGAGAGATGGGGCGCTCGCCCTTGCGGCAATGATAGTAATAGCGTTCGCAAGAGAAGCATCCCATCACGCGATGGCGTACGGTGGGAAGCAGCTTGGCGGGTACTTCGTCGAAAAGGTGTGTCATGCCGCGGGCGTAGTGCAGAGGTTCGTTGGAACGGTAGCGTTCGCAAGCGGAAGCACCGGGCAGGCGGTTGACATAAAAAGGATTCACCGCACGAACAGACTGTGGTTGGGGGGCTTCACTCTCGGACAACAGTTGTGCCGCTATCGCCCGCAGGCAGGAAGAGGCTTTGGGGCACTTTCCGCTGCCCGCAAAGCAGTATTCGTACCCATCGGGCACGTCTTGCAATAATATCATCTTATTAAGGGATTAATGATTAGCGATTAGAGATTAATGATTAGCGATTAGGGAGCGGAGGGAGCGCAGGTACTTGCCGATGACCTCTGCCGACTCGCTTGTTTCTTTCTCGAATTCGGCGTGCAGTGTCGGGTATCCGTCAAGCAGCTGCATCATTCGCTCACGTCCCACGAACTCGGACTTTCCGGTTTCGGGATTCAGTTCGTAATAGACACGGGCATGCACCAGTCCCGAAGCATTGATGGCATCTCCCACTTCACCGCCCAATCGTGTGGCATCATCGGGAGTCATGGTACTGGTGGCTGCTTGTCCCACGGGCTGTGCACAGAAGTAAACCTTTCCACTGAGCCACATGGCTGGTGCATACCACTGCCCGAAGCGATAGCGCTTATAGCGCATCTTACGGCAATTGACATAAAGCGAGGTATCTACCCGTACAGCATAACAACGGGACTTCAGATAACGACAAAGACCTGGATTGTCGTCTACCGTAATACGATAATCGGCACCGCCCATGAGGTAAATCTGGTTCTTTGTACGCTTCTCAATCTTCAGTGTGGTAACCGTATCGCCACGGTTCTCCACCAACTCTTTCAGATTGGAATACATTACCTGCTGCGCCGCCGCCGGCAAAACCAGCAGCAACATCAGAGCGCCTGACAACCAACTCTTCTTCATATCCCAACCTCCTCTTTTCTGAAACTTTGTTTTAGTGAGCGAAAGGTACATTTTTTATCGGAAGTAGACAATAAATCGTGGGAAAAAGATAAAGGAGGGCATGGATTATATAACGAACGGGCTGCATCGGGAGATAATTCCCAATACAGCCCGTCTCTATTCTTTCAGACAGATTTACTAAAGCAAACCGTGCCCTAAGTGACTCCTTGCAGGGGATTTTCACGAAGGCTTTTACCCAAATCTGCGACATCGGTTTTCAATGACCTGTAACGTTTAGACAAACGTTTCAATTCTTTCAGAAAGCCGTCGGTAACACTTATCCTACAACTCATCCAATGCCTCCTCCAAGGATTTAAGTTCCAACTTTCCTTCCAGATTCAACTTCAGTTCCTTGCAAGCCTGGTCAAAGTCTGCCAATACTTCGGCCTTTGTCCGTGGTCTATATTCTTCCTCTTCTTCCGTAGCCGCAGTCTCTTTCATCTATACAGCCAGTTTCTTAAGATACCTCACCGCCTTCTTCATCGCCCCCTCATTACCGGCAATATAGCTCAACTGACGGAAAAGCTCTGCATTCAGATTCATCGTATCCTCCATTGTCTATCTCCTTTCTTTTTTAACTTCGTGGGGCAAAGATAAAGAAAACTATTGGAAATCTTTATCTTTGCCCCAAACTTAACATATATGGAACCTATGGATACGATAGATAAAATCAGCGCCGTCTACCGCAACACGGCAGAAGAGGCAAGACGAGAACTGAACAAAGTGCAACAGAAGATTTACCGCATCGGCAGCCTGCGCCTGCTGCTGTTCGTGGCAGGAGTAGCAGGTATTATCTATTTCCGGAGCGAGAGCTGGGGCACGCTGGCCGGCATTGCCTCATCACCCTGCTGCCGTTCCTGTTTCTGATGAAATACCACAACCAGCTGTTCCATCGCAAGGACTATCTGGAAAAGAAGATGGAAATCAACGGGCAGGAACTCGCCGCTCTGGATTACGATACGTCTTCTTTCGATGACGGCGAAGCATACATAGACCCCACCCATCTCTACACCTATGATTTGGATGTTTTCGGTCCGCATTCCCTTTTCCAGTACATCAACCGTACCTGCACACAGCCCGGGAAACACCGCCTCGCCCACTGGTTGGGGAAACATCTCGAAAGAAAGGAAGAAATCATCCGCCGCCAGGAAGCCGTCAGCGAACTGGCTCCGGAACTGAAATTCCGTCAGCGCTTCCGCATCCTCGGCCTGCTGTACAAAGGAAAAGCCGCCGATGAAACAGAACTGTGCCAATGGGCGGAAAGTCCGAGCATCTTCCGGAGCCGGAAACTACTGCGCCTCCTGCCGGTACTGGTGACGGGAACCAACCTCATCTGCCTCGCACTCGTCATGGCAGGAATCCTGCCCGCAAGTATCTACGGCATCATCTGGACCTGCTTCGTCATCGCCGGCTTCGGCTTCACCGGCAAAGTCACCAGGATGCAGGCCATCTATGGCAAAAAACTGCAAATCCTCTCCACCTACGCCGCCCTGCTCCACCTCATGGAAAAGCAGCCTGCACAAGCCACCCTGCTCAAGGAGATTAAACAACAAATTGGCGGAGAAAAACGGAAAGCTCCCACTCCATCAGCAGACTGAACAAGCTCATGAATGAACTCGACCAACGCAACAATGTCTTTATGTACGTCATTCTGAACGGTCTCTTCTTCTGGGAGCTGCGCCAAATCATGCGCATTGAAGCCTGGAAAGAGCAATATGCCGCCGAACTGCCCGGATGGCTCGATGCCATCGGACAAATGGACGCGCTCAACTCTCTGGCAACATTCGCCTACAATCATCCGGACTATATCTACCCCAAAATAGTTCAAGCGGAAAGAAAGGGGAAAGGAAATCTGACTAAAGAAGAAGAAACAGGGACAGAAACAGATTTTACAAAAGCTGAAACCGGTAACGCCTCTTCCTCCTTCCGTCTCCGTGCCGAAGCCCTGGGCCATCCGCTGATGAACCGTGACCGCTGTGTGCGCAATGACATCGACATGGCGAAACGACCGTCTTTCATCATCATTACCGGCGCCAACATGGCAGGGAAAAGCACCTATCTGCGCACGGTGGGCATCAATTACCTCCTTGCCTGCATCGGCGCCCCCGTCTGTGCCCGCCAGATGGAAATCACCCCCGCCCGGCTCATCACCAGCCTGCGCACCTCGGATTCACTGAATGATAACGAGTCCTACTTCTTTGCCGAACTCAAACGTCTGAAACTCATCATAGACAAGCTGCAGGCCGGTGAGGAGCTTTTCATCATCCTCGACGAAATTCTGAAAGGTACCAACTCCATGGACAAGCAGAAAGGCTCCTTTGCCCTTATCAAGCAATTCATGACTTTGCAGGCCAATGGCATCATTGCCACCCACGACCTGCTGCTGGGAACACTCATCGACCTCTTCCCCGATGACATCCGCAACTATCGCTTCGAAGCAGACATTACAGACAATGAACTGACCTTCTCCTACCGCTTGCGCCCAGGTATCGCCCAGAATATGAACGCCTGCTTCCTGATGAAAAAATGGGGATTGCCGTTGCCGACTAATCCCCACCTCAGTTAAAGTCAAGTCCGGCTCCCCGACTGATTATGCTGTTTTACATTTCTCCAGGAAAGTAGACACTGCAACCGCATCGCTACCCGTAAAGTAGCGTATGGAAGTTACCGGAGTATACGTGTAAGGCACAAACTGATACAACTGTACAGCCGCAAATTTATTGTCCTGCGAAATCATGACATCCATGCGCACATTTCCACTGCCGCTACTTTTTACTTCAGTCTCGCCATTCAGCTGTTCATTCTCAATCATATCTGTAAGTTTGCCCAAATATTTCAAATCAAAGAAAACACTGCGTTCCTTGGTCACACTGCCCGTCGGCAAATAGACCACTTCCTTCGATTTCCAAAACAGACGGAACACGCCAAGCAAGACGAATGCCGTACCCAGCACCATCAAAGCCATGCTGAGAGTGGAAGATTTATCACTCATCTCAAAAATGGATGCAAAAACAAAAACACCGGCCAGCAACATAGCTACTGAAAAGATAAGTCCTGAAACACTGGTACGCTTTACAATATCGGGATGTGAAGACGCAAAAAGAGTTGCGTCAATAGTTTGAGTTGCCATAATTATAATATGTTTTAATGAATTTATTAGAAATAGAAAATACAGTATTCCCCTGCAAAAACACATAGTCTGACCATGCACAAGGGAAAAAAGAGAGATTCATTAAAACACTAAATGAGAATACGCCTTAGTGTGAAAATGTAATATTCGCACACCGGCTGACAACGATAACAGGCAGTAGAATCATAGAGTTTCTCACGATGCAGAGACAAAACAGCCGCTCGCTGGGCCAGTTTGTCAATCCAGTCCTTTAAAGAAAATATATATTCCGTGGTAGAAATACGCTGTATACGGGAGTACGTCAGCGAATGTAATTGTCCGCCCATGCCCGCCAGCTCTGCATCCGGTAGATAAGGCAATTGAGGCATCGCAATATAGGCATCAGTCTGCTCATGTACGGCAATAGTATTCTCGCTCACAACATTCCCGCCACTTGCCGCTTTATTTGCAAATGCATCGCTTGCAGTCTGCCATAAAGCCAATGCAAGCACCATGAATCCTATGAATCTTAAGAATTTAGCCATATCTATGTACAAATATAACAGTTTCTTTCTGGAATTTGTTTAATGCACACATCTTTTAATGTTTCTTGGATGATTTATAGGAACACAAAAAGCCGCTCCAAACAAATTGGAACGGCTTCTATATATAAAAAGAATAGTTGAATTATTCAGCTTTAGCTTCCTCAGCAGCAGCAGTTTCGGCAACCGGTGCAGCAGTTTCTGCAGCAGGGGCAGCTTCAGTAGCAGCAGCTTTCTTTGAACGGCGGGTACGGGTAGCCTTCTTGGCAACCTTTTCCTTAGCCATGTTTTCATTGTAGTCAACGAGTTCAATGAAGCACATTTCAGCGTTGTCACCCAAACGGTTACCAGTCTTGATAATACGAGTGTAACCACCCGGACGATCAGCAATCTTCACAGAGATTTCTTTAAACAGTTCAGTTACAGCATACTTGTCTTGCAAATTGCTAAATACAACACGACGGGAATTAGTCGTATCGTCTTTAGCCTTTGTAATCAAAGGCTCAACAAACTTCTTCAAAGCTTTAGCCTTTGCAACGGTCGTAGTGATTCTTTTGTGCTTAATCAAAGAACACGCCATATTAGCCAACATAGCGTTTCTATGAGAGGCAGTACGACCCAAATGGTTGAATTTCTTATTATGTCTCATTTTTTATTCTTTATCTAATTTATATTTAGAAATATCAGTTCCAAACGACAGATTCAGACTTTCCAGCAAATCATCAAGCTCGGTAAGCGATTTCTTTCCGAAGTTTCTGAATTTCAGCAAATCCGTCTTGTTGAATTGTACCAAGTCACCAAGAGTCTCTACATCTGCAGCCTTCAGACAGTTGAGGGCACGTACAGAGAGATCCATATCAACGAGCTTGGTCTTCAGCAACTGACGCATGTGCAATACTTCTTCATCAAACTCTTCATTGCCGTCAACATCATTTGTTTCCAGCGTAATCTTCTCGTCAGAGAAGAGCATGAAGTGATAAATCAGAATCTTTGCAGCTTCTTTCAGGGCTTCTTTCGGATGAATGGAACCATCGGTAGTAATCTCAAGTACCAGTTTCTCGTAGTCAGTCTTCTGCTCTACACGGAAGTTCTCTACCTGATACTTCACATTACGTATCGGAGTATAAATAGAATCGATAGGAATTACGTTCACATCGGTGCAATATTCGCGGTTTTCGTCAGCAGGAACATAACCACGACCTTTGTTGATCGTAATATCTATCTGCATAGTCGACTTTGAATCTAAATGACAAATAACTAATTCAGGATTTAACACTTCAAATCCAGTCAAATACTTACCTATGTCACCTGCTTTAAATTCACTTGAATTCTCGACTGTAATACTTACTTTCTCACTCTCGAATTCTTCAACTACTTGCTTGAATCTCACTTGTTTCAGATTCAAGATAATGTTAGTAACATCCTCTTTTGCTCCCGGAACACTGGAAAATTCATGCTCAACACCGTCTATCTTGATAGTAGTGATAGCAAAACCTTCCAATGAAGAAAGCAGGATGCGGCGCAGTGCATTACCCACGGTAATACCGAAACCGGGCTCCAACGGACGAAATTCGAATTTTCCGAATCTAGAGTCCGCTTCCAACATTAATACTTTATCAGGTTTTTGAAATGCTAATATCGCCATGAAATTAATTATTATTTAGAATACAATTCTACGATCAAATGCTCTTTAATGTTTTCAGGAATGTCTGCTCTTTCAGGTACATGCAGCAATTTGCCTACCTTAGAGTTATCATCCCATTCCAACCAAGGATATTTGCTATGGTTAAAGCCAGCCAGTGAGTTAGCGATAACTTCCAATGATTTGGATCTTTCACGAACACCGATCACCTGACCCGGTTTTACTGCATAAGAAGGAATATTCACAACCTCACCGTCTACAGTAATGTGCTTGTGGCTCACCAACTGACGAGCAGCTGCGCGAGTAGGAGCAATACCCAAACGGAATACGATATTGTCAAGGCGACCTTCCAACAATTGGAGAAGGATTTCACCTGTAATACCTTTAGCAGTCTCAGCCTTCTCAAACAAGTTGCGGAATTGTTTTTCCAAAACGCCATAAGTATATTTGGCTTTCTGTTTCTCACGAAGTTGAACACCGTATTCAGAAGTCTTTCTCTTTCTGGAATTACCGTGCTGTCCGGGAGGATAGTTCTTCTTTGACAATACTTTATCTGCTCCAAAGATACCTTCACCGAATTTACGGGCTATTCTTGATTTTGGTCCAGTATATCTAGCCATTTCTTTTAAATATTTAATTGTTTATTCATGAACTTGGGTTTGTTGCAGCCGCGATTGCAGAGAGAAAGTTTACAATCCAATAACAAAATCAAGTCTCACTTCTATTAAAGGTAAATTTTAAACTCTACGTCTTTTCGGAGGACGACAACCGTTGTGCGGAAGCGGAGTTACGTCAATGATTTCAGTAACCTCGATACCTGCACCGTGGATAGTTCTGATAGCAGACTCACGTCCGTTACCCGGGCCCTTCACATATGCTTTTACCTTTCTCAAGCCAAGATCGTATGCTATCTTAGCACAATCTTGAGCAGCCATCTGTGCTGCGTAGGGAGTGTTCTTCTTTGAACCTCTAAAACCCATCTTTCCGGCAGAAGACCAAGAAATGATCTGACCTTCGCTGTTTGCCAGAGAAACAATAATGTTGTTAAAAGATGAATGAACATGCAACTGTCCATTAGCATCAACCTTCACATTTCTCTTTTTTGCTGCAACTGTTTTTTTTGTCCATATCAACAATTATTATTTAGTAGCTTTTTTCTTATTAGCAACGGTTTTCTTTCTACTTACGAGTACGGGCATTGTTCTTTGTGCTCTGACCTCTTACTGGAAGACCAATACGATGACGAACACCACGATAGCAACCGATATCCATTAAACGCTTAATGTTCAATTGAACTTCAGAACGAAGATCACCTTCAACCTTATACTCTGCACCAATGATCTCACGAATCTTGGCAGCCTGATCATCCGTCCAGTCTTTTACTTTCAGGTCTCTGTCAACACCTGCTTTATCCAAAATTTTTGCTGAACTACTACGACCTATACCATATACATAGGTCAACGCAACTTCACCTCTCTTGTTTTGAGGCAAATCGACACCAACTATTCTTATAGCCATATACTAAATTATTTTTTTTGCAAAAATAATAATATTATCCTTGACGTTGTTTATACTTAGGATTTTTCTTGTTAATAACATACAAACGGCCATTACGTCTAACGATCTTACACTCTGGCGTACGTTTCTTTAAGGATGCTCTTACTTTCATATCTTAATTTTATTTATATCTAAATACAATTCTTCCTTTCGATAAATCGTAAGGAGACATTTCGACTCTTACTTTATCCCCTGGCAGGATTTTGATGTAATGCATCCGCATCTTACCGGAAATATGTGCAGTAATCTCATGTCCGTTTTCTAATTCAACACGAAACATCGCATTAGACAATGCTTCAACTATAACTCCATCTTGTTCTATTGCAGATTGCTTTGCCATATTAATTTCTTAAATTGCTTTATCTCCTAATACTTCTTCAATGAACTCGAATGATGACAATATATCAGCTTCACCAGCGCCGACTGCTATCGTATGTTCAAAATGAGCTGCACACTTGCGGTCTTTTGTCCTCACCGTCCAGCCATCACGCTCCATGAGTATTTGTCGGTTACCTAAAGTTATCATCGGTTCAATGGCAATGCACAAGCCTTTCTTCAGCATTGTCCCATAACCACGCTTTCCGTAATTGGGAACCTGAGGATCTTCATGCATTTCCTTGCCTATTCCGTGACCCACAAACTCACGCACCACACCGTAAGAATTAGATTCGCAGTGTTGCTGTATCGCATAACCGATATCACCCAACCGCTTGCCGTGAACGGCATTCTGTATCCCTATGTACAATGCTTCTTTAGTAACCTTCAGTAATTTGCGGACCTCTTCGTCAACTTCACCTACACAAAACGTATAAGCTGAGTCGCCACAAAAGCCATTCATGTAAGTACCACAATCAACAGACACGATATCACCATCTTTCAGCTCCACATCATCTCCCGGAATACCATGTACCACCTGGTCATTTACAGAGGTGCAAATAGAAGCTGGAAACGGATCGCCATATTGATTAGGAAAACCTTTAAAGGTTGGAACAGCACCATTGTCTCTGATGAACTCTTCCGCCACCCTATCCAGCTCTTTTGTTGTCACACCCGGCTTTATAACCTTAGCTATCTCAGCCAACGTCTTTCCAACAAGCAAATTACTCTTGCGGAGCAGCTCTATTTCATCTTCTGTTTTAAGAAATATCATTCTTCAAAAAAGATTAATATGCAGCTACATTACCACTGCGGCCTTTAATACGTCCGGATTTCAGCAAACCGTCATAGTGTCTCATCAACAAATGACTTTCTACCTGCTGGAGAGTATCAAGCACCACACCTACAAGGATTAACAAAGATGTACCGCCAAAGAATTGAGCAAACTCAGCTTTCACACCGAATATACCGGCAAACGCAGGCATAATGGCAACCAAGGCCAAGAAGAAAGAACCAGGCAAAGTAATACGTGACATAATCACGTCAATATACTCAGCAGTTTGCTTTCCTGGCTTGATACCCGGAATAAAACCATTGTTTCTCTTCATATCTTCAGCCATCTGAGTCGGGTTAATAGTAATTGCAGTATAGAAATACGTAAACAATATAATCAACACTGCAAAAATCAAATTATACCAAAAGCTTGTATGATCAGTCAATGCACGTACGAAACCGCTTGCATCATTTACATTCGAGAACCCAACAAGAGTGATAGGAATAAACATGATAGCCTGAGCAAAAATGATAGGCATCACGTTAGCAGCATTCACTTTCAAAGGAATATACTGTCTAGCACCGCCATATTGCTTGTTACCCACGATCTTCTTCGCATATTGAACAGGAATCTTTCTGGTTCCCTGCACCAAAAGAATAGCGAATGCAATAACAACCAGCAGAACAACAAGCTCAATCAGGAACATTACCAGACCACCAGTCTTGTCCGTCATACGGGAAATCAATTCCTGGAATAAGGACTGCGGCAGACGGGCGATGATACCAATCATGATAATCAGCGAAATACCATTACCGATACCCTTATCCGTAATTCTCTCACCAAGCCACAAAATAAACATACTTCCAGCCGCCAAAATGATGGTAGAAGTAAACATAAACCAGAACCAATCTAATGAAGCATTTAAAGAAGGACCAGCCTGCATCTTAAGATTGAGCAAATAAGAAGGAGCCTGAACCAAAAGAATAAGAATCGTCAGATAACGAGTATATTGATTCATTTTTCTTCTACCACTCTCACCTTCGCGCTGCAATTTCTGGAAATACGGAACCGCAATACCCAGCAACTGAATCACAATGGAGGCAGAGATGTACGGCATGATACCCAATGCAAAAATAGAGGCATTGGAAAATGCTCCTCCGGAAAACATGTTTAACAAGGCTAAAAGACCTTCGCTTGTCTGTTGATGCAATTGTGTCAGCATTGACGGATTGATACCCGGCAAAACTACATACGAACCAAAACGGTAGATTGCCACAAACAATATGGTAATGAGGATCCGTTGTCTCAGATCCTCAATTTTCCATATATTCTTTAATGTTTCAATAGCTTTTCTCATTGAATTAGAGTTTTACTACTTGTCCACCAGCAGCTTCGATGGCAGCAACAGCAGTCTTAGAAAATGCATGTGCTTGTACATCCAACTTAGCAGTCAAAGTTCCGTTACCTAATACTTTTACCAACTGGCTTGCAGAAATGAAACCAGCAGCAATGAAGTCACTGATACCTACAGTCTGCAAGTTCTTTGCTTCAGCCAATTTCTGAATTGTATCCAAGTTGATAGCCTTATACTCTACACGATTGATATTTTTAAAGCCAAACTTAGGAAGACGACGTTGAAGAGGCATCTGACCACCTTCAAAACCGATTTTCTTAGAGTATCCAGATCTTGATTTAGCTCCTTTATGACCTCTAGTAGAAGTACCTCCCAAGCCAGAACCCGGACCACGTCCAATTCTCTTTCTTGTTTTAGTAGATCCCTCTGCAGGTTTTAAATTACTTAAGTTCATATTGTAATTCGTTTTATATTCAACAAATAATTACTTAACAATGGTAACCAAGTGTTTAACCTTATCCACCATTCCAAGAATTGAAGGAGTGCATTCGTGTTCAACCACACGATTCAACTTATGAAGTCCCAGTGCATCGAGAGTTCTCTTCTGATCAGCAGGAGCACCAATTCTACTTTTAACTTGTTTAATCTTTATAGTCGACATATTCTTCCTCCTTATCCTCTAAATACTTTTTCCATACTAACTCCTCTGTTCTGGGCAACCATACGGGCATCGCGCATTTCACTCAATGCCAAGATAGTAGCCTTTACCAAGTTGTGCGGGTTGGAAGAACCTTTTGACTTAGCCAAAACGTCTGTTACACCAACACTTTCCAATACGGCACGCATTGCACCGCCAGCAACAACACCGGTACCGTGAGAAGCCGGTTTGATAAATACTTCAGCGCCACCGAACTTTGCAGACTGTTCGTGAGGAACTGTACCTTTCAGCACAGGCACTCTTGTCAGGTTCTTCTTTGCAGATTCAACACCTTTGGCAATAGCAGCGGTTACTTCACCAGCTTTACCAAGGCCCCAACCGATGATGCCTTCTTCGTTTCCTACTACCACAATAGCAGAGAAACTAAAAGTTCTACCACCTTTGGTTACTTTGGTTACACGATTAATAGCAACCAATCTGTCTTTCAGCTCTATATCGTTTGTAATCTTAACTCTATTATTAAGTCCTGCCATAATGATTAAAATTTAAGTCCACCGTTACGGGCAGCATCAGCCACCTCTTTTACTCTCCCATGATACAAGTAACCATTACGGTCGAAAACAACAGTAGTAATACCTGCTTCCTGAGCTTTTTTCGCAATCAGTTCACCTACTTTAGCAGCTTGTTCCTTCTTAGGCATCTTTTCAGTCATACCCAAAGAAGAAGCGGCAGCCAATGTCTTACCGGACAAGTCGTCGATAATCTGAACATAGATTTGCTTGTTACTTCTAAATACACTCATACGCGGGCATTCAGTAGTACCTGAAATTTTGTTGCGTACTCTATATTTGATCTTAATTCGTCTTTCTATTTTTGTTGTCATAATAATATCAATTTAAATGATTATTTAGCACCGGCTGATTTACCAGACTTTCTACGAATTTCTTCGCCAACAAACTTAATACCTTTACCCTTATACGGTTCAGGCTTACGGAAAGAACGTATTTTAGCACAAACTAGACCAAGCAACTGCTTATCGCAAGATTCCAATATGATAAGCGGATTCTTGTTTCTTTCAGATTTGGTTTCTACTTTAATCTCAGCAGGCAACTGAATAAAGATACTATGTGTGTAACCCAAGTTCAGTTCAATGATATTACCTTGATTAGAGGCACGGTAACCTACACCGACAAGTTCCAATTCTTTCTTATATCCCTCTGATACACCAACAACCATGTTGTGTACCAATGAACGGTATAATCCATGGAATGCATGCTTTTGCTTGGGATTATCCAGCATTGCATTTTCATTCTCAGCCAAAACAACATGACCGTCTTCGATGGTAACATTGATAGCAGGATTTACATATTGGCTCATTTCGCCTTTGGGTCCCTTAACGGTAACCACGTCATCTTTCAGAGTAACTGTTACTCCAGCGGGAATACTAATGGGTAATTTTCCTATTCTTGACATTGCTAATTCCTCCTATTAATATACATAACACAAAACTTCACCACCAATTTTCAGTTCAGCGGCTTCTTTGTTGGTCATTACACCCTTGGAAGTAGATATTATAGCAATACCCAAACCATTAATAACACGCGGCATGTCTTTATAACCGGTATATTGACGCAAACCCGGAGAAGAGATTCTCTCCAGCTTCTTGATAGCGTTAACCTTGTTTACCGGATCATACTTCAAGGCAACCTTGATTGTACCTTGAGGACCATCTTCTACAAACTTATAATTAAGAATGTAGCCCTTTTCAAAAAGAATCTTAGTGATTTCTTTTTTCAAATTTGAAGCCGGAACTTCCACAACTCTGTGCTTCGCTTGAATAGCGTTCCGCAACCTCGTCAAATAATCTGCTATTGGATCAGTCATATAAAAAATAAATTAAATTAATCAGGCCTACCCTGACAATATTTAAAAAACAAAATTACCAGCTTGCTTTCTTTACACCGGGAATAAGACCGTTGGAAGCCATCTCACGGAACTGGATTCTGGAGATACCAAACTGACGGATATATCCTTTGGGACGACCAGTCAGCTTGCAACGGTTGTGCATACGAATCGGGTTAGAATTCTTAGGCAGGTCCTGCAATTTCTGTGCAGCTTCAAAAGCTTCAGCAGGATCACCGGTTCTAACGATTTGCTTCAACGCAGCTCTTTTCTCGGCATATCTGGCTACTAATTTAGCACGCTTTACTTCACGTGCCTTCATTGATTCCTTTGCCATATTATCAATCTTTTTTAGCGTTTTTAAACGGTAAACCAAATTCTTTCAACAAGGCATACCCTTCCTCATCTGTTTGCGCAGAGGTTACAAAGGTAATATTCATTCCGAGAATTCTGGTAATACTATCGATATTAATTTCAGGGAAAATGATTTGTTCCTGAATACCAAGGGTATAGTTACCCTTACCATCGAACTTACTTTCAATACCCTTGAAGTCGCGAATACGAGGCAGAGCTACACGAACCAGCTTTTCAAGGAATTCGTACATTCTCTCACGACGCAGAGTTACCATAACGCCAATCGGCATTTTCTTACGCAACTTAAAGTTTGCAATATCCTTACGAGAAATGGTTGCCACGGCTTTCTGGCCAGTGATAGTAGTCATTTCATTAATTGCCACTTCAATAATCTTCTTGTCGGCAACAGCCATACCCAGACCTTGATTGATAACAATCTTCTTAAGTACGGGTATCTGCATTGAAGAAGAATACTGGAACTGTGATTTCAATGCAGGCGCAATACGCTCTGCATATTCTTTCTTAAGGCTAGCAGTATTACTCATTACTTAATCTCCTCTCCTGATTTTTTAGAAACACGTACGATAGTCTTCTTACCGTTCTCATTGACAGTCACTTTACGACCGATACGCGTAGCTTTGCCCGTCTTAGGATCCACGGGGTTCAAGTTAGACAAATGGATAGAAGCTTCTTGCTTCACGATACCCCCCTGAGGGTTCTTTGCATTAGGCTTGGTACTCTTTGACACCATGTTGATACCTTCTACAATTGCGCGGTTCTTGTCAACAAGAACCTTGAGTACGCGACCTTGTTTGCCTTTGTCCTCACCGCAATTCACGATTACTGTATCGCCTTTTTTAATATGTAATTTACTCATTACTCAAATCTTTTACAATATTAAAGTACTTCAGGAGCGAGTGACACAACTTTCATGTTAGTAGCACGAAGTTCACGAGCTACCGGACCGAAAATACGACTACCTCTAATTTCACCTGCATTGTTCAACAACACGCAAGCATTATCATCAAAACGTATGTAAGAGCCATCAGCACGACGGATTTCTTTCTTAGTACGTACGATCAAAGCTTTAGACACTGCACCTTTTTTAATATCACTTGAAGGGATAACGCTCTTAACAGAAACGACAATCACGTCCCCTACTGAAGCATAGCGACGACCTGTACCACCCAAAACGCGGATACAGAGAGCCTCTTTTGCCCCACTATTATCACATACTGTAAGTCTGGATTCTACTTGTATCATAATTACTTAGCTCTTTCAATTATTTCTACCAATCTCCATCTCTTAGTCTTGCTCAAAGGACGAGTTTCCATGATGTGTACAGTATCGCCGATATTGCACTCATTCTTTTCATCATGAGCATGGTACTTCTTCGTCTTGCTAACGAACTTACCATATATGGGGTGTTTTTCCTTAAACTTAGCTGCTACTGTAATGGTCTTATCCATCTTGTTGCTCAGCACAACCCCAGTTCTTTCTTTTCTTAAATTTCTTGCTTCCATCAAGCTCATCATTTATTGTTAAGTTCTCTTTGGCGTAATTCTGTTTTCATACGCGCAATAGTCCTGCGTAATTGTTTGATCTGAGCAGGATTATCCAAAGGAGAAATAGAATGATTTAAAACCATTTGGTTGTAATTAGCTACTTCTGCTTCTACTCTTTCTACCAAGTCGTTGGTAGGCATCTCTTTAATTTCTGCTATTTTCATACTCCTTACGCATTTTGATTTTGAATATCATAATCACGTCTAACCACAAACTTAGTTGTGATAGGAAGCTTCTGTGCAGCCAAGCGCAAAGCCTCTTTAGCGATTTCATAAGATACTCCTTCGGCTTCGATAATAATTCTACCCGGTGTAACTGGGGCAACGAATCCCTCCGGTGCACCCTTACCTTTACCCATACGCACATCAGCAGGCTTTCTGGTAATAGGTTTGTCGGGGAAAATACGAATCCAAATCTGTCCTTGACGTTGCATATATCTTGTCACTGCAATACGCGCAGCTTCAATCTGACGGCCTGTAATCCATTTCGTTTCCAAGGCCTTAATACCAAAAGATCCGAAAGCCAACTGGTTTCCTCTTTGGGCATTACCCTTTTGACGGCCTTTTTGTTGTCTTCTGAATTTTGTTTTTTTCGGTTGTAACATAATTCCTAAAAATCAAATTCGTTAGCGATTATTTTTCTTTCTTTTGAAGTTCTTTCCGCCATTGTTTCCGCTATTGCTTCCACGACCACTTTCCTTGCTTTGCGTAAAGTTCGGAGCCAACTCCTTCTTACCATAAACTTCACCTCTACAAATCCAAACTTTAATACCGAGAAGACCAACCTTTGTCAATGCTTCTGCATGACAGTAGTCGATATCTGCTCTAAAAGTGTGCAACGGAGTTCTTCCTTCCTTATACATTTCAGAACGGGCCATTTCTGCACCATTCAAACGTCCTGAAATCTGAATCTTGATACCTTCCGCACCCATACGCATTGTATTGGCAATGGCCATCTTGATGGCACGGCGGTAGGCAATTTTGCCTTCAACCTGGCGGGCAATGTTGTTAGCCACGATAACAGCGTCCAGCTCAGGTCTTTTAACTTCGAAGATATTAATCTGAATATCCTTATCCGTAACCTTCTTCAACTCCTCCTTCAACTTGTCAACTTCTTGGCCACCTTTGCCGATAATGATACCCGGACGTGCAGTACAAACGGTAATAGTCACGAGTTTCAGTGTACGTTCGATTACAATCCTTGATACACTTGCCTTTGCCAGACGAGCGTTCAAATATTTACGAATCTTGCTATCTTCCAGCAGAGAGTCGCCGTAATTCTTTCCACCATACCAATTGGAATCCCATCCTCTGATGATTCCTAAACGGTTGCTTATTGGATTAACTTTTTGTCCCATTTACCTTAATTTTGATCTTCGTTATTACTTTTAGAACCAACGAACAACGTTACGTGGTTTGAACGTTTACGAATTCTGTAACCTCTACCCTGCGGAGCCGGTCTCATTCTTTTGAGTGTAGCACCACCATCAACAAAAATCTTGGTTACGAATAACTCACCACTTTCAGCTTTACGTTCGTTTTTCTGCTCCCAGTTAGCAATTGCAGAGCGCAGCAACTTTTCCACTCTTGCGGCAGCCTCTTTTGAAGAGAACTTCAAAACGCCGAGTGCTCTGTTCACCTCCATCCCGCGAATCATGTCAGCCACGAGACGCATTTTACGGGGGGAAGTAGGAACATTTTGCAATTTCGCAAAATACATGGTCTTAAGGCTTCTTTTCTTTTTTCAGCCGATATTTTTTTTCTTGCTCCCATTATATTATTACTTTATTATTTCAGATAAATCCTGTCTTATTTTTTCTTGTTACCAGCGTGTCCTCTGAAAGTACGAGTTGGAGCAAATTCGCCCAACTTGTGTCCCACCATATTTTCGGTAACATAAACAGGAATAAATTTATTTCCGTTGTGAACTGCAACAGTATGGCCTACGAAATCAGGCGAAATCATTGAAGCTCTGGCCCAGGTCTTAACTACCACTTTCTTGCCCGATTCATTCATGGCAAGCACTTTTTTCTCAAGCTTAACGTTAATATACGGACCTTTTTTTAATGAACGACTCATAATTTACTCAATTAATCAGATTACTTCTTTCTTCTCTCAATAATATACTTAGACGATTGTTTCTTCGGAGCTCTTGTCTTAAGACCCTTAGCGTACAATCCCTTACGAGATCTCGGGTGTCCTCCTGAAGCACGTCCTTCACCACCACCCATCGGGTGATCAACCGGGTTCATAACAACACCACGGTTACGCGGACGACGTCCTAACCAACGAGAACGTCCAGCTTTACCTGAACTTTCCAATCCATGATCTGAGTTACCTACACTACCGATAGTAGCCTTACAAGTGCTGAGGATCTGACGAACCTCACCTGAAGGCAACTTGATAACGCAGTACTTACCTTCTCTAGAAGTCAACTGAGCGAAGTTACCAGCCGAGCGAACCAAGGCAGCGCCTTGTCCCGGACGTAATTCGATGTTGTGAATTACAGTACCGACCGGAATATTCTGAAGCGGAAGTGCGTTTCCGATTTCCGGAGCGGCAGTTTCACCTGACATCAAAGTCGTACCAACTTGCAATCCATTGGGAGCAATAATATATCTTTTTTCTCCATCTGCATAAAACAACAAAGCGATACGAGCCGAACGGTTCGGATCGTATTCAATTGTTTTAACCACTGCAGGCACACCGTCTTTATTTCTCTTGAAATCTACGATACGAATAATCTTCTTACTACCGCCACCGATGTAGCGCATGGTCATCTTACCTTCGTTGTTACGACCACCTGAAGATTTCTTACCAAATACAAGAGACTTTTCTGGTACCCGTGCAGTAATCTCTTCGTAAGTACCAATAATTTTATGTCTTTGCCCCGGTGTTGTGGGCTTAAATTTACGTACTGCCATTTTTATTAAATATTGCTATAAAAATCAATAGTATCTCCTTCTTTCAACGTAACGATAGCTTTTTTGAACGCATTCGTACGTCCGTTGATGATACCGGCACGAGTATAGCGGCTCTTGTTTTTGCCGGCATACTTCATTGTATTCACATCAACTACTGTAACGTTGTAAAGGGCTTCAACTTCCTTCTTAATTTCCAGTTTATTAGCTTCAGGACGCACGATAAAGCCGAAACGGTTGTTCGTCTTATCAGTAATTGCAGTCATCTTCTCTGTCACTAACGGTTTAATAATAATTCCCATTATTTAAGCCTCCTTTTTACATTAAGATATTGTCGATAGCAGAAAGTGCACTTTCAGCAAACACAACAACCCCAGCGTCCAATACTCTGTAAGTATTTAACCCTGAGATAGTCTGCACATTAGCACCCTTCACATTACGAGCCGACAAATATACGTTTTTATTTGCTTCCGGTAAAATCACAAGCAGCTTTTTGTCAGAAACTTTAAGATTTTTTGTCATTGCAACGAAATCTTTAGTCTTCGGAGCTTCAAAAGAGAAGTCTTCTACCACTACAACCGCGTTGTTCTGAGCCTTGTATGACAAAGCTGACTTACGAGCCAGAGCCTTTACTTTTTTATTTAATTTGAAGTAGTAATCTCTCGGTTTCGGACCGAACACGCGTCCACCACCAACCAGTACCGGTGAGTTCATGTCACCACGACGTGCACCACCGCCACCTTTCTGGCGACCGATTTTACGAGTAGAACCACTGATTTCGCTTCTTTCCTTTGACTTGTGTGTACCCTGACGCTGGTTAGCCATAAACTGTTTAACATCCAAGTAGATAGCGTGGTCGTTGGGCTCAATTCCGAAGATAGACTCGTTTAACGTAATCTTTCTCCCAGTGTCTTCACCTTTAATGTTATATACGTTAACTTCCATTATTTCTCAATTATTACGATTGAACCTTTGCAACCAGGAACAGATCCCTTAATCAAAAGAAGATTGTGCTCCGCGATTACCTTTAATACCTGCAGGTTTTGAACAGTTACTCTGTCGCCACCAAGCTGTCCACCCATACGCATTCCCTTGAATACTTTTGCAGGGTAAGAACAAGCACCGATAGAACCCGGCTTACGAGCGCGGTTGTGCTGACCGTGAGTAGTCTGGCCTACACCACCGAAACCATGACGTTTTACTACACCCTGGAAACCTTTACCCTTAGAAGTACCCACAACGTCAACAAAAGTTACGTCATTGAACAGTTCCACGGTAACAGTGTCACCCAGATTCAACTCTGTTTCAAATTCTTTGAACTCAGCCAAGTGTTTCTTGGGAGTTACTCCAGCTTTCTTAAAGTGGCCCATCAAAGGCTTTGTAGTGTGCTTCTCCTTCTTGTCCTGGAAGCCCAACTGAACAGCTTCATAACCGTCCTTTTCTACAGTTTTCACTTGAGTAACAACACAAGGACCTGCTTCGATAACAGTGCATGGTACATTCTTACCCTCGGCACTGAAAACGGATGTCATTCCGATTTTTTTTCCTAATAATCCTGGCATTTCACTTAATTTTTAATACTTACACTTTGATTTCTACTTCCACACCACTTGGCAACTCCAACTTCATCAGAGCATCTACCGTCTTAGCTGTTGAGCTATAGATGTCAATCAGTCTCTTGTAAGAAGAGAGTTCGAATTGTTCACGCGACTTCTTGTTAACGAAAGTCGAACGGTTCACGGTAAAGATACGCTTGTGCGTAGGAAGAGGAATCGGACCGCTAACGATGGCGCCCGTTGTCTTTACCGTTCTTACAATCTTCTCAGCTGACTTGTCAACCAAGTTGTGGTCGTAAGATTTCAGTTTGATTCTAATTTTTTGACTCATTACTGTCTTTAGTTATTAAATAGTTATATAAGATGAAGTTCCGTAGGCTAAGAGTCATTCGCTAGCCTACGGGACCTCAAGTTTTTTTAGATTAAGTCAGCACGACCCTTCACTTCCTCCAATACTGCCTTGGCAATAGAGCTGGAAACCTGAGCGTGGTGAGAGTATACCATTGAAGAGGTTGCACGACCAGAAGTGATGGTACGCAATGCTGTTACGTAACCGAACATTTCTGCCAGCGGCACCATTGCCTTCACGATACGTGCACCGGAACGGCTGGATTCCATACCTTCCACCTGGCCACGACGCTTGTTCAAGTCACCGATAACATCACCCATGTTTTCTTCCGGAGTAACAACCTCCAGCTTCATAATAGGCTCCATCAATACCGGACCTGCCTTAGCACAAGCATTCTTATATGCCTGGATAGCGCAGATTTCGAAAGACAACTGATCAGAGTCAACAGGGTGGAAAGAACCGTCAATCAAGGTTACTTTCAGTGAATCCAACGGATAACCTGCCAACACACCATTCTTCATGGCGGTAGTAAAGCCCTTCTGTACAGATGGGATAAATTCCTTAGGAATGTTACCACCCTTCACTTCATCAACGAATTGCAATCCACCTTCCTTGAAGTCTTCATCAACCGGGCCAATGTTCACTATAATATCAGCAAACTTACCACGGCCACCGGACTGCTTCTTGTAAACTTCACGCAAGTTGACTGTCTTAGTGATAGCTTCCTTATAGTTAACCTGAGGCTTACCCTGGTTACATTCAACCTTGAACTCACGTTTCAGACGGTCGATGATAATATCCAAGTGAAGCTCACCCATACCGGAAATAACTGTCTGACCAGTCTGTTCGTCAGTCTTAACTGTGAACGTCGGGTCTTCTTCAGCCAGCTTAGCCAGACCATTTGACAGCTTATCCATATCCTTCTGAGTCTTAGGCTCAACTGCAATACCAATTACCGGTTCCGGGAAGTCCATAGATTCCAATACAATCGGTGCAGTTTCGTCACACAATGTATCACCAGTATGTATATCCTTGAAACCAACACCGGCGCCAATATCACCGGCACCGATAACTTCTACCGGGTTCTGCTTGTTAGAATGCATCTGGAACAGACGGGATACACGTTCCTTCTTGCCTGAGCGAGAATTGTAGATATAAGAACCTGCCTCAATCTTACCAGAATAAACACGGAAGAAAGTCAAACGACCTACATACGGGTCAGTTGCGATCTTGAATGCCAATGCAGAAGTCTTTTCGTCTTCGCTCGGCTTGCGATCTTCTTCAGCACCAGTGTCAGGGTTTGTACCGACAACATTTTCTGTATCCAGCGGAGAAGGCAAGAATGCGCAAACATAGTCGAGCAATGTCTGTACACCCTTGTTCTTGAATGAAGAGCCGCACAACATCGGAACTACAGCCATCTGTACAGTAGCATTGCGGAGAGCTCTCAACACTTCTTCTTCTGTAATAGTAGAAGGATCATCGAAATATTTCTCCATCAAAGCATCGTCAAACTCAGCCACTTTTTCGAGCATCTTATCTCTCCATTCGTTAGCTTCATCTACCAGGTTTGCAGGAATTTCCTCTACTGTATAGTCCGCACCCATTGTTTCATCATGCCAATAAATAGCTTTCATTTTAATAAGGTCTACCAGACCTTTGAAAGACTCCTCAGCACCGATAGGAACAACTATAGGACACGGATTAGCACCCAAAACATCCTTCATCTGGCGAACTACTTCAAAGAAGTCAGCACCGGAACGGTCCATTTTATTAACGTAAGCGATACGCGGTACGTTATATTTATCAGCTTGACGCCAAACTGTCTCAGATTGCGGTTCAACACCACCTACTGCACAGTAAGCAGCAACAGCACCATCAAGAATACGCAAAGAACGCTCTACCTCGGCGGTAAAGTCAACGTGTCCCGGGGTGTCAATCAAGTTGATTTTATAAGTATCACCGGCATATTTCCAACGAGTGGTAGTAGCAGCAGAAGTGATAGTAATACCACGTTCCTGCTCTTGCTCCATCCAGTCCATTGTAGCGGCACCATCGTGTACCTCACCGATTTTGTGGGTCAATCCCGTGTAAAACAAAATACGTTCAGAGGTTGTTGTTTTTCCGGCATCAATGTGAGCCATGATACCGATATTACGTGTCAAATGTAAATCATTCTTTGCCATTTTCTAATTCCCTTACTTTAAGTTTTTAATCTTCTAATTGGTTAGTCTCTTATAGTATTAGAATCTGAAATGGGCAAATGCACGGTTAGCTTCTGCCATTCTGTGCATATCTTCTTTACGCTTGTAAGCACCGCCTTGTTCGTTGAATGCATCCATGATTTCAGCAGCCAGCTTGTCAGCCATTGATTTACCACCACGCTTACGTGCAAAGATAATCAAGTTCTTCATTGAAATTGACTCTTTACGGTCAGCACGGATTTCTGTAGGAACCTGGAAAGTAGCACCACCCACACGGCGAGACTTAACCTCCACTTGGGGAGTTACATTATCCAGTGCTTTTTTCCAAATTTCAAGAGCGGATTTCTCTTCATTCTGCATTTTGTTCTTCACTGTTTCCAACGCAGCATAGAAGATTTCATAAGAAGTGTTCTTCTTTCCATCGTACATCAAGTGATTCACGAATTTGGAAACTTTTACATCATTGAACACGGGATCCGGCAGGATAACGCGTTTTTTTGGTTTTGCTTTTCTCATTTGTCTGAAAGAATAATGTTTTTCGTTCTTGGTTGTTTACTTCTGTCTTCTTCAACTCTCCCTCCGGAGAATTTACTCAACCTTTAGCATCTCCAACAAACTAAAACGTAAGTTATTACTTTTAATTTTTTCTGTTTTTTTGGGCATCAGGCCGCCAGATTATTTCTTCTTAGCAGGAGCTGCTTGGCCCGGCTTCGGACGTTTTGCACCGTATTTGGAACGTCTTTGTGTACGACCTGCGACACCTGCAGTATCCAAAGTACCACGTACGATGTGATAACGTACACCCGGAAGGTCTTTCACACGACCGCCGCGTACCAATACAATAGAGTGTTCCTGCAAGTTGTGACCTTCTCCCGGAATATAAGAGTTCACCTCTTTACCATTGGTCAAACGTACACGAGCTACTTTACGCATAGCTGAATTCGGTTTCTTCGGAGTGGTTGTGTACACTCTCACGCAAACGCCACGTCTTTGAGGACAAGAGTCCAAGGCAGGAGACTTTGATTTCTCCACCAGCACTTCGCGTCCTTTTCTTACTAATTGCTGAATTGTAGGCATTTTAATTGTTTTTAGTTATATATTATTGTTTATATTAATTCAAAATTATACACTTTTGGGCTGCAAAGATACTAATAAGTTTTGAATAATCAATGCACTACAAGTTTTTTTTTAATTTTACGCTTCGCCCTTGATGTGAAGAGT
>NZ_BAKJ01000049.1 GCF_000614125.1 Bacteroides rodentium JCM 16496
GATTAAGGCAACCAACTCCCTAATCCCTAATCCCTACCCCCTTAACCCCTAACCCCTAATCCCTCACCCCATGCCCTCATATCCCAAAAACTATCCCTTCTATAATTGGTACCCAAGCCGGTAGGTATCATCATCCTATTCGTATTCTTTCTGCCTATACTGACCGTGGGCGGTACCTACTCGGTGGCAAGCACCGAAATGATGAGCGGACTCGGTATCATTTCCGAGCACATCCAGTTTGCCAACTTCGCCACTTCCATCGGCATGGCGGCATTCTGTCCCTTTCTGTATAGGCTGGTAGTCATCCGCCGGCAGAAAATGATGTGCCTGGCTGGGTTCTCACTGATGTACATCTTCAGCTATATCTGCGCCAAGACAGACAGCGTTTTCCTGCTGGCACTATGCAGCATCTTTATGGGATTCCTACGAATGGTACTGATGATGGTCAACCTCTTCACACTCATAAAGTATGCAGGGCATATCGAAGCGTACGATAAGATTACACCTGGCAACGAGCCCGTAACCGGCGAAGGCTGGGACAAGCTGGACATCGAACGGAGTGCGGCACAACCCGCCATCTACCTATTCTTCATGGTACTGGGACAATTGGGTACCTCGCTCACCGCCTGGCTCGCTTTTGAGTACGAATGGCAGTACATACACTACTTCATGATGGGGTTGCTATTGCTCTGCATCCTCGTCACCTTCGTCACCATGCCTTACCATAGATATACCACCCGCCGCTTCCCCATCAACTTCAAGCAGTTTGGCAATGCCTCCATCTTCTGCATCACATTGGCCTGCATTACCTACGTGCTGACTTATGGTAAAGTGCTTGACTGGTACGACGACCCAACCATACAATGGGCCACAGTCTGCGCCATCATCGCCGGTGGCACATTCCTCTACATCGAGTCCACCCAGCGCAATCCTTACTATCAGCTCGATGTATTCAAACTGCGCACCATCCGTATGGGCTTCCTGCTCTATTTTCTGTTAATGGTACTGAATTCCAGCGCCATGTTTGTCAACGTATTCACGGGTATAGGCATGAAACTGGACAACTTCCAGAACGCCACCCTGGGCAACTGGTCCATGTTGGGTTACCTTATTGGCGGCATTGCCACCATCTGGCTCAGCGTGAAAGGTGTACACTTTAAATACCTTTTTGCCGCAGGTTTCCTTCTATTGGGGCTTTCCGCCATGTTCATGTATTTCGAGGTACAAGGCGCAGGACTGTACGAACGGATGAAGTATCCGGTCATCATCCGTTCCACGGGTATGATGCTCCTCTATTCGCTGATACCGACATATGCCACCCAACGCATGCCCTACAAGTACCTCTCTTCCTGGATATGTACCATGCTCACCGTACGCATGGTTCTGGCACCCAGCATCGGTGCCGCCCTCTACACCAACGTACTACAGGAACGCCAGCAACATTACGTCACCCGTTATGCACAGAACGTAGACATGCTACACCCCGAAGCATCCGCCTCATTCACCCAAACCGTGCAAGGGATGCAGTACCAGGGAAAGAGCAAGGCGGAAGCGGTCAACATGGCCGCCATGTCCACCAAAGGACGTATCCAGGTACAAGCCACCCTCTCGGCTGTAAAGGAGATGGCGGGTTGGACACTATACGCTTGCTTTTTTTGTATGATATTTGCCCTTGCCGTACCCTATCCTAAGCGGAAATTACTAACTTAGCGCTGTCTTAATAACCGAATAATTACGTATGCTATGGATAACACCCAGCTGGAACGGCTGTCCCGCCTCAACCGGGCTCTGTTGAAAGGAGAAGAAATTTGCAGTTCGGAAGGTATGCTCCACACCTTCCCCGACGCCTTGAGGCAGCCTCATTTTGTAGATGGAGTCGGCTTGGTCATCTGCCGGAAGGGAAGCTTCAGCTTCTCCCTCAACCAAAAGTCCTTCTCCGCGCGGGCAGGAGAAACCCTTTTCTTCCCGAAGGATTGCATATTCCAAGTTATCCAGGAATCGGAGGACATAGAACTCTTCATCCTCCTCTACCAGACAGACCCTATACGGGACATCATCGGAAACTCGGTGGTCTCCATGCACCTCTATACCTTTCTGACACCGGAACCCTGCTACGTATGGAGTACCGGAGAGGAAGAAGAAATGATGAAGTACATGTCCCTGCTGGACAGTACTCTACACATGGAAAAGAACGCTTTCAACCACTACGAACAGAAGCTGCTTCTCCTGGCATTGACTTACCGTATCTGCTCCATCTATAACCGCAAGCTCACTACCGGAAACGACTCGGTGGGGCACAAGAACGAGATATTCATCCGGTTGATACAGCTTATCGAGCAGCACTACATGCAAGAGCGCGGAGTAGAGTTCTATGCAGACAAGCTTTGCCTATCCCCCAAGTATCTTTCCGCATTGTCCAAAACCATCTGCGGATATACCGTACAGCAACTGGTATTCAAGGCCATCATCCGTAAAAGCATCTCACTGCTCAAGAACAGCCAGAAGAACATCCAGGAGATTTCGGACTACTTCAACTTCCCCAACGCCTCCTACTTCGGAACATTCTTCAAGAAACAGACCGGAATGTCACCTCTATACTACCGCAGGCAATAAGTCAACCTTTCAGCCTGATAACAAAGCGGCTGCCCTTGCCCGGCTCGCTTTCTACAGTCAGCGTACCGCCATGAGCCTCCACAAAATCCTTAGAGATGGAGAGTCCCAGGCCGCTACCCTGCACTTTGGTACCGGGTACCCGGAAATAACGGTCGAAAATACTCTGATGATAACGGGGATCGATACCTTTCCCGAAGTCCTGCACATACATATTCACAAAACCTTCCTTATATTCGGCACCGATGATGACCCGCCCGTTCTCTTTGGAATAACGGATGGCATTGCTCAACAGATTTGTCAGTACCCAAGCTATCTTTTCACTGTCCACAAACAGTTTCGGCATCTTCTCGCCGGGATATTCCACTTCTATCTGGATATTGAACTTATCCGCCTGCACTTGATTAGCCTTGATGGCATACTCTATGAGCTCGATGGGCTTCGTTATCTTGGGAATCATCTGAAGCTTGCCCGCCTCCACCTGGGTCATGTTCAGCAATTCGCCAGTGATGCCCAGCAGGCGGTCGGCATTGTCACGGATACTTTTCGACAACTGTTCCTGCTCATCGTTCAAAGTTCCCACACGCTTATCCTCCAAGAGCTGAAGGCTCATAAGAATGGCCGAAACCGGAGTCTTCAACTCATGGGAAATGGTCGAGATAAAAGTAGTCTTGGCCGTATCCAGCTCCTTGAACTCCGTAATGTTCTTGAGCAGGATTACATCACCCAAATTGCGCGGGTCATCCGTTTCGGCATCCGCATTCATAATCGTGATGTAGGAAGCCTGGAAATAACTTTCTTTATTGTCTGCATAGATTTTCAGCGGCTCCTTCTTCTCGCTCGGCGTGACAAGTTCCCGAACCAGACGGCGCAGCAGGTCATTCTTCAACGAAAGTTCCTCGGCAGAACGGCGGATTACCTCTTCCCGCTTCAGGTTCAGCACGGTCAAAGCCTCCTTGTTAATAAAAAGTATCTCGTGCTCCGGATTCAACCCGATGATGGGCTCGTGTATACTGTTCACAACCGCCTCGAGGAACTTCTTCGCGGCAAGAATGTCGTTCAGCGTACTGGTACGGTATTCCGTCAGTCGCTCGGCCATGCGGTTAAAACTGTCCGCCACTTCGCGGAACTCCTCATGCCCGCTCATATCGAGACGCTTTTCGTAATTATGGTTGGCTATCTCGAGGATGCCGCGCGTCAGTTCCCGGATAGGCTTACTGATGGAGCGGGGAAGCCATGCCAACAGTACAAGACCGGCAAGGATACAAATTCCTCCCGTGACGGAAATCCACATCAGCGCACGCTGCAGTCCGGGTGTGGCGGCAGGGCTGTCAGGGTCTGTAGCAGTCAAAATCTGGAGGTTTACGACAGAAAGGGCTACCAGCAGAACAATCATGCCGGTGAGAATGCCCACACTGAGTATCAATTTTGTACGAATATTCATAATGCTCCTAAGAATTAATTTTATGCAAGTATAATCAAATCTATGTTTGCTTGCGCCAAATCGCTCACAAATTTTCTGTATTTCAATATCATGAACAAGGACTGTGGCAGACCGAACGAAGGACTACCCATACAGACCGTCTTTATCTGCCGTTCCCTGCACGTGGCGACAATACTCCCCAATATATCCGCCGACTGTACCTGGACCACCTCTCCACCCAATTCTGCCACCAGTTTGAAGTGATTCAGCAGATGTCTCTGTCGGGCCAGCCCAATGCGCTCGGCACTCTCGCGGGGTGTCTGTACATAGAGCGCCACAAACGAGGTGTTGTATCTGATAGCCAGCCGCGCCGCCTTCCGGATGATGTGCCTCGGTGTCCGTTCATTGCTACTGATACAAGCCAGGAACTTCTCATGCCGGACACCTGCCCCGGCCGTCACCTCGTTTTCCACCTTCTTCTCTACGCGCAGAGCCACTTCCTTCAAGGCCAGCTCCCTCAATTGCAAGATGTTCTCCGTCTTGAAGAAATTGTTTAGGGCAATGGGTACTTTTTCCGGTCTGTAAATCTTCCCTGCCTTCAGCCGGGCTATCAATTCCTCGGCGGTAAGGTCTATATTCACCACCTCGTCGGCCTCTTCAAGCACACTGTCGGGAATACGTTCCCTCACCTCGATACCCGAAATACCCTGCACCTCTTCGTTGATGCTCTCTATGTGCTGTATATTGACGGCGGAAATCACGTTGATTCCTTCATCGAGCAGGTCCATCACGTCCTGCCAGCGCTTCTCGTTGCGGCTACCCTCCACGTTGGTATGCGCCAACTCATCCACCACTACGATTTCCGGACGTACCCGGATGATGGCATCCAAGTCCATCTCTTCCAGCTCCTTTCCCTTATAGAACAGCTTGCGGCGTGGAATCACCGGCAACCCCTCCAGCAAGGCATCCGTCCCGGCACGCCCATGCGTCTCTATGTAGCCGATTTTCACATCGACTCCGTTGTCCAGCAAGTCATGCGCCTCCTGAAGCATGCGGTATGACTTGCCCACCCCGGCAATCATACCGATATAAACCTTGAACTTGCCGCGACGCGACTTCTTTATCAACTCAAGGAAATGCCGTACACTCTCTTCCCTACTCATCTTATTCCGATTTTATCTATTTTCATATGCTTCACAAGGGGGTGTGTCAAAATTCACCACAGATTACACAGATTTGCACAGATAATTATCTTTGATTATCAACACATTAAGCTCATTTTGTGTTAATCCGTGTAATCTGTGGTGAATTTTGACACACCTCCCCCTAACACTAATTCATAAACTCTAAAGTCATATTCGGACAAATCATGGTCTCAACGTTATGCCGAACACCAGATGGGCGTCTTCCATACGCGGGTTCCAGATGGCTTGAGCGAATACGGGTACGGAAAAACCGTCCGTTATCCTGATTTCCGTTGTTCCTTTCAGCGCTACATTCGTAACGGCAAACCCGCTGTTGGAAATACCATAAACACCGACTCCCGCTTCGTAGGGCAAGAAGCCGCAGGTCACATTCAAATCCACCGCTTTTACGCTGAACGGATAGTTCAGTTCCACATAAGAGGAATAGTTCTGTTCTCCCTTGTCATTCTTGTCGGCTCCGGCAAACATGGTGTACCAGGCTATGGACAACGGGAACTTCTCCACCGGAAGAGTATAGGCCAGCCCCGCCTCGAAGTGATGGGCCGTTTCGTGACTCTTGAAGTTGAAATATTTATTGGCCCCCTGGCCTGCCCACCACAAACTGGCCACCTGTAGACTCAGTCCTGAGTTGCCGAAAGCATAAGCGGCGGTCAAGTCTATTTCCTTTGCGGCAGCTCCCCCGCCGGAGGAAGTACCGTCAAAATCCGTAGAGCCCCATGCCGTGATGGAGAAACCGCCGATGCCGAAGCCCAAAGTAGGCTGGAAGCTGGCACCGGTCTGATAAAAGCCACGCCATACATAAGAACTCACCAGGTCGCCTTGAATCTTGAACTCCTGGGCCTTCGCCCCATTCGTTCCGATGAAACACGCTGCAACGGCAGCAACAAAACCTAACGTTATTTTCTTCAATCTATTCATAGTCCAACTGTTTAATATAAGATTATTTACTCCAGCCTCAAGAATCATTTCTTATGGCCGGCTTCTTCCAAAGCGATATTCAATTTCAGCACATTCACTTTCTCCGTACCGAAGAGTCCGAGCAACGGTTTCTCTACCGTCTTGTCCACGATGGCCCTTACATCGGCCTCGTTCATGCCACGTGCCTGCGCCACACGCTTCACCTGCACATAGGCACCGGCGGGGGTGATGTCCGGGTCCAGACCGGAACCGCTGGCCGTCACCATCTCAGCAGGGACATCTTTACGGTTCAAATAGGGATGATGCACCAGGAAGGTGTCTATACGTGCCTCTACCTCGGCAAGGTACTCCTCGTTCGTGGGGCCCTTGTTGCTGCCGGCAGAGCTGGAAGCATCGTAACCGTCACCCGCACAAGAGGAACGTCCCCAGAAGTAGATGTCCTGCGTAAACATCTGCCCTACATTGGCGGCACCTACCACCTTGCCGTTCAAGGTAGCCACCTCGGCATTTCCCTTGTTGGGACCGGCAAACTGTGCAAATATCCATAAGACAAGGATATAGAACACGGAGAAAAATACGCAGAATGCAAGCGTTATCTTAAGTGATTTCCAAAGCGTTTTCATTGTTATCTTCATTTTAAATTTAGAATAAACTTACTATCATATCTATCAACTTGATACCCACGAACGGAGCAATGACACCACCCAGCCCATATATCAGCAGGTTGCGGCGGAGCAGTGCGCTGGCACCTATCGGCTTGTACTGCACTCCCCTCAAAGCCAGTGGAATCAGGATAGGAATGATGATGGCGTTGAAGATGATAGCCGACAGTATCGCCGTTTCCGGACTATGCAGCCCCATGATATTCAGCGGGGCCAACTGCGGGATGGCAACCATGAACAAAGCAGGGATAATGGCAAAATACTTGGCAACGTCATTTGCAATGGAGAAGGTGGTCAGCGTACCACGGGTCATCAACAGTTGCTTGCCTATTTCCACAATCTCAATCAGTTTCGTCGGGTCATTGTCAAGGTCCACCATGTTACCGGCTTCCTTGGCAGCCTGCGTACCGCTGTTCATGCTACGCCGACATTGGCTTGCGCCAGTGCGGGGGCATCATTCGTACCATCGCCCATCATGCTACCAGCTTGCCCGCCTGCTGCTCTTTCTTAATATACTCCATCTTGTCCTCCGGCTTGGCTTCAGCTATGAAGTCGTCTACACCGGCTTTCTCGGCAATATACTTGGCAGTCAGCGGATTGTCTCCAGTCACCATGACAGTCTTCACTCCCATTTTGCGGAGGCGTTCGAAGCGCTCCTGGATACCGGGTTTAATGATGTCCTGCAACTCGATGACGCCGGTCACCTTCCGGTCGACACACACCACCAGTGGAGTACCACCGTTGCTTGAGATTGCAGAGATGACATCTTCTATTTCTTTCGGGAACTTGTTTCCGGCAGCTTCCACAATCCTGCGGATGGCATCAAAAGCACCTTTGCGAATCTGCGTGCCGTCCTGCAAGTCTACGCCCGAACATTTGGTCTCGGCAGTGAACTTAATCATGTGGGCACCCGCAGTATGCAAATCGCGCACGCGGCGACCGCTCTCACGTCCCAGTTCGATAATGGACTTTCCTTCCGGAGTCTCGTCGGAAAGGGAAGACAGCAGGCAGGCTTCCACAAACCGGTCCTCATCGACACCCGGAGCCACATGAAACTTCGTGGCTTTGCGGTTACCGATAGTGATGGTACCAGTCTTGTCCAGCAGCAACGTGTCAATGTCTCCGGCAGTTTCCACCGCCTTGCCGCTCTTGGTTATGACGTTGGCGCGCAACGCACGGTCCATACCCGCAATGCCGATGGCCGAAAGCAGGCCGCCGATGGTAGTCGGTATCAGGCAGACAAACAGCGAGAGAATGGCAGCGATGGAAATGTATGTTCCCGGATGGTCCACATTGGTATAGTCCGCCATCGGTATCAGTGTGATGCACACAATGACGAATACCAGCGTAAATCCTGCCAAAAGGATAGTCAGCGCAATCTCGTTCGGCGTTTTACGACGGGTAGCGCCTTCCACCAAGGCAATCATCTTATCAAGGAAGCTCTCGCCCGGCTGCTGTGTCACCAATACCTTAATCTTGTCTGAAAGCACTTTCGTACCACCCGTCACGGAGCTCTTGTCACCACCCGCCTCGCGAATCACGGGGGCAGACTCGCCGGTAATGGCACTCTCGTCGATAGAGGCAAGTCCTTCTACAATCTCACCGTCGGCAGGAATCGTGTCGCCCGCCTCGCATACAAAATAGTCTCCTTTCTTCAGACGAGAACTGCTGACCGTCTGCAATTTACCGTCTACCAACACCTTGGCGGGAGTCTCCTCACGGGTCTTGCGCAAGCTGTCGGCTTGTGCCTTGCCACGCGCTTCGGCAATGGCCTCGGCAAAATTGGCAAACAGCAACGTCACAAACAAGATGACGAATACCAGAAAATTATATCCGAACGTCCCGTATTCCGAAGTGCCCAACGAGAGGATGCAGACCACCAGCATCACCAGTGTCACCAGCTCTACCGTAAACATTATCGGGTTCTTTATCATCATCCGCGGATTCAACTTCACGAATGACTGCTTCAAACTTTCCATTACTTGCTCCTTCTGAAACAAGGAAGCTGATTTCTTATCTTTTTTCATAAATAAGTGATTAAATTAGTTTATATCATTTGCCTTGGGCTTTTGAAATAATGCGCTGTCAACCAAAGTCCGGGACTGAGGGTAGCAGCCATAGGGACTTAGCCCCCTTCACCCGTATACCGAGAGGTCTAAACATCCGGATGTATTGCGGAAAAACATCCCCATGTTTTAGGGTAAAACATCCGGGTGTATTGGGTGAAAACATCCCCATGTTTTGGGGTAAAACATCCGGGTGTTTTACCCTTTCAGTATACGGGTGAGGATAGGTAAGTCCCTATGGCTGCCACCCTCAGTCCGGGACTCTTGCCAGCCGCATATAGATTCCCTATCGGCTACATGGAAAAATGTTCCGCAATCGTACTCAACGCGTGTGCCGGGAAGAATGACAAGCAGCCACAATGAAAATCACAGCGAAGGTCATCACACCGAACGTCAACGTATCCGTCTTCAGCGTACCAGCACTTTCCGGGATGAACTTCTTCTCGGCCAGCAGACCGGCAATGGCTACTTGCCCCACAATCGGAATGAAACGGCTCAGAATGAGCACCCAGCCGCAGGCATAGTTCCAGAAGTAAGTGTTATCACCCAGCCCCTCGAAGCCCGAGCCATTGTTGGCAGCACAAGAAGTGAACTCATACAGCTGCTCGCTCAGCCCGTGAAAGCTGGGGTTGTTCAGCCAGCCGCCCTCACTTGCCACGAACTCAGGATGATGTGCGAACAGATAGCTGGAGAGAGCCGTGCCCACCAGAATGACGAAGGGATGCAGCAGGCTACGATGGTGGCAATCTTCATTTCGCGCGCCTCCACCTTCTTGCCGAGGAACTCCGGAGTACGTCCCACCATCAGGCCGCTGATGAACACTGCAATGATAATGAACGTGTAGTAGTTCATCCAGCCCACACCGACACCGCCGAACCAAGTGTTAATCTGCATGTTCAGCATCTCCATCATGCCACTGAGAGGCATTGTGGAATCGTGCATGCCGTTGACCGAGCCATTGGAAGTGACCGTTGTCGTAATGCTCCACAAGGCTGTGGCAGCTGCACCGAGGCGCACTTCCTTGCCTTCCATGGCACCGCCGGTCTGCGCAATGCCCAGTTCGTCGATACGCGGATTACCATTCATCTCCTGATAGACATTGATGCCCACACCCGCCAGATAAGCAAAGAGCATCACACCGAAGATGCTATACGACAGCTTCCTGCGGTTCGTATAAAAGCCCAGTGCAAATACCATTGCCATCGGGATAATCAGAATGGACCAGCATTCCGCAATGTCGGACAGATAAGTGGGATTCTCCAAAGGATGGGAAGAATTCACCCCAAAGTAACCGCCCCCGTTCGTACCCAACTGCTTGATAGGTACAATGGCTGCTGCAGGACCTTGTGAAACCATTTGCTCCTGCCCTTCGAGAGTGGTGACTTTCATCTTGCCGTCAAATCCCATCGGAGTACCTTCCACTATCAGGATGAAGCCCACAATCAGTGAAAGAGGCAACAGGATACGTGTACAACTCAGTACGAGGAAGTTCCAAAAGTTTCCTATCGTTTTTGTTGTCTTGGCACTGATAGACTTCATGATGCCTGCCATGGCCGCCATGCCCGTTGCCGCCGTGATGAACTGGAAGAGCATGATGACAAACAACTGGGTGAAATACGTCAGTCCGCTTTCACCGGAATAGTGCTGCAAGTTACAGTTAACCATAAAACTGATGCAGGTGTTGAATGCCTGGTCGGGAGTTTGCGGACCGTTGCCGTCGGGGTTCAAGGGCAACCAGTGCTGGGTGACCAGCAATACCATTCCCCACACAAACCAGAAGGCATTCAGCAACAGCAGCGCTTTCAAGAACTGCTTCCAGTTCATCTCTTCCTGCGGATTGATGCCGGATACCTTGAATATCAATCTCTCTACCGGCTTCATGAAGTCCGACCAGGTCTTTTGTCCTTTATAGACCTTTGCAATATATTTTCCAAGTGGATAAGCCAATACCACCAGCAGAACAATCTGCAAGGCGACGCCTAAAATTTCTGTATTCATGTCTTTTATCGATTAAATTAATTCGGCTTGTAACATTCAGCTCACAAGCCTCTTAAAACTTTTCCGGTTTCACGAGTACATACATCAAATACCCGAAAACCGCAATACCTAATACAAATAATGCTGTGTACATAATTCTCTCCTTCTTAAATCTTTTCAAACCAATCCACACATTTCCAGAATAGCCAGAAAGCGAACACGCCGCTCAGCAGGCAAAAAATAAATGAAATCGTTATACCCATGTTTTTACCTTTATTGAATTAATACTATGTTTTTTACCTGCCTTCCGGTTGCCAAATGCGTGCCAAAGATTGAATCAGCGGCATAAAGCACTAATAAACAATAAAATACAGACTTCAGACAGAGGGGATATAAACGACAAGCACCCTTCCAAAATGGAAGGGTGCTTGTCAAAACGGTAGGAATAATAACGAGGTAAATACAGTGTTTACACAAAAGGCCTAAACTTCAACTCACAGTTTGTATTCCTCAATCTTGCGGTACAAAGTTGTCAGTCCGATTTTCAACAACCGTGCAGCTTCCGTCTTATTTCCTTTGGTATATTCCAGCACGCGGGCTATGTGACGGCGCTCCATGGCGGACAGCTCAAAGCTGCCGGGTGTCTCGTCAACCGATTGTTCATAACGGGCATTCTGAATTTCGAGTGGCAGGTCTTCCACTTCCAGCCGTTCCCCCTCGCTGACGATGAGGCTGCGTTCTATCACATTGCGCAACTCACGGATATTCCCCTTCCACGGCTGTTGCTCCAGGGCAGCAAGAAAATCGGGGGAAATCCTTCTATCGTACGGGACAGTTGTGTGGAAAAGCTCTTCACGAACGCCTCTGCCAGCAGGCGGACATCTCCTGCACGCTCACGCAACGGCGGAAGGTGTACCTGGAAAACACTGAGGCGGTAGAACAAATCCTCACGGAAACGGCCATTGGCAATCTCTTCCGGCAAGTTACGGTTGGTGGCAGCAATAATACGCACGTTGACGCGGGTGGGTTTCGTATCCCCTATCTTGATATACTCCCCCGTTTCGAGGATACGCAGCAGCTTGGCCTGGAGTTCAAAGGCCATCTCGCCTATCTCGTCCAAGAAGATAGTACCGTTATTCGCCTCTTCAAACAAGCCTTTCTTGTCTTTCAACGCTCCCGTAAACGAACCGGCTTTATGACCGAACATCTCACTCTCCAGCAATTCCTTGCTGAACGAAGAGCAATTCACCGCTACAAAATTCTGCTTGGCACGCTTGCTACTGTAATGGATGGCCTGGGCAAAGACCTCCTTACCGGTTCCCGTCTCTCCCGTCAGCAACACTGGCACGTCCGTCCCCGCTACCTTCCGGGCCAACGAAACGGCATCCTTCAGGACTTTGGATTCTCCCAGGATAGAGTCAAAAGAGTACGTCTGCCCCACCTTCTTCTCCAGTTTTTCCAACCGTACATTCATGCGCGCCTTCTCGACGGCACGACTTATCAGAGGAATAATCTTGTTATTATCGTCTCCCTTGGTGATGTAGTCGAAAGCACCGTTCTTGATGGCCTGCACCCCATCGGGAATATTGCCGTGCGCTGTCAGCAGAATAACTTCCACATTGGGCGCCGCCTTCTTGATAGCCAACACCAAGTCCACCCCATTTCCATCGGGCAGAAACACATCACACAAAGCTACATCGGGATTTTGGAGTTCCAGTTGCTTCAGGGCAGCCCTGCAATCACCAGCCTGACAGACGTCATATCCCTCCAACTCCATCATCCGTGTCAGAAGGGTACGGATTTGTACCTCATCATCAATGATTAGAATCTTACTCATATCTATTCGATAAGTTTTTAAACTGATAACGGTAAAAAACAGGGTGTGCAAATATAAGCTTTTCCCAAATACCAACGGCACATCTTTTGAACTTTTATAGGTGAAGGGGCAAGAGCCTGCCGCCAACCGGGATATGAATATCCCACCACAGCAATGCCACAGCGGCATTATGCAGGCCTAGTCCCAGTGACAGCCTCTTATGCCTCCCCTTCCATTTTGGAAAGAGGCCACCTGAAATGAAAAGCCGGAAGGAAGAACCTCCGGATGAATGCAATTATGAAACTGTTAAAAAAGAAACAAGAAATGAAAATTTGTAAATTCGGCGGAACTTCCGTCGGCACCGTAGAGAGAATGAAACATGTAGCAACACTCATTAAAGATGCAACACCCAAGATTGTGGTACTGTCTGCCACCGCAGGCACCACCAACCATCTGGAGGAGATTGCCGCCAACTTGTTCAACCGTGAAATAGAACAAGCCCACGACCGCATCACCCGGCTGGAATTCCAGTTCATCGAATTTGCCAATGGGTTGCTGACCGACGAGAAACTGAAACGGGAAGCAATAGATTATATCCTCGACCGCTTCCAGCAACTATGGAAATTTACCAAAGATTCCTTCACCTCCGTCGAAGAGAAGGAAGTGCTGGCACAAGGCGAACTTATCAGTACCGCCCTGATGCACTTCTACCTGCGCGAGCTGAAAGTTCCCAATGTGCTGCTTTGTGCATTCGACTTCATGCGTATCGGCCCCGACAACGAACCCGACTTGGAATATATAGAACAGAAACTCCGAGAACAGCTTGCCTGCCATCCCGGCATCAATCTCTTCATCACTCAGGGTTTCATCTGCAAGAATGCCTATAACGAAACAGACAACCTGAAACGCGGCGGCAGTGATTACACCGCTTCCCTCATTGGCACCGCCTCCAAGCAGACGAGATACAAATATGGACGGACATAGATGGCATGCACAACAATGATCCGCGCGAAGTGTCAGGTACCCGCCCCGTGAAACGCCTCAGCTTCAACGAAGCCGAACAACTGGCCTTCTATGGTGCCAAGATACTACATCCCTTCTGTATCGCCCCGGCACGCCTAAGGAATATTCCCGTCCGGCTGCTTAACTCTATGGAACCATCGGCAGAAGGCACGCTGATTTCCAACCTGCAGGACGACAATATCATCAAGCCATAGCCGCCAAGGACCACATCATATACATAAAGTTCGAATCGAACCATAATCTGTGTCCCTATCTGTTCATCAGCAAGATTTTCGATATTTTTGCCAAATACCGTACCCCCCTCTGCCTGCTGGTATCCTCCAATCTGGACGTATCTGTGGCTATAGACGACTGCACTCGTTTATCGAATATCATCTCCGAACTACGCCAATATGCCCATGTATTGGTAGAAGACCGCATGACCATCGTCTCCGTGGTGGGCAACATGCAATGGGAATATGCCGGGTTTGAGGCAAAGATTATGGAGGCGCTAAAGGACATCCCCCTGCGGATGATTTCATATGGCAGCAGCAATAATGACGTGGCATTCGTCATTAAGAATACAGACAAAAAAAGGGCTTTACAAGCCCTAAATGATAAGTTATTCCAACCGGAATATGCAGAACGGAACTAAAAGAAATGGTTCCGTATCTCCTTCGCAATGTAACGGCCCATCAGCTCCTGCCCCGGTTTGTCGGGATGCAACCCGTCGCGCAGATAGCGCCCGCTACCGGAAGGCTGCTCAAACTTTTCGGTGATACCACAGTTGGAGTAACAGTCTATCAGCTGCACGGAAAGCGCCCGGCACAACTCACGCAAGATGGCAATCTTCTGCAGATTCAGTGCATTGTGTTCGGGGTTGCCGGTCTGAATCGGCGTGCACACGAATACGCGGCATTGGGGATAATGCTCCAGAATGGTCTGAATGGACCAACGGGCACCGCCCGCCATGGTGTTGACATCTACTTCATCGAGCGTCTTCCCCTTAAGGGCCTCTTCGGCACTACCCAAGTTACGGTCATTCGTTCCCATAGAGAACACAAAGACATCGGGCGCAGGGTAAGCGCCACTTTCCACTTCGGCTATGAACTTCTGGATATGCACCTTTGACACGTTGTTGTGCCGCATCTGCAACTCATGCTTATCCTCCGTAGCCTGCCAACCGCCGGAGATGCCGGCAAAAGCTTCGCTGCCATAATCCTGAGTATCGGGATGGCATGCCCATGTGGCAGAACCGACCGCCACGTTGTGATGTGTAGCGAATCCGAGTTTATCCACTACAGTCTTAGACCATTGTTCGCCTGCGGTAATGCTGTTTCCGTCACACCCGAAGTTCAGCTTGCTGAAGTCCGGATAAAGAGATTGCGCGTGCAGCGCAATCCCCATCCAGACCAGAATCCCCAAAACCATCAATCTATTCATCTTCTTATGATAGAAAACCTATGAAAAACGTTCAATAATTTCCATGCACATACGTCCGTTGTGATACGGACATTTCCAGAATCCCGCCTTGTCATCATCGGTGTTCACCGTGCCGTCGGCACGCACGCTCCAATGCCATTCTCCGTACTTGTAGTCTACCAGATGCTGCTTGATGAAGTTCCAGCATCGGAGAGCCTTCTGCATGGCCACTTCGTCATCAAAGTGCTGGTAGAGGTTGGCATGTCCCACTACGTTCTCGGCCTGTACCCACCAGTGGCGGTCGGTATCGGTCTTTCCCTTATCCGGAAAAGTCTCGTATATCATGCTGCCGTCGGGCGTCAATCCTTCATCGGCAGCGGCGGCGATGTATTCTACAAGTGGTTCCACTTTCTCCAGGAGGTCCTTATCACCCAGGACAAGGGCAGCCTCGTGTAACAACCAGGAGGCTTCGATGTCGTGCCCGTAGGAAACAATGCGATATTTACTAACCCAATCATCATTGAAGAACAATTCCAAATGACCGGTCTTGATATTCAGAATCCGTTCCGTGAAAAGGCCTATCAAATTGCGCAGTTGCTTCTCCAGACGGGCATCCTTCCACACGCGGAAAAGATTGGTATAAGGTTCCAGTATATGCAGATGGGTATTCATCGTCTTGCGCTCGTTCTCATCCTTGGCGCTGAGGCGCATATCAGCTATTTCTCCCCATTCGCGGGTCAAGGCTTCGCAATAACCGTTTTTCACGGGGTCGAAGCTATGCTCTTCGATAGTCTCAAACAAGCGGATGGCATATGCCAGCGCTTCATCATCGCCCGTGGCACGGGCATATTCACTCAGCCCGTAGATGGCGAACCCCAAAGCGTAAATCTGCTTCTTGGTATCGAGCGGATTGCCTTTATAGTCGAGCGACCAGTAAACTCCACCAAATTCATTGTCGTAGAAACGGTCGATAAGAGTACGTTTGGCACGCGTAGCCGTTTCCAGATACTCCGGCCTCTTCAGCAAGCGGTATGCAGCCGAGAAGGTCCACAAGATGCGGGCGTTCAGGATGGCCCCCTTTTCTGCTTCGGGCTTCACCTCCTCCCGGCCCGTGATACGACCGTAGAAACCGCCGTTCACTTCATCCGTCATTCTATTTATCCAGAAGGGGAGGATATTGGAAACCAGCTCCTCCTCCATCTCCTGTTTCATCTTCTTGATATCCACAAGTTTTTGAGTTATGAGTTATAAGTTATTCTGCTGAAGGTTCTCACGGCGCTCTTTCAGGTCTGCATTGATGGCTGCCATACGCGTCTTATTCAATGGATAGATAAATACGACAACGATGGAAAGTGCGGCTATCGCAGCAGGAACAAAGCTCATCAGATACTTCAAGCCATCCAGCGCCTCGGGAGTCTGCACGGCATTCTCTGCGGTATTGTAACCGAAGAATGCCAACAGTGCCATTACCGCCCAGCCTGCAAATGCACCGCCAAACTTCTGCGCCATAGAACCGGAAGAGAATATCAGCCCCGTAGAGGATGTGCCATCCTTTTGCTCGGCATAGTCCGCCACATCCGCATACATGCTCCAAATCAGCGGAGATACGATACCGGTGCAGATGGAGATAAGCACCTGGAAAATCATCATCAGCCACCATCCAGCCCGTCATTCGGCACAAAGAAGAAGAGCACGCTGAACACTACCAGGCACACGAGCGAAATGATATAGGTGGACTTCTTTCCGAACTTCATGGACAGAGGCACAGCCAGCGCCACACCAATCATATTACACACTTCACCCACCATCAGGAACAAGCCGGCATACAACACCAGATTGAACACCCCGAAATCGAGGAATGCATTGGCACTGATATAGTCCTTGAAGAAGTAGGCGGCAGTAGCTCCGCGTACCGTATTGAAGAAATTCGACAGCAACGCCGCACCATTCAATATCCACCAGGGCGAATTGCGCACCAGCGACTTCACATCCTTACCGACGGATTCGGATGCCACACTCTTGACATGCTCTCGCGTCATGCCAAAACAAGTCAGAAAGCCAAAAAAGCAGAGCGTGGCAATACATACCATGGCATACTGCCAACTGGAAGCATTGCTGTTGTCCATCGACCGGAACCAATTGCACAACGGTTCCCATGCCCCCAAGGCAATAAAGCTACCTCCGTATGCAAAGAACATACGGTAGGAAGAGAAAACCGTTTTTGTGTTCGAATCATCAGTCATTACTCCCAGCATGGCCCCGTATGGTACATTGATGGCCGTATATACCGTCATCATCAGAATGTAAGTGACGTAAGCCCATATCAGCTTGCCCGTTGTCCCCATGTCGGGCGTTGTAAAAAGTAAAATCCCGGCGATGGCAAAAGGAGCTGCAATCCACAGCAGATAAGGGCGATACTTGCCCCAACGCGTATGGGTACGGTCTGCAATGACTCCCATCATGGGGTCGGACACTGCATCCCAAATACGTGTCACCAGCATCAGCAATCCTGCATCAGCCAAGCTCAAACCAAATATATTAGAATAAAAGAACGGTAAATAATAGGAGAATATCTTCCAGAACATAGAGGAAGACATATCCCCGAAACCATAACCGATTTTTTCTTTTAGTGTTGCCACGGTAAATTAGTTATTAGTGATTAGTGATTGCCTTGTTTTTGTCTATCAGTTTCTTCAACGTTTCTACCGAAGCCGATGACGACAAGCCGTCGGCAGGTGTATTCATGCAATAATCCACCAGCTTGTCGATGGTAGAGGTAGCCACATGCATCCGCGTGTCGGAAGAAGCGTAGTAGATGAATACCGTTCCGTCTTCGTCGGCAATCCAGCCATTGGTGAAAAGTACATTGCTTACGTCACCTATACGTTCCTCACCCTCGGGTACCATAAAGGCCCCACCGGGAGTGGCAATCAGTTTCGTCGGGTCTTCCAGGGAAGTCATGTACATATAGAGCACATAGCGCAATCCGGCGGCACAACCGCGGACACCATGAGCCAGATGCAACCATCCTGTCGGAGTCTTGATGGGATGCGGACCTTCACCATTCTTCACCTCCTTGATGGTGTGATAGTAGCGCTGGTCGATAATCTTCTCTTCCTTCACCTCGGCATGGGTTATGTCGTCCACCAGCGCCCAGCCGATACCACCACCGCTGCCGGCATCAATAAAGCCATCCTGCGGACGGGTATAGAGGCATACTTGCCATCTACAAACTCAGGGTGCAGCACTACGTTGCGCTGCTGGCTCTTGGTCTTCAGGTCGGGTAGGCGTTCCCAGTTCTTCAAATCCTTGGTGCGGGCAATGGCAGCTGTAGCCGTAGCCGAGGACAAGTCACCGGCAGGCGCATTGGGGTCGTGGCGTTCGGCGCAGAAGATGCCGTAAATCCAACCGTCCTCATGAGCCGTGAGGCGCATGTCGTAGATGTTCGTTGCCGGAATCACGTCTTCGGGCATGGTGATGGGATAATCCCAGAACCGGAAATTATCAATGCCGTTGGGACTCTCGGCCACGGCAAAGAACGACTTGCGGTCAGCGCCCTCTACACGTACCACCATCAGATACTTGCCATTCCACTTAATGGCCCCCGAATTCATGGTCGCATTCATACCGATACGTTCCATCAGGTACGGGTTGGACTTCTCATCCAAATCATACCGCCAGAATACAGGTGTATGAGCAGCCGTCACTACCGGATATTTATAGCGGGTGAATATGCCATTGCCGTCTTCCACGGCCACATTCTTTCTCGTAATCAACTCTTCGTGTTTCTGCAAGAGCCTATCTACCTTTTCTTTAAAAGCTTCCATGTCTGTTATATTGATTGTTTGTTTATTGATACAGATTTACATCAGCTGCAAACAGCGTCTTGGGATTGTTATAGAACTCCACAAAATCCTCCGCAGATGTCTGTCCCTGATAGGGGGCATAGTAATGGGTCACCTTTTCACGGGCATTGCGCCACACCAGCACATAAGCAAGCGGATACTTCTCCAACGCAGGCAGCAGAGTGCCGGTCCACCATTTGGCATCGGGGATTCCTTCGTAACCGGTTTCGGTCACAGCAATCACCTTATTGTGTGCTTTCCCTATACTGTCGATAATGGAAAGTGCCCTATCCATCCCGGCAAGATAGGCATCCCGGTCGAACTGATAGGTATCGAAACCGATAACGTCTATCAACTCATCGCCCGGATACTTCTTCAAATATTCCGTCGTGTCCTTGGGTTCCGTGCCCGGAGAGTAAGCGTAAAGTGCATTATCCACTCCCCTGGCCTGCAGACTGTCCACTGTCATGTGCCACAATGTCTTATACTCTTCAGGGGTACACAGTTTTTCGCCCCACCAGAACCAGCTGCCGCTATGTTCGTGCCAGGGACGGAAAAGTACAGGTATCTTCACGCCGTCCGCCGTCTTCAGCGAATGAAGGAAATCGGCCACTCCTCCCAACCAGCCGGCAAACTTCCGGTGATTCTCGCCACCGGGCAGGATGGACTTCACCACCGTCGTATCCGATACATCCCAGGCATCGCCGCCCGTCTTGGGATTGCGAGCATGCCAACTGAGCGAAACCATGCCGCCCCGCTGATACTGATTGATTATCTCTTTCCTGATTTTATCGAAGGGCACCTTATCCAGATTGGCGGCATTCCCAAGTTCCAGTTCTCCCAAATCAAAGCTGATGACAGCCGGATAGTCGCCACACACGCTTTTCACATCCGAACGGCCTTCCTCACCTTCCCAGCCGATACCATATACCGTATCGTCATGATGGCCGAGCATGATACCTTTGGAAGGGATTTTTTTCAAGTTAGCCAGTAAGTTCTCCGTTTCCTGCGTACGTGCAGCAGCCGTCTCTTCATTCACACTCTGTTCTTTCTTGGAAGAACCGCAGGCGGTCAACAGACTTGCCGCCAGAATCATCGTAGCAAATTTCACTTTTCTCATATCCATGTTTTTCAATCTGGTATTATTATTGGTAACACTAATTCCTGGCACAAAGATAGCGGATTGCACCAAGGGAAAATGATACAATTTTATCCCTTTACTGTATTAAAAAGCAGAATATAGAAAAACACATCATCTGACTTTCACCGGAACGCGCTTCCGCGAGACAATTCCCCGTTCCACTTTCCGGCGTTCCAACTTCACCGGTTCGCTTGTAAAATCGGGAACATTGTACGAGTAGACCAGACGGTCGTAATACTCCCACGGATTTTCCTGAGGAAGCAGGAAAGGCTTGCCCACCACCCCATTCTCATCCATACTTGCCAGATACAGACGGTATAAAGCCCATCTCCCCTGCGGCTGCTGAACACAAACCATCGGGAGTTGCTGCTCCAGTTATGGAAACTTTCCGTATCATCGCTGTTCACCTCCTTTATGGGACGTATACCGCCATCCTTCAAATCCAACAGCCATAAATCGGCTTCTTTATGCCAGATTGAGAAGTTACCGTAATCGGACAAAGTGAACATGATATACTCGCCATCGTACGAAGGCTCGGGAATGAGATGCTTTTCTTCATAGCTGCCGCATTGACCAGCGTATCTATCTTTTCGCCAAATGTCCCGTCTTCCGGATTGAAATCTATACTACACAAGCTATAACGTATTTCCTTATATCCCACCGGTATCGGCTTGGCCTCCGCAGCACAGAAATACAGTTTGCGTCCGTCCGGTGAAAATACGGGAAAAGTCTCGAAGACTTCCTTCTTCTGAAGCAGGGGAGACAGCAGAAGTTCGTGTGTCTCGGGATGATAGACCAGTACATCCGATTCCAAGTCGAACACTTCCACACGCTCATCCTTCACCGCATGGAAAGACTGGCGCGTATTGTTGACGGAATAGGCAATATATTTGCCGCTTGGATGCCAATAAGGGTATACCCCCGCCGAGAGAGTGGAATCCGTTTTCGTATCCAGCATTTCGCGCTTCCCGTCTATCTGCATCAAGGTTCCTCCGTTCTTTCCACGGATATGCAGGCTCAGATGGTCCGGATTTGTTTTATTGAAAGCATGACAATTCAGGCACATGCCCGGCACCATGGTATTCTCCAGCAAGGGACGCTCCTCGAACGAAGAAAGGTCGCGCTCATAAATGCCCATCTTGCTATAAACTTCATATCCGGGAGCCAGCTTGCGGTATACCACCCCATAATCTATAGGATACGGACTGACATACATGGGAAAAGAGCGGTACTGTTTCCACTCGCCGTCTTTCCGGATACATACCGTAAACAGAAGGCTATCCCCCTTGTTCTCCTCCAAAAGCTCTTGCCATGCATCTTGCGGAAATGATACTATTTTATCATTTACATGCATCTCTCCGGACTTTCCTCCAGTTACGGTCACATCCACACGTTCGTACGCTCCGCCAATACAATTGAAATTCATGGGAGCAATGGTTGCAGGAATAGTCACGCCGATATAATCGGGATAGATATCCGGCCATTCATCCACCTTTTCCGGGGAAGTCACCGGCTTGCCGCAAGCGGCAAGCCAGCATGCCGCCAATATGCAAAGTACTAACTTCTTCATATTTTCCATCTCACTTTTTCAATAACAAATAGTTCCAGTATGTATAGCCAAAACGCGACCGCAACAGTTGCCGTGCATCCGGCTGTGTCATATAGATCTTTGCAAAATCCGATACATCCTGCATCACACGAGGAGAGATGTCCCAAGGCATCCCTTTGAAATTCTTGTGACTTTGTGTCCACATAAATACCAGCGCTTCCTGATAGCTGCGGGGAATGTGGTCGTAACCGGCATGCCTGCCCAAAGGATAATACTTCATGAACCGTTCCATATCGCGCTGCAACATGACGTAGGCCAGCATATACTCAAAAGCCATCCGGTTCCGATGGTTATGCTGGAAGAGCAGCCCCAGCATCATGTCCGTTTCACGGTCGCTGTACAGGAAATCTTCCGTATATCGTATCTGCCTCAGCCACCCCCATTCTTTATGGGCATTGATTTTTTCCTCATTATACAGATAAGTCATGGCATCCTCCGCCCAATCCTTGTAGAAGGTGGTCTTTCTCAACGCCCGCAGGTATTTGGCGGCCACTTCATACTGCCCGTTAATCAAATTGGTTTCGGCCAGACGCTTGAAGCACCGCCCGCTTTTACGGAAATTCGGTATGGCTTCCATCGCCTCAAAGGCAAAACGCTGCGCCGTATTAATCATTCCCAGATGGTAATATGCCTCACTGGCGGGCAACGGGGAAGTAAAATCACGCTGGAACTCCGGCAGCAGTCCTTCTGTCCCGTTCTGGTAAAACTCGAACATGCGGTCGCCCATCTGTCCCGTCTTTCCCAAGGCCAGATTCAGACAGGTCACGCCGAAGGGGGAAGCCGGTGACTTCTTTTCCGCTTTTCCTATAACCTCCTGCCATTGCTTGTTACGTACCAACCGATCATACTCCATCGCCTCCTCCTTATCCATATCGCAAGCGGCAGATATATAGGAATAGCCAAGCGCCACCACGGCTACGCCCTGCAGAAGTCCATAAAAGGCTCGCCTCTTCTGCAACCGGGGCAACACAGCCAACAAGAACGGAAGAACCATCAGCAAGACGGCAACTCCCACTTCCATCCAAGGCAAGACGGTAGGAAAGCGATAATATCCGACGCCGCCCATGAGCCGGTAAAGAGGATACTGCACCCACAAGCTTGCCAGCAGCGGACATCCGATACCCCACAGCCCTACACCCCAGCACACACCGACACCTCCCCAGAAGTTCCGGTGACGAAGGTTCTGCTGAAACTCGCGCACAATCACCCACCCCATAAAGATGAAATGCACCGGACCTGCCGCCCAATAGAGCAACGGAAGTGCAACCAATACATACACAGCTCGCTTCCACGGTCCTTTCAAATCAATATAGGAGCAGGCGGCAAACAACGCCAACAGCACGGCCACCGGAAACGAGAGCATTGCATTCTCATCTCCCATGAAGCCCCACAACAAGACAACAGGCAGAAAACTCAACGGATAATACACATCATCCGCACCCTGCTCCTTTGCCAGTTTCCACGTCAACCGCTGCAACAGCACGTACAGAAAAGCCAAAATACAAGCTCCTGCCCACACATGATAATAGAACTGTGTCAGATACTCAGCGATATAATCGGCCAACCCACCGGGAACCGCTATCCGTTCCCACCAGTAGTCGGCATCGAACAAGAAAAGCTGGAACTGCTCCTGATAGGAAAGATGGGCCGGATATACGCTTCCCCAAAAGAGAAGCACCGCTACGCCGAAAAGTATCGACAGCCCTATCTTCCAAGTCTTTTTCAGAAATAAGAACATTTACAATTTTACTATTTACAATTTACTATTTACAATTTGCACTCTCTGTATGTCTTGTCATTTGAATTCCTCAGCCTTCAGTTGCCGGTTTATCCGCTTGATGGAAGAAGCATCAAAAGGAACGGGAGTGGCCGACAAATCGGGGATATTGTAGGATTTCAATGTCAAATCGTCTTTTTCAGGGTCGGACTGGGGTAGCACAAAAGGCTTATGCGCCTTCCCGTCGGCATCCAGATAGGCAAAATAAACCCGCCCGTACTGCCCGTCACCCCGCTTGCTGGCAAAGGCAAACCAACGGCTGCCTGACGACCAACTGTGATAAGTGTCCGAACGGTTGGAGTTGACCATTGGCAGGGAGTCGATGGCACCCGTCTGCAAATCCATCAGCTGCAATTCCGTCTCCCGGTGCCAAATGGGGAATGTTCCATAATCAGCAACGGTATAGAGCAGGTAGCGGCCGTCCGGTGAAGCTTTCGGATGACACACGGAGCCTTTCTCCAGCCGGGCATTCCAAAGGTATCCACGCGGTCGCCCCATGTGCCGTGATTGGCATCGAACGCAATGCGGCAAAGCGAATAGCGTAATTGCCGTATGCTGTCCGGCAATGGAACAGTCGGAGCCGAGCAGTAATATATCCATTTCCCGTCGGCAGAGAAAGTGGGAAAAGTCTCCAATACGGTGGAATCCGCCGTAAGCGGAGACAGAATCATCCGGTTCCCGTCAAAATCGGCGACAGCCAAATCGGAGACGGTATCGTAAACTTCCAGACGGCGGTTGCCTTCCGTATGGAACATGGGAATAATCACATTAGACGAGAAGACACCATACCGCCCGTCCGGATGGAAATCCCCGTAGACAGCCGCAGATATCATCTGTCCATTCTTCAAGGCAAGCTTACGGAGCTTGCCGTCACGGTTCAGGACAGTCCCCCCTCCCTCGCCCCGAAGATGGAACATCGAAAGGTTGCCACTATTTCCTCCATGCACATGACAGTTCATGCATTTGCCCTCTGTCTGACTGTTATCCGCCAAAATACGCTCTTCGAAATTCTCAATGCAACGTTCACGTATCTGCAAGGCATTCCATACCTCATAACCGGGCTCTATCAGACGGTAACTGACATAGGCGTCGAGCTTGTCCGCCACCACCTGCCATGCAAAGGAAGGATAGCGCAACCAGCGACCGTCGGTACGGGCAATGACAGCCACTTCCAAAGTATGTCCCTTCTCCGCTTCCAGCAATGCACGCCAGGCTTTCAAGGGGAACACCGCCTTGTTCCCGCTCGCGTTTATCTCCAAGCTGTCCGATGCTCCCTTTACACTTACGCACACCGCGTCCACCCCTTCATTCCGCACAAGGAAATTCAAAGGAGCCACATTGCAGGGAATGGTTACATCCTGATATTCCGGATAGAGCACCAGTAACCGGTCTGCAGGCTGTACAGACTCCGGACGGGGGCTGCAAGCATATAGCAGCAGCACAGCAACAGCCCCACAACAACTTGTACACATTTCATATCTCTGTTCATCATAAATCACTTCCCCTTTTTCATCGTAGCATAGTGGAAATAAAACCAATATGTTTTTCCGTATTTGGCTTGCAAAGGAGCACCATTACCATCGTTTGCCTCGTACAGTCGGGTATATTCACTGAATTCATTCAAGACTTGAGGCGGAATATTCCATTTTTCCACTTCATCCAACGAAGCCTTTTTCCCGGCAAGATAGATAAGCAAACCTTCGGCATACAATCTGGAAGGAAACTTCTTTGCAGCAAACTCCCGATAATCTCCGGCAAAAGCCCCGATATCCTTATTCAGCAAATCAAAGCAGAGAAGGTAATCGCATGCCAACACATTATCAGGATTGTTGCGCAACAAATGACGAAGTGAAAGCGGAATGTCGGCAGAAGAACGTAAAGTATCCGTTGCGGGCAACAACAACCGCTTCCGTTCCAGCCATTGACAGACTTCGGCCGTCTGCCTGCCGGGAATACGCCGCTCTGCCCAATCACGGTAACACATTGTCTTTTGCAGGAGACGAAGATATTTCATGGCCGCCGCCTCATCACCGTTCACCAGGTTGATTTCCGCCAAACGCTTGACAGCTCTTGCCCCGGTGTGGCGCGGAGAGAAAATCATTCCCAGAATGGCGGCATGTTCAGCCATCGTCATATCTCCCAACGCAAACCAGACTTCATTGGCCGCATAAATAGTGAGGTAGGTAGAATGGGGAGCCACAGGCAGAAACAACCCTTGAGAAGCCGGTTGATACCCATCCATCAGCCGGTCCGGAAGCCGGTTCTGCTGTGCATTCAGCAAATTATAATAATAGGCAGTGAACGGAGAACGGTATTCACCCTCCGCCAACAGCTTCCGTACTTTCTCCGAACGACCGAAATACATTTCCGAATCCAACGCCAAAAGATATTCCCGCCCTAAATCGGGCATATTGTACCATCGTGACGACCAATCGCCGCAGCCAAACAGCCAATAGCCGGACAATACCGCCAATATGCTTACCGGTAAACCCGACTTCCACGAACGTCGCATGCAGCTACGACACAACAACAAGACACCTCCGATACCGGTTAAAGCGATTGTGCCGGAAAGCGGATAACTCAATCCGCATTGCCTTCCTGCCTCCCAAGCCACCGCCAACACCGTAGGAACCCAAGCCCAACGTCCCATATACGGAACCAACAAACGAAATACCACCACTCCCCAAAGCAACAGCACGACAGCCATTATGGCCGGGCCACCCCCTTCGTAATAAAAGAATTGAGTGAGGAAATCTCCTGACAGACGTGCCAGAGCCGCCGGATGCCGCAGGTACCCGGCCAATGGTTCGGTGGCAAGCAGAAAGAGCTGTGTCTGCTCCCTATGGAACAGATGATAGGGCAGCATCCGGAAGAAAAAGAGGAACAGCGCCAAAGCACCGACTCCTGCCGCCCCCCATTCAATGTATTTCCTTTTGCAGGCTTTCATCCAACTGTCTCTGTTGTTCTTCCGTCAAGGAGCCACGCAACATCTTCTGCATGAACGTTCCCAACGTATTGTTTCCTTGCTCTTTCAGGAAAAGAAAGTTCGTTTCCTGCTCCTGCGTTATCAGGCTATCGCGCATCTGTATCAGATGCAGTGAATCTTTTCCGGTGGCATTCCGCAATCCGTTCCGGATAAAGCGATAGGACACCTGCTTCTTTTCCCGTGCTTCCTTCCAGTTCTGCAAAGCATCATTTTGTGGAGTACCCGTTACCGAGCCGGCAGAGTCGGCCCTCACATGTATGGTACCCGGCTCCGTCACCACCAACAGTTCCTGAATGTAGATACGCAACAGATGCCGCAGGCGTAACACCCTCATCTCCTCCCCTTGTCCGGAGAAGGAGAAAGAAGCATTGGTTATCTTTACAGAATCCACCCGTCCCGGTGCGTTCTCCATCGGCACGAGGTATATCCATTCCCCGTCGTATTTCACCGACGGCAATGTCCCTTCAATCATATAATTCTGTCCGGGATTTCCGCAACCTGCCCAAAGCAGGCAACTGATACAGAAAAGCAAGATACGTGTTTTCATCCTTATACATTAGAATTTCAACAAAGGTAGGCGTTTACCAACTGTTGGCCTAATACTCAATTAACCAAAGATAATATTTTAATCAGAGATTTTCTTCATCGCCATACACTCCATTTCCACCAGCCACCCCGGACGGCAGACGGGAGCCAGCGTAATGACTTTCGGAATATCGGGAAAACGCTCGTCAAACATCTCTTTCACTACAGCATAATCCGCCATATCACGCAGATAGACAATGATATGCCCCACATCTCCAAAGCCGCAATCAGCCTCCTTCAGCAGAGCCTCCACATTCTCCCACATCCGTTCTGTCTGACGACGTACATCTCCGGCATACATCACTTCCCCACGGTTGTTGATACTCGCCGTACCGGAAATGAGCACTTGCCGGCGGTCGTCGTAATCCACCGCCGTTCCCCGCTCAAAGCTGACCCCATACTCATAAGTGGGATTCAAGTGTGTGCGGGCATAGAGATATTTGATTTGTCCGGGCTTTAATCCCGCTATGGCAAAGGCATCGAGCATCACCAGTGCCTTGGGGTCGGCATGACGCCCGCCGATACCGGTACTGGCAATATAGTGCGTATGCTCCGTCAGGTTCTGGGTGACGAATACCTCATTGCGTGCCTTCACCACACCGGCATAATTGCAATCCACATTCTGTACAAATATCCAGGTACGCAGACAGTTGCCGGCCAGGGTACACCCTTCTTCCATCAGTTGCATGGCATAGTCGTTGAGCAAAAGACGCATCTGGTATTCGGAATTGGCGGCACGGTTGAAGCTGCCTCCCATCCAGAGCTGGCGATAAGCGCCGTGTGTCACTTCATACAGTCCGTTCGGCAAGACCTTGGTCTGCACATCGGTCTGCAGATAGGCCCACAAAGCAATCTTGGTGCCGTCCAGCGGAGGCTGTTCCACTACAGACAGCGCGCAATCGGAACTTTCCGCCGTAGCGGCAAGCAGCAGTTCCGCCTGGTTGGCGGCATCACTCAGGAAGAACCTTTTGAAGACGGCCACGGCACCGGGCAGCTCGCTTTTCAGCAAAGCGGCATACGCATCCAACACGACATTCATCTGTTCACGATAGGTCTGTTTCGGGTCAGTGGCATGTATCATCACATGGTATTCCGTCACTCCGCCGGTCACAACAAATGCAGCCACTTCCGCCCTGCCTGAAGGATAAGAATATGATGTGTATTTCATATCATTAACAAGAGATTGTTTCAATCGCAAAGATAAGTTTTTTATCCGACAAGGAGTAGTGAAAATCGCAACTTTCGCTTGTTTTGTTCTTATAAAAAAGTTACTTTTATAGAAATCTATAAAATATACAGTTATTATGAGCGAAAATATTTATCCCATCGGCATCTACAACCTGAATTAATAGGAATCCACGTCAATCCATAATGAGACTATAAACCGGCTTTCTCTTCCTTCACCCCTTCACCTTTCACATTATTTCCTTATCATTCAACCTTTCCGGTGAAACATCTTTTTTCCTTCTCACCACCTCATATACATTGCCGTACTTCGTATGCCGGCGTTTCAGTCCCGCCCGCAGCAGCACCGAGCCAAACTGCATGGGATTGCCGCCACGCATCAGGGCGGGATGCGCCTTTTGCAGTTCGCCGTAGATGTCGGCGGCAGTCAGGTCGAGGCTCTTCTCTGCCGGAAACGGGGCACGGAACAAGCTGTGTACCGCCTCCTCGGCAAGGCTGACACGATAAAAAGCCTCGTTGTGCGCTTGCAGTTCCGCTTCCTCCTGCTTGGTGAACCAGCTGCGCCGCCCGGCAAGGAGTTCCGCCTTCAGCTGGGCGAAAATCCGGTCGTGCTCTATGCCGGTGCAGTCGATGCAGTGCTTCACCTCTATGCAGAGGAAGCGCCGGCTTCCCGTAGGGTCGGTCAGCAGGTCGAAGCGGTTGCTGGTACCGATGAAGGAGGCGATGCGGGGCAGTTGTCGGAAATTCTGCTGGTAGGCCTTGCGGACGTTGAGCACCGACATCTGCATCAGGTTTTTCAGCAGCGGCATCTTGCTTTCGGCATACTTGTCGAACTCGTCCATATTGAGCAGCCCCATTTCCGCCAGCATCCTCTCAGCTTGTCCCTGCGAGGTCAGTTTCAGGTTGTCGGTGTAGTAACGCGCCAGCACGTCGGGCATCAGCGAGCGGCAAAAGCTGGATTTCCGCCGTCCCTGCTCGCGGCTGACAAGGATGGGCGCCACACTGTTGGCATGCAACCCCGGCATGCCCATCCATTGCGAGGCAAGCCCCAGCATCCAGGTATGGAATCCCCGCACCCAGTGGGGCCGGGAAGAGACACGGCAGGCAAGCGCAGTCAGCCGGTCCTTGCCGTCCCAGTCGGGCAATTCGTCCATATAGAGCAGGAAGATGGTAGGCAGGAATAAAGGTGGAATAGACGTATCGGTTCAGATCCTTGTCCCAGCAAGGAATGCCTTCAGCATGAGCTTCGATGCAGAAAGTGTTCAGTTCGCGCTTGCCCACGGGGGTGAAGGCGGCAGAGCGTTGTCCGGCGGGGCGGAACTCGGTTTCGTCCGTCAGCAGGTTGTAGCGGAAGTCGTAACGTGAAGTAAGGAACTCCTCTATGCTGTTGCTCAGTGTTGCCACGGCGCTTGCAGCTTTTGTGCCAAGGCGGTTTCCCTCTTTCCGGTCCTCTTCCTTCCGCTCCTCCCGGTTTCGGTCGGTCGTTTCTTTTTGTGCGTGTTTCAGCCTTTCAGAAAAGGCAATCAGTTGTCCCGCTTCCCTCAAGAGCAGGTGTTGCTGCAAAGTCATCAGTTTTTTCCTCATAAATATTTCTGTTTAAATGATTGTTTGCCAAAGTTACTGCCTGCCGGGAGCGTTTTGCAAATGATTTTCCGATTTTTCTTCCAAAATCGTACCTGCCGACAAACATATATCTTTATGCTGCAGAACCCTTTATTTTCCGTACATTTGCATGGTTTTCCGTAAGTGAACGACCCGGGTCGTCCAATCGGCTGACCAAGGTCGTTCAATCGAACGGCCCGGGTTATCCGTTCGACCGACCGGGGTCGTTCACTTACGAGAAAGTACTTCCGAGGGAAGAAACAAATACGTTGAACGCACTAAAACCTATTGATATGGCAATACTATATGACTGGTACGAGAATCCGGGCACCAATGAGGAAGACCCGGAAGAGAGAGGTCTCCATCCCCGCCCGTTGCTCAACGGGAAAGTAACCATGCGGCAGCTTTACAACCGCGTGCATGCCCGCAGCTCGCTCACCGTGGGCGATGTGATGAACGCGATAGACTGCCTGACGCAAATCTGCGGCGAAGAGCTGCGCGACGGCCACGAGGTGCACATCGAAGGGCTGGGCTACTTCGCCCCCACCCTGGAAGCCACACAGAGAGTGACCCGCAGCACCCCGAACAAGCACCTGAAACTCCGGCTGAAGAGCATCAGCTTCCGCCCCGACGTCAGGCTGAAACAGGCCATGGCAGGAGTCAGTGCCATCCGCAGCAAATACACCCGCCACTCCCTGAAGCTTTCGGAAGTGGAGATAGACATGAAGCTGAAAGAATACTTTGCCGACCACGAGGTGCTGATTCGCAGCGACTTCCAGGAGCTGTGCGGCATGGCGCGCACCACGGCAAACGTCCACCTGAAACGGTTGCAGCAAGAGGGCAAGCTGAAAAATGTGGGGAAACCCACGCAACCCATCTACCGACCGCGCCGGGGTACTACGGGGTGTCGCGCGATGCAAAGACGGGGCGATGAGGGTGGAAAACGGTTTCACCGGGAAAGCCGATGAACAAGAGAATGGGAGAAGGAGGTGAAGGAAGTGCAAGGATAAAAAGGAACATTTTGCACCCGGAAATCAGAGGGAATGCAAAGAGGAATGTGGATTGCATCCGGAAACACAATAGCGAATGACAGTGAAAAGGCGAATCTCACGACCCGCCTTTTCCTGATTTAACCATTAAACAATTGTACTATTCGGCTAATGCATTTACAATTATCCGATGTTACGGGCGACTAATGAGGTCGGGGGTAACGACAACTGCTTTGAGTTGAAATTCTACATCTTACTTAATTAAAGAAGATTCTTGGAAAAAATGATGGAAATATCCACACCATTACTGGAAACAGAGAACGTCATACCGTCCGATAAACGACTCTTAGTACCATTAATATCCAAATAGATATAATTTCCATTAGTAGTGCTTATCGTTTTAACAATGTATGTGCCGGGAAGAATATAAAAATAATGTGCACCACCAACATGGCCGGTATAATTAAACACACCATATTCTTTTCCCTTTCCATCAACCAGTATACCACCTCCATTGGCATCTACACCATATACCTTCATTGTAGCATAATAAGGTCTGGCATTAGGCTTATTATCATCTGTTCCTGGAGCTTGGATAATACTTTGCATTTCCGGAATGTTTCCCGTATATTTCAAATTCATGTATCCACCATTCACTCCATTCACGTAGAAAGTACTACCCTCCGTAAGATTTCCCCAATTGGACGATTGAACCACACAATTGTTGAAAGAAACAATACGATAAGTGCCAACAGCCATAAAATAGCAATAAGGAGCACCCACAGGCTCACGAGTTGTCAGCGTATATTGCTCTCCATTTTCATCACTGATAGTTATACTTGCAGCCACAGGAGCATTTACATTGTTTAAAGGAAACACAATCCGGTCATAACCGTGTGGAGTAGCAGGCACATCATTATCCAAAACATATGGTCCCAAGATATCTGCTTTAGCAAATAGAATACCACAAAGCAATAATGCCAAAAAAAGTACTCGTTTCATTATCAAAGTGTA
>NZ_BAKJ01000048.1 GCF_000614125.1 Bacteroides rodentium JCM 16496
TTTGATATGGGTTTGCTGGAACGTCTCCGGTTTCTTACGATGAAAGCTGAACAAGCGGTAAAGCGTACGGAGGATATAAAGGAATTCCGTCAGTTCCTGGTTTCTCCGGAAGCAATGGATTTATTTGATGCAACGACCTTGCGCATTCAAATGGTAGGTGAGATGCTTAAGCAGATAGATGATATGACGGGTGGAAGGATTCTCTGCCCTTGTTATCCCGAAATTCCTTGGCGTAGTGTATTCGACATGCGTAATTTCATTTCACATGAATATTGTATGGTAGACCCGGAGGAAATCTTTAATGTGGTGAAAGAAGACCTTCCGTACTTGATTGAAGCGCTGCATCGTATTATTGCAGATTTTGAAGCGGGAATACATTCGGAGATTCCTCCAAGGTAATATACTTCTTTATTAAAAAGAGCCTCCCCTTGCTCACGCAGGAAAGGCTCCTTTCTTCTTCAATTTTGAAACAATTAAATTCTATCTGTTAAGCTTTAAGTGTGTGTCTTATCAGAACGCAATACCTACGCGCAGACCGAAATTGCTCAAACCGTCTACGCTGTACGTAAAGAGGTCACCTTTGTTCGTACCGTAGCTGTAATAGGCTGCGAAATGCAAGCCCGGTCCATAAGCCCAAGGATACACATTGAAACCAATTTCAGGAGATACATAGAAACCCCATGTGTCTTTGTTGGCTTCGAATACGTTGAAAGTTGACTTCAACTGTGCATATTCAGCACCCAGTTTTACACCGGCATACGGCTGGAATGCACCTCCACGGTTCCATACATAGCGGGAGGCCAGACCGAAAGGCAACTGGAATGCAGTGTGCTGCTGGTCGGTATTCAGACTGCCGCCTTCGCCTACGGGAAGTGTCTGGCGACCGAAATACTCATGGTTGCTATGGTAGTTCAAGAAAGCTCCCAATGCAAAATTATCTGTCAGGAAGTAACCACCTTCAAAATTCATACCCCAGCCGCTTGATTTGTCGGCGAAGTTGTTGCTGAGAGGAAAGTTATACTGCCAGTCGATATTGGCATAACCGTTATCGGTCATCTGTGCCTTCGTCGGTAGGGCGAAGACGAGAGCAAGAGCGGCAACCGCAAATACTCTCAAGGAAAGATATTTTATTGTTTTCATACTTTGTTCTTGTTTTTTGGTTCAATGGCAACTTCCCAGTCCGGAAAGGATGCTGCCGTATTATTCTTGTTACCTTACTATTGGGTAACCCGTCATTTGTCACTTATAGCTCGTAGCTTGTCACTACTTGTTAGTCAGGTAAGTTGATTGAGTGAAAGCTTGGTTCACACCTTGCACGGCAAGTTTGGTGTTGACAGAAGTAGAACCACTCAGCAAGCCGCTCATATAGCTGGTCCACAGGACAGGCAGTTTTTCGCTCTGCCTTGCGGCGCATCCAGATTCAACAATTCGCTGATAAAGGAACCGGTGCTGTAGGAATAGTTCACGGCATAGGGATAATACCATCCGCCCCAGTTGCCCCAGTAAGGAGCATCCCAGTAGCCTGGATAGTTCCACCACCATTCGGGACGTCCGTAGTCGGTGAAGTAATAGGTACTTCTGACATAGCTTACCTGCAAGCCAAGGTCGGCTTCATCCCGGTCATCCACACGGGTGTAGCCGCGGCTGTTCATGTTAGTAACGTAAGCACTGAGAATTTCCTGGGCATTCTCATCTTTCCAGTATTCGGCGTTTTCCTTATCACCGATAACCAGAATGCTGTCCGGCAAGTAATAAGTTCCGAAGGTTTTGAAATCCGCCTTCTTGTCATAGTTGGTATAAACCAGATAATTATTGTCCAGCTTATCCATGTCAGGGTCTTTTTCGCAAGATGCAAGCGTCACTGCAAAGACCGCTAATAATAGGGGAATAAATTTCTTCATACTTTTATAATTGTTTAGGTTTAATATAAATTCCTGCCCTATGGTACCTTAGGCTTTTGTGAGAAAAAACAATATAGGATATAAAAGGTTCACGTAGAGGTATGTTAAAAGTGATAAGAGGAGGTGCCAAAAACACATGAACGCTTTTCTTCGCAAATCATTTCTGTTCTACTATAATATAGAAGGCGCGGATTACGCGGAATAACGCGGATTCAGTAAAATAAATCCGTGAAATCCGCGTAATCCGCGCCTAAAAGAAAGTGCTAAGAAGGCTTTGGGACACCCTCATCGTCTTTTCCATATCCGTGCTGTCCATCCTCCTCCGGGTGCCATGTGTATGTTCAGCTTGTCCCCCGAGGTCACGGTGCGTACTTCTTTCTTGTAGTCGGTTGCTTCCCGGTCGGCATTGATGCCGTCGGAAAAGATTTCGGCTTCGTAACTTCCTTCTCCAAGGAAGGAGAGGTCGATGGTACAGTCGCGTGGTGTCCAGTCGGTCATGGAGGCGATGTACCAGACGTCTCCCTTGCGGCGTGCCAGTGTAAGGTATTCGCCTACTTCACCGTCCAGTGCCACGGTCTCGTCGAAAACGGTAGGCACTTTGGCAATGAAGTCCGTGCATTCCTGCTCCTTCCTGTATTTGCTGGGGCTGTCGGCAAGCATTTGCAGCGGGGCTTCGAAGAGGGTGTACATCGCCATCTGGTGGACGCGCGTACCCTGGCTCATCGGATGGTCGTTGACGGCACGGAAGGTTTCGCGGGTTGCGTTCATCGTGGCTCCCGGTGTGTAGTCCATCGGACCGACAAGCATACGCAGGTAGGGAGCAGTCACGTCATAGCGTGGGAAGTTGTGGAGCGGGCTACCGTTCACTATCGGTTCCCATTTGGCGTTCTCCAGTCCCTTTACACCTTCAAAGTTCAGGACGTTGGGATAGGTGCGCTGTATACCGTATGGCTTGAGTCCATGCAGGTCCAATACCAGGCGGTGCTCGGCGGCGCAGGCTACAATGCGTTCTACGGACTGTACCAGTGGCTGGTCGTCACGGTCGAAGAAGTCTATCTTGAAGCCCTTGATACCCATTTGTGCATAGTGACTGAATGCGGCTTCCGTATCTTTGGCAGCGTTTCGCCAGCTTGCCCAAAGAATGATGCCGACACCCTTCCGGTTGCCATAGGCGACGAGTTCCTTTAAGTCGATATCCGGATTCAGGTCTTTCAATAAAGATTCGTTTCCGCTCCAGCCGTCATCGATGATGATATATTCCAGGTTGTTGTCGGCGGCAAAGTCGATGAATGCCTTATAAGTCGGGGTGTTCATGCCGGCTTTGAAGTCCACGCCGGTCAGGTTGCAAGTGTTCCACCAGTCCCAAGCCACTTTGCCGGGTTTAATCCAGGAAATGTCTTTGATGCGGCAGGCGGGGGCAAGGCGCTGTGCCATGTCATTGTCGGCAAGCTGCGTGTCCTTTTCGGTGACGAGCACCACACGCCAGGGGAGCTCCTGCTTGGCACAACGGGCGATGTAGTCTGCACGCTTGGTCGGTATCAGGTTCAGCCGGTTGTGTCCGCCGATTATTTCTTCCAGCGGATAGGGGGCAAATGCTGCCTGCACTCCTTGGCGTGTCCGGGGATTTACAGTGAGGAACATGCCGGGATAGTTTTCCAATCCGGCTTCCATGATAACGGCTTTCTTTCCTCCGTCCAGGCAAACCATCAGTGGGGTGATGGAGAGCGAGTCGGTGTACATTTGGGACAACGGGGCTTCGTCGTAGTAAGACTCGAAGGAGAAGCAATAGCGCTCACCGTTGCGGTTGTCGTTTATGTAAGGTACAAATGCTTGGTAATCCTTGTCGAAATTGAAGTCCGCAGTTTCGTTGAGGACGATAAACGGCTTGTTCTGTTCGGAAATGAAGCGGTAGGCAGCACCGTCATCGTATGCGCGGAACTGTACGCTGTAGCCTCCGCGGCATTTCAGTGTCAGCTGGTTGTAGACATCCTCCACACTTGCCTTTTTGTAGAGGGGAGTGGGGAAGGAGGACTCCACGGACTTGCGCTCCGCGCGGATTACTTTTACATTCTTGCCGAAAGTTATTTCTTTCTTGGCTGATTTTTCATCTCTGCCTTGCAGGGCTATGGCAGAGGGTTGCAGCACTGTGGTTCCGTCGTGTGCAATCTGCCAGGTGAGGGCTTCTCCGGCATCTACCGTAACGGATAGTTTTCCGTTGGGTGATGCGAGTTGATATTGCTGTGCACGGACTGTGCCCAAGCAAAGGAATAACAAACAAAAGGTTTGAATAAGGAGGCTTTTCATGTTGGTTTATTTTTGAATGATTTTCTTAATCTTCTCCAGTTCCTCGGCAGAGAAGTCTGTATTTTCAGTCGCTTTCAGGTTGTCTGACAGTTGGGCAACGGAGCTTGCTCCGATGATGACGCTTGTCACCAGGTCGTCCTTCAACAACCAGGCAAGTGACATCTCGGCAAGGGTTTGCCCGCGCGTGCCAGCCACTTCATCGAGGGCCTTGATTTTCCGCAGCGTCTCGTCGGTCAGTGCCTCTTTCTTCAGGAAAGCTCCCTTTGCCATGCGCGAATCTTCGGGAATACCGTTCAGGTAGCGGTTGGTCAGCAGGCCCTGCGCCAGCGGGGAGAAGGCGATGAAGCCGGTCCCGTTCCCTTTGGCTTGCTGCAGGATACCTTCTTCTTCCGGTTCGCGGTTGAAGAGATTGTATCTGCCTTGATAGAGCAGGCAGTGCACATCCCGTTCTTCCAGGTATTTATAGGCAAACTCGGCTGCCTCTTTGGGATATTTGGAGATTCCTACATAGAGTGCTTTGCCTTGCCGTACGATATCCACCAGTGCCTGCAGGGTCTCTTCAAGCGGAGTATCCGGGTCGTAGCGGTGGGAGTAGAAGATGTCCACATACTCCAGGTTCATCCGTTTCAGACTTTGGTTGAGGCTGCCCATCAGGTACTTGCGTGAACCCCACTCTCCGTAGGGGCCGGGCCACATGTCGTGTCCGGCCTTGGTGGAGATGAATAGTTCGTCCCGATAGGGCATGAAGGATTTCTTCATAATCATTCCGAAAGTCTCTTCGGCGGAACCGTAGGAAGGACCGTAATTGTTGGCGAGGTCGAAATGCGTGATTCCACGGTCGAAGGCATAGTGCGCCATGGCCTGGGAATTGGCAAATGTGTTCACGTCGCCGAAGTTGTGCCACAATCCGAGCGATATTTCAGGCAGCAAGATGCCGCTTTGCCCGCAACGGCGGAATTTCATGCCGTTGTTGTAGCGCTCGGGCGAGGGGGAATAAATAGGGTTTATCATGGTAATTTTATTTTGATTATGTACACTTTGTTTTTTAGACGCGGATGACGCAGATGACGCGGATTTTTTAATTATAGTAGAACAGAAATGATTTGCGAAAAAAACGGAGTAACTTAATTCTCCTCCTCGGAGGAGGGGAATTAAGTTACTCTCTATTTCACCTCTTTTTCTTCGCAAATCATTTCTGTTTGACTATAACTGATGAAAATATAATCCGTGTCTAAAAAATAATATGATGGATTATCATCCCATTGTTACTTCTACTGTATGCGTGCCCGGCAGATGCTTCACTACATTGCCTTCTACCGGCTTGCCGTCTACCGTGACGGACTTGATGCCTTTGCACACGCCATCGGGATTCTTCACGGTAATATGATATTCCGCCCCGCGGAACTTGCGCTTCACGCTGAAGCCTTTCCAGTCTGACGGGATACAAGGATTGATTTCCAGACCTTCATACGAAGGCTTGATGCCGAGTATAAATTGCGTGATGGCATACCACATCCAGGCAGCCGTTCCTGTCAGCCAGCTGTTCTTGCCTTCGCCGGGGCGGGCGGCGTCCTTACCGGCCACCATCTGGCAGCATACGTAAGGTTCTACTTTATGCAGGGCACTGTGCTCTTCGGTGTACGACGGACATATCTTGCGGAAATACTCCCAGGAGCGGTCGCCCCGTCCCAGTACGGTTTCTCCGATGATGACCCACGGGTTGTTGTGGCAGAAGATACCCGCATTCTCCTTGTAGCCGGCGGGATAGGTGGAGATTTCTCCATACTCCACAACGTAGCGGGTGAAGGGCGGATTGTTGAGTACAATACCGTGCTCGCAGTCTAGACGTTCCTTTACGGCGTCCAGTGCTTTCTCTACCATGCCTTCTTTCAGTCCGATGCCTGCCATGGTGCACCAGCCTTGCGATTCGATGAAGATTTGTCCTTCTTCGTTCTCTTTGGAACCTACCTTGTGGCCGAAGTAATCGTAGGCACGCAGGTACCAGTCTCCGTCCCAGCCATGTTTCTTTACGGCTTCCACCATGTTGTCTATGTAGGTTTGCGCTCTGTTCGCTTCGTCGTCTTTGCCCAAGCGGCGGCACAGTTCCACATAGTCGCGTCCGCACACAACGAACAAGCCGGCAATCATCAGTGATTCTGCCTGGCTGCCTTCCGTCTGGTTTTCCGTGGTCTGGAAGGATTCGTTCGGGTCCCAGGAGAAGCAGTTCAGGTTCAGGCAGTCGTTCCAGTCGGCACGGCCGATAAGGGGCAGCATGTGGGGGCCGAGGTTCTCGATGACGTGGTTGAAGGAGACGCGCAGGTGTTCGAACAGAGACACTTCCGAACCTTCCTTGTTGTCGAAGGGGACGGGCTCATCCAGGATACTGAAGTCTCCCGATTCCTTGATGTATGCCACCGTACCGAAGATAAGCCACATGGGGTCGTCGTTGAAGCCGCCGCCGATGTCGTTGTTGCCGCGTTTGGTCAGCGGCTGGTATTGGTGGTAGCATCCACCGTCGGAGAATTGGGTAGAGGCTATGTCGATGATTCTCTCGCGGGCTCGTTCCGGTATCTGATGCACGAAGCCCACGAGGTCCTGGTTGGAGTCGCGGAAACCCATTCCACGACCGATGCCGCTCTCGAAGAAAGAGGCGGAACGGGACATGTTGAAGGTAATCATACACTGATACTGGTTCCAGATGTTCACCATGCGGTCCAGCTTTTCTTCACCGGTCTTCACGACGTAGATGTCCAGCAGGCGGTCCCAGTAGGCTTTCAGTTCGGCAAAGGCGGCATCTACCTTGGCGGTAGTGTCGAAGGCCGAAATCATCGCCTTAGCCTTTACCTTATTTATAATAGGTGAAGAAGGCACACTCTGCCTGAATTCTTCATTCTTCATTCTTAATTCTTCATTCTCCTCAAACTTCTCCTCCTGCTTGTTTTCCACATAGCCCAGTAGGAAGATGAAGTCGCGGCTTTCGCCGGGTTGCAGTTCTACTTCCAGATAGTGCGAGGCGATGGGACTCCAGCCGTGGGCAATGCTGTTGCCCGGCTTTCCTTCGACTACTCGTTCCGGGTCGGCAAACTCGTTGTAGAGTCCCACGAATGTTTCGCGGTCGGTATCGAAACCGTCTACGGGTGTATTGACACTGTAGAAGGCGTAGTGGTTGCGGCGTTCCTTGTATTCCGTCTTGTGGTAGATGACGGAGCCGTCCACTTCCACCTCTCCCGTGGAGAAGTTACGCTGGAAGTTCTCCATGTCCGTAGCGGCATTCCACAAGCACCATTCGGCAAAGGAGAACAGTTTGAGTTTTCTCGCTTTGGCAGAAGTGTTCCGCAGGGTCAGCTTCTGCACCTCTCCCCAGGTCTTCAGTGGGACGAAGAAGAGCAGGCTGGCTTCGATGCCGTCTTTGGCTCCGGTGATGCGGGTGTAGCTCATGCCGTGGCGGCATTCGTAGCTGTCGAGTGCGGTCTTGCAGGGCTTCCAGGTGGGCGACCATACGTTGCCGCCTTCGTTGATGTAGAAGTAGCGTCCCCCGTTGTCCATCGGTACGCTGTTGTAGCGGTAGCGGGTGATGCGGCGGAACTTGGCGTCCTTGTAGAAGGAATAGCCTCCGGCGGTATTGGAGATGAGCGAGAAGAAATCTTCATTGCCCAGGTAGTTAATCCATGGCCAGGGTGTCTTGGGGTCGGTAATGACGTATTCGCGGTTGTCGTCATCGAAATATCCGAATCTTTTGTCTTGCATATTGTTTCTTGTTTTTAGTTTGATACATTCTTCGGTAGTTGTGCCGTCCGGTTGCTTCCTTGGAGCACGCTTCAAATTTAAAAACTTTTCTCCTATCACCCTTGTTTGCCCGGCGTGTTTTTTCCCTTCGGAAACATGAAGTACCGGAAAAAGATACAAAAGTATCACTGTACGAGTCTTTTCTGTTCTATCTTTGTAAACACATTTTATGATTAACCGATATGAAACACTTATTCGCATTTCTGTACCTTCTTGGAATTACCTTTTCTCTTTCTGCCCAATCCGTCCGCGAACGTATTTTGCTGGATGACGGCTGGCAGTTTGCCCTGGGCAATGCTTCCTCACCGGAGAAAGATTTCGGTTGCGGAACGGAGTACTTCAACTATCTGACCAAGGCGGCCTCTATCCATAACGAGGGACCTTACTCCCCCAAGTTCAATCCGGAGAAGTGGGGAGTGGCCTGGAAGACGGTGGACCTCCCGCACGACTGGGTGGTTGATTTGCCATACGCCAGAGAGGCGAGCCACAGCCATGGCTATAAAGCCGTCGGCTATAAATTCCCCGAAAACTCTGTGGGATGGTACCGGAAAAGTATCACTGTTCCGCAAGAGGACCTCGGCAAACATCTTTATCTCCAGTTCGACGGTATCTTCCGTGATGCCCGTATCTGGATAAACGGTTTCTACCTGGGGCACGAACCGAGCGGCTATGCCACGCAGGTGTATGACATTACGGAATACTTGAATTACGGAGAAGAGAATCTAATCTGTGTCCGTGCGGATGCCACGCTCGAGGAGGGCTGGTTTTACGAGGGTGCGGGCATCTACCGCCATGTGTGGCTGAACAAGACGGCGCCGTTGCACGTGGCTCCTTTCGGAACCTTTGTGCACAGCACGCTGGCCGCACCTTTTGACAAGGCCAAGCTGACGATAGAGACCACTGTTGAAAACTCCGGTCTGCAAACGGAGGACTACCGCCTCTGCCACATCCTCCGGGATGCCGACGGTAAGGAAGTGGCACGCTGTGAAACGGCCGGTAAGCCGGTACTGCCGAAAGACCGCCAGCTCACCGTCGGTGAAATAGCGCTGGACAAACCTCATCTTTGGAGTGTGGATACACCTTATTTATATACACTGTTTACGGAAGTCTATCAGCATGGCAAGTTGGTGGATGCTTATACCACTACTACGGGTATCCGCGACATCCGCTTCGATGCCGACAAGGGCTTCCTCCTGAACGGGCGGCCTCTGAAGCTGAAAGGTGTGAACATGCACCAAGACCACCCCGGAGTAGGTGTCGGCATTCCCGACGCTTTGCAGGTGTACAGGTTGAAGGAACTGAAGAAGTTCGGCTGCAATGCCTACCGCTCCAGCCATAACCCGATGACTCCCGAAATGCTCGATGCCTGCGACAGCCTCGGCATCCTTGTGATAGAGGAGAACCGTCTGACGGGTGTCAACCAGGAACATACCCGCCTGCTGAAACGCATGATAGACCGCGACCGCAACCATCCGTGCATCATCCTTTGGAGCGTAGGCAACGAGGAGTGGGGCATCGAGTGGAAAGAAAGCGGTACACGCATTGCTGCCACGATGCGCGAATATTGCCACCGTTTCGACCCTACGCGCCCGATGACCGTTGCTTCGAGCAGTGGCCCTGCCATCTTGATTCCCGCAGACGTGGCCGGTTATAACTACATCCTTCAGAATCCAGTGGAGCAGCACCGCAAGGATTATCCCGACCGCCGTGCGCTCGGTTCGGAAGAGACTACGGGCTGCGGCACACGCGCATCTACTTCGATGCCCACGACAAAGGACACATGGTGGCGCACAACCGCAAGCCGAACGGGTCGGACAGCCTGCTGAACTGCATCGAGCGCGGCTGGAAGTTCTATGACGAACGCCCCTACCTGGCAGGCCTTTTCTATTGGACGGGTTTCGACTACCGCGGCGAACCCAACCCCATGAAGTTCCCGGCTACGGGCTCACAATTCGGCATTCTGGACTACTGCGGTTTCCCCAAGGACGAAGCTTGGTATCTGAAGTCCTGGTGGACGGACGAACCGGTGCTGCACATCCTTCCTCACTGGAACCTGCAAGGCCACGAAGGTGACAGCATCGACATCTGGGTATACAGCAACTGCGATGAGGTGGAACTGACCGTGAACGGCAAGAAGCTGGAGCGCAAACCGATGCCCCGAAACGGCCATCTTTCCTGGAAAGCCGTTTACCAGCCCGGTGCAGTGAAGGCTGTAGGCTATAAGAACGGCAGAAAAATATTGGCCCGTACTGTGGAGACTACCGGTGGCGCTGCCCGTATCTCCCTGACGGCAGACCGTCCCGTCATCCGGGCAGACCGCCGGGATGTGGCAGTGTGCCGCATTGAGTTGCAGGACAAGAAGAAACGTTTTGTCCCCACTGCCTGCAGCGACTTGACAATAACCGTCTCCGGTCCGGTACGCATCCTTGGGGTGGGGAATGGAGACCCCGCCTATCAGGCTACGGAACGTCCGGTCGACGCCGATGCCCGCGCCTATCGGGTAAAGGCATTCAACGGACTTGCGCAGGTATTGCTGCAAAGTACCGGCGAAGCGGGAGAAGCCACGCTGACGGTCGTTTCGGAAAATCTGCCGGAAACTTCCTGCGTCTTGAAGTTGCAGAAGTAGTAATCCCGAGGAACCCTATACTTAGTCTTCGCAAGTCCTATATCTATCCCCTTTAAGTATGGGACTGAGAGTAGAGAACATCCCCATGTAGTCTCCTAAAACACCCGGATGTATTACCCCAAAACATCCGGATGTTTTGGGGTAATACATGGGGATGTTTTGGGTGAAAACATCCGGGTGTTATGAGTATTCAGTCCTATACTTAAAGGGGATAGGTATAGGGCTTATGAATACTAAGTATAGAGAGTTATTGTCTGAAACAGGAACATATAACAATTCTTACCCCTAAATGTAACAAATTCTACTATTGTGAGATTAAAAAGAATGAGTATATTTGTGGCATGATACTTTTTTAACCAATGCCTATGGAAAACCAGAACTATATCATGAGGGAGATAACCCCTCTGTCGGAACGTGACTGTTTCTATATTGCCGACCGTCACAAAACAGAATTTACCTACCCCATCCATTGTCACGCAGAATATGAGCTGAACTTCACGGAACATGCTTCCGGCGTCCGCCGTGTAGTAGGCGATTCTGCCGAAATTATCGGCGATTACGACCTGGTGCTGATAACCGGCAAGGAGTTGGAGCACGTATGGGAACAACATGAATGTGCTTCCGGAGATATCCGGGAGATTACCATCCAGTTCTCTCCCGACTTGTTCTTCGGGAGTGTCATCAACAAGAACCAGTTCGACAGTATCCGCCGGATGCTGGAGCGTGCACAGTGCGGGCTTAGTTTCCCCATGCAGGCCATCATGAAGGTATACAACTGGCTGGATAAGCTGGCCTCCGAGGAGCAGGGCTTCTATGCCGTGATGAACTTCCTGCGCATCCTTTACGAACTTTCCCTCTATGACAATGCCCGGGTGCTGTCCAGCTCTTCGTTTGCCAAGATAGAGACGTTCTCGGACAGCCGCCGGGTACAGAAGGTGCAGAAATACATCTCCACCCACTATCAGGAGGATATCCGGCTCTCTGCATTGGCCGATATGGTGGGTATGACCCCGGTCTCTTTCAGCCGCTTCTTCCGTCTGCGCACCGGCAAGACGCTTTCCGAATACATTATCGATATCCGTCTGGGCTTTGCCACGCGTATGTTGGTAGACTCCACACGCACCATTGCAGAGGTGTGCTATGACTGCGGTTTCAACAATCTGTCCAATTTCAACCGTATGTTCAAGCGGAAGAAAGGATGCTCGCCGAAGGAATTCCGCGAAAATTATCGGAAAAAGAAGATTGTGATATGATAAGAAAGTATCAGTACCCTTGACTGAAAGTGCCTATTTTTGCACCGATGATTAATACTAATATCTGATATTATGAAAAGAATTTTTTCCTTATTCTTATGCCTGCTGTACGTATGTGCTGTGACGGCGCAGATACGCGGCAATGAAATCCGGGTAGTCGTTTCGCCCGACCACGACGATTGGGTGTATCGTCTGAATGAGAAATGTACGTTTACCGTCCGGGTGCTGAAGGCACAGAACCTCTTGCCCGGTGTCAAGATTGACTATGAACTGGGCCCCGAAATGTATCCCGCTGAAGTAAAGAAAGACGTGGTGCTGAAAGACGGCACCCTGAAGCTGCAAGGCACGATGAAGACTGCAGGCTTCTTGCGTTGCAAGGTCAAGGCGCATGTGGATGGGCGTACTTACGAAGGACTTGCCACATCGGCCTATGCTCCCGAGCAGCTGCAACCCGTGACGACGCTTCCTGCCGATTTCCAATCTTATTGGGCAAACACCTTGGCCGAGGCACGCAAGACCCCGTTGAACCCTACGATGACCTTGCTTCCCGAACGTTGCACGGAAACGGATAATGTATATCACGTCAGCTTCCAGACCAAACCCTGGGGAGGACGTTTCTACGGTATCCTCAGCATTCCCAAGAAAGAAGGGAAGTATCCGGCTCTGCTGCGTGTGCCCGGTGCGGGTGTCCGCCCTTATGCGGGAGATACGTATACGGCTCCGGGGAAAGTGATTACATTGGAAGTGGGTATCCACGGCATTCCCGTCACGATGCAGCAGTCTGTATATGATGCGCTGGCAGGTGGGGCGCTGAGCAATTACTGGACGTTCGGTCGCGACAACCGGGATGCTTCTTACTATAACCGTGTGGTGGTAGGCGCTTTGCGTGCTGTGGATTTTATCTGTTCGCTGCCGCAGTACAACGGGAAAGCGCTGGGCGTTACGGGCTCCAGCCAGGGCGGTGCCTTGTCTGTGATTACGGCGGCTCTTGATTCACGCGTTACTTTCCTGGCGGCTGTTCATCCTGCCCTGTGCGACCACGAAGCGTTCTTCAAGAAGCGTGCTTGCGGCTGGCCCCATTATTTCTATTATTACGGCGCTCCCGATGAAAAGCAGCTCGAAACGGTGCGTTATTATGATACGGCAAACTTTGCCCGCCTGCTGAATGTGCCCGGCTGGTTCAGTTGGGGGTATAACGATGAGGTCTGTCCTCCCACTTCCATGTATGCAGCCTACAATGTGATTACTTCTCCGAAGGAATTGCATCCTTATCTGGAAACCGGGCATTATTGGTATCAGGAACAGTGGGATGAATGGCTGGGCTGGATACGGAGACAACTCACCACAGATTACACGGATTGACACAAAAAAAACTTAGTCTGCTGATAATCAGTGATGCTTGTCTGTGCAAATCTGTGTAATCTGTGGTGAATTCTGACACACTCCCTAGGGAGAGGCCGATGATTTGATAATATAGTATCATCTTTTATAGAGTTGGCTGCGTATCTTTGTGTATCGCTTAAATACTGATAATATGAAGAAACAATTCCTTTTACTGACAGTACTTTTATTCCTTTTAGGAGCATGTGCCCCTAGGCCTGCGGAGCATTCGTTTATTAAGGTCAATGCTGATGGACAGTTCGTTCGCGACGGGAAACCCTATTATTTTGTAGGTGCCAATTTCTGGTACGGTGCCATTCTTGGTTCCGAAGGCGAAGGCGGCAATCGTGAACGGCTACATAAGGAGTTGGACTTCCTGAAAAGTATTGGCATCAACAACCTGCGCGTATTGGTGGGTGCCGACGGTGAAAATGGCATAAAGACACGGGTAGAGCCTTCTTTGCAAGTGGCACCGGGCGTCTATAATGATACTATTTTAGCCGGATTGGATTATTTTATGAATGAACTGCGTGAACGTGATATGACGGCTGTCCTCTATTTGAACAATTCCTGGGAATGGAGCGGTGGCTATTCCGTTTACCTGCAATGGTCCGGACACGGTGATGCCGTGGTACCTGCCGTAGACGGATGGCCCGCCTATATGGAGTACGTCAAGCAGTTCCCCCAATCAGACAGCGCGAAGGCCTTGTTCGCCAATCATGTCAACTATATTGTCTCGCGAACTAATAGGTATAATCAGATAAGGTATGTGGACGACCCCACTATTATGTCCTGGCAGATTGGGAACGAGCCTCGCGCTTTCTCCGACGAGAACAAGGAGCCGTTTGCCCGCTGGATGGCCGATGTGGCTGCACAAATCAAGTCGCTCGACCCTCATCACATGGTGTCTTCCGGCAGCGAGGGCTCGTGGGGATGCGAAATGGATATGAGTCTTTTCGAGAAGATTCATGCCGACCCCAACATCAATTATCTGAATATCCACATCTGGCCTTACAACTGGAGTTGGGTGAAAGCGGACAGCCTGACGGAACTTCTTCCGCGTGCCAAGGAAAATACTAAGAAGTATATAGATGACCACATGGTCATTGCCCGGAAGTACAGCAAGCCGATTGTACTGGAGGAGTTCGGTTTTCCCCGTGACGGCTTCAGCTTCTCCAAAGAGGCACCGACCACTGCCCGCGATGAATATTACCGTTATGTATTCGACCTTATCCGCCAGGACCGTGAGAGCGGCGGACTCTTTGCCGGATGCAACTTCTGGGCATGGGGCGGTTTTGCCGGACAAACGCCCGGTCATGTATTCTGGGAAAAGGGGGATGACTATACCGGTGACCCGGCTCAAGAACAACAAGGACTGAACTCTGTCTTTGCCACAGACAGCACTGTTGAAATAATTAAAGCGGAAAACCGGAAGTTGCAAGATTAAACCTGTCCTTTTCGTGTAATCCCTGCCTGAAAATTAGAATGTAAGCGTGTACAAAGGCGTTTGTACTGTTATTAAGAAAGATGTATAACTCTAAATACTAAGTATGATATGAAAAGCATATGGAAAGTTATGTTGGCGGTTTGTTGCCTGGGTATGACCATTGGTTGTGGAGCAAACCCGTCGAAGAATGAAAATATAGAGGAAACGCTGCCGGCATTGGTGGTCAATGGTACGCAGCTGATGAATGCCGAAGGCGACACGGTGGTATTGCACGGTGTCAGCTATGGCTGGCATCAGTTCTGGCCCCGTTTCTACAATGCCTCTTCGGTTGCTTATCTGGTCAATGACTGGGGCGCACAAGTGCTTCGGGCCTCTATGGGGGTGGATTTGGATAGCGCCTGCTATGTGAACAAGCCCGAGTTCGGTATCGAGTGTGTTACGAAGGTGGTGGATGCCGCTATCGAGAACGGCGTTTACGTCATCATCGACTGGCATAGCCACAATCTGCGGCAGGAAGAAGCAAAGGAATTCTTCACCCAAATGGCTACCCGTTACAAAGGGGTTCCTAATGTCATCTATGAGGTTTTCAACGAACCGGTGGAAGACAGTTGGGAGCAGGTGAAGGCATACTCTGTGGAGGTTATCAAGACGATTCGTGCCATAGAGCCGGATGCCGTTATCCTCGTCGGTTGTCCGCATTGGGACCAGGACATCCATTTGGCAGCAGACGATCCTATTACCGGATATGACAATATAATGTATACACTTCACTTTTATGCCAATACCCACGGACAGTGGCTGCGCGACCGCGCCGACTATGCTCTGGGCAAGGGCTTGCCGATTTTCGTTTCCGAATGTGCCGGTATGGAGGCAAGCGGGGACGGCCCCATCAGTAAAGAAGAGTGGGGAAATTGGCTGGACTGGATGCAGCGGCATTCCATCAGCTGGGTGGCCTGGTCTTTGTCTGACAAGGATGAGACTTGCTCCATGTTCTATCCGTCGGCTTCTTCCGAGGGAAACTGGAAAGATGCAGACATGAAGGAATGGGGAAGAATGGTACGGGACGAACTGAAGAAATGACCCTTTCGGGAAGAAACAATATGATTTAACCATTAATAATTTAAGAAAAAAATGTGCCTATGGGAAAAAAAGAAAACGATACTATGAAGACATGAATAGTTTGGAAGCAAGTCTAAGTGTCAAGACCTTGATGCCATATCAGGGCTTCTTGACTTAGTCTCATTATTGTTAACTAAAAAAATCTTCTTTTGGGAGGTTTTGTGTTTGTATTAAATCTAAGAAATACAGTATGAATTTGAATTTTAGAAAAACGGCGCTGCTTGCAGGGATATGCTCGGTATTCAGTCTGGGTTATACACCTCAACTCTTTGCAGTATCATCAACGGATACCGTTGAGGCAGTGCAGCAAACAAAAAAAATTACGGGTACCGTCAGCGATGCGATGGGACCGATTATCGGTGCCAACGTATTGGAAAAAGGTACCTCGAACGGTATGATTACCGACATCAATGGTAATTTCACATTGAACGTAAAGCCGGGAGCTACTATCGTAGTCTCTTTCATCGGCTATGTCAGCCAGGAAATAAAGATAACAAACCAGACGAAGCTGAATGTTACGCTGAAGGAAGACAGCGAGATGCTGGACGAAGTTGTTGTCGTTGGTTATGGTACGATGAAGAAGAGCGACCTTTCCGGTTCTTCGGTATCTATGGGCGAAGACAAAATCAAAGGCTCTATCATTACGAATCTTGACCAGTCGCTGCAAGGACGTGCTGCTGGTGTGACTGCGGTGCAGACCAGTGGAGCGCCGGGTTCATCGTCCTCTATCCGCGTGCGCGGCCAGGCTACTATCAACTCTAATGCCGAACCGCTTTATGTGATTGACGGGGTGATTGTGCAGAGCCAAGGACAGCGAGGTGCCGACTACGGTTTGGGCGATGCGCTTGGAAACGGTTCCGTGTCAACCGTGTCCCCTCTTTCTACCATCAACCCGCAGGACATCGTCTCCATGGAAATCCTGAAGGATGCTTCTGCCACCGCTATCTATGGTGCACAAGGAGCCAATGGTGTGGTGCTCATCACGACCAAGCGCGGTAAGAGCGGAGAAGCGAAGTTTACTTACGACGGCATGGTGGCCATGCAACGGCAGACCAAGCGCATCGACATGATGAACTTGCGTGAATATGCCGAATTCTACAACGAGATGGCAGAGATAGGCGAAATTGCCGACCCCAGTAACCTTTATTCCGACCCGTCGCTGCTGGGACATGGTACAAACTGGCAAGATGCCATCTTCCAGACAGCCTTGCAACACCAGCATCAGGTATCGGCACAAGGCGGAACGGATAAAGTGCAGTATTATGCTTCCGCTTCCTATATGGACCAGGAAGGTACTATTATCGGTTCGGACTTCAACCGCTACAGCTTCCGTGTGAATCTGGATGCGCAGCTCAAGAAATGGTTGAAGCTGGGATTGAGTGCCTCTTATGCCGCTACCGATGAAAGTCTGAAGCTTGCCGACAGTGAACAAGGCTTGATTTACTATTCTTTGCAGACTTTGCCTGATATTCCTATATATAATGTGGATGGCAGTTATGCCACTGTGGTACGCGAAGGATGGACGAACCCGAATCCCATTGCCCTTGCCATGATGGACGACATCCTGCTGAAGCGGCAACGCCTTTCGGGAAATATCTTCTTTGAGGTGACTCCCATCAAGAACTTGATATGGCATGCCGAACTAGGCTATGACATTGGTGCCTCCAAGTCCGACCGATACAAACCGATGGTAGATTTGGGAGGATGGCAGCGCATGACCAACGAAAGCGGTATCCAGAAAAACAGCAACACCTTTTGGCAGCTGAAAAATTATGTAACCTATAGTGGAAATATCGGTGATAACCATCATTACACCGCCATGATGGGCCAGGAATGTTGGGAATCGAATTATGATTATACCAGCATTTTCCGTACGGGCCTTCCTTCGGATGCAGTGCACAATCCGGCACTGGGCACCGGTACACCAGTCATCAACTCCGGCTTCGGCAGTGCTTCTCAGGCCTCTTTCTTTACCCGCTTGACTTATAATTATGCCGATCGTTATTTGGGTACATATACCTATCGTTATGACGGTTCGTCCAATTTCGGCCCTTCTAACCGTTGGGCAGGGTTCCATTCATTTGCGCTCTCTTGGCGTTTCTCCAACGAGAAGTTCTTTGAGCCGTTGAAGAACGTCATCAACAACGGTAAGTTGCGTATAGGATGGGGACAGACCGGTAACGCCAATATTGGTGGTTACAAATGGGGCTCTCCTATGTCGCGCATGCCGTCCGGACTGGGTATGGGTTATCGCCCGGCACAGATACCTAATACCGCTATCCAATGGGAAAGCCAGGAGCAGTGGAATGTCGGTCTGGATTTGGGCTTCTTCAACGACCGTATCGGTCTGGTTGTAGACTGGTATAAGAAAATTTCCAATGACATGCTGATGAAGTTACAGCTTCCTTCTTACATGGGTACTTCGGGCAATGGCTCTTCTGCTTTGGCGGCTCCTTACGGTAACTACGGAAGCATCGAAAATACCGGTCTAGAAATCTCGTTGAACACACATCCGCTCATCGGCACTTTCCAATGGGATTCTGATTTCCAGATTTCTTTTAATAAGAACAAACTGAGATCCTTGCAAAATACAGCCAGTGCAGCCATCGTGGGATATGGCCAGTGGAGTGATGTGGTGAGTATGACCAATGTAGGCGAGTCTTTGTTCAGCTTCTACGGATATGTCACCGATGGAGTTTATAAGGATTTGCACGATTTGCAGACTTCTGCCAAACCAGCCAAGTATCCTGCCGATGGCGTATTCAACCGTACCAATACCGTATGGGTGGGCGATATCAAGTATAAAGACTTGAACGGAGATGGCGTTATCAATGACTTTGATAAGACCAATATCGGTTCTCCGCTGCCTAAGTTCACGTTTGGTTGGACCAATACTTTCCGTTACAAGAATTTTGACCTGAGTGTGTTCATCAACGGAAGTTACGGCAATAAGGTGTTCAATTATCTTGATATGAAGTTGTCTGCAATGAACAATGTATGGGTAAATACTCCCACCTCAGTAATGGGACACGCTAACCTGGCACCCATCAATCCTGACAAGGTGTATGCCGATGGTGGACATTGGTATGATGATGTGACCAACGTATATGTCACAAATCCCAATGCCAGCATTCCGCGTCCTACGCGCAATGATCCTAATGACAATGATGCTATAAGCGACCGTTATGTGGAAGATGGTTCTTACATCCGTCTGAAGAACATTACGTTGGGCTATACTTTCCCAAAAAAGATGATTAAGAAAATCGGTCTGGAAAGTTTGCGCCTTTCTGCCAATGTGCAGAACTTGCTGACAATTACCGGTTACGATGGCTATGATCCGGAAATCGGTGCAAGCACGGCAAGCGAGAACGTATATGGATTGGACTTCGGACGTTATCCATCGCCTACGGTTTATTCTTTCAATCTGAATGTGTCATTTTAATTAACCTGAATACAGAATGAATATGAAAATAAAAGATTTGAAATATATGGCTGTTGCGGCAGTTCTGGGTTTGGGAACCGTCTCCTGCGAGGATTTCCTTGACCGTCCGCAAGAAGATGGTTACAATGAAGCTAACTTTTATCAGAATGACGAACAGTGCATCCAGGGTGTGAACTATCTGTACAACTCTCCTTGGTATGACTATCAACGCGGATTTATCAAAGTGGCCGAAGTGCTTTCGGGCAACTATTATATGGGTGGAGAGAAGTACTTGAACTTTTCTGTGAACGGTACGGACGAGTCACTGGTGAACATGTCCTATGCCTTGTGGGCAGTAAACGGTCATGCCAATACGGTGTACAACCGTTTGAAAAGCGCCAATGCCAGCCAAGCTGTGAAGAACCAGTGCATGGGTGAGTGCCTCACTTGGAAGGCCATGGCCTATTTCTATCTGGTGCGTTCGTTTGGCGCAGTGCCCATTGTGCACGACAATACCGCAGAACTGACAGGCGGGAATTATAACAGTAAGTTCAAGGTAGAGGCTGCCGATGTGTATGAGTACATCATCATGACGTTGGAAAAGGCAATTGAACTTTTGCCTGAACGTGGAAAGGATGGGCGCATTGACCAGTATAGTGCCAAAGGTTTGTTGGCGAAAGTTTATCTGACCCGCTCGGGCATTAGCGGCACTCGCAACGCCGATGATTTGGCAAAAGCCGCCCAATATGCCAAGGATGTGATTGACAACTCCGGACGCCAGCTCATGAAGAACTACTCGGATATATTCCGCATGCAGAACAATCTGAACCAAGAAGCTTTACTTTCTTGGCACTGGTCTGCCGGACGTGACCCGTGGACACAGCAGAACACATTGCAGAGCGACCTTGCCATTGCCGGATTCAGTGACCAGGGCGATTGCTGGGGCGGATATTCCGGTTTGTCGGTTGACTTGCAGCTGGCTTTTGGTGTGGATTTGCTTAAAAACAATGCGCCGGAGCAGATTATACAGATTCCTGACACACGTCTCAAGGCTACTATGATGCTGCCCGGATTCACCTACGATTATTTCTGGCAAGACCGTGGTGGATTCAATTATCTGAAATTCCTTTACGACAAGGATTACGCCAAAGGTTCGCCGGGTGAGTTGCAGTCGGCTACAGGTGCCAACTGTGTGAAGCACCTTTATGGTAATAACTACGACCACGAACTTGCCACCGGTGTCAGTGCGCAGAACATGGCTTATCAACTGAGCACGCATATCCTCCGTCTGGCTGATATCTATCTGATATATGCCGAGGCCAAGATGGGAACAGCCTCTTCTACTACCGATGCCAGTGCTATTGATGCTTTCTATGCTGTCCAGTCACGTGCCATTCCGGGAACTACGCGTCCGGAATCTATCACTTGGGAGGACATTTGGAAAGAACGCCGCCTGGAACTTGCCATGGAGGGCGACCGTTGGTTCGACTTTGTACGCCTTTCATATTATGATATGGAGCGTGCCATCAATGAGCTGAAGTCACAGAAGCGTAATCCTTATTACAACCTGAATGCTTTGTATAAAGAGTTTTATGAAACAGGGAAGTACACGATGACGGATGATCAAAAGTACGACACCGACACTCCGATTCCCAACGTGACTGCGGCAAGCTTTACGCTTCCTTTCCCTACTCAGGATGTGGTGTTCAATCCTAATTTGATGGAGGCTCCCGTACATGTGGACGTGCGCAGCGAATTTAGTTACTAATTTTAAAGCATACAACGATGAGAAAGAATAAATATATCAACTGGCTGATGGCAGCTGTCACGGTAGCTGCCTCATTCGCAGCGACTGCTTGCGAGGATGAGCCTGACAAATATGAAGTGGCAGGAGGCTTGCCGGTACTGAAATATGTGCGTACTCCGCTTGCCGCCGAAGCCGACTCTTTGCTGACCGGTGCCTATATGTCGAACACGGTGGTATTGGTGGGCGAGAATCTGCGAAGCATTTGCGAGATTTATTTCAACGACCAGAAAGCGATACTTAATACAAGCTATATGACCGACCATACCGTGTATGTGGATGTTCCTGGAGATATTCCCGCCAAGGTGACGGATAAGCTGTACATGATAACCCGTTCCAAAGATACGGTGGACTATGACTTCAAGGTATTGGTACCTGCCCCGAAGGTGAACTCCATGTCTTGTGAGTTTGCCAAGCCGGGTAGTGAGGTCACTCTCTATGGCGACTATTTTATCGATGACCCCAATAAGCCCCTTACCATCACGATGGCAGGCAATGTGGAAGTGACTGAGATAACCGATATCACCAAGACGGCTGTTAGTTTCATTCTGCCGGACGATGCTCCCGAAGGCTATATTAACGTGAAGTCCATTTATGGTGTGGGCCGTTCCAAATTCCGCTATTATGACACCCGCAATATATTGTTCGATTGGGACGGTTCTCATGGCGGACATACGATAGGCCTTGGCTGGCGCGACGGAAGTAAAATCAAGATGGAAGAAGATGAGCAGAGCCTTGACGGTGCATATATCTGCTTTGGAAAGGACGCTACCACCATATCCGGCGAGGTAGGAGCTACTTGGGCTGAAGACCCGTTGAGCTTCAACTACTGGCCCGATGGCGGTGAGCATCCGGCTCTCTCTTCCCGTCCCGCTTTTGCGGCAATGCTGGAGGAATACGGGGTAAAAAAATTGCAGATTAAGTTCGAGGTATGTGTACCGGCTGAAAGCCCGTGGAGTTCGGCTGCCCTGCAGATTATGTTTACAGGCGACCAACATGTCACTAGTGCTACCGGTAGCAATGCTTATTTTTCGGACACCAAATTGCCGCGTGGCTTGTGGATACCTTGGGCTGCTACCGGTACCTATAATACGGGTGGCAAGTGGGTGACTGCTTCTCTCAATTTGTCCGACTTCAACAAGACACACGAAGGAAAGCCTTGTGACGTGCCTTTGGACAAGACAATGTTTACAGGACTGACATTCTTTGTTTGGCATGGCGGGCTTGCCGGAACGGAGTGCACACCGCGCATCATGGTGGATAACATCCGTGTGGTCCCCATTGAATAACCCTTAAAATGTATTCTGATATGAACAAGACATATAGACTTTCGGCACTCTGGACGATGTGCCTCATGCTTCTTGGAAGCGTGTTGCTTACGGCATGCCTCAGTGAGGATGACGTGGATACCAACCAATACAAGGGTGGTGTTAATCTCAATGTGTTCGGCCCGAGTCCTGTGGCCCGCGGCGGCGTGCTCCGCTTTTTGGGCTCCGGTCTGGACAAGGTGACCGGAGTGGAGATTCCCGGTTGCGATGTGATTTCGGACATTGAAGTGATAAGCGCGAACGAGATTCGCATCACGGTGCCGCAGACGGCAGAACCCGGACTGGTGACACTGAAAACGGCGAATGGCGCGATTGTCACCAAAACCAAGCTTACTTATACGGAACCTATCGGCCTGGACAAGGTTACGCCGGCTTCCGTTAAACCGGGAACGGAACTTGCCATTGACGGTGAGTATCTTAACCTGATAAAGGAGGTTATTTTTGCAGACAATGTAGTAGTGCTTCAAGAGGATTTTGTTTCTCAGAGCCGTAAGCAGATTAAACTTGTTGTTCCCTTCGAGGCACAGAGTGGAAAAATCATCATTTCCGATGGTGCGGAGATACCCAACTGGATTTATTCTGATGATGAGCTGGATGTAATCCTGCCTTCTGTGGAAGCTCCTCTTGACCTTTCTGCCAAGAAGCCGGGAGACGAGATTGTGGTGAAAGGAACCAACCTTGATTTGGCAACTGTCGTAAAGATGCCTAACGGCGATGAAGTGGAATTTGTGTATGCCAATACGGCAGAAGCTGGCGAAACGCTTACTTTCACGCTCCCCGATAATGCTTCGGACGGTGCGGTGGTAATGATTCCGGCTTCGGGCGTGGAGGTGGCTATTGCCACTATCGGCATGGCCCTGCCCGAAAAAGTGGTGGCTACCCCTGCCGAGGAACTGCGCGGCGGTGACATCATTACGTTGACAGGTGTCAACATGGAGCTGGTGACTACGGTTACTTTCCCCGGTGTCGCCGAGGCTGTGGAACCCGTTTCAAAGAATGCTACGGAAGTGAAGGTGGAAATGCCTGCTGCCGCCATCAGTGGCGAATTGTTGCTGAACACGGCAAGCGGTACATCCGTGCCGGTGGCTATTGTCACACAGAAGCCGGAGTTTATGGGCTTTGCCAGTGATGCGGTCTCTTTGGGCAGCGATGTGACCATTAAAGGCAAGAACCTCGATTTGGTGGCAAAGGTCATCTATACGGGTGGTGCCGAAGTGGAAGTGACTCCGGCTTCTGCTACAGAACTGACGGTAGAGATGCCTACCACGGGAAGTGAGTCCGGTGTATTGACATTGGTGATGGCTAATGGCGAGACGGTGGAAACCGGAGAACTGACCATCAACGCTCCCGAATTCTGTTACATTCCGGTGCTTCCGGGTGCCGATGAGGAGCTGAAGGGCGGTGAAGTGCTTTCTTTGAAAGTAGAGAATGCCGACAAACTGCAAGGCGTGAAGGTGAATGATAAAGATGTACAGTATATCCTTACTGCCAATGCCGATTTGCTGGTTAACGTTCCGCAGATGGCAGGCAAAGGCAGCAAGGTGACACTGGTTTCTTCCAATGGATCCATAGACTACTTTATTGATTTCATTCCGGCCACGGAAATAGAAAACGTGGTGATGGACGAGATGCGTGACCTTGGTAATTGGGCAGGTGAAGGTGATGGAGGTGCATTCCGCCTTTATAAGAAAGATTTGACGGATGCAGGTTTTGCTCCGGGTGCCAAACTTCGTTTCTATGTCAAGATATATGGAGATACTCAGATTCAAGTCAATAATGCCAATTGGGGACAGTACACTGTGCTGGAGGGAATGAGTGAGAATGCAAGATGATAGAATTGGATGTTACCCAGGATTTGTATGATGAGATTATGAATACGAATGATGGATGGAGCGATACCGGTTTTGTCATCCAGGGCAAAGGATGTATTGTCAACAGGGTATCCGTCTGGTACAAGATTTCCCTTGAAACCACCGTATGGAAAGGTAGCCTTGATATGGCAAATTGGAAGGTGAACCATGAAATGAGACCCAATACCATGTTTGTAGATGGCGGTTTGGAAGCCGGTATGACGTTGAGGCTTTATTTCGATGTGTATGAAGCGGACAATAAGGTAAAGTGGTTCGACGGTCATTGGGGAGCTTTGTCCGGTGGCGCGGAATTGGTGCCCGACAATGGAGTGATAACTATTCCTGTGGATGATGATTTGGCAACCAAACTGACCACTCTCATAGATTGGGGATATGCTTTCATTGTGCAAGGCACGGGTTGTACGCTTACCAAGGTAACCATTGAATAATGAATTAAATAGGGTTGTTGTGCAGGGAAGGCGGTGTGAATCCCTTCTCTGCACATTATAAAAAACTATACGATTATGAAGACAAATAAGATACGTGCTGCCTTATTCATGGCAGCAACCCTCTGCCTGGCATCGTGTGCCGATACCGATGCGCAGTATACCATTCCCGAGGTGGATGCTCCGGCAGTGGTGAAGACAACTCCCGAGGCAGGAGCAAGCAAAGTGAAGCGGGGCGACATCACCATTCAGGTGGAGTATGACAAGAACGTGTTTTTCGCTACTGCCGACTTGGACAAGATTTCCTTTACCGGAGGCAAGTTGCTGAGTGCCGATGTGATTGGCTCGAGCAAGGTGCTGACACTGACGGTGAACGTGCCCGGACGTGAAACCGATTGCGCGTTGACCATTCCCGCAGGCGTGGTGCTGGGTCCGAACAAAATGCCTGCCCCGGAAGTTTCGCTCAACTTCGCACCGTGGCACTCGACAAGGCACCGGTGGCGGCTACTGCGGCTCCGGCAGTGAAGCTGTACAATTACCTTTTGGAGAATTACGAGACCAAATCACTCTCCGCCATGATGGCGAAAGAGTCGTGGAACACCGACATGTCCGAACGCGTATTCCAGTGGACGGGCAAATATCCTGCCATCAACACCTTCGACTACGGCCATCTGGCATGGTCGGTGGCGGGTGCCGACTGGATAAACTATGGCGACATCACTCCCGTCAAGGAGTGGGCGGACAAGAATGGTATCGTGTCGTGCATGTGGCACTGGAACGTACCCAAAGAAGCTCCCGCCAACTATATCACATTGTGGAGCGGCGAACAGGAGATGCCTGCCGACTGGAGCCAATCCGTGCAGCTGAACAACGATGCTGCCAAAGCCATCTTTGCCACTGCTAAGGTTGGTGATGTGGTGCGTGTAGCAGTGAAAGATGTGGCTGCCGGTGCACAAGGTGCCTTTAAGCACGGAGGCACATGGCAGGTATTACCTCCGAATACGAGTATTTCGACATTACGGGTGATTTCACCATGCCCATTACTGAAGAAATTCTTGCGATATTGAAGGAAAGCGGACTGATTGTGAGTGGTCACGACTATGTAGCTACCGGCATCTATCTCGAGGGCGAGGGCATTACTGCTGTTCCCGACCTTGAAACCGGATATGCTTTCTATAAAGCCGATACCAAGTTCGATGCCGGCAATGCCTTGACAGAAGGCACTTGGGAAAACAAGTTCTTTATGCAAGACCTGGAGCACGTGGCTGGTTACCTGAAACTGCTGAAGGAGGCTGGCATACCGGTGCTGTGGCGTCCGCTCCACGAGGCAGCCGGTGGCTGGTTCTGGTGGGGTAAGGATGCCGCCAGCTTCAAGGCGATGTGGATAAAGATGTTCGACTACTTCAAGGCCCAGGGGCTGGATAATCTCATCTGGGTATGGACTACCGAAACCGGTGATGACGACTGGTATCCGGGTGACCAATACGTGGACATCGTGGGACGCGACCTTTATGGCAATGACGCTGCCGACTGTGCTTCACAGTACAGCTCCATCGTCGCAGCGTATGGAAGCAAGATGGTTTCGTTGAGCGAATGCGGCTATTCTGCCTACAGTAATTCTGCCATAGGTTTGGTTTCCGAGCAATGGGCTGGCGGTGCACGTTGGGGTTGGTTCATGCCGTGGTACGACGGCACGAACGAAGATGGTACTCCGATAGTCCATGCCGACGAGGCTTGGTGGAAGGATGCCATGAGCCAGGAGTTTGTTGTTAGCCGCGATCAATTGCCCTCAATGAAGTAGGAGAGAGTAGTTCCTGTAAAATAGCGAACAATAGGAAGGGTCGTTCCGGTCATTGCGCCGGAACGGCCCTTCTGCTTTTATAGTTCATGTCTTTTTAAGGGAAATAGTAATGAATGTTAAGCAAATATTATTATTTGATAAAATAGTATTATAACGTTTGATGCTAAAAGTCTACTTTTGTCAAGCCTAATTAAAATTTGATAATAATCATATAATGTTTAACCGCTAATGAAATGAAAAATGCCTATGAGAAAGGAGTGATATGTATACCAACCACTTTATAAAATAAGGTATATTTAATTTTTCCTCAAAAAGAGAAGTTTAGCCTTATATTAAACGGTAGATGCCGCCAGGCAATACCAATTCATTAATCTAAGAAAAATACAAGTATGAATTTGAATTTCAGAAGAACCGCGCTGCTCGTGGGTATCTGTTCGGCTGTCAGCCTGACTTATACTCCGCAACTTTTCGCCGCATCGGTCGATGCAATAGATGCTGTGCAGCAAGCAAAAAAAATCACAGGTACTGTAACAGATGCAATGGGACCGGTTATCGGTGCCAATGTGTTGGAAAAAGGCACCACAAATGGTGTTATTACCGACATTGACGGTAATTTCACATTGAATGTTCAGCCGGGAGCCACGATTGTAGTGTCTTTTATCGGTTATCAGCCGCAAGAAATTGTGGTAGGAAGCCAAAGTAATTTCAAAATTCAGTTAAAGGAAGATGCTGAATTGTTGGATGAAGTGGTCGTAGTGGGTTACGGTGTACAAAAGAAGAAGTTGGTGACTGGTGCTACGGTTGAAGTAAAAGGCGAAGACATCGCAAAATTAAATACCACGCAGGCATTGGGCGCTTTACAAAGCCAGTCTCCGGGTGTAAACATTCAGGCCGTTTCCGGTCAGCCGGGTGATGGGTTTAAAATTAATATTCGTGGTGCTGGTACTAACGGAAATACAGCTCCAGTTTACGTCATTGATGGAGTAGCCGGTGGTGATATTAACGCCTTGAATCCTGCCGATATTGAACGTATTGACGTGTTGAAAGATGCTGCATCTTGTGCAATTTACGGTTCAAGCGGTGCCAACGGTGTTATCCTTATTACTACGAAGCAGGGTAAGGTAGGAAAGGTTTCTGTATCTTATGATGGAAACATCGGTTGGGCAAATATATATAAGATGCCTGATATGCTGAATGCTAAAGAATATATGGCGGTAATGGATCAAGTAGCTATAATAATGGAGGCCAACCGTATGATTGGTCAAAATTCGTAGATGCTGATTTGCTGACTGCTTATCAGAATGGTACTAATCCTGGTACAGATTGGGTAAAAGAATTCCGGAATAAAAATGCTGTGGTTACTAATCATGCGTTGAATGTAACAGGTGGTTCTGAATTCTCCAAATTTTCGACAGGTATAGGCTATCAGTATCAGGATGGTGCATTCGGTGGTCCGGTGAAGACTGACTATCGTCGTTTTACTTTCCGCATTAATTCTGAGCATGTGATATACCGTAAGGGAGATATGGATGTGATAAAGTTTGGTGAGAATATATATTATCAGCACAAACAGAACCAAGGTGTGCAGTTAGGTAATCAATATTCGAATGACCTTTCTAATGCTTTGCGTGCTATTCCTCTGATTCCTGTATATAATGAAAATGGTGATTTCTTCATGTATGATGATTTGAAGAATTTTGGAACGAGTGCTAACGGTATACTTGATTATACTGCATATGCTTCTAATCCGATGGCTCACATGGTATATAATCAGGCTGGGAATAATAAAAATAAGAATTTTAATCTGAACACAGCGGCATATCTGGAAGTACAACCACTTAAGAATCTTATTTATAAAGGTCAGGTTAGTTACAAGCAATGGTCAAGTTCATGGCGTTCATATCTTCCCATTTACCAAATTAATAATCAGGGAGATAGCCGTGATAAAGATCAAACGATAAATAACGTGTCTTTGGGTTGGAACTGGAGTTTGACTAATACGTTGAGTTATCGGTTTGATATTACAAACTTACATCATTTTGATGTTTTGGCTGGTACAGAATATTCTAAATCAAGACCAACTTATGGCGAATCAGTAGAGGCAACCGGTTATAATAGTGCTTTTGGTGACTTTACACATGCCTATTTGCATAATACGGAACGTAAAGCTACTGCTACAGTAAATGGCTATCCCTCGGATTATGGTTCTAAGATGTCTTATTTTGGACGTTTGAATTATGACTTTAAGGAAACTTATATGTTTTCTGCTATCATCCGTGCCGATGGCTCGTCTAAGTTTGCGAAAGGCAATCAATGGGGATATTTCCCTTCATTCTCTGCCGGTTGGGTTGTTTCAAACGAGGCTTTTATGAAAAATACTGCTTCTTGGCTTGGTTTCTTGAAAGTCCGTGCTGGTTGGGGACAGAATGGTAATGACAATATCCCTAATTCAAATTGGCGTGCCGGTTACGAGTTTGGCGATTATGGTCTTTATACATTTGGTTCGGATAAGAATGGAGGTACAACCGGAGCTTACCCGAATCGTTTGGCTAACCCCGATTTGACATGGGAAACTTCAGAACAGACTAATATCGGTATTGATGCCCGTTTCTTGGACAACCGTCTGAGTTTTACCATGGACTGGTATAGCAAGCAGACGAAAGATTTGTTAGTGGAAGTGGGTACCAATGCGGCTTCCGGTTTCTCTTCTCAATATCAAAACGCTGGTACGGTAAAGAATACTGGTCTTGAACTTTCAATGGGCTGGAGAGATCAGATTGGTAAGGAGTTCAAGTATGGGGTGAATGTCAATATGGCCTATAATAAAAATGAAGTGACGGAGGTTAATAATGCCAATCATTTTATTGAAGGCGGTAATGATTTGTTGGCTCAAAGTACGGGTCGGTTTGTCCGTATGGAAGAAGGACATCCTATTGGCTATTTTTATGGTTATAAGACGGATGGTGTCATTCAGAACCAGAATGACTTGCAGGCATATCTTGACCAGAATTGTAAAGGCAATGCGGCAAACTCTAAGCAAGGTGCAGGTATTAAACCGGGCGATTTGAAGTTTGTGGATGTTGATGGAAATGGGGTGATTAATGATGAGGATAAGACTGATTTGGGTAATCCTCATCCTGAGGTGACAATGGGTCTTACGTTAAGTGCGGAATATAAAGGATTTGATTTCTCTGTAACAACCTATGGCGCTTTTGGTGCACAGGTGGCTCGTTCCTGGAGAAAGTTCTCAGATGGACAGTATGAAAACTATACGACAGAAGTTTACGATTACTGGCATGGTGAAGGAACCTCAAACAGATATCCGCTGCTTGCACCGGGAAATAGAGGACAGAATTTCCAGACCATTTCAGATATTTATATTGATGATGCCGACTATGTTCGCATTCAAAATCTGACAATAGGATACGATTTCAAGAGAATTTGGAAGAACTGTCCGTTCCAGCAACTTCGTGTGTATGCTGCTGCACAGAATCTATTTACTTTTACCGGTTATAAAGGGATGGATCCGGAGAATGGTAGAGCCCTCAATGACAAAGAACCGTGGGTAACTGGTGTTGATGTAGGTAACTATCCTCAACCTCGTACTTATATGGTAGGTGTTAATGTTAAATTCTAAAATTGATACATGATGAAAAAAATAGCATATTTAATAGGTGCAGCTTTGGTGATAGCAGGAATGTTTGCTTCTTGTAGTCTGGACTCGATGAGTCTGACGGAAAAAGATACGACCAATTTCCCTAAAACGGCTGAAGATGCCAATCAGGCTTTAGCTGCCATATATCAGAACCTGAATAATGTCAATGCTTTTCCGCAGCAGTCTTTCTTGTATAATTCTCTGCTGGCTTGCGATGATATGTTGGGTGGTGGTGGTCCCAATGACAAGTTGATGCAATCTTTAGACCTTCTTTGTAATACGGGTACAAATGCTACGCAGGATTACTGGGTGGCTCGCTATCAAGGAATCAACCGTGCCAATACGTTGTTGGAGGCTCTTGCCGGTATTGAAATGGATCCGGAAGTAAGAGCGCAGGCTGAGGGCGAAGCCAAGTTTCTTCGTGCTTTTTATTACTACGAGTTGGCTTCCATGTATGGGCGTGTACCTTTGGTGATTACTGCTTTGTTGCCCGAAGATACAACTCCTCCGACTGCCGCTGTTATCTGGGGGCAGATTCTGCAGGATCTTCGCGATGCGGCTGCAAATATGCCGGCTGTTCGCAAGTCGGATGGGCATGTTGATAAATATACGGCTGAAGCTATGTTAGGACGTGCTTGGTTGTATTATACCGGCATGTATGGCAATGGTGAAACTCTGAACGATTTGGTTAGTACGAACTATAGTCCGTTGACTTCAGTTGATTTGCCTGATGGGACAACTTTGACCAAGCAGGATGTGATTGGGTATATTGATGATTGTGTGAATAATTCCGGTTATAGTCTTGTTCCTGAGTTTCGTAATTTGTGGGCATACACCAATAAATGTACGGTAGAAGATTTTCCGTTTACTGCCGGTCAGGGACTGAAGTGGGTAGAAGATGATGCAGCGGTAAATCCCGAATCCATGTTTGCCATTAAATATAATAAACTTGCATCTTGGAGCACTACTATCGGTTATGGTAACGGTTATGCTCTGCATTTTGGTGTGCGTGGCAATGATCAGGCCAATTCTTTCCCCTTCGGGCAAGGATGGGGTGCCGGTCCTGTAGCTCCCAATCTTTATAATGATTGGAGTGTGGCAGAACGAGACGATGCCCGTCGTCCGGCTTCCGTATTCAAGACGGAGGATATGCCGAGTTATAATAAAGGTGGTGGTGAAGGCTTTATCCAAGAAACGGATTATTATCAGATGAAAATTGGTTCTATCATGGCTTATAATACGGATGCGGCTGGAAATAAAACGATTGAACCGGTATTTGAGAAGATAATGTATGGTGCCGATGGCTGGATTAATGATAATCTGATGCAAACCGGTTCTATTCATGATTTGGTCTTGATTCGTTTTGCAGATGTATTGTTGATGCAGTCTGAATTGAAGGAAGATGTTTCCGGTATAAACCGAGTGCGTAGCCGTGCCGGACTTGCTCCTATCGGCGCATATTCATTGGCTGCATTGCAGAATGAACGCCGTTGGGAACTCTGTTTTGAAGGTACTCGCTGGAATGATATTCGCCGTTGGCATATTGCTGCCGATGCCCTTGAAAGACAGACAGGAACAAAGGTTTATACAAATGGGGCTGAAAGTCGTAATGTGGCGCAGAACGGTGGTTATGCCGCACGTTATAAGGCTACGGCAGGTTTCCAGAAGATTCCCGAAAACCAAGTCCTCCTGAATGAAGGAAAGGTAGAACAAAATGAGGGTTATACGGATGCAAGTGCTGAGTATAATGGTTGGCAAGAATAGAATATGAATTTAAAATGAAAAAAGATATGAAAAAGATATTATTCGCAATGCCTTTGTTTGCAATGCTGCTGGTGGCTTGCGATCCGATAGTGGATGAAATCAGTCCGGATCCCAATGTCACACCGGAAAATCTTACTTTTGAACTTGTGGCCAAGAACCAGGGAAACAACAACATTACAATTGTCCCTAATCCGGCACGTTATGTCAAAGTCTATGATGCAAATACAGATGTTAAACTTGCGGAAGGAACCGTGCCGACGGTGCAAGTGGCTCCACCTGTCAAGGAACTGAAGGTATATCTTGAAACTATCAATCCGGATGGCTCTATTGTGAAATCTGCTCCTCAAGCTATCGCGGTGTCAGAATACACAGATCTTCCTGCAATTTATGCTGATGTATTTGGTACGACCTCCGATGGTGGTTATGGAACTTCTGTTTGGACTTGGAATACAGAAGCTCCTGATGGATGTTGGGGAAATGGCGGCTATCTCGGGAATACTGGCCCCGGATGGTGGATTGTTGATGGAGATGGAACTCTTCAAGGAACTACTATTGATAGTCAAGCAGAGGCAAAAGGCATGTTGTCGGATGGTTTGGATGGTTGGTTCTCGCTCAGTTTGACTGGTGTTCAAACAAGTCGTGGTGAAAGTGGCTCTGTGAAAATATCCGAGGATGTGAAACAGTCTGGATGGGATGTGGGAACAATGGAATTTTCTGGTACTGTCCCGTTGCTGGGCATACAACCGAACTTGTCTAACGCTCGCCAATACACCTACCATATATTGAAAGTGGATGAACAAGAACTTCGTTTGTGTGCTCCTGAACCTGGAGCAGGAGCATGGGGAACAGCATGGTTCTGGAACTTCAAAAGAAAATAATTAATAGGTGAATAACAGTCGCCCGCATTCTTGAATTATAGATTACATAAAAAGTTT
>NZ_BAKJ01000047.1 GCF_000614125.1 Bacteroides rodentium JCM 16496
CACCGATAGAGTTTATCAAGGAAATGCGTATCAACCGTGCCGTGCAGCTCATCGAGACGGGCGAATATTCCATGACTCAGATTTCCTATATGGTAGGAATCAACGACCCGCGTTATTTCAGTAAATGCTTCAAGCAGAAAATGGGAATGACGCCGACGGAATACAAGGATAAAAGAACGAAAAAATAATAAATTCGGGTGAAGCGAACTTTAATGCCATTTGTTGTGTTATTATAAGACATTGAAACAAACCGGACTATAATGATATATTTGATTTTTTTATTGGCAATAGGACTATTGGTCGGATGGAGCTTATGGAAAGCTCCATCCGATATTGATTTATGGGGAAAAGAATTGGATAGTGACAGTACGACAAGAGGATGAATTCCAATAAAATGGATTCATCCTCTTGTAGGTTTATGGAGAACTGTTCTTTTTTAATACCAACGTGGGTCGCCGACTTTCTTGTAAATTAAGTCTTCGTTACCTAAAGTGAAGTCCCCGTTGGTTGCATCTTTATAACCAGGATCCAATTGGGTTCCGCTTCCGTCCGTAAATTTGCCACTACCTCCAGCCACACAATAGCCGTCAGCTTTGAAGTAGTTGTTGTTCTTGAAAGTCGGAACGGCTGTCTTGTCTTGATTGGAGAAATTCCCAGCCGTATTAGTCACCATGTTGTTGGTGAATGTAATGCTATTACCTTTGAAACGGACATAGAGAATACGTTTGCTGCTTGAATTGCAGACACCATCCAAAGTACAATTGTTAATGATAATAGTAGGAGCAATACTGGCAAAATCGCTGGATTTGTCATCATAGCGTATCAAGTCACGTTCCAAACAACTTTTCCAAATAGTGGTATTCGTCATCTTAATAGCCTTGATGGCACCCGAACGACAGTCGAACATATCACCTCCACTACACTCGATGTTATGGAACAAACAATTGTTGATGTTGATTTCATCAATTGTGGCAGCTACGTTCACGTAGTAAACCCCTTTACCATAATTCATCATTTCACAATCGTCAAGGGTCAATCCTTTAAAAGCTGTTGCACTCTTATAGTCGAAAGCCTGGCTTCCGTCAGTGTCTTTACCGTCGAGGATTATTTGTTTCATGCTTACGGCAGAAGCTCCTTCCATGATTTGGAAACAACCGTTGATGATAGGACGGTCATTGGGACGGACAGCTTGATTTCAATGCTTTTGTTCAATGCAATCTTTCCTATTTTACCGTTTTCATCTTTAGCCACTTGGTAAATGCCGGGGAAGAATGCCAATACAGCTCCGTCTTCGGCATCGGTAATTATTGCAGCAAAATCATCCTCGGGATATACCGGAATGGCACCGTCCAGGTCAATCAACGTTTCAAAGCTGACTGTACCGCGAGTCTTTCCGTCTGTTCTTAGTAGTTTGGCCGTATAGGCAGTTTCAGGTATCAAATCCGTGATTGTAGCTGCGCCTGCTGCTATTTCATCAGACGTGACTTTATGCTCAATATTGCCCGGTGTCAGTATAATCTTGTCTGCCGCCTCGCCAGCCGTCCAGCGCAAAGTCACTTGTTTCGCTTTCAGTTCGTCAGGATTTACCTCCTTGAATATTTGTTCTGCATTGGTCTTGAATTCAATGCCACTCCATTTGGATTCAGTGATGTTTTCACCGCGTGCAAGGATACGGGCTGTAAATTTGGTTTCACTTTCTAGCTTGGTTACAGTGTAAGGAATCTCACTGCTGGCGATTCCGGTAATGGTCCGTATGGGAGTACCGTCATAGGTGAGTATCTTGCTGTCATTCTCATCTTCGTCTTCAGAAGTTTGATCGGCATTCTGATAGATTTCCAAGTCATAACTCTGTGCTCCGCTTACGGGAGTCCATGTCAAACGGACATTGATTTGGTTCACAACTCTTGCTTCCAAGTTAATGGGGGCAAACAGACGCTCATAGTTGACACTTGTAATAAGTTCGCTTTGATCTTCACAAGCTGTTGTTAAGGCCATTGTGACAATGGTCAACAAGCAAATGTATTTTTTAAATTTCATGTATTTCAATTAATTAGGTGTTGATTAATTGTTGCTTAACATACCATTACTGCTATCAATGAATGTCTGCCAGATAGGCCAGTACTGGTTTTCGTCAGGATTTTGGGTGTAAAGTGCATCAATGGTTTTGTCTTCTAGTTTGGTTTCTGAAATCCAGGTCGTATTTTCTTCATATCCGAGGGATGCACCTTTAGCATCAGTATCTCCGTGGTTTAAACCATAGATTACCAATGTTTCACCATCTGTGCCTATTTTATAATAAAGTTTTTCTGGCAGGTCGGCATACGCACCTTCACGGCTGCGCAGTTGTTGCATTTTGGTCTTGGCTTCTGCCATTTTAGTACTTAATAAGTTCCAGCGAATCAAATCGGCTTTTCTTAACATTTCACCGGCAAACTCAAATGCGCGTTGCTCAACGATAGCATTGAAGAATGCGTCCTTGCTGGCCGTAGCTCTATTCATATAAGCTGTTACTTTGGTTGCCGGCAGAGCACGATCCAGAATCGGTTTCATATAAACTGCGGCGGCAGACGGACTTTCCAATTCGTTGATGGCTTCAGCCGCCATCAGATAAACATCTGCAAGACGCATGTATTGCCAGTTGATTCCGTCGTCGTTGGTGGAGGTCACAATGCGGCTCATCCATTCGTAACGTAGTTTGCCGAAGCACCATTTGTTCAAACTGCGTAATTGTTGCTTGGCGGTCGTTTCTTTGCTCCATTCATAGGGAACGCAAGTAATGTCACGGCGGACATCTTCCACATCATAGTCATAGAACAGGGTAGGCAACGGACCGTTTACGCCACCTTGTGCTTGTTGGGTATACTGGTCTTTTTCGTTATGTTTCACACCGAATGTATAGAGAACGCGTCCGCGACCATCAGAAAACGGGATTTCCCAGATTGATTCTTCACCTGCTGATACTATGTCTTTGCAAAGCCGGTCGAAATTGTCCTTGAAGGAACCTAATTTGTTGCATCCTCGCTCGATGATGTCCACACATTCATTCTTTGCGATAGTGTACATCTTGCTTCTTTCCAAATCCGGGTCATTGCTCAGACGAACTCCGTCGGCACGCTGGCTGTAACCGCCGGCATAAAGAGCGATACGCGCCCTGAGAGCTTTTACAAACGCTTTGTTTACGCGTTCGACGCTTTTGGTTACGGAAGTTGCATTGGGCCATGCAACCAATCCTGCAGCTTCTTCCAAATCGGCCAGCAATTGTTTGTAGATAACATCTCTGTCGGAACGCCCCAGGTACATGGTTGCAGTAGTTATCGGTTCAAAACGGGCTGGTACATCTCCCCAACCTTTCACCAAGTCGAGATAAATCACTGCTCGTAATGCCAGTGCTTCACCCAGTAATTGGGCCAGTTCGCTGTTAGTTTCTACATTTCCATAAGTGCGCAGACCGGCAATAGCTTGGTTGGCACGTTCAATACCCTCATAAAACTTGGCATAAGCATTGGTTGTATTGTTCATCTGGCTGTTTATGGGAGTTGCGGCATAAGAACCGAGATCATATTTGCCGCCGTCCGGCATTTTGGTGATATCCATACCGTTGATCCATTCGATGTCGGAGTTCAATCCGTAGAACGGTAAAAAACGTCCGCGATAAGAGTTGGTTTCACCAAACGATTGATGGATACCCATTACTGCTGCTTCGGCCAGCGAAGGGGTCGAGAAGATGACTTGAGCATCCAATGCGGATTTGCTCGGTGCTTCCAAGTCGCAAGAGGAGAATCCTCCTGCCATTGACAGGGATATGAGGGAGATATAAATTAATTTTTTCATTTCTGTACTGTTTTTTGTTTGGTTTAGAAATTCAAGTTAACACCTATAACAAACTGACGGCTCTTGGGATATGCGGAGTAATCTACACCCGGAGTCAAGTTTGTCTTGCGGATAGTGGAAACTTCCGGGTCGTAGCCGGAATAACTTGTCAGACAGAATACATTGTACGCAGTTGCATAGAAGCGCAAGTTTTGGATTTTCACTTTCTGCGTCAGAGCATTCGGCAGTGTATAGCCTAAAGTCAATGTATTCAAGCGGAGGAAAGAACCGTCCTCTACGGCCCAATCACTGAATATCATGCGGTCTGTATAGGGAGACCACATCGTAGTGTTGGCATTCATTTCAGCTAATTTGGCTGGGTCATTGCACAGCGTACCGTCTGCATTCAGATTGGTCCAGCGTTTACCGTCGGCCATGTCGCTAATCATGTTGCGGTATTGGTATTTGCCGGTAGAGGTAAACTCAACCTTGTTGGCATTGTATATGTCGTTGCCTACACTCCAGTTGAAGTTTGCACTCAAATCGAAGCCATATGCGCGTGCATTGATGGTGAAACCACCGGTATGGGTAGGATTGGCATCACCGATGATTTCTTTGTCATAATTGTCAATAACACCATCAGGGGCACCGTCCTTGCCTCCTATATCTTTCAACTTCATCATACCGGGACGAACTTTGCCTACTGCAGCTGTAGCGTCGGCTACACCTTCTTTCAATATCCACGCATTGGTGGCTTCATCATATCTTTCAAAATCCGAAACTTCATAACGACCGTCTGAACGGTATCCATACATTTGGCCTACACTTCCTCCTTTGGCAATCCAAAAGTCATAACCGATTTCTGAAGATGCCCAATATGTTTCAGCACCGAAGTCATCCATGATGCCTAGGTCTTTGATTTTGCTTTTGTTGAAACCGATATTGGCACTGAAGCTTAATTCCCAGTTCTTTTTATTGACTGCCGTCCAGTTCAGAGTGACTTCAAGACCTTTGTTCTCAGTTTTACCCATGTTACGGTATTGGTTGTCATAACCGGTACCTCCCACAGGGAATTCAATCAGCAAGTCTTTAGTAGTATTCAGGTAGGCCTCAACAGTACCGTTCAGCTTGCCTCCCCAAAGGGTGAAATCCAGACCGAGATTGCGGGTAATGGTAGTTTCCCACTTGAGGTCGGGGTTGGCCATTGTTTTTGAAGGAGCCCAATAATTGCTGAATCCATTAATCCAAGCTGTTGCCGAGTTACTGTATGATTGGACCATTTGTCCAGCTGGAATATTGTTATTACCGGCCGTACCGTAGCTGAAACGCAGTTTCATGTCATCCAGCCATCCTCTGGCGTTTTCCATGAACGGTTCGGAAGATATACGCCATGCAACGGCTGCAGAGGGGAAATACCCCCATTGGTTGCCGGATGAGAATTTAGAAGAACCGTCGGTACGGAACGTAGCGCTGAACAGATATTTGCTGTCGAAATCATAGTTTACACGTCCGAAGTAGGACAACATTTTGTCATCGGGATTTAAATAATTGTCAATATTATAAGGAGTGCCCATTGAAGTCAGTTTCCATGCTTGGTCCGCAGTAAATCCTTCAGGAAAACCATGAACGATATTGGTCAGTTTGGAGGATTTGGTAATAATCCATTCATGACCTACCATGGCATTCAAGTGGTGTTTGTCATTTTTCAGCAGTTTTGAGAAGTCGTAGCTGATGGTATTGGTGCTACGGAACTTGTGGCGTTTCGTATCGGCAATTTGAATAGCCGGTTTGCCTTGGTTTCCGGAGGAGGGAACATTTTTGATGTAATAAGTGGTCAATCCCCAGAAACGTTGGTCATTGTTGCGATAGTCATCATAGCCCACTTCTGCTTTGATTTTGAAGTTATCGAATATTTCCCATCCGAAACTTCCTGCCATGTTCAAGGTTTTACGCTCTTGTTGACGGTCATTGTCAGAGATAGAAACCAATGGGTCATAAAGGTTACCTAAATCGTCATCGTCACTTCCGGCAGAAGAATCCAGATTCTTTAAAGGTATCGGTGTGTAAATTACAGAATATTTCAGACGTTTGTCAGAATCATAGGTACTACTTACGTCATTGGCGCCACCTCCGGCAATATCAGTCTCAGAGTATCGTACAGTAAAATCAACAGTAGTATTTTTGCTTGGTTTACTGTTTAATTTCAGGCTGAAGTTATCGCGTTTGAAGTTGGAACCTTCCATGATGGCCTTGTCATTCATATGAGCATAGCTGAAAGCATATCTGATTTTATCACTACCACCGGTAATGCTTAAGTTGTGGTTGAATGTGTTGCCAGTCCGTCCAAATGTCAGATCTTGCCAGTCGTTGTATGGAATATTGTCATACATATCCATATCCTGGTATTTGCCGAAAAATTTTTCATAGGAACTGAGGTCTTTACCGTTGTTTTTAAGTAATGCTAATTCGTATTGCCATTTTGCGTAGTCTTTCGGGGAAAGAACATCTTGAGTTTTGGCAATCTTTTTCCAGCTGTAATAGGCGTTGTAGCTTACGTTGATCTTGCCTTCTTTACCGGACTTCGTTGTGACTAGAATTACGCCGTTTGCACCGCGTGAACCGTAGATTGCAGTAGAAGATGCATCTTTCAATACGGTCATATCTTCAATGTCCGAAGCCGGAATGTCAGAAATAGATTCTACCGGGAAACCGTCTACAATGAACAAGGGGTCGTTGCTCTGAGAGATGGAACCGCCGCCACGCACGCGAATCTTCATTTCCGCATCGGGCGAACCTTCTGTGGTGGTAATCTGTACACCGGCCATTTTACCGGTCAGGGCTTCGGTGGCAGAGGCTACCGGAACGGCAGCCAGTACATCGGAGTTGACTGTTGCCACAGACCCCGTCAAGTCTTTACGCTTTACGGAACCATAACCGATGACCACCACCTCTTCCAGGGCTTGGGTATCATCTGCCAGCACTACGTTGATTGTTTTTTGTCCTTTGACGGAAACCTCTTGTGTAGTCATACCTACATAGGAGAATACCAATGTGGCATTGGAAGGAACGCTGAGGGTGAAGTTTCCGTCAATGTCGGTGATTGTACCATTGCTGGTATTCTCTTTTTCTACCACGGAAGCACCAATCACGGTTTCTCCCGTCTTGTCTGTCACAGTACCTTTTACGGTTACATTTTGCGCTGATACGCTGAGCGATACCATGGCTACTAAAAAGAATAGTAACGCGGTGCGCATGTTTTTCATCTTGTTAGACATTCTTTGCATGTTTATAATTTAAAGTAATTCTTTTCTCTCACTGTGTTCGCACACACTGTTAATTCGTTGATGCAAATGTAGAGAGATGTGAAAAAGGGTATGTGCAAAATTTGTTTTTAGGCTGGTATTTTTTGTTATCTATGGTATATTAGCATGTTAATTCCGGTCTGTATGATGTTTTAAAGCAGGAAAAGAGGGGTGAGTGTGTATTTTTTGTTTCGAAAGGGAGGGGCGTATGTCAAAAAACAGCGATAGCGGCAATGTCTGTAGCCTTGTCTACAATATGTGCCGGATGAAACTCTTCCAGCTCCGTACGGGGGCGGAATCCCCAGGTGACACCGCAGGCAGTGACTCCGGCGTTGGCGGCCGTCTGCATGTCTACCCCGGAGTCTCCCACGTAGAGCACGTCTTCACGGGATACCTGGGCAATGTCCAGAATGTCATGCACCACTGTCGGGTCGGGCTTCACGTTGACCCCTTCCCTTTGTCCGAAGACGGCGGTAAAGCGTATGTTGGGGAAGTAATGCGCAATTAGTTTTACGGTAGCCGATTGATATTTGTTGGAAGCCACGGCCAGCATCATCTTCTCCTGCAACTGTTCCAGCAGTTCGGGGATGCCGGGGTAAGGGCGGCTCTTATCGGCATTGTGCACATCATAATAAGGAACAAACTCCTTGCGGACCTGCAAGACGTTTTCTTCGCTCTTTTCCCCTTCCGGAAGGGCGCGCTCGAATAGTTTGTTGATTCCGTTGCCAACCATGAAGTTATAGGCCGATTCCGGGTGGGGGGGATAGCCGAGCGCTTGCAGGGCATGGTTTGTACTTTGTGCCAAATCGGCGATTGTATTCAGTAAAGTTCCGTCCAGGTCAAATATAATCAGCTTCTTCATTGTCTTCTCTATTTTTTAGTTTGCTGCAAATATAGGCTTTTTGCATTCATGTTCAAATGCTGCCTCGAGTTTCAGGTATTTGCAGGACAATATAGAGAGTGCAGCCTTACTTCCGGCTGATTCTGAACCAGTCGACGTCCACCCAGCCGCCGTCATTGGTTACAATGGCAGGACGTGTGCAGAACATGCCGACTTTAGTACCGATCCATTTGCCCTCTTTTGCCTGGAAGGGTTTGCCGAGGGGCTGATATTTTTTTCCGTCGAGGCTGTAACTGAAGTCGCACATCACCAGGAGGTCATGACTGCCTTCACTCTCTGCAATTTTCTTTCCGTCGCAGTTGAATTTGACGCGCAGATAGACGGTATTCTCTTTCAAATCCACGCTTCCGTTCGCTTGTTCGGGTGTGCCTTTGTCCGCTTTCGGGCAGGAAACTTGCGAGAGTACCAGGCCATTGCCGGTATTCTCCAGTATCAGCCCTGCATAATCCATGCCCATAACTATCAGTCCGGTACGTTCGCCTTTGTACTTTTCCGTCGGCTCGAAGGTCAGTTTCATGGTAGCGGTGAAGTTGGCGGCGGGAGCTTTCTGTAACAGCAGGTTGGCTACGTCCCACAGATTCTTGTATTCCTCGACAACGGGATATGAATAGAGGCGTACGAGGCTTTGGTCTCCGGCATAGTAAGCCCACTTTTCATTGATATTGGCATGCCATTGCCATTGAGGGGAGAGGGTATAGCCGTCGAACTCATCGCTTTCCTGCGGATTGCAGAGGGGATAGGTACTACCCATGTCAGGTTTCTTATAAGTCATTACCGGCTCTCCGCAACCGTCACCGTCTTTGTCGGCACCGATGACGGGCCATCCGTCTACCCATGTCATGGGCTGCAGATGTACCAGACGACCGTAAGCGCCTACATCCTGGAAGTGCAGGAACCAGTTTTCGCCGGTAGGGGTATCCACCCATGCACCCTGGTGAGGGCCGTTGATGGGACTGCTGCCTTGTGCAAGCACCTTCTTCCATTCGTAAGGTCCGTACACATTCTTGGAACGGAGCACCACTTGCCAGCCCGTAGGCACGCCGCCTGCCGGATGGAAGATGTAGTAATAGTCTCCTTTCTTATAGAGTTTCGGTCCTTCGCAGGTCTGATGGGCCTTGTGCCCGTCGAAGATGATGCGCGATTGTGTGATGGCCCTGGTTGCATCCGCATTCAGTTCGCAGATGGAGAGGATGCTTTTCAGTCCGGCACGACTGCCTGCATACGCGTGCACCATGTAGACTTTGCCGTCTTCGTCCCAGAAAGGACAGGTATCGATGATGCCTTTTCCGGGCTTCACCAGTATGGGTTCGGTCCACGGTCCTTTGGGGTCTTTGGCTTTCACCATGAAAGCTCCCTGGTCAGGGTCGCCCCAGAAGATGTAGAATTCTCCGTTGTGGTGGCGGATGGCAGGTGCCCATACCCGGTTGCCGTGTTCGGGGTGTTCGGGAGTCTCGACCGGAGCCAGCGCGTAGGGCACGGCAGCGCCGATGATGGTCCAGTTCACCAGGTCTTTGGAATGCAGAATCTGCAATCCGGGCAGGCAGTTGAAGCTGGAGGAAGTCAAGTAGAAGTCATTCCCCACGCGGCAGGCATCCGGGTCGGAATAGTCTGCATGGAGTATGGGGTTCTTGTACTTGCCGTTTCCCAGGTCCGGACACCAGACTTCGGAAACGTAGTTCTTCTGTTGTGCCGCTAAGGGCAGGGCGAATAGTAGGGCAAGTCCTATAAAGGTGTTCTTGATTCTCATATTATTGTAAAAAAGGGTATGCGATTGTTTCATTAGCCTTTTATTTTCACTTCTACCGGGTGTTCAAGTTCTTCCCTCCATGCCTGCATATAGGCGAACCAAGCTGTCGGGGTAGGATAGCCGAAGGTTTCCTTGCGGGAAGTGAACATGGTGTAGTGGTGGAAACGGTGCTTGCCGGGAGCGGCAATTGTATAGAGGAAATTGTCTTTATCCTTCACCTCTTCGCAGACGTATTCCCGGGGGATGTAGGTGGCGATTCCTACGGTTTCTTTGGCATAGTTCACGGTGTCCGTCACGGGCCAGTGCCTTCCCCAACTGCCGACCAGGCCCTTGTGGTCGGAAAAAGAAAGGGTCTCGTTGCCCATAATGTTCTGTACACCGGTGCAGAACACCTCATCTGCCAGCGGCTCGTCAAAGAAGGTTTCTACCCGCAGGTCGCGGTGTCCGGCATAGAGGATGTAGCGGTTGGTCATGCTCAGTTCCTTGCCTTGATATTCCCAGCCCTTCACCTCCGCTTCAACCACGGTACGCACAGGACCGTAGGCAAGGATGCGCTCGGTACGGAAGGCTATTGGCTCAATGTGGGTGGCCTTTGTGCCGTCCCATCCCTTCAGTGCACCGATGCCACAGCTGTTGCCCACCATCAGTACGTCATCGCCAAAACCTCGCGCCAATTGTTCTTTGGTGGGGTAGAATTGGCTTTCCTCGATTTCCAGTCCTTTGTTGAACTTGCCATACGGGTCTATGGTCTGTTTCTGGTTGAAATAGATGCGATAGGCCACTAATTCGGATTCAAACATAGGACCGTGTCCGTGTACCATGCTGTAGAAGTTGGTGGTGCCGGGCACGGTGACGGATTGTATGGGAGTATGCTGCTGCTTCTTGGCGTCGCGTATCAGCATCTCGGCGAATACGCGCGCAGGGTAAGTCTTGTTTGCCTTGGCAGACGAAAGGGTAACGGCCAGCATTTTTGTACTTTGTGCGGGTACATCTATTACAAAAGCCAGTTCATCGGCTTTCAGGTCGCCGTTCAGGTCATCCAGTTGCGAGGGGATTTCCTTTTTTCCGTCCATCACCACGGCAGAGCGCACATGGAAGGACGGATTAATTTCGTTGAGGCGTATGACGACCGGCTCATCCGTCTTGTCTTTATTCCATTGGTTGCTTACTTCTATGGTGAACTGTGCCGTTCCAGTCTGTTGTGCAGACAAGTTCAAAGGAAGGATACACAGCGTACAAAGAAATGTAAAAAAGTTGTTTTTCATAATTGTTCGGCTTTAGAGTGCAAATGTAACAGAATTTTTTTAGTCATAGTCTTTTCCGTTCACCTTTACATTCTCTGCATTCTTTATCTGCAGCACTTTGCCTTTGGTCTCGATGCGGATGTCCTCCAATGTCACATTCTTGGCTTGACTGATGACGATTCCTTCTTTGGCGTCACTGATTACGACATGCTTTACACTGATATTGTCGATAGGCATCTCGGGCAGTCCGTTGAAGAACATGGCACGTCCGGACCCCTTGCAGACTATATTGGAAATATGGATGTTGCGGAAAGCGGGGGTTTCTACCGTTACCGGTGGTACATTTGCTTTCATACGTCCTTCCAGCTCTTCTTCCGTCTCTTCACCGGCCCCCTTGCCGCCGTAGAACAAGTCGAACAGCAATGGCTCATGGGGAATGTCAATCATATGGATATTGTTAATGTAGATGTCCTCGACCACACCGCCGCGTCCACGGGTACTTTTGAAACGTAGGCCGACATCCGTACCCAGGAAAGTGCAGTCGGATACATAGATATTCTTGACGCCTCCGGACATTTCGCTGCCTACTACGAAGCCGCCGTGTCCGTGCAGTACGGTGTTGTTTTTCACAATCACATTCTGGCAGGGCTCTCCGCGTCTGCGTCCGTCCTCGTCCTTGCCGGACTTGATGCAGATGGCATCGTCGCCGGCATCGAATATATTGTTGATGATGAGTGCATTTTTACAGGATTCCAGGTCCAGCGCATCGCCATTCTGCGAATACCACGGATTGAATACCTTCACCTTGTTGATGGTAATATGCTCGCAAGACAACGGATGCAGGCACCAACTCGGAGAATTTTTGAAAGTGACTCCTTCCAGCAGCACCTTCTTGCTTTTGACGATGTTCAGCAGTACCGGACGCAGCCATGGACGGATTTCATTCCATTCTTCTTCCGTTTCAATGCCTTCGGGATTGTTGAACTCCTTGCAGGCCAGGGCCCCTTTCAGTGCGCCGGCTGTGGGATACCACACGGATTTGTCCACTACACCACCTGATTTCACAAGGTTTTCCCATTGGGAAGCGGTCAGTTTGCCCTTTTTCACCGGGCGCCAGCTGTCACCGGCGCCATCGAACACGCCATGCCCCGTAATGGCAATATTCTCGGCATTCCATGCCGAAATGGGAGACTGGCAGCGGCGGGTCTCCAGTCCCTCAAAGGAGGTCTTTATGATGGGATAAGCTTCAAAGTCGTCAGTAAACACTACCAGGGCATTCTTCTCTGTATAGAGGTTTACGTTGCTCAAGAGTTCTATCGGTCCGGTCAGCCACAGTCCTTCGGGGATGATGACTGTACCGCCTCCTTTGGCGTTTACTTCCTTAATGGCATGGTTGATGGCTTTGCTGTTCAGCGTGATGCCGTCATTTTTGGCTCCGAACTGCACTATGTTTACCGAATAGTCGGGAAAGACAGGCTGTTCCACCTTTGGCATGTCGAACGGGAGGTTTTCATAGATACTGTTATTTATATGGTTTCCGCATTGTGCCTGCATTGCATGCTGGGCGGGTAGCAACGGAAGAGATAAGGCTGTGAGCACCAATAGCTTTTTAATAAATGTGTTCATTCGTGATACTGTATTTGATTACTGTTTGCAAATGTATCGGGCTTTGGTTGAAACGATGTGTACTTATTGTTGGTTTTGGTGTATTTTTTGTCGTTCTTCCCTTTTCTTTGCACACTTTCGGGCTTTTTATGCAAAAACTTCCTATCTTTGCAGCCGAATTTTACTAAAAATAGGTATGAGTTACAATTTGTTGAAAGGAAAAAGAGGCATTATTTTCGGTGCTCTGAATGAGCAGTCCATTGCCTGGAAAGTAGCAGAAAAAGCAGTAGAAGAAGGTGCGACCATCACTTTGTCGAATACGCCGGTTGCCGTACGTATGGGCGAAGTGTCCGCTCTTTCGGAGAAACTGAACTGTGAGGTGATTCCTGCAGATGCTACAAGTGTAGAAGATTTGGAAAATGTATTCAAACGCTCTATGGAAGTATTGGGTGGCCCGGTTGACTTCGTGCTGCACTCCATCGGTATGTCTCCCAATGTGCGTAAGAAACGTACATACGATGATTTGGATTACGATATGCTGGAAAAGACGCTGGATATTTCCGCTGTCTCTTTCCACAAGATGATACAAGCTGCCAAGAAGCTCAACGCCATTGCCGACTACGGCTCAATCCTGGCGCTGAGTTATGTGGCTGCGCAGCGTACGTTCTACGGTTACAACGATATGGCAGATGCCAAGGCACTGCTGGAATCCATCGCCCGCAGCTTCGGTTACATCTACGGACGCGAACACCATGTACGTGTCAACACCATTTCCCAGTCTCCCACGATGACCACTGCCGGTTCCGGTGTGAAGGGTATGGACAAGCTGTTCGACTTCGCCAACCGCATGTCTCCTCTGGGCAATGCTTCTGCCGACGAGTGTGCGGACTATTGTATCGTCATGTTTTCCGACCTCACCCGCAAGGTCACCATGCAGAACTTGTTCCACGATGGAGGTTTCTCCAGCGTAGGTATGAGTCTTCGCGCCATGGCTACCTATGAGAAGGGTTTGGATGAGTATAAGGACGAAAACGGAAATATCATCTACGGCTAATGGAACTCGCACTTTATCTTTTGCCAGTCACCCTGGGCGATACGCCTATTGAAACGGTGTTGCCTCCTCATAATAAGGAGGTAATACTGGGAATCCGCCATTTCATCGTGGAGGATGTGCGCTCGGCACGCCGATTTCTGAAGAAGGTGGACAAGGGAATAGATATTGATGCGTTGACATTCTATACGTTGAACAAGCATACGTCGCCCGAAGACATCTCCGGCTATCTGAAGCCGCTGGTGGAGGGGCAGCCGATGGGCGTAATCTCCGAAGCAGGTTGTCCGGCTGTGGCCGACCCGGGAGCGGACGTAGTGGCTATTGCACAACGGAAAAACTTAAGAGTGGTCCCCTTGGTGGGACCCTCTTCCATTATCCTCTCCGTCATGGGTTCCGGCTTCAACGGACAGAGCTTTGCCTTTCACGGTTATCTTCCCATAGAACCGGCAGAGCGTGCCAAAAAGCTGAAAATGCTGGAACAACGCGTCTACAATGAACACCAGACCCAGCTTTTCATTGAAACGCCTTACCGCAATAATAAGATGATAGAGGATATTCTTCATAACTGCCGTCCGCAGACCAAGCTCTGCATTGCGGCGAACATTACTTGTGAAGGGGAGTATATCAAAACCAAGACTGTGAGGGAGTGGCAGGGCAAAGCCCCCGACCTTTCTAAGATCCCTTGTATTTTTCTCTTGTATAAATAATAGCTTCCAGGTGCTCGAATTCATATTCCAGGCAACTGCTGAAGAAGTTCCGTCCCAGGTTGTGTTCCATCTGCTGGAACGTCCATAGCTTTCCACCCTTGAAATTCTTATTGCATAAGATGGAATCATCGTCCAGGTCGAGCGTGAAGAGATAGACCAGGCGGTTGGTGGCTTCATTCTCAAAATGGTACATGAGGTTGAAGTGCAGATGGTCTAATGGGGCGGTGGGAAGCGTTTGCCGTACTATTCTGTGTGCGCCTTGTTCCAACGTTTCTCCATATATCAGGTAACCCTCCATCAGCAAGTCGATTTTGTCTTTCTCGAAAACGTTGCATTTGGGGCGGGGGAGGAGAAACAGCATGCTGTGTGAGGCAACGGCAATCCGGACAACCGGATTGATATAGTTGTTTTTCCGGTTGATGGCCTCTGAGGCGATGGCTTTCCCCGTAACGTCTCCTTTGGTATTGACTATCGGTACGAAAACCGTGTGGTTCATCACTATATTGAAATAGAAGATGCCGAACTGGTTGAACAGAATGCTTGATATAAAGACGAGGGGAGGCGCCACATAAAACAGAATGTAGCGGGTAGTGTCTCCCAAAGGGTAACTGACCAGAATCGCCAAGGAGATAATCAGAAAATGCAGCAAGCTTATGATAAGGATTACGCGTGCGGATACGATGGCGGCTTCTGCCCCTTGTGCAAAAAGCTGCTTACTGCATTTTTGTGTCTGGGACATGTGGTAGTCCAGAAACCTTCTCCTATTGAGGTAGATGATGAACGGGGGGATGATGGCGCTGATTTCCAGCGTGAACGGAAGCATGAAACGGGGACAGTAGTTTACGAAGAATAGGGTTGTTACCGATAATAACAGTAACATTCCGGTAGTACAGTAAAGTATGATTTGCGGAACATGCGTTCCTCTATGCTTCACCGAATAGATGCTAAATAAGAGTCCTACACCTGCACCGATGTAGATGGACATGTCCTGTGTTATAAACTCGCATAATATGATGGATATTATAACAGGGATGAATCCCAGCGACATATTGAATCTTGATGATAGAATTCTTTGATGGCTCATTATCCGTATTATGATTTTGTCGTTTACATCATAACAACTGGGAGATTTAAATGTTTCCTATTTTGCTCCTTTTTTGTATAAAATGAATCTGTTTTTCCGCATGATAGGAGGAACGTACCAATGGAGCGCTTTCCACTTGCTGAAACCCTTTTTCCAATCCTTTCTCTTTGTAGAGTGCAAATTGTTCGGGAGTAATATATGCTGCTACCGGATAATGTTTGTGTGTGGGTTGAAGGTATTGGCCTATGGTCAGTATGTGGCAGCCCACCCGGCAGAGGTCGTCCATCAGTTCTTCCACTTCTTCCGGAGTCTCGCCCAATCCCACCATAATGCCGGACTTGGTGGTGGTATTGCTTTCTGCAATCTGCCGCAACACTTCCAGGCTTGTCTCATACTTGGCGGCACTGCGTACGAGGGGGCTGATGCGGCGGACAGTCTCCATGTTGTGCGAAATGATTTCCGGTTGTGCATCGATGACTTGTGCCACGAGTTCCTTTCTTCCCTGGAAGTCGGGAATCAGCACTTCGACGGTGGTGTCAGGGTTGAGCCGCTTGATTTCCCGGATGGTACGTACCCAGTGCGACGCGCCTAAGTCGGGCAGGTCGTCACGGTCTACGGAGGTGACGACTGCATGGGAGAGTTTCATCAAGGCGATGGACTCTGCCACATGTGTAGGCTCATCGGCATCCAGTGGCAAGGGCTTTCCGCTCGCCGTGTTGCAGAACTTACAGCACCGGGTGCAGATATTTCCCCCAATCATGAAGGTTGCGGTGCCTTTTCCCCAACATTCCCCCATATTGGGGCAACGACCGCTGCTACAGATGGTATGTAGGCAATGCGATTCGACAATGCGTTTGGTCTCGGTATAGCGCTCGTTGGCACCGATGCTTATTTTGAGCCATTCGGGCTTACGTACTCTTTCGGGCATAGTGTGATGGTAGTTTTTTCACCACAGAGGACACAGAGGCGCACAGAGCTTTTTCAGTGCAGAGGACAAGATTTAAATAAACTCTGTGAGACTCTGTGTCCTCTGTGGTGAGAAAGAAACCGTGTCCTTTGTGGTGAACTTGTTATTTCAATTCTTTGTTGAAGAAGTTGGTCAACCGCGTGTATAGGTGCAGTCGGGTGTTTCCTCCGTAGATACTGTGGTTACGGTTGGTGTAAACCTGCATATCGAACTGTTTGCCGAGCTGTACCAGTTGTTCGGCATATTCGGCACAGTTCTGGAAGTGTACATTGTCGTCTGCCATGCCGTGTACCAGCAGCAGGTTGCCGTGCAGCTTGTCGGCACGGGTAAAGGCAGAACTGGCCTTATAGCTTCGGCGTTTTCTTTCGGTGTGCGCATAAAGCGTTCACCGTAAACGGTGTCGTAGTAGTTCCAGTCGGTAACGGCAGCTACGGCTACTCCGGCCTTGAATACCGGTGTTCCTTCACTCATACTCATAATGGTCATGTATCCGCCGTAACTCCATCCCCAGATTCCGATGCGGTTTTTGTCCACATAAGGCTGGTTGCCCATGTAGAGGGCGGTTTCCACCTGGTCTTTGGCTTCCTTGATACCCAGGTTCAGATAGGTGCATTTGGCGAATTCGGCACCACGTCCTCCGGTGCCACGCCCGTCTACGCAAACCACGATATAGCCTTGCGATGCCATGTAGGTTTCCCAGCTTACACTGAACTTGTCGAGCACTTGCTGCGAACCGGGGCCGCTGTACTGGTACATCAGTACCGGGTATTTCTTGCCGGCGGAGAAGTCGGCAGGTTTCATCATCCAGCCATTCAATGTGGTTCCGTCGGAAGTCTGGAAAGTGAAGAATTCCTTCCGTGGCATGTCATAGCCGCTGATTTCCTGCTTCAATGCCGCATTGTCCATCAGGGTGGCAAGAGTCTTGCCCGTATTGTCGTTCAGCGTAATGACGGTCGGAGTGTCCAGATTGGAATAACGGTTCATATAGTACTTCATGTTCGCACTGAACTGCGCACTGTTTGTTCCGGCTTGTGACGATAGCTTGGTCTTTTTGCCTTTCCGGTCAATCTTGTAGATGGCACTGCGCATGGGGCTTTCCTCGTTGCTGCTGAAGTAGAAGCTCCCTTCTTCGGGGTCATAACCCAGGAATTCCTGCACTTCATATTGTCCGGCTGTCACTTGTTTCAGCAGATTGCCGCCTATGCTGTACCAGTACAGATGGTTGTATCCGCTCTTTTCGCTGACAAAGCTGAAATTTTCCGGATAGAAGACGATGTTGTCGAATACATTCTCGCGGATATAGGTATCGCTTTCATCACGCAGAGCCAGTTTGGCTACCGTGCTGCGAGGGTCGGCAAAGTATAGGTCGAACCGGTTCTGATGGCGGTTCAGCGTCATGACGGCAAGCTTGTTGGGGTCTTGGGTAAAGCGGATGCGGGGAATATAGCCGTCTGCATCTACCGGCACGTTTATCTTGCGGGTCACTTTCGACTTGATGTCGAAGGTGTGTACGGACACTTTGGAATTTACTTCTCCCGTTTTAGGATATTTGTAAGTATACTCTCCCGGATACTTCTCGAAAGGGGTGAAGTGGGGGGCTTGTCCGGCAAAAAGAGGGAAAGAGTAGGAGGGAACATCTTTCTCGTCGAAGCGGATGAAAGCCAGCATCTGGCTGTCGGCACTGAATTCCAGCGCACGGTTGAAGGAGAACTCTTCTTCGTAAACCCAGTCGGGGATGCCGTTCAGCACCTCGTTCTGTTTTCCGTCTTCCGTCACTTGGCTTTCGCTGTTGCCGTAGAGCAGTTTTACAAGGAAAATGTTGTTGTCGCGTACGAAAGCCACCTGATTGCCGTCCGGTGAGAATACGGGCACCTGTTGCGGGCCGCCGTCCGAAAGCTTTTCCACAATATTGTTGATTTTACCGTCCAGGTTGCGCTTCAGGCTGTAGATGTAATGCACAGCCGTATAGGAATGGCGGTAGATGGGAGTTGTTTCGGTGGCAATGAGCAGCTTGCTGCCGTCCGGAGCAAAGCTGTAGCTGTCGAATGTCTTGAACGTGCATTCGCGTGCGGTAGCGGCATCAAACAGCACTTCCACGGGTTTTCCCGTTTTAAAGGAGTATTTGATGATTTGTGTCCTGTCCGCATTCATCTGCGAATAATGTTCTCCGTCTCCCGGGATGGGGATAACGCCGGAAATGTTCTTCGGAGTGAACTTGCCCGATACGATTTCTTTCAAATCGAGCGCCTTGCCACTTTGGGCGAAACCTGCCAGCGTACAGAGGCAGAGGAGGAGTGCGATGCTTATCTGTTTCATATTTTAATTTTATGTATTCATAAATCCGTTGGCGGGATTAAGGCATGGGAATATTCCGAAAAACAGAACATTTTTCCCTTTCTCCCTATCTTCTCCCTATCTTCTCCTTATCTCCTCCTTACCTCCTCCCTCTGTATAGGCACGGAGAAAGTAGGGAGAGGATGGGGAGCGAACCGAAAGACGGAACAAATATACAACAAAGGGAAGATTTATCGAAGCTGTGGGCCGATTTTATTCTTTCTGAACAGAAAAAGCCCGTCCTGCTCCTTGGGGGCGAAGCAGGGACGGGCGTCCGTCACTTATAGATGATGATTGGATGAGATGATGATTGGAATATCTTTCGTTACAAGCACTTGACTTTTCTTTGATATTCTGCAATGGCTGCATCCAGTCGTTCGTGGGCGGTTGTGTCACCCGGAACGTTGTGTGACGGATGGATGTACAAGTGTACGCCACGGTCGGCAAGGATTTCGGCAACGGTAGTGATGGTCATCCATACCATGGTGACGAAACTCAATGTAGACAGCGGACCTACCTTGTCGAAGTGGTTCTTCAAAGGTACGGAGGCGTCTACCAGGGGAACGCAGGAATCCACTACGATATCTGCCAACTGGAAGAGGTTCTTTCCGCTGGAGTGACGGCTGGCCTTGTCGCCCGTTTCGCTGGCCGAACCGTATACGATAACTTTCATGCCGCGCTTCTTGGCTTCCAATGCCATGTCTATATTGACGGCATTGATACCGGTATGTGAGAAAATCCACATACAGTCTTTGGAATCAAAATCATAGTTCTTCATGATTTCCTGGCCGTAGCCTTCTGCCCGTTCCAGGAAGAGGAACTGATGAATACCCATCTGGCCGATAATCTGCGTGAAGAATGTCAGAGGCAATTCGCAAAGCGGGTGGAATCCTACAAAGCTGCCGATACGCGGATACATTTCTTCTACGGGAATTGTTGCGTGGCCGCAACCAAACGTGTGGACCCAACGACCGGCTTCGATGGAATCTGCCATAACAGTGGCTGCTTTCTTGATGTTTTCCAACTGGGTAGCCTCCAGCTTTTCCATAATGCCATGGGCATTCTTTAACCATTCGAGTGCTAACATAACTTTTTTGTTTTTTAAGAAGTTAATAAATTTATTTGAGTGAGCGTTTATACAAAAGGAGCATGACGGCAAGTGAGGCAATCATCAGATAAGGATAAAGCCCGATGCCATTGGCGTATTGGGAAACCATGCCCATCAGGCCGTTCATTGCAGTCTGGCCGACGAGGGCTATGGCAAGCGCCACGCTGAATGCTGTTCCCGATAAGGACGGGTACCGGCTTCCAAGAATGCTGAGTATCACGGGATACGTGGCCGACAGCCCCATACCTACCAGCACCATGCCGACTGCCGCGCGTGCAAAACCCGGCGAGAACATAAGGAAACAGAAGCCTATGGCAGTGAGCGTAAGGCTGTAGGGCAGTACGGTTTCCGGTTTTATCTTCTTGAATATCGCAACCTGCACCATACGTGCCACAGTCAGTCCCGCTACCATGCAGGTCAGTGCAATCAATGCCTGATTGGCCGGAATATCCGTCATCTGCCCAAAGTAACTTGTAGACCAGTTGTTGCAGACACCCTCAATGCCGCTTTGGAAAAAAAGAATGAAGCTGAGTAGCAGTAAGCTGCTTTCTTTCAGCAGTCCCAATCCCTCTTTTACCGGGAAACCTTGCGCCTGCTTAGGGGCGGGGAAGCGTACGGGGATGCAGAATATAATGCCTGCAAGCATCACTACGCCAATTCCCGGCAAGATGGTTTCGAATGAATAATGCTTGGAAAGGGAGCCCAGCAACATCGGTATGCCCAATGCGCCCAGTCCGTAGAACATGCCCAGAAAGCTGAGACGCGACCCTTTTTCGGATTCTCCCGAGATGTCGGATACCAATGCATTGGTTTCTCCGTTGAGGATGCCTCCACTCAAGCCGATGCCGACGATGGAAGCTTGCAGCAGTGGCACACTTTCAAAGAAGGCAAGTCCTTCCATTCCCAGCAGTACGATGATGCAGCTGGGCACCAGCAGGGCTTTATGTCCGAACCGGTCTACGATGGGACCGAAAATCAGGGAACCGGCCAGCATGCCCAGAGGCAGGAAAGTGACCAGTGAGGTTGTCTGCAACCCGCTCAGATTCAGCTTGGCTATGAGGGATGGCAACACTGCTCCCAATGTAATCATGGAGACTCCGAAGAAACACATCCCGATGCACGCTGCCGTGAATACGAGATTCTTGTGATAACTGTTACTCATACAAGTGATTTTTGATGGCAAGAAACGCTGCTCCTATCAGTCCGGCATTACCGGACAATTGAGAAGGTACAAATTCCACCTGCTTGATGCTGAGCGGCTGCGCCCATTTGCAGGCTTCCTTGTAAATGTCATCTATAAAGATACCGGCAGGGCCGAATACGCCTCCGCCCCAAATTATCTTCTGCGGGTTGAGCAGGCTGACCAGATTTGCGGAAGCCATGCCCCACATCTCGACGGCTTTGTGCAATACGGAGATGGCGATAGGGTCTTTTTCATTATAGGCACTGAACACATCATAGGCCGATATGCGGCAGATGGGTTTCTGGCGCAGTTTTCCTTTATATGCCTTGTTGGCGCGTACGGCATCGCGTACCCGTGCCCCGATACCATTGCCGGAAGCGTAATATTCGAAACATCCGCATGCGTCATACTCTTCCCGGTAGGGAGGTTGCAGGGCCATCCAGCCGGTGGCGCCGATAATGTCGTTGGCTCCGTGCAACACGTGCCCGTCGATGATGATGCCGGCACCGATACCGGTTCCCACGGCAATGAATATGGCACTGTGACATTCTTTGGCGGCACCTTGCCACATCTCTCCATACATATAGCAGGTACGGTCGCTGTCGATGTATATCTCGATGCCCGGAGGCGTTACACTGCGCAGCTCCTCATAGAGGGGGTAGTTGTCCCAGCCCGGTATGTTGGGGGCCCATACCCGGTTGGTTTGGGAGTAAACGATACCGGGGATGCAGACACCTATTCCGTCGACGTGTATACGGCTTCTGCGTGCTACGGTAAGAAGTTTGGCGAGGATATCCGCGGCGAGCTTGCCCACTTCGTGACCGGTTCTTCCTTTCAGGAGCCGTTTGCGGTTAAACATCATGCTTCCGTCCGGAAAGAAAATGGCGCTGGCTATTTTGGTGCCGCCTATGTCCAATGCGATTGTTGCCATGGTGTTATAGTATTTATAGGTTGATTCATTAAGGTTGTATGCAAAGCTATGAATTTATTTCATTCTTGAGGAGTATAAGCTGAGGAAATTGTGTGTAAAAAGAGTGTCTAATCACTAAATTGTGTTTAATGTAATTGAGCTTGGATGTACTCTCTCCCAATTAATTAGTTATATATCAGTGGATGAAACATTTTTTAGTGCAGGAAGTAATTTTCTGTTTTATGTTCGTTAACAAATCGGGTGGAAAGTATTCTTGTTTTTGCAGGTTCATCCCACGGAAAAATCCTATATTTGCCACTTACATAAGGAATATGTATGGAAACCAAATCTACGCTCTATAATGAGTTCCCTCTTTTTCTGAAGCGATATTTTCCCTATAAGGTACAGAAAATATCGCTGAATGCCGGTTTTACGTGCCCCAACCGGGATGGAAACAAAGGAGTCGGCGGTTGCACCTATTGCAACAACCAGACCTTCAACCCCGATTATTGCCGTACGGAGAAATCCATTACCCGCCAGCTGGAAGAGGTAAGCAGTTCTTTGCACACAAATATCCGGAGATGAAGTATCTCGCCTATTTCCAGGCCTATACCAATACGTATGGCGAATTGGAAGACCTGAAGCGGAAATACGAGGAGGCCTTGTCGGCAGACGGAGTGGTGGGCCTGGTTATCGGCACCCGTCCGGACTGTATGCCCGACAGCCTGCTGGACTATCTGGAGGAGATGAACCGGCATACGTTCCTTTTAGTGGAGTACGGCATAGAGAGTACCGACGACAAGACACTTTGCCGCATCAATCGCGGGCATACTTTCCATGCCGCCGCCGATGCGGTGGAAAGAACCGCTTCGCGCGGAATACTGACCGGTGGGCATGTCATCCTCGGACTGCCGGGCGAGACGCACGAAAGTATCGTAGCACAAGCCGGTGTGTTGTCCCGCCTGCCACTCACTACCTTGAAGATGCACCAGTTGCAACTGATAAGGGGTACCCGCATGGCTCTGGAGTACCGGCAGCATCCCGAAGATTTCCATCTGTTTGACGTGGAGGAATATATCGACCTCGTGATAGACTATATCGAGCATCTGCGGCCGGACTTGGTGCTGGAGCGTTTTGTCTCCCAGTCTCCTAAGGAACTGCTCATTGCACCCGACTGGGGACTGAAAAATTATGAATTTAATCATCGGGTTCAAAAAAGAATGAAAGAACTCGGTGCATATCAGGGAAAGAAGTATGAAATGTGAGAAAAAAGAATTATTTTTGCCGCAACTTTAAATATGGAATCAATCTAAATAAAGAATAATTATGAACCCAAAAACAGTGATAAAAGGAAAAATCCACTACGTGGGAGTGAATGACCGCAATAAGCATTTGTTTGAAGGTATGTGGCCGTTGCCGTATGGGGTTTCCTACAACTCTTACCTGATAGACGATGAAACGGTCGCTTTGGTCGATACGGTAGACATCTGCTACTTCGAGGTGTATCTGCGCAAGATAAAGAGTATCATCGGCGAGCGCCCCATCCAATATCTCATCATCAACCATATGGAACCGGACCATTCGGGCTCTATCCGCCTGATAAAGCAGCATTATCCCGACATCATCATCGTGGGCAACAAGCAGACTTTCGGCATGATAGAGGGCTTTTATGGCGTGACGGGCGAACAATACATGGTGAAGGACGAGGATTTTCTGGCTTTGGGACATCATAAACTCCGTTTCTATATGACTCCGATGGTGCACTGGCCCGAGACGATGATGACTTTTGACGAAACGGAAGGAGTTCTTTTCGCCGGTGACGGTTTCGGCTGTTTCGGCACGTTGGACGGAGGATTCCTGGATACCCGCATCAATCTGGACAGATACTGGGATGAGATGGTTCGCTACTATTCCAACATTGTAGGAAAGTACGGTTCTCCGGTGCAGAAGGCGTTGGCTAAGCTGGGTGGTCTGCCCATTTCCACCATCTGCTCTACGCACGGACCGGTGTGGACGGAAAACATAGCCAAGGTTATCGGTATCTATGACAAGTTGAGTCGTTACGCCGCTGACGAAGGTGTGGTCATTGCTTACGGTTCCATGTACGGCAACACGGAGCAGATGGCGGAAGCCATTGCGGCGGAACTTTCTGCACAAGGCATCAAGAACATCGTGATGCACAATGTGAGCAAGAGCAATCCTTCTTATATCATTGCCGATATCTTCAAGTATCGAGGACTCATCATTGGCGGTCCCACATACAGCAACCAGATTTATCCTGAGATAGAATCCTTGCTTTCCAAGATTCTGGTACGCGAAGTGAAGGGACGTTATCTGGGATACTTCGGCTCCTTCTGCTGGGCGGGTGCTGCCGTGAAGCGTATGGGCGAGTTTGCCGAAAAGAGCAAGTTCGAGATTGTGGGCGACCCGGTAGAGATGAAGCAGGCCATGAAAGACATTACTTACGAACAATGCGAAAACCTGGCACGTGCCATGGCAGAGCGTTTGAAGAAGGATAGAAGTAGATAAGGATTAAGGATTAGGGATTAAGGTTGGTGTTGTAATCCTTTATCCTTTATCCCTAATCCTTTATCCCTAACCCCAGACTCTTAAAAATACGTTTATTAACCTAATAAAAACAATCTCATGAGACTAATCATTCAACCGGATTATCAATCCGTATCAAAGTGGGCGGCACATTATGTGGCTGCCAAAATCAAGGCTGCTAATCCGACACCTGAAAAACCGTTTGTATTGGGATGCCCCACCGGTTCTTCTCCGTTGGGCATGTACAAGGAACTTATCGACCTGAACAAGAAAGGCATCGTGTCTTTCCAGAACGTAGTGACTTTCAATATGGACGAGTATGTAGGTTTGCCCAAGGAACATCCCGAAAGCTACTATTCCTTTATGTGGAACAACTTCTTCAGCCATATAGACATCAAGCCGGAGAACACCAATATCCTTAACGGCAACGCTGCCGACCTGGATGCCGAGTGTGCACGCTATGAAGAGAAAATCAAGTCCTACGGCGGCATCGACCTCTTCATGGGCGGTATCGGCCCCGACGGACATATCGCTTTCAACGAGCCGGGTTCTTCCCTTTCGTCGCGCACCCGCCAGAAGACATTGACTACCGATACCATCATTGCCAACTCCCGTTTCTTTGACAACGACGTGAACAAGGTGCCCAAGACTGCCCTGACCGTCGGTGTGGGTACTGTGCTCAGCGCCCGCGAGGTAATGATTATCGTAAACGGACACAACAAGGCACGTGCCCTCTATCATGCAGTCGAGGGTCCCGTGATGCAGATGTGGACCATCAGCGCCTTGCAGATGCACGAAAAGGGTATCATCGTTTGTGACGATGCGGCTACCGAAGAATTGAAGGTGGGTACTTACCGCTACTTCAAGGATATTGAGGCGGAGCACCTGGATGCGGAAAGTTTGCTGAAGTAAGCAGATAGCAAATTAAATGAAAAGCGTATTGGCGGTAAGACTTGTTTAAGTCAGGCTGCCAATGCGCTTTTTCGTTTTCTGCAAATTCACCATATATTGTGAAATCCTTTGTTTCTTAATCTTTTTTTGCTACATTTGTACTGAATCCACCATATATTGTGAATATGAACTTGAAGGAAATAGGAAAACTTATTCGGGAAAAGCGTAAGGAAAGCCTGCTTGACCAAGCTACAGTTGCTACTTTGGCAGGGGTAGGCATCAATACACTGATGCGCATAGAGCGGGGAGAAGGAAATCCTTGTTTTGATGTCTTGCATCGGGTTTTGGCTGTGTTGGGATTGGAAATGATTGTTCAATAATTAAAAGTAATGACAGATGGAGAGGAGAGCAGCGGTATATGTAAAAGGAACATTTGCCGGTATCTTGACTGAAACAGACGGTAAACATTATGCATTCCGGTATGATGATGCTTACTTTAATGATGTGTCTAAACCGGCAGTTTCTCTGACTATGCCGAAAGACTGTCAAGAGTATCATTCCTCATTTCTTTTTCCGGTCTTTTTCAATATGACTTCTGAAGGTGAGAACCGCCGGATTCAGTCACGCTTGTTGAAGATTGATGAGAAAGATGATTTCGGAATTCTTTTGGCAACTGCACATACCGATACGATTGGTGCTATTACGGTAAAACCTTTAATAAAATGAAAGAAGATAAATATCACATTTGCCCTTCTTTGTTGCAGCGGGTGAAAGGCGAATCCGGTTATTCTGCAAAAGCGGAAAAGCTTTTGTTTGATGGAGTAAGCGTGTCTCCGATTTTGCCTTATGAAAACTTGGATACAGACCCTTCTGTAATAGACACTTTTACGGACAATAGTAAACGGATTTCTCTTTCGGGGGTACAAATAAAATTTTCTTTGCTGGTTGATGGTGGAGTGTTGCGTTTGACAACGGCTTCCGAACAAGGTCTATATATTCTTAAACCTAAGCCCGGACATATTCGGAATGCTGTCTACTGTGCTGCCAATGAGCATTTGACGATGCAGATAGCTTCTCAAATATTCAAAATTCAGACAGCTCCTAATGGATTGTGTTTTTTCAGTAGTGGAGAACCTGCTTATTTTGTGCGTCGTTTTGACATCGTCGGTGATGAGAAGCTGAGAAAGGAAGATTTTGCAGCTTTGGCAGGTTTGACAAATAGGCAGGGAGGTTCTAACTATAAATATGATCATTTGTCGTATCAAGATTTTGCCGTACTTATTGACCGTTATAGCTCTATGCCGATGGTAGATAAATACCGTTTCTTTACGTTGATGGTTTTCAATTATGTCTTTTGTAACGGGGATGCCCATTTGAAGAATTTTTCTTTGTTGGAGGACAATCGTGGCAAGTTCAAACTATCTCCGGCTTATGATTTGTTGAATACCCGTTTGCATGTGGATGATGAGATATTTGCAATGCGTAGAGGTTTGTTTTCAGAACCTAAGTCTGGATATTTTTACGGTTCGTCGTTGGCAGTAGTAGGACGTACTTTTTTTGAATTTGGCAGACTGATAGGGCTTCCGGATACAAGTATAAAGAATGTACTGGATTCCTTCTGTGAAATCCGGCCTGAGACGGATGAACTGATTGACAACTCTTTTTTGTCCGACGACTTGAAGAAAGAATATAAGTTGAATTATAAAGGAAGAATAAATAGCTATTTGACGATTAGGGAATAACTATGCTTGTTATGAGCTCGGAATTCTCAGAAAAAGGTTATAGCACATTTTACTCTCATACCCTCATAAATCTTTCGAAACCTTTTATTCATGGGTACTCCGGCTATGAAAGCAGCTATGAGGGTAACTATGGGAGCACATTCTTACCCTCATCGATCTGTTTTAACATACTTGTAAATCCGGCTTCTGTATGCTCGCTGCATTTTTACTGCAAGCGCTATGCAGTATCACTGCAAAATGTATGCAATGACTTTGCAGTGGCAAGTTGCTGATTACGAATTCAGTAGCCACTTCCATGCCGGTATCATTTGGATGGCTTTTCCTTCTTTCTCCAATCTGCTTTCCTCGTCTCTGGTGATGATGAGCAGATTGTCACATCCGGTGGTGGCTGATGCTTCCAGCAACATAAGAAATCTTTCCTGAATAAGAGGAATAATGTAGTGAAAAGTTTCCTTTTTCTTAGGAATCCCTCTGTGCGATGATGCTTTGGGCAGGCTACGGAAAACTCATTGAATCTCTGCTACACCTCCTCGCACACCGCCATCTCCATCCCCCGATATACCACCACAATCTTGTGCAGCGTGGTGTGCTTCACGGCGTTCCGCACCGTTTCGCTGTCGGCATACCGGTTGGCTTGGGCGATGCCTGCTTGGCGGAGCTTTTCCACCGCTTCGTCACTCTCTTTTCCTTTGGCATATTTCAGTTCGACGATGTAGCTGTGCGTCATGTCCTTATAGATGTCGGTAAGGGGCATGAGGAAGAGGTCGGCGTAGCCCTCTTGGGTATCCTGCTCGGACACGGGGCGATAGAAGCGGTTCTGGGCAGTCATGGCGAGGGTGAAGCCATGTACGAAAGATTCTCCTTTCTGCTTGTCCCGTTGGGAGGCATAGCGGTGCAGGCAGTCGGCGATGTAGCCGAAGTAGGGATGCCATTCGCCGAGGTAGGCGAGGCGGGAGGCCAGTTCATCCTTTTGGTAGCTGTCAAAGCTTAAATCATTTTCGTGGTAAGTGTCCAGCAGGTAGGCAAACAATTGCTCGCGCACCACTTGGTTAGGAATGGTGAGCTTGGTTTTTCCCATGTAGGTTCCACTGACGGTGAGCATCCCGAAGTAGAACAGCAGGCTGACGAAGTTGTCGGGGTCTGTAATCTGTTCGGCGGGAAAGCCCGTTTTCAGGTTTCCCGTCACATAGCCTTGCTGCACGAGGGTCTGGATGACAGAGGCATCATGCGCAAACTCCTTGTCCTTGCGGATGAGCATACGCAATTTGTTGTAGTCCACACGGATGTTCTCTTCAATCATGTTGCGAGGCAGATTACCACCGTTTCGGATGTAGTTGTCTATGAAGTAGAGCACCATGTTGGAGTTGAACATGGATGTCCGTCCGTATGTCTCTTCTGCAAAGCAATAGTTGTCGTACCACGGTTTCATCAGTTCAATCAGTTCATCCACCGTGTGATGGAACTCGCAGGTGGTGGAATAATACGCCAGCATCTCGCGTACGTCCTCTTCCGTGAATCCGGTCAGCTCATTGAATTCGGGGGAGAGGGAGTAGTTGGTGCCGATGTTGAATCCGCTGGTCAGGTCGTCCATCGTCACGGGGCTTACGCCGGTGACGAAGCACCGCTTGATGGAGGAGTAGGTACCCGCCTTCACGGTGTCGAAGAAGCTGCGCAGATAGCCCGTGCCGTGCGTTTCGCTCTTGTAGCCGTCCAGGCAGGCGGGTTCGGACAGTATCTTGTTGGTGAAGTGGTCGTACTCGTCGATGAAGAGGAAGATTTGCCGGCCTGCTTTATAGCACTCCTTGTAGAGGTAGTCCAATTGCTCCACGGCTCCCTGCTTCTCGTTCATCTTCTCCTTGATGTCTTTGGGCAGATACTCGGCATATACGTCACAGAAGAAGTCGAATTCGGTGTTGCAATGCGCGTCAAGCGATTGGCGGTAGCTGTGCAGCTCGGCATTCACTACGGCGAAGTTCAGGTAAATCACGAGGTAGGAGTTTCGCTCCTCCGTGGGATGCTCGCCGATGTAGAGCCCGCCGTACCATTTTTCGAAATTCGCCTTGTCGCGCACGTCATAGTAGTGGTGCAGCATGGAGATGGTGAGACTTTTGCCGAACCGCCTTGGACGGATGTAGAAGAAGTACTTGTTGGCATCCTCTATCATGGGGATGAAACGGGTTTTGTCCACGTAGTAACAATTGTCTTCGCGGACATCGATAAAGTTCATCATTCCGTAGGGAATACGCTTGCGCTTGGGTCTTTCGTACATGGCAATCAGGGTTTTGATTGGCACAAATGTATGAATTTAATTTGATTTTCCCAATTGCTTGCTCCTTTTGCGTCAGGCAGTGGGGATGAAAAAAGGGCGTGCTTTCCCCTTTTTTGCGGAATATGTGCTATCTTTGTCATACTTATAATTAAAAACAGTAGCAGCTATGGAATTGAGTGGCAGACGTTATCCGATAGGGATACAGAATTTTGAGGAACTTCGTAACCGGAATTGTGTGTATGTGGATAAGACGGAGCTGGTTTATAAACTGGCGAATACTGGTTTGTACTACTTTTTCAACCGTCCTCGCCGTTTTGGCAAGAGCCTGCTTGTGTCTACGCTGGAGGCTTACTTCCAGGGTAAAAAGGAACTTTTCAAAGGTTTGGCGATGGAACGGCTGGAGCAGGATTGGGAATCCTACCCGGTGTTGCACATCGATTTCAGTCTGACGAAATATACCGAAGTCCGTGATTTGACGGGGCAATTGAACTTGTTTTTATCCCGTTGGGAGGAGATTTATGGAAAAAAGGAAGAGGAAACAGGGGCAGCTGCCCGCCTGCAAGGCATCATCTGCGTGCCTACGCCAAGACCGGTAAACAGGTTGTAGTGCTGATTGACGAATACGATGCCCCTTTGCTCGACAGCAATTCCGATGCGGTGCTGCAACAATAGCTCCGCACGGAGATGCGCAAGTTCTTCAGTCCCCTCAAAGGATTGGGTCAATACCTTCGTTTTCTGTTCATTACGGGCATCAGCAAGTTCAGCCAGCTGAGCATCTTCAGCGGACTGAACAATTTGCAGAACATCAGCATGCGCGATGACTTCAGTGCCCTTTGCGGCATCACCGAGGAAGAGTTGTTGACACAACTGAAATCCGATATCGAGCAGATGGCAGCCGCCAATGGCGAGACTTACGAGGAGGCTTGCGAACATTTGAAATACCAATACAACGGTTATCATTTCAGTAAGGGATGCGCTGATATTTACAATCCGTTCAGCTTGTTCAATGCTTTCAATTCCAAGGAGTACAAGAACTATTGGTTCTCTACGGGCACGCCTACTTTCCTGATAGATATACTTAGACATGCCGATTTCGATGTACGTGCCTTGGAAGGGGTTGAGGCTACCGATGAGCAGTTTGATGCGCCTACGGAACAGATTACAAGCCCCATCCCGGTGCTCTACCAGAGTGGTTACCTGACCATTAAGGGTTATGACCGTGATTTCCAAATCTATCGTTTGGCCTATCCCAATGGTGAGGTTCGTAAAGGTTTCATTGAATCCCTGCTTCCCTCTTACGTGCACTTGCCTGCCCAGAACAATACTTTCTACGTCGTCTCTTTCCTTCGCGACTTGATGAAGGGTGATGTGGAGAGTTGCTTGGAGCGTACCCGTTCCTTCTTCGCTTCCATTCCCAATGATTTGGAGAATAAGACCGAAAAGCATTATCAGACCATCTTCTATTTGTTGTTCCGGTTGATGGGGCAATATGTGGATTCGGAAGTGAAGAGTGCCGTAGGCCGTGCGGACGTGGTGGTGAAGCTGCAGGATGCTATTTATGTTTTCGAGTTCAAGTACGACGGCACCCCGGAAGAGGCATTGGCGCAGATTGACAGCAAGCAGTATGCCATTCCTTACCGGGTGGACGGCAGACGTGTGGTGAAGATTGGCGTGAACTTTGACAGTGCCACGCGGACGATTGGCGGGTGGAAAATTGCAGAAGCGGATTAGAAACTCTTGTCAGTATGCTTATGCCATATTTTTATGGTTTTCTCGTTTTTCTTCAAGTTTTTTACCTGCTGCGCAATGGTATCTTACCATCCTTTATTAGGCAAATAGTAAGAAGATGATTAAGATGGGTGTCTCTTGTAAAAAAAAATATCTAACTTTGAGGCGGATTAATATTTGAACACACACAACATGGACGAGAAAAGAGAGAGACGGCAAATGCTATTGATATACGTAGCCATAGGTGTTGTGGCAGCGGTAATTACCGGTTGGTTCTTGTATCAGAACCGTATGGAGTTCTGGAAGACACAAGCACGCAGTGCTTTTCGTGTGGCTTTGGGAGAAGAGTTGCAGAAACAAAAGGTGGAGATACCTTTCCATATGCAGGGGGATATTAATTTATCCATCGTGGATGCCAATGACCAAAAGAAAGAACCGATAACGGTATCTATGGTAAGTGAATATGGAGAAAAAGATTTCATCATTCCTTATGAAAAGCATATTCATAATATAGAACGCCCTTCTGATTGGAGGGTGATACGCTCGATTGTGCTTGAAGAACGTCCTTTGATTGCTGACTCTTTGGACTTGGTATGGAAGAATTTATTGGGACGGATTGAATATCCCGGAAAAACGGTGGTACGTGTCTCTGTGTTGGATTGGTGGGAACATGAGACTTGTAGTTATTCTGGTGACTCTCTCTATTTGTCGAAATCAGATAGTTTGGTTGCTCATTATTTAGGATATAGATGCGAAGTGGGGGTTACCGGATACCTTTATGGTCCTTGGTGGGTGATTCTTTCTTGGAAAGATATGCTTCTGTTGGGTGCTTTGATTGTCGGTTGCATATTGCTGTTCTTTGTGCAGGATTATGTGGATAGAATTTATCGTCGTCTTTTCGTAAAGAATATTCCGGTTGTTATTGAAAAGGAAATTCCGGTAATTGCCTGCCATGAAAGCCAATCGCATATTTATCGGTTGGAAGATGGATTACGCTTTGATGCTGATTTAAATATGCTGAAAAAGGGTGATGCTTGTGTGAAGTTGGCTCCATTATCAGCCAAATTGCTACAAGGTTTTTTGGATATGGAAGATTGTAGATTGTCCAATGATGAAATTCTGTGTTTATTGTGGCCGAATGGTAATGGAACTTCGGATAAGCTGTATACAAATGTCAGAAGATTGCGTGGATATTTATCTCAAATTTCAAATTATACAATAGAAAATGAAAACTTCAGTTATCAATTAAAAAAGTCCCATTTCATCGAAGAAAATTCCGTGTAAGTAGGCCTATACTATAAGCTGACAATAACTGACAATCAAGTAAAAACATACATTGTCAGTTATTGTCAGCCCTAAAATTGGGATGAAGTTTTTGTTTTCCGTTACCTTTGCCACCATCATTCAAATAACAACTATTAATGTGAAAAACATGAAAAAGAAATTCTTATTTATTGGTTTTGTTTTGGTGGCGGCAGTCGCTTCTTTTCAATTAAATTCTAAAAGCAAAAATTTGGAGCGCTTGATGTTGGAGAATATAGAGGCTTTGGCGTATGGTGAAACGGGTAACGTTTATATTTGTGCTGGCGTAGGCTCTGTGGATTGTCCGATAAGTAGTAGTAAGGTAAAATATGTTGCAAAAGATTATAGCTTGAAGAACTTTATTAACATATTGTTCTTGTTCATTACTTTAGCGACTTGTACATCTACTCCAAATGGTGACGGGATGCTTTATGCCGACTTCCCACAAATGCAGGAACTGAAAGGAACAGTTATTCCGCTGGATACCGCTTTGTTCCGCTACCCTTTCCGTATTCGGATGCAGGGAGATAAGGCTGTGGTGATGGATTTGCATGGAA
>NZ_BAKJ01000046.1 GCF_000614125.1 Bacteroides rodentium JCM 16496
GACTTTAGGTGAAATATTTAGAATATTGATAATGAGTGTGTTTTCTCCTTTCTTTTTTTGACTGTTTATTAATTCCTATTTCTTATTAATAATGGCTCAAGCTTATCTGCTATCATGCGATAGGCTTCCAGAGTGATATGTAATCGGTCTTTTAGATAGAGTTCTTCTCTAAGTTTGCCATTAGTTCCATACATCATAGAAGTAATATCAAGAAGAGTGACGTTGGAACTGTTAAAAGAGAAAAATCATTTCATATTCTTCATGTTATTAAATTGTGTAATTTATGGTAAAAATCTTTCTGTTGATTTGCATTATATCACTGTTTTGCGGGAGTATTTAATATCCGTTTTATCTGTTGGTGCAATATATAGAAAGCAGGTTCACCCATAGGACCATGCCCATGCCCGCCGATTTCATAAAGATAAGTGTCTTCATGCCCGACAAGTTTCATCATCCGCCACATGTAAGCGTTTTCCTCATAACGTCCCAAAAGCTCTAACTCCCGATCACCGGTTATAAGTATCAAGGGGGGGGCATCTTTTCTGACATGAAATAATGGGGCGAATTCATCGATAGTAGGTTGTAGATTATCAATACCATTCATTTTACGATAGGAAAAATGACTAATGACTTGGCCGCTAAAGGGAATCAGACCTGCAAGGGAATCTGCATCTATACTGTACTCTTTTAACCATTTTTTGTCTAATCCAATCATTGCAGTGAGGTAGCCGCCTGCCGAATGGCCGGAAACAAATATTTTCTTTTTGTTTCCTCCGTATTTTTCTACTTCTTTAAAAGTCCAGGCTATGGCTGCTGCCGCATCGCCTAAACATTCCGAGATTGTTACTTTGGGAAGTAAACGGTAGTTTACAGCTATCACTATCATGCCACTTTTCTTTAATTTGGTTGGAATGGACTTATTGCCACTAGTCAATCCTCCTCCATGAAACCATATTACAGTTGGGCAATCCTTTAGATTTTCAGGATAATAGATGTCTAACTTGCACCGTTCTTGAGCATATGCATCTTGCGATGTTGCATAGGTTAAATTTTCAATTGTCTTGTAGACGGTTTCCTGAGCGTTGGTAAAGGTGCATATGAGAACGCTCAAACATAAAAGTATTCTTTTCATTTTAATAAATAAAATATTGTATGTGATTATTAATCAGGGTTATTTGTTATTAATGAGATAAGGTTCTATTATTTTGGCAAATTCTTTATAAGCAAGTACGCTGGGATGAAGCCTGTCACTAATATAGAACTTTTCAGGTAAAGCTCCATTCTTGTCATATAGACATGATGTTATATCAACGTAGGTAACTTGGTGGCTGTCTTTGAAGTAGTCTTGTATCAGTTTGTTCACCTCTCTTTCCTTTGGAATCCAGTCGGGCATAGAAGGGGATGGATGAAAAGAAAGGAGAATAACCGGAACGCCAGGAAGATGAATATCCAATAAACGGCAGAAGCACTTAATGTCTTCGAAAACACGTTCGATGGATACGCCATTATAAAGATCATTCGCACCGCATAACAACACTATCTGTGCCGGTTTGTAGGCTACTACCAGGCGTTGATAGTGGTATAAATAGTCGCTGATCCATGAACCGCCATATGCACGATTTAAAACCCTATGATTGGGGAAATAACTGCCGGTATTTTTCCACATGCCCAATGAGGAACTGCCGATAAAAAGAATGCTTCCTGGTTTAGGAAAATCTTTCTCATCCATGCTGTAATAATTGTCCAGCTGTTCTTTATAGGCGTTTGCTCTGAAATACAAAGAATCTTGAGCGTTTGCTATGCTATACACAAACAGCAGAAAATAAATGATTGATATATTCTTTTTCATTCTCTTTAGCTTTTTGTAAATATTGGTAGCTCATCTAAGAATCTTCCAATGTTATTATTCTGTTCTTTTTAAAAGAAGTTGTTACGAATCTCTTTAGCAATGTAACGTCCTATCAATCGTTGCCCTTCTATATCCGGATGTACTCCATCCTTTAGATAGCGCCCACGGGTGTTGGAATTTTCGAAAAACTGACTAATACCGCTTTCGCCGTAACAATCAATAACCTGAACGGATAAAGCTTGACTGACTTGGCGCAACACTTCATTTCGTTTCCGATGCATTTCATTTTTTGCCTTGTCCCCGGTCTGTATAGGCAACCATACGAATACACGGCATTCCGGGAAGTTCTCAAGTATAGTTTGAATTGCCCATCTTGCCCCTCCTGCCATGGTCGTCACATTAACATCGTCCAGCGTTCTTGCTGATAATGCTTCTGCAACTCCATCAAGTTTTGTATCATTTGAGCCCATTGCAAAAACGAAAACATCGGGTGCAGGATAAACACCGTCCTTTACTTCTGAGATAAATTTCTGAATATGTACTTTGGATACATTATTATGTCTCATTTGCAATTCTTTCTTATCTTTTGTAGGCTTCCATCCATCTGAAATTCCGGCAAAGTTGTCACTGTTGTAATCTTGTGTATCAGGATGGCATGCAAAGGTAGACGAACCAACTGCAACATTATGGTGTGATGCAAATCCCAATAAATCGACTACGGTCTTTGACCATTGGTTGCCAGAGGTAGTGCTGCTGCCATCACAACCAAAGTTCAATTTGCTAAAATTTGTTGTTTGTGCTTGGACTATCAGGCATAGTCCCCATCCTAACATTAGAAATATAATTCTTTTCATGTTTTGTTTCTCTTAATAACCGTAATTATTAGCTCCTATTAATTTGTTCTCAGCAATTTCTGCAGTCGGAATTGCATATAGTAAGTTCTTTTTTGAGCGAATGGTAGAGCGGTTGGCTGAGCCGCAGACAATGAATTGTGTGTCGTTCATAACGTCTAAATATAGTCCCCACCGTAAAAGGTCAAATTTCCTATTGAATTCTTGGCAAAATTCCAAAGCACGTTCTTTCAGGACTAAACTTCTTGCCTCTATCTTATCGGTCACCTTATTTGTATATAGGGTTGTAGCTTTTGCCCGTTTTCTTATGACATCAATATCTTTCATTGCAGCTGTTATATCCCCCAATTCTACTTCTGCTTCAGCTCTGAGCAGGAATGCTTCTGCATAGCGAATTAAAATTACATCTTGTTCTGATTGTGACGCTTCTTTCTGTTTAAAGAAGGTTGGATTAGAGATATCACCTTTATACCATTTAGTCAGACATGGCACTCCGTATTTATATTCCGCGTTAAAATCAGGAACAAAAGCTTTTAGATTGTCCGGTAGACTCTCTGCATTATATTCGTCCGAGAGAGAGGGAAAAGAAACCCATTTTGTGGAGGTGTAGCTTGTTAGGAAGTAATGCCATACACCGTGCACAATACGGTCATCCTCTTTGTCAAATTGGGTATATAGATTAGGGGCCATATATATCCATGCGCCACTGCCACCGTAAGGAGCCGGAGTGTAATAGCTATGTAAACCTGATGTTTGAAAGTCTACGTCACTTACACTGGTTGCTCCCCATACAAATTCTTTGTTTTTCCTATTGTTACCACCCCAAAGGTTTAGATACCCTTCTACTAAATCAAAATCAACACCTCTTCGTGCAATGACCATGTCGCAAAGCTCTTTTGCACGTTGATAACACTGCTGGGCATCTATGTTTTCAGCTCCTTCAACTGCATTGCAGGTATATTTTTTATCCACTCCCTTGATATCTACAATTATTTCTGTATTTCCTTTGCAGGTTAATGCGCTGGAACCCATAGTGCAATATACGCGTGCCAATAATAGTGCTGCAGCAGTTTTATCTGCATGCCCCCAAGCGCCGACATTGCTTCTGATGTATAATACATGTATTCTAAGCAAGTTTCCAGGTCATTGACAATTGTGTTGTAGACTGCTTCTACGGAAGCTCTGGGACAATCTGTCTCTGCTTCCGAAGATAATCTCAATGGGACGGCACCATACATTCTTACCAGATGGAAATAAGCGAATGCCCGTAGAAAAAGCGTTTCATCATACAACTGCCTGACAGCGGATTCTGTCTGATAAGAATCTGTAGATTCCAGAGCTTCTTTAGCTTTGTTTGCCCGACTGATCATTCTATAAAAGACACTCCACAAATCATTGTTTGTATTATAGGCATAGTGTCCGGTGATATCGCCGCTACCTGCAGAACTGAGTACCCAAGCTGGAGCCCCACAATGATCGTTGTCGTAGTCCATCCAGGCCATATACGTCTGTTCCATACACCAGTTATCCCAAAAAGTTGCATAGATACCGGTTACTAGTTGTTCTGCTCCTTCTTCAGTCTGACCTAATTTCTCTGATGTGATAGAATAAGGGGTTTCTTCCAATGAACAGCTTGTTGCAAATGCTGCCATCGAGCATATCATTATCAATAGTATTTTCTTCATGATTCGTTTTTATTAATTAAAAAATAACATTAAGTCCCAAAGTAAAGCTTCTCTGCTGGGGATAGGCTCCAGAATCAATACCCCTTAAAGAAGGCGTGGAGCCAAAAGAATTAACCTCAGGGTCATATCCGCGGTATTTGGTGAAGGTCAACAAGTTATTGGCAACCACGTTGAACCGTACGCTATTTATGAACTGAAATGGTTTTCTAATTGTATATCCTATGGATAGAGTGCGTAATTTTAAATAAGAGCCGTCTTCTAGATATAATCTGGAAAAACGAATGTCACGTCCTGAATAATTGAATATCTTAGGGGCAATTCCGCTATTGGGATTTATGCTCCATGATTGTTCATATACGTAGTATGGAACGTTCTGGGTCTGTCCCAGGTTATAAAAACGTAATGAGTTCATATTGAATACGTCATTTCCTTCCACACCCTGAAAAAGAATGCTGAAATCGAAATTCTTCCAGGTCAGGTCCATATTGAATCCATAAAAATACTTGGGATTTGCATCTCCAATCCATGTTTGATCCTGGTCTGTGATAAAACCGTCTTCATCAAGATCTTTATATTTAAGTTCACCGATCCAGTCTCTACGAATTATTTCTTCTGTAGCCGCATCAGAACCGTTCACTGTGTAATCTGGATATTGGGTTTGGAATTGCTTACTATTAATGACTTCCTCGCGTGAGTTCCAGATACCGTCTGTGACAAAACCATAAAATGAACCGATAGAATGACCATCAGCAATAGCATACGGGCGCAAGCTGTTATAGATAGAGTTGGGGAACATCGGGTCTTTGCCAAAATCGCAAATCTCATTCTTGTTAAATGATATGTTGCCACCGAATGACAATGAAAAGTCTTTGTTTTGAATTGCTCTTACATTTAAGCTGGCTTCAAGTCCGCGATTGATAACAGAACCGCTATTGGAAAGTATCTGTAAGATGCCGGTGCTTGGGGGAACTTGCTTGTATTGCAACAGATCCGTGGTCTTTTTATAATAATAATCTACTTCCAATGATATCCGCTTTAATATATCCAATTCAATGCCTGCATCATGCTGCCAAGTAGTTTCCCATGTTAAATCCTTATTTCCTGGATTATATACATTCGTTGCATATCCATTTTCAACCGATGTGCCGAATGGATAATTGGCTGCAGCCATAATGGCAAAAGTTTGGTAAGAGCTGATGGCCTGGTTGCCGGAAGCTCCGTAGCTATAGCGAAGTTTTATATTATCAAAGATATGAGATACTCCTTTCATGAATTTCTCTTCTGACAGCCGATATGAGAAGCCGACAGAGGGGAAAAAGGCTGCGCGCTTGCCTTTGGCAAATTTACTGGAGACGTCATCACGTGCGGTAAAAGTCAGATAATATTTGCCTGCATAATTATAGGCAAGCCGTCCGATCAGTGAAAATAAACGTGAGTCCCCCTTGCCAGAGGTGGCTGATAGCATCTCACTTGCATCTTGAAGCAGCCAACCATTGGTAGCATCCGTACCGAAGCCTTGTACTGTAACTACTTTGTTATAGTTGCTGGACGCTTCCCAGGAGGTTCCTGCGGTTGCGCTTACATTATGTTTACCCCAAGTTTGGTTGAACATTAACAAATTGTCGAACACCAATGATGACCGCCAATTATCTCCACCGTATGATTTTCCGTTCACATATTTACCTTCGGCCATAGTTCTCGGCCAGTATTTATTGGCATCATTATGAGTATAGTTATATCCAAGAACAGTTCTGAAAATCAAGCCTTTTGTTAGCGTTATATTTAAATAGTTGGAAGTCCTAAAAGATATGTTTCGATTCTCGTTCAACGCATCAGCGTATCGAGTAGGCACTGCTACCATGCTATATTCATTATCCAAATCGTCTTGGGTTTGTGTTGCTGGATAAGTCAATGCTGAGCGGATAATGCCTTCCGTTCCGTTATTTTGGTTGTTTGTAGCAGTCTTGACAATACTTGAATTTGCAAATGAACCCGATATGGATGTACCTACTTTCAGCCAATCTTTCACTTGTCTATTCAAGTTTAGCTTTATGGTATAGCGTGTATAGTCCGAACCTTCAACGATACCTTCTTGGTTCAGATATCCTCCACTTATAGCATAATCGTATCCTTTGGTCTGTCCTGCAATATTTAAGTTGAGGTCATGTGTCACTCCTGTACGGAAAATCTGATCTTGCCAATAGTACGGATCGTTACTGAAGTCGTCAGGTCCTTGCAAATAAGTGCCTTCTGCATTCTCAACTCCGGGGAAAGGCAGGTCGGTTTGTTCCCAAGGGAAATTGGAAACTTCTTGGGTGTTGATGTAAGATTGATTCCTGTATGTTGCATAATCACGTGCTCCAAGTACCTTTATCTTTTTCACAGGATTGCTAATTGTTGTTTTATATGAAAATGAAATTTGGTCTTTAACATCTAGTCCGGTACCGCTTTTGGTGGTAATCAGGACTACGCCGTTGGCACCGCGAGAACCGTAAATGGCTGTTGACGAGGCATCCTTCAAGATTTCAATAGATGCGATGTCGCTAGGATTAAGCGAGGACAAGGCATTATTGTAAGTGGGCGAGCTCGAGTCAAAATTGATTGTGTCATCATTGCTGTCTGCGATGGGTACTCCGTCGATTACATACAAAGGTTCAGTAGAACCTTGAAATGAATTTGTACCTCGAATCTGGATGCTGATTCCTCCACCGGGAGCTCCATCGTTTGAAACCACGTTCACACCGGTCAGGCGCCCTTGTAGCCCCTTTTCTAGACTTACTGGGGAACTTTTTAGTAAATCTCCACTTTTTACTTGTGCCACAGCCCCGGTAAGATCGCTTTTTTTTACATAGCCATAACCAACGACAACTACTTCATCCAGCGTTTTGCTATCTTCATGCAAAACAATTTTCATATTTACAGTTGCCTTTACTGTTTGTTGCAAGAATCCGATGTAAGATATCGTCAGTGGAGTTCCTATTGGACAATTCAGTATAAACTGACCGTTGATATCGGTAATTGTACCATTACTGGTGCCTTTCTGTAATATATTGGCTCCAATTATGGGTTCTCCATTCTGGTCAACCACTACTCCTGCTATTTTTTGTTTTTGTTGTACTGTTTCTACAGTATGGGAGGAAGTTGCCCACGACAAAGAAGGACTTCCGCAGAATAAAAGAGTTATAAAAACTCCTGCCATGAATACATTCTTCATATTTCTCAGATAATTTATTAGATTTATAAAGTTATTAAAAGTAAAACGTTGTTGTTTTAAAGAGAGTAAAATCTCTTTTTGCTCCATATCCTATCCATTCTCCATAACTAAAATCAATTTAAAGGTTGACACTCCATTTTATTTTTCGTAGCTCAAAACACTGGCGGGTATTGTTACCAACCTTTATACCCGCCACATGTTTGAATCTAAGAAAAACAGCACGAATTACAAATCCGCCGTTCTGTGGACAAAAGTAAGGAAACAATAACCTGAAGTACTCCTAATTTGTTTCTCAGTCTGTCCGGTTCGTATTTTTACCCAAACGGGAAGCGTTTTTACCCAAATGGGAAGTAGTTGTACTGTATGTATTTAAAGCAATTTCCTATCTTTGCATACAAACATATTCATCTTATTACCATATGAAGCATTTACTGACAGTCATATTTTGTATGATAGTCTATATCACACAGATTAATGCCCGGCTAACTTTTCAAACATTTGATGTAAAGTCTGGAATTTCAGATAACTATGTTATAGCTATGTTACGTGACCAATACGGGTTTATGTGGTTTGCGACACTTAATGGCTTAAATCGTTATGATGGCTATCAATGCAAGCAATATTGGGTTACTGATTCTGATACTTATAGTAATTGTTTTAATAATATATCGGAGGACGCATCAGGTACTATTTGGGTACGTACTCCCGATCAATATTTCTACTACAATAGAGAGTTGGATAAATTGGAAAGTAACATAGAAAAGCGGTTGAGACCACTGGGAATAAATGATAAAATAGAAATGATACATGTTGACTATGAGCAGAATTTATGGTGCATGGCTGGGAATAAGCTATATTATTATGATTTTCAGGATAAAAAACTTCAGGAATTATCTTTTCCGGATAAAGAACTGTTGCATATAGTTTCCAGACAATCGTATTCTTGCTTGTTATTTTCTAATGGGGAAATCGCAGAAGTAGACTGGGAAACAAAAACTGTTCGGAAGATTGTTCAATTAGAACTTCCTCGCTCTGGAGAACATCGTATATATATGGATACCCGGCTTAGATTATGGATTTATACAATATATACCTCCAATCTACAGTGTTATGATATTCAAAATAGAAAGATGTTTGAGTTTCCTGGCAAAGAGACTATACAATCGGATATTGTAAAAGCTATCATAGATGATGGGAATGGTAATATCTGGATAGGTACCAATAGTAAAGGCATATACATCTTGAATGAACAGGCCGATAATCTCATGCACATTCATAGAGATTCAGGAACTCCTTTTTCCTTGTCGAGCAATCACATTAATAGTTTCTATAAAGATAATCAGGATATTCTGTGGGTTGGAACGACGAAGCAGGGGGTTGCGTTTACTGATTTGAATAATACCGCCTTTGAAATATGTAAAACTCCTGAGCAGGAAGATATCAGTTGTTTTCAAGAAGATAGGAATGGGAAACTGTGGCTTGGATTTGATGGAAAGGGATTGGCTTGCTATGACAGCAAACAAATAAACTATAAGTTGTTTAATACTCATAATAGTAATATTCCCTCTAATCTTATTATAGGTTCATATCTTGATTCCAAAGGCAAGATGTGGTTCGGTAGTTATGGGGGTGGCATATTTTATGAACAGAATGGAATCTTTTTCCCTTTTAAACAGACTTTGGAACCAATAGAGTATGTCCGGCATATTGCTGATGACAAATATGGGAATTTATGGGTTGGAACGTTTATGCACGGTCTGTATTGTATAGATAACGGAGGGAAAATAACGTCTTATACAAAAGAGAATTCATGTTTATACACCAATACTATTACAGACTTGGTCTATTCAAGTGACCATGCGATGTTATATATTGGTACTAGTACGGGATTATATGAGTTGAATACTCAAACACAGCAACTTGCTCCAGTGAAAGGGAATGATAATGAAGTGTCATTGATAAAAATGCATATTAGTTGCTTATACCGTGATCAACGGGGATTGTTGTGGATTGGAACCAGACATGGAATTCGAATTTATGATGAAAAAAGTAGAACGCTTACTCGTCTTTCTACAAATGATGGTGTATCTCATCCTTATATACGTGGTATTGTAGAAGACCATAATAAAAATATGTGGATAGCTACAGATTGTGGCATTACTCACATTATTGTGGTTGATGACCCTACTGCCCAAGAACTGCAATATCGATGTTATTCCTATTTTAATGAAGATGGTATTGGGGATATTACATTTAACAACTATTCAATTTATTGTAACCGGAAGGGTGAAATTTTAATGGGAGGTACGGGAAAATATTTAAAGATAGACCCTAACCAGGCTTTGTATCACCCCAAGCAACATAAAGTTATTTTTACCGGATTATATTTAGCCAATCAGCGTGTAGACGTAGAGAAAAAAATGCATGACGGGCGAATCTTGTTACAAAAGAATATTCAGTTGCTTGATGAAATTACAATGGATTATTCTGATAGTAATTTTGCATTGGAAATTTCTGCAATGGATTATGGAACACAGCATAAGCTTCAATTTGCATATCGGATGGATGCTAAAGAGGAATGGGTCAGCTTTGAAGGAAATAGAATCTATTTCAACAAACTGTCTCCAGGGATATATCATCTGCAAGTGAAAGTTAATGAACTGCACGGTAGTAGGAATCCAATATCTTATATGACAATTCTGGTACGTCCACCCTTTTGGCTGTCTCCGGTAGCCTATGTTATCTATATGGTACTGTTCTTGTCAGGAGGTATACTCTTGCTTAGGCGTCTACGTTCTAGGCATCAACGGATTCTGGTACAACAAAAATGGGAACTTGAAGTGGCCCAGCAGCATGAAATGGATGAAGCGAAAATACGTTTTTTTACAAATATAAGCCATGATTTAAGGACTCCATTGTCACTTATCATAACTCCCTTGGAGAAGTTGATACATTCGGAAAAAGCCGGTCCAATCAAGGACGATTTGGACTTGATGTATCGAAATGCTTCTACTCTGCTTGATGAGGTAAATCAGTTGTTGGATTTTCGTAAACTTGATCAGCAAAAGGTACAATTATCCTTGTCTTACGGAGACATAACTGAGTTTATTGCCGAAACATGCAAGTCTTTCAAGGCGTTATCGCAAAAGCATAATATTGAGTTGAAAGTTTGTATCAACACTTCAAAAATAGAAATGGATTTTGACCGTAACAAAGTGCAGCGAATCATATCCAACCTTCTGTCAAATGCCATCAAGTACAATCATGATAATGGTAGTGTGATAGTTGCTATTGACAAGATATTGGCCGGTGATGGGGAACAGATACATATTCAAATAAGTGACACCGGTATCGGTATCAAAAATGAGAATAAGGATAAGATTTTCGACCGTTTCTTTCAGGAACAGCACATTTCTACTACTTATATTGGGAGTGGTATCGGTCTGCATATTGTGAAAGAATATGTTACTCTCCACGGTGGTGAGATAAAAGTAGAGGATAATCATCCCCAAGGGACTATTTTTACAGTTATCCTACCGATTGCCAAGACATTAAAACTGAATTGTACAGAAGATACATCAGCATTTGATGTGGAAGAACAGTTTCATGCTGATATGTCTTCAGTGGACAGAGAAAAGAACTCTTTACTGATAGTAGAGGACAATGATGACTTTCGTAGTTTTCTTGTCGGTTGTTTGCAAGAATATTATCAGGTATATGAAGCGTCTGATGGAAAGAAAGCTCTCACAGTACTTGCGCAACAATCAATCCATGTGGTAATCAGTGATATAATGATGCCAGTAATGGACGGAATGGAATTATGCCGCAAAATAAAGACTGATATCCGCTATTCTCATATTCCTATTATTTTACTTACGGCCCGTACGGCTGAAGAACATATTCTTAGTGGTTTGAAGGAGGGAGCTGATGAATACATTACAAAGCCGTTTAACTTGGAAATACTTTTATTACGTATAAGAAAGTTGTTGATGTGGACTTTGAAGAACCATGATAAATTTAAAACGAGGGACATCTCTCCATCGGAAATAACCATTAGTTCTTTAGATGAACAACTGATAGAGAAAGCCATTCGTATAGTCGAGGAGAATATGGATAATTCAGAATTCTCAGTAGAGGAACTTAGTGCTCAAATAGGAATGAGTCGTAGTGGGTTATATAAAAAGTTAATGCAAATTACAGGAAAATCTCCTTTGGAATTCATGCGGATACTGCGCTTGAAAAGAGGTAGAAAACTTTTGGAAGGAAGTCAAATGAATATTTCACAAATATCTTATCAAGTAGGGCTTTCGCCCAAACAATTTGCCAAGTTTTTTAAAGAGGAGTTTGGATATTTGCCATCCGAATATAAGAAAAAAGAAGAAAAATGAACTTCTCAATAGCTTGGAGTATATTCATTAAGATATTCTTTGTCATTGGTAGCTTCTTATAAGTGAGTAAGAACTACTTGTGGCACTGATTTTTACTCTTGTAGGTCAAGGGAAGAATTTGTAGGAAAATGCTGTTAGATGAAAAAGAATTGTTATCTTTGTCGTGCTCAACTTAAAATAAATAAGTATGAATTGAAACGTTATAATTTGTAAGTGTTTGATATTCAGAACGAAAATAAATAAGCTTTTTTGCTCAAATAATAAAGCAATGTGCAATTAATCTATGACCGTATCGAAGACAAAAGCTAAATTAGTGGACGTTGCCCGTCAGCTGTTTGCAAAGATGGGTGTTGAAAATACCACGATGAATGATATTGCCCTCGCTTCAAAGAAAGGTAGGAGAACGCTCTATACCTATTTTAAGAGCAAGGAAGATATCTACTTGGCTGTTGTCGAGTCGGAGCTGGATATTCTTTCGGATATGATGAAGCACGTGGTAGAGAAAGATATTCAGCCGGACGAGAAACTGATGGAAATGATTTACACTCATCTGGATGCGGTAAAAGAGGTTGTCTTTCGGAATGGTACTCTTCGTGCCAATTTCTTTCGGGATATTTGGAGAGTGGAGAAAGTGCGCAAACGTTTCGATGCTACAGAGACCCTGCTTTTCAAGGAGGTTCTGCGTGAAGGTATGGAGAAGGGTGTTTTCCAGATAGATGACTTGGATATGACTGCGAGATTGTGCATTACAGTGTCAAAGGTATTGAAACACCTTATATCCGCGGCCATATAGGGGCCAATCTGGACGATGCGGTACGCGATACTTACGTGACCCGTCTGGTACTTGGTGCATTGGGAAAGAAGTAAGAATACATTTTATAAATAATTTTAAAATAATATGGGATTATTAGATGGAAAAACAGCCATTGTGACAGGTGCTGCACGCGGCATCGGCAAGGCTATCGCTTTGAAGTTCGCTCAAGAAGGAGCAAATATTGCATTCACTGACTTGGTGATTGATGAAAATGCCGAGGCTACGGCAAAAGAATTGGAAGCTTTGGGAGTAAAGGCAAAAGCTTATGCCTCCAATGCAGCAAACTTTGAAGACACTGCCAATGTAGTGGCAGAAATCCATAAGGACTTTGGACGTATTGATATTCTGGTAAACAATGCCGGTATTACACGTGACGGTCTGATGATGCGTATGAGCGAACAGCAATGGGATATGGTTATCAATGTCAACCTGAAATCGGCATTTAACTTTATCCATGCCTGCACACCCATCATGATGCGCCAGAAGGCGGGTAGCATTATCAATATGGCATCTGTGGTAGGTGTTCACGGCAATGCCGGCCAGGCCAACTATTCTGCTTCCAAAGCCGGTATGATTGCTTTGGCCAAGTCTATCGCTCAGGAGCTGGGTTCTCGTGGAATCCGTGCCAATGCCATTGCTCCGGCTTCATCATGACAGCCATGACCGACGCCTTGTCTGAAGAGGTGAAGGCTGAATGGTGCAAGAAGATTCCTTTGCGTCGTGGCGGCACACCCGAAGACGTGGCAAATATCGCTACTTTCCTGGCTTCTGATATGTCTTCTTATGTATCCGGTCAGGTTATTCAGGTAGATGGTGGGATGAATATGTAATTTAATGATTAATGATTAGTGATTAATGTTTAATGAGAAGTTGGGTGTTAGTCATTAATCATTAATCACTAATCATTAAATATTAACAACCGATGACTGTCGTATACGAAGACAATCATATCATTATAGTCAACAAGACCGCTTCCGAGATAGTTCAGGGAGACAAAACGGGTGATACACCGCTTTCGGAAACTGTAAAGCAGTACCTGAAAGAGAAGTACAGCAAGCCTGGAAATGTCTTTATCGGTGTCGCTCACCGGCTGGACCGCCCCGTGAGCGGTCTTGTTGTTTTTGCCAAGACCAGTAAGGCACTGTCGCGTCTGAACGAGATGTTCAAGAATAGCGAGGTGAAGAAGACTTACTGGGCAGTAGTGAAGAACTTGCCCCGCGAGGAAGAGGGGGAATTGGTGAACTATCTGGTGCGAAATGAGAAACAGAACAAGAGTTATGCATACGACAAGGAGGTGCCGGGCAGCAAGAAAGCGATTTTGCATTACCGGCTCATCGGGCGGTCGCAGAACTATTATCTGTTGGAAATAGATTTGAAAACCGGACGCCATCACCAGATACGTTGTCAGTTGGCAAAGATGGGCTGTCCCATCAAGGGAGATTTGAAGTATGGTTCGCCCCGCTCCAATCCCGACGGCAGCATCTGTCTGCATGCGCGGTATATCCGTTTTGTGCATCCGGTGTCCAAAGAACTGATAGAAGTGGAGGCGCCCGTTCCTCCCGGAAATTTATGGAATGGTTTTGAAACGATTTAATCTTACAGTAATGAAGAAAATCACAGTTTTGTCGGGTTTGCTGCTCCTTGCGGGATTGGCTGCCCAAGCTCAGGAAAGAGTTGCTGAGTATAACGTGCGTCCGGCCGTTACGGTGCGCACTCCCCTCCAGGGCGATAGTATCAACTTCAAGGGAGACAAGTTTACTACCGGCAATCTTCTGAAGACGAAGGTCAGTCTCGACTTCGACGGAGGTCGGTACGAACGTATGGTTGCTGATACGGCTGGATATGTAACTGTGGCAAAGGCGGACAAGGACAATCTGTTCTATCTGTTTGCTACCAATCTGCGTGCGGAGCGTTTCATGAAGGGCAAGCTGAATGTATATTCTCCTGCCCGTTTTGAGGTGTTTGTAAACGGTGAATCCAAGCAAGTCAAGGAGACAGCGGAGGACAGCTTGTCGCAGGTCCGTCCTACGGCTGTCAGTTTGCGTATGGACCCCGAAGCGGATTATGAGATTGTCATCAAGTTGCTTTCAAGCGCGGACGACAAGATGCAGCCGATGCTGAAATGCGAATTTGAAAAGGAAAAGGACTTTGCCGATGTAGCCTGCCGGATGGCACCGGACATGAAGAGACGTTTCTCTTTGTTCAACACCAATTTCGGCTCCCGAGCGAGCAGGGTTTCTCTTTCGCCCAACGGCAAGTATCTGCTGACCCGCTATTCGGACAATTACGACGTGAAGCGTTCCAGGACCCGTTGTGAGCTGACCGAGGTAAAGACCGGCCGGGTGATATTGCCCAATGCCAATGAAAAGATGAACTGGATGCCCAACAGCAACAAGCTCTATTATACGGTTATGGGCGAGGAGCAGAATGACCTGGTTGTGTTCGATCCTGCCACGATGCGTGAGGAAGTGCTGCTGAAGAATGTTCCCGAAGGATATTTCAGCTGGTCTCCTACAGAAGACTATCTTATTTATATGCTCACGGACGAGGGCGAAAAGGTGAGTGGCCCGTTGAAACGTCTCTTGCATCCGGACGACCGTATCCCCAATTCTCGTGACCGCTATTATCTCATGAAATACGATGTGGAGACGGGCCTTTCCGAGCGTCTGACCTACGGTAGTCACAACGTCTATCTGAATGATATTTCCCCGGATGGCAAGAAACTGTTGTGCAGCACTTCCAAGTCGGACATCACTCGATGCCCTTTCTCCCTCTCTTCTCTTTTCGAGATTGATTTGGCCACCTTGCAGGCAGATACGCTGGTCGCCTGGGATGCTTATCTGGGAAGTGCTTCTTACTCTCCGGATGGGAAGCAGCTTCTGGTGACGGGCAGTCCGTCTGCTTTCGGAGGCATTGGCAAGAATTGCGGTGAACATCCCATAGCCAATGACTTTGATACCCAAGCATTCATTATGGATTTGGCTACAAAGAAAGTGCAGGCTATCACGCGCGATTTCAATCCTACAGTGTCTCCCGTGCAGTGGAACCGCGTGGACGGATGTATCTATTTCGATACGACTGATGGGGATTGCAGGCATATCTACCGTTATGTTCCGAAGACGGGCGGCTTTGAAATGCTTCCGCTTGAAGAAGATGTGATTACTTCCTTCACGCTGGCCAATGACAATCCGGTTGTGGCTGCCTATGTGGGCGGAGGAAACACCAGTACGGGCGTAGCCTATACATACGACACGAAGAAAAAAGTTTCTACCTTGCTTGCCAACCCCATGAAGCCCATCCTCGATAAGATTGAGCTGGGACAGATGGAAGAGTGGAACTTTACAGCTTCAGACGGTACGGAGATAAAGGGAATGGTTTGTCTGCCGCCGTCTTTTGACCCGAACAAGAAGTATCCGCTTATCGTATACTATTATGGAGGAACGACTCCTACAACCCGCGGTATAACTTCCCCGTACTGTGCACAGTTGTTTGCGTCACGTGACTATGTGGTTTATGTTATCCAGCCCAGTGGTGCCATCGGGTACGGCCAGGAGTTCTCTGCACGCCATGTCAATGCATGGGGTGAGCGTACGGCCGATGAGATTATTGAAGGTACGAAGAAATTCTGTGCAGCCCATCCGTTTGTCAACGATAAACGTATCGGATGCCTGGGTGCCTCTTATGGAGGATTCATGACGATGTATCTGCAGACTAAGACGGACATGTTTGCTGCCGCTGCCTCGCATGCTGGCATCAGCAATGTAACGAGCTATTGGGGCGAGGGTTATTGGGGATATTCCTATAACTCTGTTGCGGCAGCCGATAGCTATCCTTGGAATAATCCCGATTTGTTTACGAAGCATGGAGCATTGTTCAATGCGGACAAGATTAATACCCCTCTGTTGTTGCTGCATGGCACGGTAGATACGAACGTGCCTATCGGTGAAAGTATCCAGTTGTATAATGCGCTGAAGATATTGGGCAAGCCGGTGGAATTTATTACCGTGGATGGTGAAAACCATTTTGTACTTGATTATGCAAAACGTGAATTGTGGCACAATTCAATTATGGCTTGGTTTGCCCGCTGGCTGCAGGATAGTCCGGCATGGTGGAATGACCTTTATCCGGAAAGACATTGGTGATGTTTTAATTGACAATTGATAATTAAAAAAGCCGTTTCCCAGAATAGACAAGGAGGAAACGGCTTTTTTGTTGTAGTGTGCTTACTGTTATTGGGCCACTTTTGCTGTGTCTTGGACGTTCTCGGCTTTCTGCAAAGTATCCGTTACCACAGTGTCGTTAGACAAGGTTGTTGTCTTACTCGGCTGTTCTACCGGAGCCTTAGCTTGAGCCAAGAACGTTCCGCCACAAACAAACATAAACAGGGCTGCTACTAATACTAATTTTTTCATAATTCATTTGCTTTTAGGTTGCTATATCTTATTGTTAAGTCTAAGTGCTTGCTTGTTGTAGCGCTTGTTGCTTACGTCTAATATAGGTCAAATGGTGTGCCAGAAAGAGTGTGTATTGGATAATATTCTGATAGTTAGTGATATATGTTTCTATGCAAAGTGTGGCATAGTGTGGAAAAGTGTGGAATGTGTGGAGGGGAGTGTGGAATAATTCCACACCCTTTAGTCGGATATGTTATAAAGCTTCAACTTGTTGTACAGCGTTTTGCGGTCAATGCCCAACAGTTGTGCAGCGCGGCTCTTGTTGTTTCCCGTCTGCCGCAAGGCTTCGATGATTTGATGCTTCTCTGCCTCCTCATTGCGAAGAGGGATACCGATGATGGCCGGTGTGGGTTCTTTCAGTTCATTCAGTTCGTTGATAGTAATGAATTTGCCTTGTGCCAGCAGGGTTGCACGGCGTACCATATTCTTCATTTGGCGTAGATTGCCGGGCCAGGGATATTCCAATAGGGCGCGGGATGCCTTGTCGTCAAAGCCGGTCAGTTGCTTGTCCATTTCGCGGTTGGCCTGGTCCAGAAAGAAATTGGCAAAGAGCAGGATGTCTTCACGGCGGTCTTTAAGTTGCGGCATACGTAGGGTGAATTCATTGATACGGTGATATAAATCTTCACGGAACGCCCCTTTTTCGATGGCTTGCTCCAGATTTTCGTTGGTGGCGGATACCAGACGTACATCCACGCTTATCTCTTTGTTTGAACCTACCGGACGTATCTTGCGCTCTTGCAAAGCACGCAGCAACTGTATTTGCACTTCATAGCTCAGATTGCCTATCTCATCCAGGAAGATGGTACCGCCGTTGGCTTCGACGAAAGCGCCCGTTTTGTCGGTCAGTGCGCCGGTAAAGGCCCCCTTTATGTGCCCGAAGAACTCCGAAGCGGCCAATTCTTTGGGAATAGAACCGCAGTCGATGGCTACAAACGGCTGGTCGGCACGCTTGCTGAGCTGGTGGATGCGGTGGGCTACGTATTCTTTGCCCGTTCCGCTGGCGCCATTGATGAGTACGGACATATTGGTAGGTGAAACCAGTTTCACATAATTGTAGAGTTGTTTGGCTGCGTCGCTCTCTCCCTCGAGGAAGTCGGAGGAGGACAATGAGCCTTCTGCACCCTTCAGAGGCTGATTCTTCATCTTGTCGGAATGCATCGTCTGTTTGGGTGAAACGGATGGTCTGTTTGGGGTAAACGCATCATCTGTTCGGGACGAATGCATCATCTGTTTCAAAGCGGAGGATGATGCATTCAAGGCTTCGCCTATTTTTTTCAGTAATTCGTCCGGATTCACGGGCTTGGCAATGTAATCGCAGGCTCCCAGTTTCATGGCTTGGACGGCCGACTGTATGTCAGCGTATCCCGTCATGATGATAAGCGGTATTTGCAGGCCGTGTTCGCCCAGCCATTTCAATAAGTCAATGCCATCCTTGTCGGGCAGGCGCAGGTCAGACAATATCAAGTCTACGGTTTCCGACTCAATATGTTTTTGAGCACGGGCAATGCTGCTGGCGGAGGTTACTTGGAAACCTTTTTTGCCGAGCCATGTTTTTAGCATCATGCCGTAAGTAATATCATCTTCTACAATTAATATGGATGTCATTGCTTTAGCCTTTTATCTCTTTTATGTAGGCAAAGGTAAGTGCTTTTGTCTGATTTTAGTATATTTGCAAACTTAAATTAAATAAAAAACAAAATGAAAAGAAATCTTATTGTATTATTAACTATACTGGTTTGCGCTCTGACTGCTTGCAAGCCGGGACAAAAGAAAGAGGAAGATATGGAAAAAGAAACGAAGCTGAAGATTGAAACAAGTGCGGGTGACATCATCGTGAAACTGTATAATGAAACCCCGAAACATCGTGATAACTTTATCAAGCTGGTGGAAGACGGCACGTATGAAGGTACGCTGTTCCACCGTGTCATCAAGGACTTTATGATACAGGCTGGTGACCCGGAATCGAAGAAGGCTCCGAAAGGCAAGATGCTGGGGGCAGGCGACGTGGGTTATACCGTTCCTGCCGAATTTGTTTATCCGAAGTATTTTCACAAAAAAGGTGCTTTGTCGGCTGCACGCCAGGGTGATGAGGTGAACCCCGACAAGGCATCATCCGGCTGCCAGTTCTACATTGTGACCGGAAAAGTGTATAATGACTCTACCTTGCTGGGGATGGAACAGCAGATGAATCAGATGCGCCTGAACAATGCTTTCAATGCATTGGCCCAGAAGCATATGAAGGAAATCTACAAGATGCGCAAGAATAATGACCAGGACGGTCTGATGGATTTGCAAGATTCCTTGATTGCGCAGGCAGAGGCTCAGGTTGCCAAGGAACCGGAGTTCAAGTTTACCCCCGAGCAGGTGAAGGCTTATACTACCGTGGGCGGTACTCCGCATTTGGACGGTGCATATACCGTGTTCGGTGAAGTGCTGGAAGGTATGGATATTGTTGATAAAATACAGAAGGTCAAGACTGACCGTAACGACCGTCCCGAAGAGGATGTGGTTATTAAAAAAGTGACAGTGATAGATTGATGATAGATTCTGTCATTCCATTTTATGAAGATAAACAAAAAGATATTTGACAACGGTCTGCGCCTGGTGCACAATGAGGACACCAGCACGCAGATGGTTGCCTTGAATATTGTTTATGACGTGGGTGCCCGTGACGAACATCCCGAGCATACGGGCTTTGCCCATCTGTTCGAGCATCTGATGTTCGGAGGTTCGGCGCATATTCCTGATTATGACGCTCCTTTGCAACTGGCAGGCGGGGAGAATAATGCATGGACCAATAATGATATAACCAATTACTACCTGACGGTTCCAAAATCGAATGTGGAAACCGGCTTCTGGCTGGAGTCCGACCGTATGCTGGAACTGGCATTCAGTGAGCAAAGTCTTGAAGTGCAGCGTGCGGTAGTGATGGAGGAATTTAAACAACGTTGCTTGAACCAGCCGTATGGTGATGTGGGACATCTGCTTCGTCCTTTGGCTTATCAGACGCATCCTTATCGCTGGCCTACTATCGGGAAAGACCTCTCTCACATTGCCAATGCCACGCTGGATGAGGTAAAGGAATTCTTTTTTCGTTTTTATGCACCTAATAATGCAGTGCTGGCCGTTACCGGAAATATTTCGTGGGAAGAAACGGTTAGGTTGACAGAAAAATGGTTTGCTCCCATTCCCCGTAGGAATGTGCCCGTAAGGCAATTACCGCAAGAAGTTGTACAGACGGCGGAACGCCGGCAGACGGTGGAACGGAATGTTCCTCTGGATGCTCTGTTCATGGCTTATCACATGTGCAGCCGTGAGGATGCCGATTATTATGCCTTCGATATTCTGTCGGATATTCTGAGCAATGGACGTTCCAGTCGCTTGACCCGCAGGCTGGTGCAGGAACAAAAGCTCTTTTCCAGTCTCGATGCCTATATCTCCGGTACACGGGATGCCGGACTGCTGCACATCAGCGGCAAGCCTTCGGCAGGCGTATCTTTGGAGCAGGCTGAGGCTGCTGTCCGCAAGGAGTTGGAAGAGCTGAAGCAAGGATTGGTAGGCGAGCAGGAACTGGAAAAAGTGAAGAACAAATTTGAATCTACACAGATATTCGGCAACATCAATTATCTGAATGTAGCTACCAACCTTGCCTGGTTTGAACTGACCGGGCAGGCGGAAGATATAGACCGTGAAGTGGACAATTACCGTGTTGTGACGGCAGAACAGCTTCACAGGGTGGCACAACAGACGTTCCGTGATGAAAACGGGATTGTGCTCTATTACCAAAAAGAGAATTAGGACAATTAGTGCCCTTCGTCTTACCTGCTCCCTGTCTGCTCCTTATCAACTCCCTGCCAAGTCCTGCTTTATAGATACGGAGCAGATAGGGAGAAGATGAGGATGTGAATAGAAGAAAACGGAAAAATAGAACAAAAAGAGCTCCTGGTATGAGAAATTCATTTGATACGTATAAGCAGCACTACAAAGCATTGCTTCTCCTGGGGCTGCCCATTGTGGTGGGGCAGCTGGGAGTCATTGTGCTTGGTTTTGCCGATACGCTGATGATTGGGCATCACAGCACGGAAGAGCTGGGTGCCGCTTCTTTCGTAAACAATCTGTTTACTCTCTGTATTATTTTCAGTACGGGATTCAGCTACGGGCTGACCCCGGTTGTGGGAGGCTTCTACGGTAACCGCCGTTTTGCCGAGGCCGGACAGGCGTTACGGTGCAGCCTGGTGGCCAATGTGCTGGTAGCTTTACTGTTGACTCTTGTCATGACCGTTCTGTATTTTAATGTAGAACGGTTGGGGCAACCCGAAGAATTGATGCCTCTAATCAAGCCTTATTACCTGGTGTTGCTGGCTTCATTGGTCTTTGTTATGTTGTTCAACGGTTTCAAACAGTTCACGGACGGCATCACCGATACCAAGACGGCCATGTGGATTCTGCTCGGCGGGAATGCGCTCAATATCATAGGAAATTATATTCTCATCAATGGAAAGCTGGGCTTCTCGGAGATGGGACTACTTGGAGCAGGTATCAGTACCCTATTCTTCCGTATTGTGATGGTAGCGGTTTTTGCGGTGATTGTGCTCCGCGACCGTCGGTTTATCCGTTATAGGCTTGGCTTCATGCGGCTGGGATGGTCGACGCCGATGTTCAGGAAACTCAATGCATTGGGCTGGCCTGTCGGTATGCAGATGGGTATGGAGACGGCTTCCTTTAGTCTTAGCACCATCATGGTGGGCTGGCTGGGGACTCTCGCGTTGGCATCACACCGGATTATGCTGACTATCTCCCAGTTTACCTTTATGATGTTTTACGGTATGGGGGCGGCGGTTGCCGTGCGTGTCAGCAACTTTAAAGGGCAGGGAGACGGATTGAATGTGCGCCGTTCGGCGTATGCAGGTTTCCACATTATCTTTTGTATGGGAGTGGTGTTGCTGAGCATCGTTTTTTCGCTTCGTGGTCAGGTGGGCGGATGGTTTACGGACAATGTGGAGGTGTCCGCCATGGTTGCTTCCCTCTTCTTCCCGTTCCTGGTTTACCAGTTCGGTGATGGGTTGCAGATTAACTTTGCCAATGCCCTGCGTGGCATCTCGGATGTGAAACCGATGATGATCATTGCATTTATATCCTATTTTGTTATATCTTTGCCCGTAGGGTACCTCTGCGGTTTCATCTTCGGCTGGGGACTGACGGGAGTCTGGATGGCTTTCCCGTTCGGACTGACCAGTGCGGGGCTGATGCTGTGGCTGAGATTCCGTAAACAGACCAGGGAAAGGATTTGATAGTATGAATAATGTCTCCAAAGTAAAGATTGCCGCAGGCTACACTTTGTTGCTGGCGGTATTGTTTTTTTCCTTGTTTTTCGTACACCGGGAAATGGAGAACCTTATTCTTACCGATGACCGCGATGTACAATGGACAGACAGCGTGCTTGCCTTGATACGCGAGAAGGATACCAACACGATAAAAATGCTGCGCACGCTGAGTGAGGCGAATAACAGCATGGTATCCACCAGTGACATTGAGCAGATAATTGCCCGGCAGGACTCGGTAGTGACCCAGCAACGTGTGCAGCACCGTATCATTACACATCGGGATACCGTCGTGACACGCCCTCGGAAGAAGGGGTTTTTCCGTCGTTTGGGTGAAGTGTTTGTCCCCCCAAAGAAAGATACGGCTATCCAGGTAAAGACCTCCCTTGAATTTGCAACGGATACGGTGATTGAACCTTATAATCCGGCCGATTCTTTGCATGAGCAATTGCGTGCCGTGGCCCGGCAGAAAAAAGCTGTAAACACTGTTATACAGCGGCGTAAACGCTATCTGCAACGCTTGGACCATATGCTGACCGCTCGTATTGACAGCTTGCTGAAAGATTACGAGACGGAAACTCTGCTGCGTGCACGGACGGAAGCCGAGTATCAACAAGCGGTCCGACGCCGTTCGGCCAAGATTATCAGTGGCATTGCCGTAGGTGCGGTGTTGCTCTCCGCTTTTTTTCTTATTATCATCGGTCGCGACATTGCCCGAAGCAACCGTTACCGCCGTGAGTTGGAAGAGGCCCGCCGTCGTGCTGAAGATTTGCTTGCTGTCCGTGAAAAACTGATGCTCGCCATTACCCATGATTTCAAAGCCCCGCTCGGTTCTATTATGGGCTATGCCGACTTGCTTTCCCGTCTGACGGTGGATGAGCGTCAGCGGTTCTATCTGGACAATATGAAAACCTCATCGGAGCATCTGCTGAAGCTGGTCGTTGATTTGCTCGACTTCCATCGTCTTGATTTGAACAAGGCCGAAGTCAACCGGGTCACCTTTCATCCTTCCCGCCTGCTCGAAGAGATACACGTCAGTTTCGCACTGCTTACGGCTGCCAAAGGCTGGCGCTTCATTGCGACATTGCCCCGGAGCTGGGTGGTACCTATATTTGCGACCCCTTGCGTCTGCGCCAGATTATCAACAATTTGCTGTCCAATGCCGTGAAGTTTACGGACCAAGGCAGTATTACCATGACTGCCCGTTACGAGGACCGTCGACTGGTAGTTGCCATTGCTGATACGGGTAAAGGTATGGAGCCTGCCGACCGGGAACGTATCTTCCAGGAGTTCACCCGCCTGCCGGGTGCCCAGGGTAAAGAGGGGTTCGGACTCGGACTTTCCATCGTCCGTATGTTGGTACAGTTGCTTGAAGGCACGATTGATGTAGACAGTGTACCGGGCAAGGGAAGCACTTTCACCGTATCTATTCCCATGCCCTTTCTGAATGAAGAACGAAGAATGAAGAATGAAGAATTGCCGTGCGGCGTGACAGCGCAGCCCGATTCTTCATTCTTCATTCCTCATTCTTCATTAAAAAGAGTGCTCCTTATCGATGATGACCGTATTCAGCTTACTCTTACTGCCGCCATGCTTCAGCAGAGTGGTATAAATTCTGTTTCTTGCTTGCAACTGGATGAACTGCTGGATGCCTTGCGCACTGCAACCTTTGATGTTCTGCTTACTGATGTGCAGATGCCTGCCATTAATGGTTTTGATTTACTGAAACTGCTGCGTGCTTCGAACATACCGCAGGCACAGTCTGTTCCGGTGATTGCTGTCACTGCCCGCAGTGACATGCAGCGTGAGGAATTTACGGTGCATGGTTTTGCCGGATGCCTGCATAAGCCGTTTACCGTCAGTGAATTGCTGCATGAATTGGATGTGGAGGACAAAGGGGGGGAGGTTACGGAAGTTTCGGAAACTTCGGCTTGCCCGGGGTATAAATTCTCTTCGCTCACTGCTTTTTCGGTCGATGACCCCGAGGCCGCAAAGTCCATTCTGGAAAGTTTTGTGGCTGAGACCCGCTCAATGCGGAGCGTTTGCAGAAGGCTGTGGAGAATGAGGATGTGGACGAGATGGCTGCCGTCTCCCACAAAATGATTCCCCTCTTTACGTTGATTGGAGCTGCGGAACTGGTTGCATTGCTGAAGCTGTTGGAAACTTCGCATGGAGTGCCTTTTACCGGAGAATTGAAAGAGCGCGCCCTTGCCGCCTTTGTTCTGATAGAGGATGTCATTGCTCAGGCAACAGCTCTTCCGTAATGGGGAACAGAGAAGAATATGTGATTTTTCTTTGTCGGGAACCAAATGTCGAAAGAAATTGTTTACTTTGTAGGATTTTTAAATACGATGAAAGATTGACGTTCCGATGAGAAGAAAATGGTTGAGAATAGCACTGTGGTACTGCTTACTCCTATTATACTGTTTATAATATTGATGATATTGCTCTATGTGCCTCCTGTACAGAATTTGATACGGAAGCAGGCTACGGCAATAGCATCAGATGCTACGGGTATGGATATATCCGTGGAGCGGATTGACCTTCGCTTTCCTTTGAATTTGTTGGTTCGCGGGGTATTGGTGGTACAGCCTGCCGACAGTGCTGTTGATGTGCAGCATCCCGATACTTTGCTGAATCTTGGAAGCTTGAACGTACGCGTGCAGGCATGGCCTTTACTCAAAGGAAAAGTGGAGGTGGATGACATTACCTTGAAACAAGTTGCTGTCAACTCTTCCAATTTAATGGAAGGTATGCACATCAAAGGGGTACTGGGGCATTTCTTTTTCGAAAGCCATGGCATAGACCTTACAAAAGAAGATGCCATCCTCAATAATATAGAATTGAGCGATACCCATGTGCAGGTAATGCTTGCCGATACCACTGAGACTCCCAAGGACACTACTGACACTGCGTTGAACTGGAAAGTCACACTCCATACTTTGAAGTTGAAGAATGTCTCGGTCGATTTACAGATGCCATTGGACTCCATGGGGCTGAAAGCCATATAGGGGATGCTGAGATTGCGGACGCTGCTGCCGACCTGAAACACCAGTTCTATGGCTGGAGAAAATTTCTGCTGACCGGAACTTCTGTCAATTATGATACCGGTGGCCCGAAGCGTGCCACAACCGGTATTGATGATGCAGGCTTCGACCCCTCGCACATTGCTCTTCGCGACATCCGTATGGGCATTGATTCTGTGATGTATTACGGCAGAGATATGAATGCCGTTATCCGGGAATTTTCCATGTATGAGCGTTCCGGTTTGAGTGTAACCTCCCTGACCGGGCGGTTGTTTGCCGACTCTACCGTTATCCGTATCCCTTCTTTGAAGTTGCTGACACCTCATAGTGAGATGAACCTTACGGCACAGACCTACTGGGAACTGGTAAATATACCTACCACCGGTCGTCTGACAGCCCGTTTCAATGCCCGTATCGGCAAACAGGATGTACTGCTTTTTGCCGGTGGCCTGCCGGAAGCTTTCAAGGAAGCCTATCCGTTTCGTCCGTTGGTGATTCATGCCGGTACGGAAGGAAACCTGAAGCAGATGCAGATTTCCCGTTTTACGGCTGAGCTGCCTGGAGCCTTTTCGTTGAGTGGGGGAGGAGAATTCTGGAACCTGACCGACAGTGTGAAACGCAATGGAAGCATGGACTTCGAAATGCATACGCTGAACTTGAACTTCCTGACCGGACTTGCCGACATAGCTCCCGATGGCTCCGTCATCGTGCCGGACAGTATGCACCTTGCGGCACGTGTCGGTGTGGAGGGGGCGCAGTGCACTGCTGCCTTGAAGCTGCAGGAGAAGGAAGGCTTCTTGAATCTGGATGCCGCCTATAACCTTGCTACGGAGGCCTACCATGCCGACCTTGCCGTCAATGACCTGCAGGTGCATCACTTCCTGCCCAAGGACTCCATCTATACTCTTACGGCAAAGATGTCTGCCAAGGGGCAAGGGGTGGATATGGCATCACGAAAGACTGTGGCCGCTTTGAATGCCTCCTTGGAAAAACTACAGTATGGTCATTGGGACATTTCCGGTGTGGATGTGCATGCCGGACTCAAGTCATCCGTTGCTACCGTCCGTCTTACCAGCGATAATGTTCTTCTCAAGATGCAGGGAAATGCGGATATGCGTCTTGACCGCAGCTATTTGGATGGCGCCTTGGATTTGAATGTGGAAGAGGTGAATCTGCATAAGCTGGGCTTGGTGCCCCGACCGTTGAAACACCCGTTTGCCTTTACAATGGGAGCGGAGGCACGTCATGATTCTCTCAAGTTGAGGCTTGATGCCGGTGACTTGAATCTGCGTTTCCGCGCCCACAGCACGTTGAAGAAGTTGATGGAACAGTCGGATAAATTTGTCTCTATCCTGACAAGGCAGATTGATGAACGGCGTCTGGACCATGCCGCTTTGCGCCAAGTCCTTCCTTCGGCAGGCATGCATCTGGAAGCCGGTAACCAGAATCCCGTCAGCTATTTCCTGGCTGCAAAGGGTATTTCCTATAATGATTTCAAACTGAGTTTCGGATTTACTCCGCAAGTCGGCATCAACGGGCGTACAGCTGTTCACGGATTGCGCATGGACTCCTTGCAGCTCGATACGATATTTTTCACAGTGAAGCAGGATACTGCCCGCATGAAGTTGCAAGGTGGTGTCATAAACGGTCCCAAGAACCCGCAGTTTGTGTTCCGCAGTACACTGACGGGTGAAGTCCGTAATGAAGATGCGGAGCTGACTGTGGATTATGTGGATGGAAAAGGGCAGACTGGTGTGCTGTTCGGTATTAATGCCCGTCCGTTGACCGAAGGAAATGGTCGCGGTAATGGTGTGCTGCTGAACCTCATCCCTGCCGAACCGATTATCGCTTTCCGCAAATTCCACTTTGCGGACAACAGTAACTGGATTTATCTGCATAAGAACATGCGCGTCTATGCCAATATTGACATGGACAGCGACGACGGTCTGTGTTTCCGTATGCAGTCCAACAGGAGCGATACCCTTTCCTTGCAGAACATAAACGTAGAGCTGAGCCGATTGCGCCTGGATGAACTTACGGAGGTACTTCCTTATATGCCCCGGCTTACGGGATTGTTCTCTGCCGAAGCAAATTATGTACAGACTGCCACTTCCCTGCAGGTGTCAGCCGAAGCCAATGTGGAGAAGCTGACCTACGAACGCAACCGGTTGGAGACATCGGCCTGGGGGCTACCTGGTTGCCGGGCGACAAGAATACGCACTATCTGAATACCTATTTTACATATGATAATGAAGAAGTGATGACCGCGGACGGTATCTTGACGCAGAAAAACGGAAAGGATACCCTGGAAGTGTCCACCCGTTTCGAGCATTTCCCGTTGAAGATGGCCAATGCATTCATCCCTGACCAAATGGTGACCTTTACCGGAGATATTGATGGAGGACTTTATATTTACGGTTCGCCGGACAAGCCTCAGATGCATGGTGATATTGCTTTGGACAGTGTGTCGGTCTACGCACGCCAGGCGGGAGCACGTTACTGGTTCGACAACCGTCCGGTACAGATAAAGGACAATCAGTTGATATTCGATAAGTTTGCCATTTATACCACCAGCAAGAATCCGTTTACGATTGACGGTAAGGTTGATTTCCGGAATATGGAGCGTCCTACTGCCAACCTCAATCTGCTGGCAGAGAACTATACGTTGCTGGATGCACCGCGTACCCGCGAAAGTCTGGTGTATGGAAAGGTGTTCGTCGACTTGCATGCCACGGTGAAGGGACCGCTCGACGGGCTCACGATGCGTGGAAACATGAATCTGCTGGGCAATACCAACGTAACCTACGTGTTGACCGATTCTCCTTTAACGGTGGAAGACCGTCTCAGCGGACTGGTTACCTTTACCTCGTTCACCGATACGACGTCGGTAAAGGCGGATGAAGTTCCTGCCATGTCGTTGGAGGATTGGAAATGTATATGTCCGTCCATATTGACGATGCTGTCCGTCTTCGTGCCGACCTGAGTCCTGACCGCAGCAAATACATCGAACTGGAAGGTGGCGGTGATTTGAATATGCAGTATACTCCCCAAGGGGATATGAGCCTTACCGGGCGCTATACCCTTTCGGGTGGCGTCATGAAATATTCGCTGCCCATCATCCCGTTGAAGGAGTTCCAGTTCAATCCCGGCAGTTATGTGGATTGGCGGGGGAATATTATGAATCCTACGCTGAGCCTGAAGGCTACGGAACGTATGCGTGCTTCTGTGGCCGATGGTGACGGGGACGGTTCGCGCATGGTGAACTTCGATGTATCCATTTCCATCAAGAACAGGCTTGACGCTCCCGATCTGATATTCGATATTTCGGCTCCCGAAGATGCCGCAGTAGAGAATGAGCTGCAGGCAATGGGTGCAGAAGAGCGTAGTAAGCAGGCCATTGCCATGCTTGCCACGGGTATTTACCTGAACAGCGGCGCCAAAGGAGGAGGTTTGTCGATGGGAGCCGCCTTGAACTCAGTGCTTCAGAGCCAGATAAACTCCTTGGCGGGAGGTATAAAAGGTGCCAATATCAGTGTAGGTGTGGAAGACCGTACCTCTGCTGAAACGGGCGACACGCAGAAAGACTTCAGTTTCCGTTATTCCCAGCGTTTCTTCAACGACCGCGTACAGATTGTCATCGGTGGAAAAGTGTCCACCGGAGCCAATGCCACGAACGATGCGGAGTCATTCATTGACAATATATCGCTGGAATACCGTCTTGATGCGTCGGGTACCCGATATGTCCGTGTATTCCATAATAAGAACTACGAAAGCATACTCGACGGTGAGATAACCGAAACGGGTGTCGGCCTTGTGCTGCGCCGGAAGATGGACCGGCTGGGTGAGCTCTTCATCTTCAGGAAGAAAAAGATAAAACCGGAGGCTGAAAACAGCGATATGAAAAAGTAGGAATGTGATATGAAACGACTGATATTATATATTGCAGGATTGATATTTCTGGCAGGTTGCTCCACCACGAAGCACTTGCCGGAGGGGGAGATACTCTATACCGGCCAGAAGCCGATGATTGTATTGAACCGCAGTGAAACGTCTGTTGGCGAGATTGCCATGGAAGAGGTGGAGGCCGCCCTTGCCACGGCACCGAACAACTCGTTGCTGGGAAGCTCTACTATCCGCTATCCCTTTCCTTTCGGACTGTGGATTTACAATGGTTTCCAGAAGTATGAGAAGGGATTCGGAAAGTGGATATTCAATAAATTTGCCGCCACTCCGGTGCTTATGTCTACGGTGAATCCCGATATACGCCAGAAGGCGGCGGCCAACTTGCTACGCGATTATGGCTATTTCAACGGAAGCGTCAGCTACAAGACATTTGTCGACCCGAAGGACTCGCTGAAGGCCAAACTGCAATATACGGTGGATATGCGTAATCCTTATTTTATAGATACGGTGTACTATCGTGGCTTCAACCAGCGTACCACCCGGATTATGGAGCTGGGCCGCCGCCGCTCGCTCATCAGCCCGGGAGAGCAATTCAATGTGACCGATTTGGACGGGGAGCGTACCCGTGTCAGTACCCTGCTGCGCAATGTGGGATGCTATTACTTCCGTCCCGATTACCTGACTTATCAGGCAGACACGACAATGATTCCCGGCGGCCATGTCCAGATGCGTATGGTTCCCGTTCCCGGAATGCCGAAGGTGGCCGAGAAGCAGTTTTATGTAGGCAGGAAATCTGTGTATCTTCTTGGAAAGCAGGGGCAGGAACCTAATGACAGCATGGATTATAAAGGCTTGGCCATACACTACTATAACAAGCCGCCGGTGCGTCCTAATATGCTTTACCGCTGGCTGAACTATCAAGGCTACCGCCGCAAGCGCCAGATACAAGACAGCGCTGGTATTGCCCGCCAGCGTTCCATGCAGAGCTTGTATAGTCTGTACCGTCAGACCCGTGTGCAGGAACGTTTGGCAAGTGTCGGCATTTTCCGTTATGCGGAAATGCAGTATATACCGCGTGATACGGCATTTGTGTCCGACACCTTGGATGTGAGGGTTATTGCCGCACTCGACAAACCTTACGACGCGGAGCTGGATTTCAATGTCACCATGAAGAGCAATAATCAGACAGGACCGGGGGCTGCCTTTACTGTGACGAAAAATAATGTCTTCGGGGGGGGAAAGCTGGAACGTGAAGCTGAACGGCTCGTACGAATGGCAGACAGGTAAAGGGAGCTCTTCGTTGATGAACAGTTATGAACTGGGCATTTCCACTTCGCTCATCTTTCCGCGTGTGGTGTTTCCCCGGATGGGCAACCGTGAATATGACTTTCCGGCTACGACCACTTTCCGCCTGTATGCCGACCAGATGAACCGTGCCAAGTATTATAAGCTGCTGGCTTTTGGCGGTAATGCCACGTATGACTTCCAGCCCAAACCGACATCCAGGCATAGTATAACTCCTTTCCGGTTGACGTTCAATGTGCTGCGCAATCCTACTGAGGCTTTTGATACATTGCGTGCCCAGAATCCGGCACTTTACGTCAGCTTGCGCGACCAGTTCATACCTGCCATGGAGTATACTTATACATACGACAATGCGTCCGTGCGCGGAAAGCGCAACCCCATCTGGTGGCAGACCACCGTGGCATCGGCAGGTAACCTGACTTCTGCCGTTTACCGTATTTTCGGCAAGCCGTTCAGCGAGGAGGGGAAGAAGCTTTTCGGGGTACCTTTTGCACAGTTCCTGAAGCTGAACTCGGAATTCAGGTACCATTACCGGATAGACAAGAACCAGATGATAGCTTCGCGTATTGCGGGAGGGGTGATATGGTCGTATGGAAACGCCACGACCGCACCTTATACGGAGCAGTTCTATATAGGTGGTGCCAACAGTGTGCGCGCCTTTTCTGCCCGCAGTATAGGTCCGGGCGGCTATCCTCCCGAGACGGACAGAAAATATACTTATATCAACCACGTGGGTGATATTCGCATGGAAGCCAATATCGAGTATCGCTTCCGTATGATTGCCGACTTGCATGGAGCGGTGTTTCTGGATGCCGGCAATGTATGCTGATGCGTAAGGACGAAAGTCGCCCGAACGGTGAGTTCACTTTGAAGAATTTCCCGAAACAGATTGCTTTGGGTACGGGATTCGGCTTACGCTATGACCTGGACTTCCTTGTTTTCCGTCTGGATTTGGGTATCGGGCTTCACGACCCGTATGATACCGGAAAGTCGGGATATTACAATATTCCTAAGTTCAAGGATAGTATGGCACTGCATTTTGCCATCGGTTATCCGTTCTAAATGTACGTTTTTGAACGGATAGTGGTAAAGAATGAACTAAAACTCCCTTTTGTCAGACATAAATTTTTGTACATTTGCAACCGTTATCAACTGTGATACACTAACCTTTTTAAATAATAACTAATATGAAACCAACTTTATTCTTATTGGCAGCCGGCATGGGCAGCGTTATGGTGGCTTGAAACAATTGGACGGACTGGGCCCGAATGGCGAAACTATCATGGATTATTCCATATATGATGCTATCAATGCCGGATTCGGCAAGCTCGTTTTCGTAATACGTAAAGATTTTGAGCAGGACTTCCGCGACAAGATTATTTCCAAATACGAAGGCCATATCCCCTGCGAACTGGTATTCCAGTCCATCGATGACCTTCCCGAAGGCTTCACCTGCCTGAAGGCCGTACCAAACCTTGGGGAACCAACCATGCTGTAATGATGGGTGCCGATGTAATAAAGGAACCGTTTGCTGTTATCAACTGCGATGATTTCTACGGTCGTGATTCCTTCCAGGTAATGGGTAAATTCCTTGCAGCCCTTCCCGAAGGTTCCAAAAATGTATATTCCATGGTAGGCTTCCGCATCGGCAATACATTGAGCGAAAGCGGTACCGTATCCCGTGGTTTGTGTGGAACGGATGCAAACAATTTGTTGACTTCTGTAGTAGAGCGTACCAAGATTCAGCGCATGGACGGCGAGGTGAAGTACATCGACGATAACGGTGAATGGACTGCCACTCCCGAGACGACTCCGGTCAGCATGAACTTCTGGGGTTTCACTCCCGATTATTTTGCCTACAGTGCAGAGTTTTTCAAGAGCTTCTTGAGCGACCCGAAGAACATGGAGAACCTGAAGAGCGAATTCTTCATCCCGCTGATGGTGGATAAGCTGATTAACGATGGCACTGCTACTTGCGAAGTGCTCGACACAACCAGCAAGTGGTTCGGTGTAACTTATCCCGAAGACCGTCAGAGTGTAGTCGACAAGATTCAGGCTTTGGTGGATGCGGGCGAGTATCCTGCGAAGCTGTTCTAAGAAGAACTTGAATACTTTACTATAAGGAAAGGCTGTTTCACGTTGCATCGTGAGGCAGCCTTTTTGTGTATAGTGGGAGAGTCTGCCGGAAAGCTCTGTATTTGCGTTCTTTGTGATTATTTTTTAGACGCGGATGCCGCGGATTGAAATATGAAAACTCCGCGTCATCCGCGTCTAAGCGATAGCAGATATAAGTTT
>NZ_BAKJ01000045.1 GCF_000614125.1 Bacteroides rodentium JCM 16496
CTCCGGGGAGGAGGAGTACCCGTAGGGGGAGGTGGTAGCGACACACACTGTACTATTTCTCATTGCTTTATGCTCCCTACCACCCCCGCCCGTCGGGCACCCCTCCTCCCCGGAGGAGGGGAATTAAGATACTCTCTCTATTCGCTTTTCTTTTCGCAAATCATTTCTGTTCTACTATAATCATCAATTATCAATCAGCTTCACCGCCTCCAACGGGCAAACAAGCGTGCAAAGTCCGCAACCTACGCAAAGCGAATGGTCAATCACCGGGCTACGCTTTTCCCAACGGATTGCTTGGTGTCCGCCATCAAGGCATGAAACATAGCAGCGGCCGCAATGGATGCACTGCCGGGGATTGATTTCGGCATGTAGCTTGCGCTCACGGTCCAACTGTTCGGGCTGTACCAGATGCGGCAAAGCCAATCCGCGCAACTCATCAAGCGAGGTGATGCCTTGCTGCTTCATATAAGTGGAAAGCCCCTCCTTGAGGTGATTTATGATTCGGTAGCCATATTCCATGACCGATGTACACACTTGCAAGGCGGTGCATCCCAGTAAGATGAAGTCCAGCGCATCGTGCCAAGTCGTGATGCCGCCAATCCCGAACAGTGGAGTGTCTTTGAGCGGTGGATAGGATGCCAAGTCGCGGATGAAGCGAAGGGCGATGGGCTTCACCGCCTGCCCCGAATAGCCGCCCACGGCCGATTGTCCGCTTATGTCGGGATAGGACGAGAAGTTTTCGGTGTTGATGCGCGTGATGCTCTTCACGGTGTTGATGGCTGCCAGCGAGTTTGCCCCGTTGGCGATTGCCGCCATTGCCGGAAGCTCCATGTTCCCCAGATTGGGTGTCATCTTGGCGATGATGGGCAGGCGGCTTCCTTTGCGTGTGGCTTGGGTGTAGAGCGAAATAAGGTCTGGGTCTTGCCCGATGTCGCTGCCTAATCCCTGTTTTGCCATTTGTGGGCAAGAGAAGTTGCACTCTATCAAGTCTGCGCCTGCCTCTTCTGCCATGCGTGCCAGGGTGTCCATTCGTCTGTGTTCCGTCCCATGATGGAGGCGATGATGACCTTTTCAGGGTAACGCTCCTTCAGGCAACGGAGAATTTCGAAATTCTCTTCGGCGGTGTGGGGCGACAACTGTTCCAGGTTCTTGAACCCGCTGAATGGGAAAGGGCGTTCATCCGGCAGCGCGTCAAAGCGGGGAGAGACTTCCCGGCTTTGGTAGAAGCTGATGGTCTTGTACGACACTCCTGCCCATCCGGCATCGAAAGCATGGCAGCACATCTCGAACGAAGATGCTACCGGTGACGAAGCCAAGAAGAATGGATTTTCACAACGGACACCGCACACGTTGACCGACAAGTCGGCAGGTTTCCCGTCCGCGGATGTTGCCTTTTCCATTTGCGATACATAGTTGCAAATCGCTTGTATGCGGATAGGGGAGTCCACTCGTCCGCGTGCACATACCTTTTCGCACTTGGCATTATCGCAATGGAGGCAGGCGGCATAGTCGGGCAGACGCAGGATAGCTCCTGCCTGGTTCTTCAGGTGTAATGCTTGGATAATGTCAGCAGGTTGTACTCCTGCCGGACAAGCTGTGTTGCAAATGGGTTGATAACACATCAGACAGCGGGTGGCGTCTGCAAGGATGGTTTTGCTTTTTGTCATGGTTGTAGCTTTTAAAGGTTTGTTTTATTAAGGAAAAAACTCCGTGAAACCCTGTACTCTTTGTGATGAACTAAAATCTTCTCTTTTTAAATTTCAATCCTTCTTCCTCTTCCCAGGCTGCGCGGGTATGCGCGTAGCTGTCACCGATGTTGAACGAGGGAAGGAAGTGACGCAGTGCTATTACATCGATGGTATCGTACTCTCCGGGATTTTCGATACGTCCCGGTTCGTATTTTTCGGTATCATTCTTCTTGGATATTTTCATGACGTTTTCAAAGAGCCAGTCGGCTTGTCCGAAGTCCTCTTTGGTGGGCGGGGTGGCAAAGGGCTGATACAGGTGGGGCCAGCTTGCCACGCAGGTCATGTCCACCGGATATGCGTTCTCCTCGTTGTCGAAGATACGGTTGACAGCATGACCGGGCACGAATTCGATGGTAGCAACCACCCCCTGGTTCAGGCACCACGAGGCGAAGGCAATGGCAAGCTCCATGCAGTAACCTTGGTGGTTGCGGAAGATGTCGTCGATGGTGCGCACGTATTGTGGACCTCCGCTGTCGCTGATGGTATAGACTACTCGGTGCTTCATCATCAGGTAGGTGAATGCCTGTGCTGTGGTGGCAAGCAACTCTTCGGGAGTGTCATAGGCGGCACCTGCCAAAGTGCTGAAGTAGCCGTCGGCAGTCACTTCCTCTTTCAACTTTTCCACCAGGGGAGAGTGTTCGTCCACGTAGCCCATGATGAAAGGCGTGGCGTATAGGGAACAGTAATTTTCGGTATCCTTGACGGGATAGCTGCCGAAATCATATCGTTTGACTTCGTCGATGAGCTGTGCGTGTTCGGTGGGATGAGCTCTGTGTTGCCATAGTAGGTGTGCAGGCTGCGGCAGTTGAGCTGTTGCGTGTAGTGGTCCACCTCTTTGCCGTCAAGGAGCAGATTCCAGGTGAGTTCCACCATTTTGTCGGCATGCCATCCTAACAGGGCGTCCACGTTCCACTTCACGGGAAAGGCGAGGTAGATGGTTTCGTCGGTCTTATCTTGGGGCACCACGACGCTCCTTTCCAAGGCGTGGCATACGGGACTTTCCTCCATCCGCAGGGTGATGCGGGTGCCCGCTCCGGGGTTGCGGAGTTGCAGGCGGATGTCGTCGCTGATGAACTCTTGCGCAAATTCGCTGTCTTCGTAGGCACGCTTCACTCCGTCGGCTTGCAGCAGCCAGACGGGGTAGAGGGTGTACCTGTTTTCCGGGAGGATGTCGAAGTAGCACATGGAGTGGGCATCCGTTATCCATTTGCCCTCTTCAAAGGGAGGCTTTTGCGGTTGCTCTTCCTCCTCGGCGGGAGGCGGTGCGGGATAGTTGTGGTTGGTCACGTCGTCGCCGCAGGCCGCGATGAGCGGCAGGACGATAGTCAGAAGTAGGTATGTTCTTAATTTCATGATGATATAAATTTATTTGTTTATTCCTTTATTACTGATGTGTAGTTCATTACCAATTTGGTTGCCTTTGTTGTCCTTCAGCCGGAAGGTGTAGCTGTTGTTCAGACTGGAGAATTGGGGATTGAGCTTTGCCAGGATTTCTAGCATTTCATTCCACCGTATCTCCATCTGCAGGTCGAGTATTGTCTCGGTAGGTGCGCAGTAACCCTTTGAAATATCCTTATACTCTTGGACACTGTTCAGGAAATCTCGAATAGTTCCCAACTCGTCGTAGTTGTGATAGTCGTCTGCCACTACTGTATAGTTCTTGGTGAAGCGGTTGGGGACGGGCAATTCGAGGCGGAGTTTGGGGTCATGGTAAACGCTTGTTGTAGAGTTCTGTCTAAATCCCCCTTGATAAGCGTTTTTGGCATACAAACTGAGTTTGAGTTCCATATAGAATGGATTATTTCCACGTTTCTCGGTGCCGTCTATCAGCCAGCTCCATGATTGGCGAGTTTTGCAGACATTGATACTGATGGAGTTCTTATCCGGCTTTGAAATGAGATTGCCGTTTACCTTCCCTGCATATTTGTATTTGTCCGCTATGTCATACGTCCAATAAGAGTCGGCTCCGCTTCCTTTAAGGGTTACGCTGATTTCCTCGTTTACTTTGGTCACAGTCTGCCGATGGGTGAAGCCGACATTCATTGTGCCTGTCAGTCCACCATCGTATCCTATCTCTGCACCCATATCCCATCCATCTACTGTTTCTACCGTTTCTGCCACTCCTTTGTTTTCCGGTTGATGGTTCCACGTGTCCTTCAAGGTGTAGCCCTCTGTATCCAGCGAAGGTCTGATAGATAGTCCGCCATACGTATAGCCGGCATATTTATGGTACTTGCCTTTGGTTTTCTTACAGAAGTATTCGCCGAAATTGAATTTATCACCAAGGTATGTCTCTTCTAATACCACATGATAGTAGTCCTGCTTGGTTTCAAAGTTGTAGGCGGTAGATACCCATCTCCTGAGTTCTGCATAGCAGGTAAACGGTTCTTCGCTTTTGAAACGTTGAAGGTGACAAGGGAGTAAAGTGACTTCCGATGCCACCGAACTCAGCATTTCGCCGTCTGTGGCTCGTGTCTTGGCATTCTCTTCGTTCAGCCATTTTGCCACATTTTCGGCAAAGAGGCCGTACTCGTAGTCGGAAGGTTCGTCCGGTGTGATAGTTCCGGTAACGGTGCGGGTCTGTTCGTTGCCATCTTCCGCCTCTTCGACAATGGTCTCTTCAATGGTGACCGGTTCGCCGTTATGGATGTCGCGCATGTCGTAATGGCTGTTGCGGCGTATGATGTAAGAATCACGCTCCAGCACGTTCTTCTTTTCTGCTTTGGTTTGGGCATCTAAACCCTTTATTTGCTCTTCCAGCCACTCCATGAAGTCGTCCAATTTGTCGTACAGGATGAGTTTGAAGAATTCCAGAGCCAAGGAGTGAGGCTTGTGCAGATAGATGGCTCCGCCGCGGTCGAACACTTCCTTTATTTCATACACCATCTCTTCGCTGATTTCCAGCAACGCGTCGTAGTCGAGGAACACTACTTCCACGTCATCGGCAATGTAGCTGTCGGCAGGGCTGTAATTGTATCGTTGCCCGGTCATGCGTTTCAGCACGTAGGGGGTCACTTCGTCGAAGTGCTCGCCCAGCACGGCGTAGCTCTTGCTCACGGTGGTTTTCACTTCATCCTCGGTAGGGATAGGGACATTCGCTTCTGGGCTATCGATGCCCGGATCTATTTCATCGTCCTTGCACGAGGCGAGACCGAATGCCATCATCCCCGCTAATAGCAGGGAGAGGGCTTTGATTGATGTTTTCATTCTTATTTAATGATTTGTAAGTTTAAATGTGGTTGGCAGGATTTCTGTTTACGGGGCTGTTTTGGTGAATCCGGGTCTCTTCACGAAGCGTAGTCCTTCTTCTTCTCCCAGCAGTGCGCGGGTATGCGCATAGTTGCTTCCGATGTTGAACGAGGGGAGGAAGGAGCGCAAGTACAGGGGATTGAAAGAGGCGTATAGCAAGGGCTCTTCCACCCGTCCCGGTTCATAGACCTCTTCATTGCTTTTTGCGGCTGCTTCCATCATTTTCTGGTACATCCGGTTCGCCTTTTCAAAGTCTGCGGGGGTGGGCGGGTTGGCAAATGGTGTGTACGCTTGCGGGTTGCTTGCCACGATGGTCATGTCTGCCGGATGGTTTTTCTTTTCCTTGTCAATAATGCTGTTGCACATATGACTCGGCACTGATTCGAGGGTACACTCCACACCCTGGTTCATGCACCAAGAGGCGAAAGCCACGGCAAGCTCCATGCAATAGGCTTGCTTGTAGCGGAAGATGTCGTCAATGGTGCGTAGGTATTGCAGGCCGCCTTCGGAGTCGCTGACACCGTAGGTGATGTGATGTTTCATCATCAGGTAGTTGAATGCCTTTGCCGTGCAGTTGAGCAGCTCTTCGGTGGTTGGGGAGAATTGTCCCGTCAGGTAGGCAGATAGCCGTCTGCCACCACTTCATGTTTCAGTTCTTCCACGAAGGGCGAATGTTCGTCTATGTAGCCCATAAGGAACGGAAAGTTGTGCAGCAGCACCACCTCTTCATCTTCCGTGATGCCCCAATCACCAAACTCCATCTTCTTTATCTCGGCAATGAGTTCGGGAGCTTCTTCCTTGGGAAGTACCGAGTAGGAGCTGAAACAGTGCAGGCTGCGGCAGTTGAACCGGTGTGTGTAGTGCTGCACCTCTTTACCGTCCAAGAGGAGGGTCCAGCTCAGGTCCACCGGCCGGTCGGCGTGCCATGCCAATAGGCTTCCACGTTCCATTTCACGGGATACTCCAGGTCGAGGGTCTCATCGCTCTCCTCCTGGGGCATGGTGATGCTGTACTCCGAGGCGTGGCACACGGGGCTTTCGTCCATCCGCAGGGTGATAAGGGTGCCAGTGCCGGGGTTTTTCAGTTCGAGACTGATGTCATCGGTGACGTATTCCTGCACGAACTCGCTGTCGGAATAGGCATACCTGATGCCTTTGGCTTGCAACAGCCAGTTAGGAAAGAGGGAATTGTGGTATATGGTGAACAAGCCGTAGTAGCACGGAGATTGTGCATCCGTCAGCCATTCTCCTCGCTCGAAGGAGGGCCCTTGCGGCTGTTCGGGTGTTTCAGGTTCTTGGGGGTAGTAGTGGTTGTGTACTACCTCGTCGCCACAAGCTGCCAATAGCAGGAGGGCGAGGAGGGATAGGAGGTAGGTTCGCATGTTATAAGTTATGAGTTATAAGTTATTCACCACAGAGGAACACAGAGTTTCACGGAGTCTTTTCCTTATACTCTGTGTCCTCTGTGGTGAGTTAATTTAGAATGCAATAAACGGTCTCACGTGGAATTTGTATTTACCCGTGTTTTCCACGCTTTCCGTTCTCCAGTCTGTGTCGATGGGACCTTGCCAGTACATGCTGCCCACCTTTGCGGGGTCGTATATGCCCTCACCTAAGTTGAGTTCGCACGTCACGTCGCAGCCCGCGTAGCGGCGCTCTGGATTGAAGTGCTCTCCACCCGCATTCTCAAAACTCTCTTTGTCCACCCAAGCGGCGCTCATCAATTCGGCACAGGAGGGCAGGAACCATCCTTTGGCACCCGGCGGCAGGGGCACGGAATATCGGATGGCATAGTGCATCGCGGGGAAGTCCTGTTCGTTGATGGTCATTCCCTTCCTATCGGCAATTTTCTTGATGTCATTGGTGTTCTGGTAGCCGCGTCCCAAGCCGCCCCAGATGTCGCCCGTGTAGTTCGCTCCCGGTCTGCTGGAGAAGATGTCGGTGTTGCCCCAGTCAGATGGGGTGTCGTTGGCATCGTGCAGTGCCATGGCATAACCGTTGATGCCACTGCCCCACTTGTCCGAACTTGATACGAAGCATACGATTCCCACGCACTCCTTTTTCTGCTCCTCGGTGAGCTTTGTTTCGGGTGTTAGGAAGCGGCCGTCGCTCATGAAGTAGCTGCCCACCCGGCAGATGCTTATCCCGTCGGGGCCGATGTGCAGCGTCGGGCCGATTTGAGTGCCAACGTCATATACGCTAAGCAAGTTGACTTCATACGTTTGGGTCAGTTTGGGCAAGGCGGCTTGGTTCTTTGCCAACTCTTCCCTCATGGCAGTCCAGCGGTCCATCATCATCCTGTCCAACTGTTCCCTATGGGTGCCGCAATATTGGTTTTCCACGATGTCGTGGTAGGCGGGGCTGGTGTTGAGGAACGCTTCCACCTTTTTCCAGTCATCGCTCCATTTGTCGCCCTTGGCGCTTATCTCGTATCTACCGACAACGCGGTTGGGCACGGGCAGTTCCACGTAGAGTGTTCCATAATAGGGGCATCCGTCCCAGGTGTTGGGATATGTCAGTCCTCCATCTTTTTTCATCCATGCCATAGTGAAACCGAAGTAGTTGTATAGTTTCATCAGGAAGGGGGTAGCGCCTCTCTTCTTCGTATCCGTTATCTTGCAGATGAAAGATTGCCGGGTGATGGCATCGTCCTTGCAGTTGGGGTGGGACGGGTCGAGGAAATTGTTCTTGTAGTTTTCCCGTGCCGAGCTTCGGAAATCCCAGAAGTTTTCGTAAGGCCAACCAGGATATTTCTGTTCTCCACGAAAGTTGAACATGTCATGTCTTTCTTCCGGCGGCAGCGCCAATATTTCGGGACGGTAAACGCTTTCCAACGTGCCTATCGAATGGTCGTCTTTGTATATGACGGTGCCTGCGGGCCATCCCTCCACGGAGATGGTCTGGGCTATCGAAGTATTGGGAAACGGCTGGAGGTTGCTCAACGTCACCTGATGCCCTATCTCGTCGATTATGGGTCGATTGACGTGGGTCGATTTGTAGGTGTATCCACGGGCACGGCGTATTTCGCCTTTGTTGCTGACGTAATATTCTCCATGGTAGAAGGGTGCCACAGGCACTCTTTGTTCCATCGTCACGTAGTAGAAGTCTTCGTCCATTTCGGGCGCGTAGAAGGATGCTGCCCGTATGATGATGTCTCCGCTGGCGGTCAGCACCTTGTTGTCTCCCCTCCGTTGCTGTTTGCAGGGCACCACGATGTGCTTTTCGTAGGGCATCTTCAGATCCGCCTCGTTTCCGGCACGTGTCACGGGTTTGCCGTTCATCCATTGTGCCACGCTTTCGGCAAAGAGTCCGTACTCGTAGTCGGTGGGTTCGCCGGGCGTGAAGCTTTCGGTGACGGTTTGGGTATGCTCCTTGCCGTTTTCGTCCACTTCGGTGATGGTCGCTTCGTAAGTAAACTCCTTTCCGTCATAGATGTCTGCCATGTCCAGCAGGCCGTTGCGCGTCAGGATGTAGCAGTCGCGCCCGTAGGGAACGTCGTCGTCCGCTTCGGCACGCGTCTCGGGTTTGTTCATGTCCTCTTGCAGCCACTTGAGGAAATCTTCCAGTTCGTCGTTCAGCATCAGGTCGAAGAAGAGGGCGGCGAGTGATACGGGCTTGTGCAGGTAAACGGCTCCTCCGCGGTCGAACACCTTCTTAATCTGGTAGTACATCTCTTCGCTGATGTCCATCAGTTCGGTCTGCCCGATGAAGACCACTTCCACATCGTCGGCAAGGTAGGTGTCGCTGGGGGCGTAGTCGTAGCGTTTCCCTGTCATGCGCTTTAGGATGTAAGGGGTCACTTCGTCGAATCCTGCGCCGATGACGGCGTAGCTCTTGTTGACGATTGTCTTCACTTCGTCTTCGGTGGGAAGCGGGATGTTCACTTCCGGTCCGTCGATTTCCGGTTCCAGCTCATCGTCCTTGCACGAGGCAAGTCCGAATGCCATCACTCCTGCCAATAGCAGGGAGAGGACTTTGATTGATAAGTTTGTTCTCATATTGTTATAAAATTTAATGTTTAAAATGCGGTAAATAACCTTACTAAAAACTGTTTCTTCGTGCTTTCCGCAGGTACGTAGTATTCAAAGCCCGTCGGCCCATATACGCAGCTATAGACACTGTTTTCGGGAATATGAGGACCTTGTGAATAGCGGTTGACGGAACTGGTGGCATAGTAGCTGCCATCCTTGCGGGGGAGCCTGCCGCCTACACGTCGGAGGTTCTGGTCGAATCTGTCGTCGATATTGCTGATGGCATAGGTGAGCAATTCTGCCGCCGGAAGCATCCATCCCTTGCAGACTGCGGGCAGTTTGTGCTCTTCGCGGTATCTGTTGACGAAATACATCGGGGCATACCATTCTTTTGAGAAAGAGGGCTCTTTGCCTCCGAAGGTTGCCGCTTCCATGATGTTTTGCGTGTTCTGGTAGCTGTCTTCCATGGCGCGGCTGGTCTTTATCTCGATGCCTTCGCCATCGTTCTCCTCGAAGTTGTAGCGCGTGTTTCCCCAAGCGCATAGCTCGGTGCGGGCATCGTTGAGTGCCATCACGTAGCCGCGTATGCCCTCCTCGTTGGGTTCGCTGTAAACGTAGCAGACGATGCCCGCCACCTTGGTGAAGTTGACTGCTCCCGGCTTGGTGTTGGGTGGCAGGAAGCTGCCGTCTTTCAGGAAGTAGCTGCCTACCTCGTAGGTGACGCCTCCGTGGGGACCGATGTAGAGGGGAGTGCCGATTTCTTTACCCTCCCGGTTTTTCAGGCGGAAGGTGTAGTTGCCGGTGATGTCTATCAGCCTGCCTTGCAGTTCGGCTTTGAAGGTGTTCCAGCGGTGCTCTATCTCGTCGTCCAGCTTTTGTTTGGTATAGTGGGTGACGTTGCCTGCCACAAGCCGGTAGGAGGGAGCCTTTTGAAACACTTTTTCTATTGCAGCCCATTCGTTGCCCTCCACTTCTTGGTCGCACGTGATTTCATAGACTTCGCGGTAGCGGTGGGGCACAGGCAGGTTGAAGCTGACGGTGCCGTCGTACACGTTTTGCGTGGTTTGGATTCCCCCATCTCTTACTTCCCATTTGGCTCCTTTGGCGCGGAAGGTAGTGTGGACATCCATTGTGAAAGGTTTGTTCTTACGGTCGGTAGTGTTTGCCACTATCCAGTTCCACGATTGGCGAGTGGTGCAGGAGCTACGGGTAAGCGACGATTCTTCCGGTATTCCTTCCAGTATATGGCATTCGTCAGAGTTCATAAAGAGAGTTTCTAAACCGGTGAGACATCTGTAATAGAGGGGGCTACCGAGGTCTATGTTCCATGTGTAGTCTTTGTTATCGCCAGGTTTCATGCTGATATTCAGCTCATCACTTGTTTTTTCTACCTTATGCGGTGGGTATAGGCGTCTCGGTGCAAACCAAACGTGCCATCGTGGGAGGCAATGTAGGTGTTTGCGCTCCACGAGTCGATGGTTTCGTATTCGGTGTGGTTGGCACCCTCTGCCGTGGGCTGGGGATTCCAGGCTCTGGTGATGGGGAAGCCATCGGTGTGCAGTGTAGGATGTATGGTGCAGCCGCCGTAGGTGTAACCGGCATAGTAATTATATCGTGGGACTTTCCCGCTGCCGTATCTGCGTCCAAATTTGTAGTACTTGCCGAAGTAGAACTCCTTGCCGGGATAGCTCTCTTGCAGCACCACGTGGTAGTAGTCTTGCTGGTCGTCGAAGCTGTAGAGGCAACTTACCCACGCTTTCATTTCCGCTTGGGTGGTGAGCACCTTGTTGTCGCCGTCGCGTTGCAGGCGGCAGGGGATAAGTTGGGTAATTTCCACTTGGTTCAACTGTCGGCTGTAGCCGGGCACGGCGCGTGTGGCGGGTTCGCCGTTTTCGTTTATCCATGCGGCGATGCGCTCGGCAAAACGGCCGTACTCGTAGGCGGTAGGTTCGCCGGGAGTGAAGGTCTGCTCTTCGGTTCGTGTCTGCATAGTGCCGTCGGGCAGCGAGTCGGTGACGATGACTTGCGTGGTGACGGGTTTTCCGTCATAGATGTCTGCCACGTCGAGGTCGCGGTTGCGGCTCATCACGTAGCTTTCCCGGGTCAGCGGGTCGCCGTCTAGTTCGGTGCGTGTCTTGGCACCGCCTTCCAACTGTTCTTTCAGCCACTCCATGAAGTCGTCCAGCACATCGTCCATCAGCATCTTGTAGATGCCAAGGGCGAATGAGTTGGGCTTGTGCAGGTAGATGGAGCCGCCACGGTCGAATACATCTTTTAATTCGTATGCCATCTCTTCGCTCAAGTCCAGCAGTGCATCCGTGTCGATGAAGACCACTTCCACATCATCGGCTATGTATGTATCGGACATGGCATAGTCGTAGCGTTTCCCGGTCATGCGTTTCAGCACGTAGGGGGTCACTTCGTCGAAATTGCTGCCGATGACGGCGTAGCTCTTGCCGACGGTGGTCTTCACTTCGTCCTCCGTAGGCGGCATGATGCTCACGTCAGGTTCGGGTTCAAACTCCATTTCATCGTCCTGGCACGAGGCAAGTCCGAATGTCATCACTCCTGCCAATAGCAGGGAGAGGACTTTGATAGATTGTTTCGTTTTCAATCTCATTTTTATAAATGATTAATGGTTAATGATTAAGCTCTTCACGGCAGAGTGCACGGAGCCGCTTCGTTCTCTGTGCGACTCAGTGTACTCCGTGGTGAACTGAATTTAGAATGCAATGAACGGTCTCACATGGTATTCATGTTTGTCCGGTTCCTCCACCCAAGTTCTCCAGTATGTGTCAAGGGGACCTTGCCAATGCATGTAACCTACTTCTATGGGATATTTCCCCGTTTCTATGTTGTATCCTAGAACTACGTTGCTGCTCGTATAGCGATGCTCCTTATGAAAAAATTCACCGCCGACCTTTTCAAAACACTCTTTGTCCATGTAGTGTGCGACATCATGCAATTCGTGCTCTATCGGCAGGAACCATCCTTTGGCACCCGGAGGCAAGGGAACAGAGTAGTTCGTGGCGTAGTATAATGCGGGGAATTCCTGTTCATTAACTGTCCGTCCATTTTCCTTTATCATCTGTCTGATGAATTGGGTGTTTTCGTAACCGCTTCTTCCCACCGGCCTACGGGATTTAAAGATGCTGACATCGCCCCAGTTGCAAGGCTTCCCGTTGGCATCGTGTAGTGCCATGGCATAGCCGTTGATACCTTTTTGCTGTTGTTCCGAGTCGCTCAAGAAGCATACCACGCCTACGCAGTTCTCTTTCTGTTCAGGGGTTAGCTCGGTTGCCGGATCCAGGAAGGAACCATCATTCATATAGTAGCTTCCCACTTTGCAGACACTCATTCCGTTGGGCCCGATGCGTAGTGGCAAGCCTATATTTCCGTTGGATGATGTCAAATTGATTTCTATTTCCTCGGTCAGCGCGGGCATTGCCGGCAGGTTGTTTGCCAACTCATTTTTCACGGCGTTCCAGCGTTCCCACATCACCTTGTCCAGCTCTTGTTCGCTTGGGGCGCAATATTTGTTTTTGGCTATGGCACGGTAGGTAGGGCTGGTTTTGATGAACTTTTCCACGCTTTCCCATTCGGAACTGCTCTTGTCGCAATTGGTCGATAGTTGATAATCCTTGGTAAAACGGTAGGGAATCGGTAAAGCAATGCTGACAATGCCATTATAAACCTCTTTTCTTGTCCGGGAATTATGACTTCCCGAGGTTATTGCCCGTGTGCCATTGGCATAGAAGATGCACTTGAGATCTAACATGAAGGGGTCTTTTATGTCGGGACCGGTGTTGCCCACCAGCCAGTTCCACGATTGGCGTGTGGTGCAGGAAGAGCGGGTGGGGAAGACGTTTCGGGAATTCCTGTCAATTTCAAGTTCGATATCGCGTCTCCGCCATCCGTCGCATTCTTTTCATATTTGAATTCAAATTTGTGCTGGAAGTCAATGGCCCATTGTTTTTCAGACGCAATGTAAGTGGGGAGGATTTCGTCCTTGGTATTATACGCCAAAATCCCGAAGCGGTATTCCGGACTTACCGGCTCTACAACTCCGTTTGTGTTTCCAACCCATTGGTCTGTGGTCCAACCGATGACACTTTGGGTGCCACTTTCCCAAACGACACCACTAGGTTGGGGGTGCCACATCTTTACGAGGGTATGTTTGGGGTTGTTCCATTGCGGCTGTACGGCAACCCCCCCATAGGTGTAGCCGGCGCACACCAAAGCATAGTTGCTGCCTTTTTTGCGTCGCTTGTAATATACTTCGTTATAAAATGCGTCGCTCGGATAAATTTCTTCGACCACGATGTGATAGTAGTCCTGTTTCTTGTTGAAGTTGTAGAGGGTAGATACCCATGCGTTGATTTCTGCCATACAAGTCATCACTTTGTTGTCTCCCTCGCGCTCCAGACGGCAGGGCACTAGCGTGGTGCTGCTTTTCCTCTGTTCCAAATCCTGCATACTACTTGCACGGGTGACAGCCGGGTTGTCTTGGTTCAGCCACTTGGCCACACGTTCTGCAAAGAGCCCGTATTCGTAAGCTGAAGGTTCGTCGGGAGTAAATGTGGAGGTCACGGTGGTCGTGGTGCTGCTGCCATCTTCGTGTTCTTCGACATTCACCACTTGGGTGCTGATTTCCTGTCCGTTGTAGAGGTCTTTCACGTCAAGATAGCTATCGCGGCGCATAATGTAGCTTTCGCGTTCCAAGGGCTTTCCTTCTTGTGTGGCGCGAGTGGAGGGTGCTCCGTTTGTCATTTGCTCTTTCAGCCATTCCATAAAGTCATCCAATTGTCCGTACATGGTGAGGTGAAAGAACAATAGCGCTAATGCGTTGGGTTTGTGCAGATAAATGGCACCGCCACGGTCGAACACCTCTTTTATTTCATAAACCATATGCTCGCTAAGGTCTGTCAGTGCGTTGTAGTCTAGGAACACGACTTCCACGTCATCGGCTATGTACGAATCACCAGGCGCATAGTTATAGCGTTTCCCTGTCATGCGGTTCAGTACGTAGGTGGTCAGCTCATCGAAGTCTTCACCCAATACGGCATAGGGTTTTTCAACGGTGTTCTTTATAATGTCTTCGGTGGGCGGCGCGACAATTTCTTCGTAGTCGGCGGTTGATGGTATTTCATCGTCTTCGCATGCGGCAAGCCCGAATGCCATCATTCCTGCCAATAGCAGGGAGAAGACTTTGATTGATAAGCTTGTTTTCATGTTGTTATGAGTTGTAATTTATAAGTTATTCACCACAGAGGACACAGAGTTTTTTCTTTATCTTATTAAGAACTCATCCGGTTTCACATAGAATGAAAGAACTCTGTGAAACTCTGTGTCCTCTGTGGTGAAATGATCATTTCACCGTGTTCCAAGCATGGCGTAACGTGTAGTCCACCCGTTCCGCCTGCTGTGGCGTGCATCCCACGTAGGTGTTCTTCATCGGGTTCAGCCCATTGACACCGTTGTTCTGGTCCTCTATCAGCCCCAAGTAGTAGCCCAAGGCGGTGAGGAAGAAGGGGATGCCGTGTATCGGTTCCATCAGGCTGTTGAGGTAGATGACGTGGGGCAGGGTGGGGCGTTCCACGGTCTGGCATCCTGCCAGCTCCTTGCCTTGGGGGAACTGGGGATAGTTACAGAAGTTGTAGCTGTCGGTCATGGCGAAGGGCAGGAGGACGACATTGAGGTAATCATTCTGGTTCCAGAAGAGGCCGGGGTATTCCAGTTCCAATCCCTCGGCCCGTCCGTCCATGCAAAGCATCGGGCTGTCGCTGCTGCGGTGTATGCCTGCTTCGGGCAGGGGCTTGCCGTCCGGTGTCTGTTGTGCCGCTACCAGGCGCACGCGGGTGTCGGTCAGTCCGATGGCTCCGGTCTCGTTGCCCAGTGCGGCGTTGGCGGCAGCTATCCATTCGTTTGCCATCAGCTTGTCGAACTCCAGTTGGGGCAATCCCGGGTGATGGAAGACGTGGAACACCACGGGCAGTTGGCGCAGTTGTCCGTCAGGCTCCTGCTGCTTGGCGGCGGGTGCCGTTTCCTCCACGGTGTTGCTGAAGTATTCGTGGCGGTTGGTCACGAGGGAGAAGGTGTAACGGTGGCTTGTGCCTGCCGGAATCTGGGTCAGTGCCAGCTTGTCCGTCCACGAGGAGGCTGCCGAATGCAGGGTGGGGTTGATGCCCACAGCCGAGGCGGTGAGGTAGATGTCTTGCTTCTCCGGCTTGCCTTGTCCGCTTTGGCGGTAGAGGCGGAGCATCAGAATCTCTTCATCGGCAGGAAGCGAGGCGGGTGCTTTCACTTCCAGTTGGAATGTCGGCTGGTACAAGGAACCTTTCTGTGTATACTCCGCTTTGCTTATTCTCAGTTCCAGAGAGGCTTTGTGGTCGTTGTTCTTCTCCGGCGTGCGTGCGGATAGGGATTGTGCCAGGCAAGCGAAGAGCAGTGTCAGGGTGAAAGTGAATGTTTTCATCTTTTATAAGTTATGGGTTATCCACCACGGAGGACACAAAGTATCACAGAGCTTTTCTGTTATCTAATGCCTAATTATGTAATGGTTAAAAAATAACTTAGGTCATTTCTTATCTTACCACCACCCGCTCTGTACCTGCTCCGTATCTGGTCCGTACCTGCTCCGTATCTGGTCCGTACATATAGATACGGAGAAAGTACGGAGAAAGCCCGGGGCAGACAAGGAGCAGATAGGGAGCAGACTGAACTATATAAAGGAGGTATGCGGTTTTACGCCATCCTTAAAAGAATTCTGTGAAACTTTGTGTGCCTCTGCAGTGAACTTTTAATTGATTACGATTTTGATTCTCAAGTCAGCGCAAACGGTTTGGTATGAAAAAATATCAAACGGGTCATTGGGATTGCGGTGTTGCCACAAGTTGGATACACGTAACACCAGGTAGTAGGTACCCGGTTTGCACTCCACTTGGTTGTTGCCCACAACCGTCATCGTGCATGAAAAGTTTCCGCTTGTTATGTCGCCAGCTATGGAAGGCCATAGGACGGGTGAATAATCCATCATCTCTCCTTGTTCGTTCATCAACCCGATTTCCTGTATGGTGAAACCTCCTTCCGTCTCCGTGAGTCCCATTTGCCTCAGTGTGTAGGTCACGTCCAGTTCAAGCAATTTTTCAAACTCCGGGTTGTCGAGGTCGGTTTTCGACAGCGTGAGTTGTTCGTCCTCGAAAGTTCCCTGCGGCGTGCAGGCGAAAGCACTCAAGGGGAGGGTAGTGACACGCCCGTTCTCCGAGGTGAGGATGACGTTGAAGTGGAGCTTGTCGAACACCTTGATGGCTTGCTTCACTTCGTCCAGCTTGCTGGGTTTTACTTTCAGGACAAAGCCCGTCCAGTCGTCCGTCCTGGGTATCTGGAGGAAATGGTCGACGCCCACTTTGCTTGCAGAAGGCTCCCCATCTATTACCCGGATGTTCTTGCTCTTGATAAGGGCGAGGTTGTCCCTATCGGCCGCCTCAACAAGGACCGGCAAACCGATGTGAAGTCTTTGGTCCGGGTCGATGCTGTAAAAGTTGAATCCCCTGGGATGGACAAGGGTGAACTTGCCGTGCAGGGAGTAGGGGTCGAATACGGTACATTCTGCTGTGAGAGTAGTACCGTCCGGCTGATGCACGGTGATTTCGAGTTCTTCCGATTCATTGAGTTGTGTAAAGTCCGTCACCTCCAGCTTTGCTTGCCATTTGCCGTTGCCTTGGGGGGCTATGCCGATGGTTCGGAACACTCCCTCTTTTCCGGCGATTTCCACTTCCTTTACTTCGGCTTCTGCAGGCACCATGTTGAACTCGATGGTCACTTTGCCCGCTTCGTCCAGTTCAAACGTGCCGGTGCCCATTTCCACCCGTTCTACGGGGATGGGGGCATCGTCATCGCTGCACGACGACAAGGTGGTGAAACTGACGAGGCTTGCCACCAGCATGGCGGGCAGGGTCTTTAAGAATAAGTTTGTTTTCATTTGGGTTGTTGTTTAAAATGTTAAGTTTGTCACTTCAATCTTCAATTGTCAATTATCAATCGTCAATAGCCAATCATCCAATGTCAATCGCATTTCGGTTCAGCAAGTTCCCTATCTCTTCCAACTCTTCCTGAGAGAGGTTGAGTACTTGCTTGTTACGTTCGTTCAGTTGGTTTGCCACGATGGCGAGTTGGTTGAGCATGTAAACCACCTTGGGGATGCCGCCGAAGGCGACCTTCATTTCGGGACTCCGTGTCACAATCCGTGCAATCTCGGCCGGTCGGTCGTCCAAATCCTGTTCCGCCACTTTCAGTTGGCAGGAGTGGAGTGCTTCCAAGAACTTCTTCTCCCATTCGTCGGCAAGCTTTTCGCCGAAGTCTATCATGCTGTAGCAATTGCTGATGCGCCCAATCACCTTCTCGTCCTCCAAGTATTGCCACACTTCAAAGGAGTGCGAGAAAATCGTTTCGGATTTGGTGTCCGTAAGCGGGTAGTGGATGGTGGTGAGCACGTTCAGGTCGCCGAACAGGGAATCTTCCGGCAACTTGTCCAGTGTGCCGGGCGCGTATGCTTGCAGCTTCTGGTAGATGGAATCCTGTGCGGTGAATATGTCTGCCACCTCTTGTAGGTGCTTGATGCGGACATCTAGGTTGTGCAGCGTGATTTTGGTAATCTTGCGTGCCATCTCCTCCTGGTTGCCCTTCTGTTGCCAGAAGGTGATGCCCACTGTCAGTACGATGCCTACGATGGTTCCGAAGGTGCAGGCTGTGGTATCCAGCCACCATTGGCTCATATGTAGTTTCATTCTCTTCATTTCCCATAACGATTAATTGATTAGGAATTCGGTAGTTGAATTCCTTTATTCAGTAATCAGCACCGGCACATGGATGGCGGCATATTCGCTCTTGCCAAGGCTGATGACGAGCTGCACGAAGTGGATGATTCCTGTCTCAAACTTCGGAGCACCCAAGATGGTGATGCTGGGAACACCTGCACCGTTCTGTCCTATCCCGATAAAGATGTCATCGTGCTTTTCCCATTCCCTTTGTTCAAGTATGGTGTTGCCATACACGCCTGCGAAGGGGTAGTGGCGTCCTTCCACCCCGTGTACTTCTTTGGGGTCGATGCCCAGTTTCTCGTAAGCGGATGCCACGTTGATTTTCAGGCTGACAGGCACTTCGCCCTTTTTAAGGGTGGTAAGCGGCACGCCAACGCTCTTGTGCCCATATCCGATGTAAGAGTACTTGAATGTATCCTGTGACAGCTTGTGGTTGTATGCCAATTGGTTTTTTGCATAAATGGCTTCCATGGCACCTGTGGTGGTGTAGTCCACTGTGAGCACGTAGGTGTCAGCCTTCTCCCCGGCACGGATTCCGGTGATGTTGAAACTGCTTTTTGCCCTGTTAAAGATCATGTCGCCTTTTTCGGTGGTATCCCACTTGAAGTGGAAACCGGATGACTTATCCGAACAAGGAACGATGCTGAAATCCTCCGCCTTGGGCGTTTCTTCGTTGCCGGTCAGTTGCACGGTCAGTTCAAAAGAGCCTTCGGATACATACGTCACTTTGGGGTCAGTGTCCAGAATGGCGAGCTTTACTTCGGCTTTTTGTTCCGGTTCATCATCGTCGCTGCACGCCACAAATCCGAGTGATAGCAAAGCTGCCAACAGCAAATAGATACTTTTCTTTAAATCTTTCATTTCAGTTAATTATTAAGGGTTAATAAATATAATTGTTATAATATCTTTTCCTTTCATACGTCAATAAGTTCTATCAACCGACTATTAAAAGTATGGCATTAGCCGCTACGACTAACAGTGAAATGACGGTAATCACTGCCTGGATAAGGAGCAACTTCTCGCTATTCATAAAGGAGAAATGCTTGCGGTTTCGTTCTTTTTGCTTTTTCATAATCGGTGTGTTTTTGTTGACTGTGACAAATGTAAATGAATGGTAAAAGATAGAGGTATAAAAAGGGGAGTTGTTGTTTCAAATTGTCCAACAAGTTGTTCTAATTTGTCCACAAATGTTGATAATCAGTTTGTTATTGATATGACGCTCTGTCGTCCTATAAAAGGAGTTATGAAGAAGGCATGAAGAGAAGCGTTTTTATCATTCCTTCTTCATTTGTTGTATAATATTTATTATATATCAGGCTTGTGCGCACTACTTCGCCCATCCCCTCATAAGTGCAAAAAAAGTCCGTTTTCATCGGAAAAAACAGATGAAACCACGCTTTATATACCTCTTTCATCGCTTATTCCATTGCATTAGATTTCTTGACAGAAAAAAAGAGGATGAATTCTGTTCATATAGCCGGGTGGGGCAGGATGCTTCTTTTCCAAAACACAAAGAGAAGGCCTGGGACGGATATCCGCAGGGTGGGAATAAACATTTCATGATTTTTATAGATATAATTGATATAAATAGGTGATTTTTTGCCTTAGTTAAACCTATTCCTTACATTTGCCGACGTTTTAAGCCTATATTGAATATGAAATCCCGTTTGATAACATTTCTCCTATTCGTTTGTACCGCCTCTTTGTGGGCGAGTGGTGCGGTACCCGACAGCCTGCTGGCCGAGCGTATCATCCGTGCCATCTATGTGAACCATCCCGACAGTGCCTTGTCGTTGCTGGATGAGGCGGAGAAGCGGCAGGCATCCGGCATCAAACCTTTCCGCATCGACCTGTTGCGTGCCATGTGCTATGAGATAAAGCACGATTATCCCCAAAAGGAGCAATGCGTGCGCCGTGCTTTACAGCACGATTCAATCTGTTCGATGCCAGAACGCAAGCTCCCGCTCTTGGTGATGCTTGCAAACATATTGGACAGACAAAACAGGTATGAAGAGTGTGTCGCTGTCTGCCATGAAACCATCGACTTGGCACGCCGCCAAGCAAATAAGCAGGCAGAAGCAGATATGTACTCCGTGATGGCGCGTGTCAGCATAGGCATGGCAAACAATGAAAAGGCGGAGGCATACTTCAAGCAGGCGGTGGAGCTGCTCGAAAGCACGGAAGATGTGCGCCAAATGTCACGGCTCTCTTCCTTGTATGGCGAATACATGTCCTTCTATATTGACCGGAAGCGTGTGGCGGAAGCCATCCGGATAGGCTACCGCCGCGAAGCCCTCATACGCCGTATGAGCGAACTACCCGGTCCTCCTCCGGGCTACATCGACCAGCAATATGGCTTCCTCTATGCCAAGATGGCGGTGCTGCTGCACGAAGAGGGGAAGAACGCGGAGGCAGAGGAGGCTTTCAAGAAACTCCGTGCCACCAGCTTTTCGCAATCCCTCATCGGGAAGCAGTACAGCATCCCTTACTTGCTTGACACCCATCGCCATGCCGAGGTAGCCGCTTTGAGCGATGAATGCCTTTCTGCCTTTCCCAACGATACCGTCAGCTATGAGTACTTGATTCTCCTCAATTACCGGGCACGTGCGGGGCGGGGAATGAAACGCTTTGACCAAGCCGATGCCTTGATGCAACGCATTGTCACGGTGACGGACAGTATCTATGCCCGCGAGAGCCAAAGCAAGGCGCAAGAGTACGCCTCCAAGTTCGACCTGAAAGAAAAAGAATTGCAGTTGACCAAGTCACGCGCCTTGTCTGAAAGGCGTAAGCTCCTGTTGACAGGATTCTGCCTTTTGTCGGTGCTTCTCTTCGCCATCCTTTGGATTACTTATATGAACCTGCGCAAAAACAGGCAGCGCAACCGCATCGCCGCCAAGCAGATAGACGAATTGCTGGCACAGCGTGACGAATTGCGAAGGCGGTTTGCACACGCCGAAGTGACGGCAAGCGAATCTCCGGCAGAGGATGCCTCCGAAGTGTGCTGCCATGAGCCCGGGGCAACTCCGGCTGTTGGCGAAGAGGTGTCTGTGACCAATAGAAAGCGGGCAGAGGAAATGCCGGAGCGGGAAGATGAGGAAGAATATGCCCGCTTCATGAAGATGGAGAGTGTGCTGGTAGAGCAGAAACTCTTCTTGGAATCGGGTTTTGGGCGAGACAACCTGTTGGCGATTGCAAGTGTCAGTAAGAACGAACTGGGTACATTGCTGCGGAAATATGCCGATGCCGACAACCTCAACGACTACCTGAACAGCCTACGCATAGAGTATTCCATCAAGCTGATGAAAGAGAAACCTTTCCTTTCTATCGAGCCATTGCCGCAGAGTCCAACTTCAACAGCCGCAGTACCTTCTATCGGGCATTCGTCAAGGTGTGGGGGATGACACCGGCGCAGTATATGAGGACTAGGATAGAATAATTCAGAATGTCGAATTCTCTACAAAGAGTGCTTCCCACATGGGGGATGCCTTGATGGCCGAGTCCATTTATTGAATGTTATTGTTTTCTTCTTCTGTTTCTTCTTGAATGGTGTCTTTGGGCAGCAATCTTGGGGAAATGCGTTTCTTGGGAGTGAGGCTCATGCCTTTCAGCATTTCGGCTTGGCGCACTACGCTGCCGTTACCGTCCGAGAGTTGGTTGAAGGCTTTGTCGTAATCCCTTTGCAGGCTGGCCAGCCGGTCGCCGATGCCGAGGAAGGTGTCGGTAAAGCCTGCAATCTTTTCATATAAGATGGTGCCGCGCTTGATGATGGCTTGCACATTCTTTACCTGGTTCTCCTTCTTCCAAAGGTCGAGCGAGAGGCGCAGGGCGCTAATCAGGTTGGTGGGGCTCATCAGTACCACCTTTTTGTCGTAGGCATATTCCCAGAGGTGGGCATCGCTTTGGATGGCGAGGAGGTAGGCACCTTCGGTGGGGATGAACATCATAACGAAATCCGGTGATTGGGCGTCATAATGCGAGTAGTCTTTATGGCTGAGCTCGTCGATGTGGGCGCGGACAGACTGCAGGTGTGCTTTCAGGAAATGTGCCTGCTCCTCCTTGCTTTCGGCGGAGGTGTAGGCAGCATAGGCAGTCAGCGACACTTTGGAGTCGATAATCATTTCCCGTTCGTCGGGGTACTTCACGATGATGTCGGGCTGCATCTTCTGCCCGCTTTCCTCGTTGATGATGGTTTCGCCCCGTTCGTCTTTCAGGAACTCCTGGCGGAAGTAGTGTTCGCCTTCAATCAGTCCGGAGGCTTGCAACAGACGTTCCAGAATCATTTCGCCCCAGTTGCCTTGCATTTTGGAGTCTCCTTTTAGGGCACGGGTCAAGTTGTTGGCATCTTCGCTGAGGCGGTTGTTCAGCTCCACCAGTTCCTTGATGCGTTCGCCCAGGGAGAAGCGTTCCTTGGCTTCGGTACTGTATACTTGTTCCACCTTTTGGCGGAAGTCCTTCAGGTTATCACCCAGTGGACGGAGCAGATTGCCCAGGTGTTCGGCATTCAGCTTGGTAAAGTCTTCGGCTTTGCTCTGGAAGATACGGTTGGAGAGATTCTCGAACTCGGTATTCATGCGCTTGTGCAATGCTTCGGCTTCCTCCTTCTGCAGCTTCAATAATTCTATTTCCTTCTTTGTCCCGCTGATTTCGGCCTTCAGTGCGGCAGACTTGCGGTCTGCCGCCAGATAGCCGACTACGGTTCCGATGAGAATTCCTATTATTAGCAACAATATTTCCATAAGTATTTTAAAAGTAAGTACTATATAAGATTGACAATGATTTGCAGGGTATCTGAATTCCCCTCCTCCCCGGAGGAGGAGAATTCGGATACTCCATTTACTTGTTTGCTTACTTTGAGGGAAGAAGACTCTGTGTCTTTGTGCCTCTGTCTCCGCCTTATTGTGTCAATATTTCGTTTCCGTCTTCAGTAATCAGGATTTGGCTTTCCCATTGGGCAGAAGGCAGTCCGTCGTCTGTGCAGACGGTCCATCCGTCGGCTTCGTCGATAAAGACTTCGTAGCTTCCCATGTTAATCATCGGTTCGATGGTGAACGTCATGCCCGGCACTATCAGCATGCCCGTACCACGTTTGCCGAAGTGTTCCACATCCGGTTCTTCGTGGAACTTGACGCCGCAGCCATGTCCGCAGAGGTCGCGTACCACGCTGTATCCGTTCTTTTCTGCATGTTCCTGGATGGCGGCGCCTACGTCACCGAGGCGTGCCCAGGGCTGTGCGGTCTGTATGCCTATGTCACGGCATTCTTTGGTGACTTGTACCAGCCTCTGCATGTCGGGGTTGACTTCGCCAATCATGAACATGCGTGATGCGTCGGCAAAGTAACCTTTGTAAATGGTGGATACATCGACATTTACAATGTCACCGCTTTTCAGGAATTCCCTAGTGCTGGGAATGCCGTGGCACACTACATCGTTGATGCTGGTGCACACACTTTTGGGGAAGCCTTCGTACATGAAGGGGGCGGGGATGGCGTCGTGGTCTGTGGTGAAGCAATACACCATATGGTCAATTTCAGCTGTGGACATGCCTTCGCGAATGTTCTCGGAGAGATAATCCAGCAGGGCTGTGTTGATTTTGGCGCTTGCGCGGATACCGGCCAACTGCTCCTCGGTACGGAGTGCGCTTCGCATCGGCAGTTTATATCCTTCTTTCTTATAATGTTGAATTTTGGCTTCTACTTCGTCGGAATAGTTTTTAGGAGTAAACCGGACCCCTTTCATGAACTTTTTCATTGTCTTTTCTTTTTTATGAGACTGCAAAAATACACAATAATGCAGGTGCTTGTACTATCAAGAGCCGAAAAACATTCGTTTTCTTTATCCCGATGCCAGCTTAGAGGGTATTCACCACTTCTATTTCGCTTCTTGAACTGTCTATCCTCCGTACTTGTATCTGGGTCTTTATGCGCTCTTTCAGTCCTTCCACGTGACTGATGATGCCTACCTTCTTGCCACCCATCCGGTGCAGTTTTTCCAATGTGTCCATAACGGTGTTCAGGTAGTCGCTGCTCAGTGTGCCGAAGCCCTCGTCGATGAACAACGTGTCTACCGAGAGGCTTTGGCGGCTGAGGGAAGAAAGCCCGAGGGCAAGTGACAGAGATACCAGGAAACTTTCGCCGCCCGATAAGGTGCATGCCGGACGTGCCGAGCCTCCTTGATGGAAGTCGCGTAGCAGGATGGTGAGCGAACCGGCCTGGCACTCCAGCTCGTAGCGGTCGGTCAAGCGTTGCAGATAGAAATTGGCACCTGCCAGCAGTTCTTTCAAGACGAAGCTCTGGGCTATGTTGCGGAAGTTCTTTCCCCGTTCGTCACCGAAGTGATGGCAGAGACGGTCCCACTTCAGATACTCTTCGCGCAGCCGGTCGGCACGTTCCTTTTCTTCCTTTATCCGGTCGATGTTGCGGGTGTTTTCTTCCAGGCGTAATTTCTGCTGGCCGATGGACTGGTTGCCGGCGGTTATCTTTTCTTCGAGATGCGCGATGAGTGCATCCAGGGTTTTGAGGTTTTCGTTTTCTTCTATTTCGGGCTTCCGGCTGATGTGCTCTTCCACTTGTCCGGTGGCCAGACGAAAGGCGGTCGATGCAGCTACTTCTTCCTCTTTAAGTCTCTGCAATGAGGCACGCAATGCTTCTATCCGGGGGCCGGACCAAGCGGATAGGATAGTGATACGCTCTTCATTGAGAGTGGGGTTGACGGCATAGAACCCGGTTAAATCCTTTTGCAGCCTTGCTATTTGTTCTGCGGTGGAGGATATGCTTTGTTTCAGTCCGCTTGCTTGTGTATTCAGGCTATTCCAGGCTATCCCCAGGTCCTTGATTTCCGTTTCTTGTGTTGTTGCAGGTGCGTTGCGCCAGTCGGGGAATGCGGCATCGATGCTTTCCCTATTGATGTTTATTCCCTCCAGCTCTTTATGGATAAGGGCAATGGCGGATTTCAGTTCTCTTTGTTTCTCCTGCGCCAGCCGGTAGTTGTGCGTGGCTTGCGCCAGGCGTTCAATAAAGGAGAGGGGGGAGTTCGTCCATTCCGTGTTCCATCCTTCCCAGAGGATGTGGGGAGTGACGCGGTTCATGGTGGCACGTATGTTCTCCTTTTCGTTGGCAGTGAGCGACTCGTAATTGACGATGCTGTTTTTCAGCTCATTCAGCACTCTGTCGGCAGAGTTGAAGGCTTGGCGCGCAACGTCCACATGTTTTTGGCATTCGTCCTTTTGCCGTTGCAGAGTTATGATTTGTGTGCTGAGCTTTTGAACTTCCGTGAGCTTTTCGTTCAGCTTGTCTGCTTCCAGCTTGTTCTCTTCCAGTAGCTTCTTCAGAGCGTCGCCGGTGGTTGTGGAGAGGCCGACGCCGTTGCATTGGGCGCATTTGGCTTGTGCGTCAGTGCGGGCAAGGTTGTAGCTCCGGAGTGCTCTTGCTGTGGACTGACGGGCATTCTCTGCCAGCGTTCCGTAGGTTTTGGATTCTGTCCGGTTGTTGTTCAATGCCTGCTCGGCTTCTTTGTATTCTTTCTCTTTTGTTTCCAGGGCGGTGCGTATGGGAGCAAGGACAGACTGGAAATCTTCATCTTTGCAGAGCGATTTTATTTCTTGTCCGCACACGGGGCAAGTATCTCCGACGGCAAGCCGGGAGCGTGCTTCCTTTGCCCACTCTTCTACGGCTTCCTTTTGCTTGTCGTAGAGGGTGCGGATGTCATCATAACTTGTTTTCCTGCTGTCGAATGCCGTTTGCAGGAGGACGTACTGCTTTTGGCATGCCTCCACTTTGGCGTTCAAAGCCTTTTCGTTTTCCTTCGCCTCGTTCAGTGTCCTTTCTGTTTCAGCCAGTAAGGACAAGGCGCTCAAGGCTTGTAGCAGGTTCTCCCGTCCGGCATCGAGTTTGTTTTTCTTGTCTTGCAGGGCAGGGCGATCCATGGTTTCAAGCTGCTTGTTCCGGAGGTTTATTTCGTTTTGCAATGCATGGTTCTCTTGTTCTTTCCGGGTGAGGGCAGTTTCCTTGTCGGTGCGCTCCTTGGCCTTTACGGGTTGTTGCGCGGCCAGTCTTTCAAGGTGCGCGTTGTAGGTGCCGATGCGTGTTTGGGCATCGAGTGCGGATTTCAGGTCGGTAATGATGGATTGGCTTTGCTCGAACATGGGCAGTAAGGGCGAATGCTCGTGCAAGTACTTCTCGGCACGATGCAGCTTGTCTTCTTGCTCTTCCAGGAAACCGCATAGCCACTTGCTTCCTCCGTCCAGCCGGGCAAAGGATGCTCTTAGCATTCCGGCTTGTGCATGGTTTTGTTGTTGTTGCTGTTGCTGCTGTTTCAAGGTAGAGAGCCAGTTGCGGGCGTCGGCGGTGGCATTCCATTCCTTAATCAGCAGTTCTTTCTGTTTGAATTCGTCCGATTGCAGTTGCGTTTGCTTCCCTTCCCACATCTTCTTTTGCTGTTCGCGGGCGAGGAGGAGTTCGGAGTATTTCTTCAGCCAGTCCCGTTTTGCGAGGGCGGTGGTTTTCTGCTCATTGGCTTCCTTGACTCCGGCATTTTGCGTGGCTATGGCTTCCTTGATTGTGGCGACTTCTTCTTCTGCCAGGATGTGGATGCCTTCCAACTTCCGGTTTTGGTTTTCGTATTCCGTCCGTCTTTCCTTGGTGGCGGCATATATTTCGGCACCTATTTCGGAGTAGATACTTGTACCGGTCAGCTTTTCCAGAATATCCGATTTTTCGCTTTCCTTGCTTTGCAGGAATTTGGTGAAGTCGCCTTGTGCCAGCATGGTGGTGCGGCAGAATTGTTCGAAGGTCAACCCTACTGCAGCTTGTATTTCCGCCTTTATCTCGTTCTTTTTGTTAAGCTGTATGCCGCTTTTCTTGTTTTCCAGTGTCCAGCGCACATCCTGCACGGCTCCTGAAATCTTGCGGTGTGCCCGTGCCACGTACCATCGGGCGGTGTAGGGCGTTTCGTTCGAGCCGGTAAACTCCAGCTCTGTCCATGCTTCACTGGTGTTACGACGCATCAGTTGCCGGCTGTCGTTGATGGCAACATCTTCCTTTTTGGCAGAGAAAGTCTGGCTCAGGTCTTTGTATTTTTCGTTCTCGGCATGGTCCATGCGGGGCGTTTCGTTGTAGAGTGCCAGGCAGATGGCGTCGAGAATGGTTGTCTTCCCTGCACCCGTCTCGCCGCAGATAAGGAAAAGGGATTCCTCGCTTAGCGGTCCGTTCTCAAAGTCGATGGCGGCATCTTCTATGGAGGCAAGGTTCTTTATGGTCAGTTTCTGGAGTATCATGTTTTCAGGATGGGTGAAGATTATGGATTGCGTTTGTTTTTCACTCTCTGCACTGCGGTCTCCATCAGTTGGCAAAGCTCTGCATCCATCTCTTCGCCTTCAGTTTCCAGGTAGTAGAGCTTGGCTATTTCGAGGGGAGGCTTTTCTTGCATCTCTTGAATGGAGATGTGGTTCGCTTGGCCGGAACCGTCTTGCCGTTCACGGGTAATCTTGAAACAGCAGTACCTGCAGGCTTTCCCTTTGGCGGCATTCGAGGCTCGCTCATGACAGTCGGGTGCCTGATAATCTTTTATCAGTACATTCAGGCGAATATAGGCGGCTTGTTCTTCCGGATATTCTTCCAGTAATTTCAAGGCGTCTTCGAAAGGCGTCGGGTCATGGGGAAGTGTGACGAGCGGAATCGGATTTTCAATTTCCCTTGTACTGATTTGCGGTTCTGCCCCTTTCTCCAACTCGATGATGGAGACGGAGTGCGGATAGGTTTCGTCGAAGCTGACGGGGAGGGGAGTGCCGCAATAGCGTGCGTGGTGATGACTGCCTTTGATGTCCTGAGGGCAATGGATGTGTCCGAGTGCCAGGTAGTCGTACCCTTCTCCCATAGCGCTGAGGGGAACATACTCTATTCCGCCGATAGTCTCATCGTGCCCGCTACGGTCGCTGCCTTCGATAGAGAGATGGGCCATGAGGACGACGGGAAGCTGTGCCGTATTCCGTTTCTTCACTTCGTCCAGCAGTGCCTGGAAGAAGCGTGCCTGCCGTTGGTCGCGCGGTGTTTCAGTGTCCAGCAGGGGGAAGTTTTGCGGATAGACGTGGGGCACGGCAATGACGTAGCCTATTGTCTTTTTTTCATTGTTTATCTCGATGATGTGCTTGTCCAGATTCACTTCCTCGGCTGTACGTTCGATGTTCCCCACGACATTCAGACCGAAGTGCTGCCAGAGGCTGCTGTCTATCTCCAACTTGGAGCTGCTGTCGTGGTTTCCGGCAGTGACTACGATGGTCATTTCGGGGCAGGCTTGATGGATGTTCAGCATGGCGTCGGTGTACATCTTCTGCGTGGCGGCAGCGGGAGAGGAGTAGTGGTAGATATCTCCGCTTACCACCATGGCGTCGGGCTGCTCTTCGGCTACTATGCGGGTGAGTTGCCGTAGGAAGGATTGCTGCTCGACGGTACGGTCGTAGTTGTAGAGGGTGTGTCCCAGGTGCCAGTCGCTGGAATGTAGTATCTTCATTGTTTTTGTTACTTCAATGGATGTGGGTTATGGTTTCCTTAGAATATAAATCTTGTGTGTTCCTCGTCCTTTGTAGTCGATGCCCGATTCGGGATTGGCTATCCATTCGCGCAACTCGCGGGAGGCGGCGGACTTCAATAAGCCGGTCAGTTGGCAATAGTCGGCTTGGGTCATGAAGCTGTTCTTCTCCAGGTATTTTTTTGCTCGTTCCAGCCGTTCCTGCGGAGAAAACACTTGTGAGGAGCGTTGGAATTTGTCGGTGGAACGCTTCAGATGGCACTGGCGAGCGGTGCGGTACAGCAGTTCCTTGTCCGCCTTGAAGTGAATGTCCTTCAGGCAGATGCTGACGGCGTTTCGCTTGGTGTCTCCTTCTTCGCCCGTCTCCCGTTCACGGTCTTGTCGCAGGCCGAGGGCAGGGGTGAATACTCCTAAGTTGTCAATCTTCACGGAGTAACCTTGCCCCATTTGGTAGGCTATTTCGTCGGTGATGGCTTGCATCAGTCCGATGATGTCTCCTCGTGTGAAGGATGAGGCGTATGCTATCTTTTCGGTGATGGTTTCCAAGTTCACCTGCCCGTATAGTTTCATTCGTGGGTAGAGGATGCGTTTGCCGTCTTCTCCCGGCAGGTTCAGTTCCTGCATGTTGTATTCTGCCATGATGGTAGGTCGTTATAAGGTTCGTTTGTCTTTAGGGTTTGCAAAGTTTGTCCCAAGGTTTGGGATATGTGTTTCAAGCCTTGGTTTTCTATCCCAAGCCTTGGGATAGAAAACAAGGGCGAAGGTAATTCTTTATCTCTATACTTGCAAACTTTACTATTAGTAGTTAAGGAGTTTTTTACTAATAGTTTGGACCTTTTTTGTTAAAGGTTGAGAGGAGAAAGATTGAGGTATGAAATTTGGATGTATAGTGATGTTATTAATTAAAGTATTGGGTTAGTTTCTTGTGAACCTATAGAAAATAGGGTGAATGTCAATTGTTTGATAAATAATCACTAAGTTTGTGAAGGAACGAAAATGGAACTAATGGGGTAATGAGTCTTGAAATCGGATTGAGTGATGACGAATAGAATTTTCTGAAAGAGAACAAATGTACTTTTTGAAAGGGACTCAATCTTTAATACTTTGAAAGTTTTTTGTTGGTGTTTGGGAGAGAAGAAGTCTCTTTTTGTATCTTTGCATGAATGCTTCGGGCAGGAGTTTGTTGAAGATGAAACAAGTTGTATGTTAGTAAAGTGAGAAAGTAATGACTAATACATTGATAGATAACACAGACCATCTGAAAATGGTGGATAGGATAAGGAAGTGCATCGCTGACGAACGTTGCACAGTGATTAAGATAGCAACAGGATATTGGGATATTCCGGGAACAGCTTTGCTTTTAAGTGAACTGAAAGATTTTCTCAAGAAAGAGGGAACCAAGTTGCAACTTATGATTGGCTCTGACCCTATTGCACGTGTCGAGCAATTGAAACGTCCCATTGCAAATGCCCGTTTCCCGCAAGACTATATTAAACGTAATCTTCACGAACTCGAAGTAAAAGAAAAATATGTTGATACAGTAGCTCTTTTGCAACAATATTGTAAACGGGATGAAGTTGAGAGCAAGTTGCAAATTCGTTTGTATAAAACGGATGATGAAGGTAATGCGCAATTCTTCCATGCCAAATGTTATATATTTTATGGTGAGGGGTTTGCTGTTGGCATTATAGGTAGTAGTAATTTTACCCGAAAAGGATTGGAGGGTAATGCAGAGTTAAACTATCTGGAAACGAATTCTGCTGTAATTAAGGAAATTCCGGATTGTGTATCTCCTAACAAAGGCCATATCTGTTGGTTTGATGAAAATTGGGAAATTTCCACACCATGGAATCAAATCTTTCTTGAAGAGGTATTGAAGAATGCGCCTGTTGCTATTCAAGCAGAAAAAAAGAAAAAAGAGCAAACTTTAGAATTGACTCCTTACGAAGTGTATATACGCTATTTGCAAACTCAGTTTGGTGAGATAGCCGATGTGTCATCAGATGGTGTCTTAAAGTCGTATTTGCCCAGTCGTTATTCTGTTTTGCAATATCAACTTGATGCGGTAAAACATTGTTTTACTATCATGCGTCGTCATCATGGTTTTGTTTTAGGTGATGTAGTAGGGTTGGGTAAGACTGTTGTTGGAGTTCTTTTAGTTAAGAAGTTCTTGAGTGAAGCCGGAGACTTGGAACGACAGCCTAAAGTGCTTATCATCACTCCTCCAGCTATCAAGAAGGAATGGAAACGTACTATTGCTGATTTTGACCGTGAAAATGATAATAAGATTGCCAGTCGAATCACTTTTGTGACAACTGGAAGTATCGTTGGCTTGATGGGTGATATGGAAATCTTAGAAGAAGAGCCGGAAGAATTTGACGAACAGCTTACTTATAATGATTATGGGCTTATTTTGGTGGATGAAAGCCATAATTTCCGTAATAGTGATACGCAAATGTATCGGGCACTCGATGATTTGATTGATAAAATTACACTTCGTGCCGGGCAGCCATACGTGGGATTGCTTTCGGCTACTCCGTTTAATAACGACCCGAAGGATTTGCGGAATCAGATTTATCTTTTCCAACGAGAACCGAATAACTCGGATATAGAAGGAGTGCCTGGTGGACACCTTGATTCGTTTTTTAACGGGGTGATAAGGACTTACAAAGAGCATAAAATGACCAGTACTGTAGAGCCTTCAAAAACAATTCTTATGGAGATGAGTCGTTCCATAAGGGAATGCGTACTCAATTATATTGTAGTACGCCGTACTCGTACTGATGTAAAAAAGCAATATCCGAAAGATAGTAGTATATTGCATTTTCCTACGGTTGTCGGACCCTGTAAATTGGTTTATGAAATGGATAGTGACATGGCAAAGTTGTTTGCTTATACCGTAAGTATGATTGCTTCTAATCTACCGGATGAAGACCCGACCGAGCATTTGGGATTCTATAGGTATTGTGCTATCAAATATTTCCGAAATAAAGAAAACGAACGTTTGTATGAAAAGCGTAATCTTACCGTTTCTTCTATCAGTCTCCGTTTGCAAAAGATAATGAAGACACTGCTCGTAAAGCGACTTGAAAGTAGCAAAACAGCTTTCAAACAATCGCTCATAAATCTGCGACAATATACTCGGAATATGTTGGCTATGATTGAACACGATTGTGTATTTATCTGTCCTGATATTGATGTGAATGCGGAGTTCAGAAAGGCAGACAATAAATTTGCAGATGCAGCTAAAGCTATACGCCATAAAATAGAACGCAAAGGTGGTAATAACTTTGAATTTAAAGCCTCAGACTTTAAATCCGAATATAAGGAGAAGCTGGAAGAAGACCTTCGTATCATTGATAAGCTTTATGAAGGCTGGAGCCAAAACGAGGATGACCCCAAACTTGATTGTTTCCTCGAAGCTTTAACTCCAGAGTTATTTAATCCCAACAAGAATACATCTCAAAAAATAGTAATCTTTACCGAGCTATAGACACTCAAAGGCTCATAGCCAAGAAAGCGCAGAAGAAGGGATACCGTGTACTGTCTGTTTCGGCAGAAAATCGTGATGAAATGCATGAGGTTATTGTAGCAAACTTCGATGCCAATGCCAGTAATCAACGTGATGACTATGATATGATAGTGACAACCGAAGTACTGGCGGAAGGAGTGAATCTGCATCGTGCGAACGTGATACTCAACTACGATACTCCTTGGAATGCTACCCGATTAATGCAACGTGTTGGACGTGTAAATCGTATTGGCTCTAAGGCTCCAATGGTATATGTTTATAATTTCTTCCCGTCTGCGAAAGGCAATGAACAGATTCATTTGTTGGAAAATGCATATGCTAAGTTACAGGCTTTCCATATCTTGTTTGGTGAGGATAACAAAGTTTTTAGCGAAATGGAAGAAATTCCCGATGTGGAATTCACTCATGACTTTGATGGTGAGGAGAGCGAAATGGGTAAATTTATTAAAGAGTTGCGCAACTTCCGTGAGATACACCCCGAACGGTATGCCTATCTCAGTTCCATACCATTTGAAATGCTGGGTGGTACGCTTAAATCCGAAGAATTTGAAGGTTCTACCATTATGGTAAAGGCTCCTAAAAAAGGTTTGGTACCGGTGGTTGTTGATGAAGCCTTAAAAGCAAATGTCATTTCAGACCTTGAAGCTATGAAGCGGTTGAAGTGTACCGAGGATGCTTCCTACGTATCGGCGCTTACTTCAGAATCCCCGATATGTCAGGCAGCAATCCGTTGTTATAATACACAAGTATCGCGTAGTCTGTCGGCTCGTGATGCAGCTAAACGACAAAAACAGGCTCTTGACGTGTTAGATAAGATTAGGCACATTGAAGGGGTTTCTCCGGAGAGTAATAGTATTATCAATGCAGCCAATATGGCTATTCGGCATAAAAATAGTGCTATTATAAAAGCACTTATTGAGTTTGATAAAAACTATCGAAAAGAGCAGCAAACACTGTTCGGAATAGATTTTGATATCAATAGTTGGCTCCAAGGAGCTTTTGCGCACATAGCCGACTTGAATGTGCGACAATATGGTGAACCTATCATAGCCTTTTATAGAGTCAATCAGTAGTAACTAGTAAAAAATATAGAAATATGTCTCCGATAAATTTCCAGCCCATATTGTCGTCCGATTTTCCCGGATATGAGGAATTTGCATCAAAAGTGTTATGTCCTATCTTCAATACGTATTATCAGCCTTTGCCTGCCGATGATATTCTTTACAACTATGGTAATAACAATCCGATAGCAGAAAAGGCTCATATTCGTTCTATTGTCCGTAAAGCTACTATCAGCCCGACAGATGGATATGCCAATTTTGACCCCATTGAAGTGTATGACATTACGATGGATGATAATTGCCGATTGGCTCAAAGTCGTGTAGGCATACAGCAATATATCCGCAGCGTTAATTTTCAGTCAAGCCATGCCTTTCTTGTGTTTCACTATGAGACAGTGGTAGGTAGGTCGTGGCGGTTCTCTTATTTTTATAAGAAAGAGACGGTGGCGTCTGTGACAGACTCCAAAAGATATACATACCTCTTCGGGAAAGGAACTTCGGTGCGCACAGCCAATGAGCGTTTCAACGAATTATTTAAAATAACATCGGCTAATAGAGAGTTGGAATCGCACAGAGCGGATGATAAAATTCATATCTTTACCAATGAGGATATCACTAAAGCCTTTTCTGTGGAGGCTCTTTCTGATGAATTCTTCTATAAATATCTGGGTTATTACGCTTCGTTCGTTAAGTACCTTACAGGAAAACCTACCACAAAGGAATCGGGTAAGTATGCCATCAAAGATGCGACTTTCCGTCGGGTAGTGTCAGATATGGATAAATTGGGACTGAAAGACACTCGCGATCAGTTTCACCAATCTTTCCTTCCCCGTTTTAAAAGTGAGGAAGAGTGCGAGAAAGCCATTCGTGACTATGTGAAGAAGATGATGGGACGTGTGGTATTCCTTCATTTCCTTCAAAAGAAAGGATGGATGTGCGGTGACCGTGATTTCATGTATCATCTTTTTGAAAATTCATCGTTGAAAGATGATTTTCTGGATCGTGTGCTCGAACCACTCTTCTTTGTGATACTTAACACGCATCCTGACAATCGTCTCCAAGTGTGTCGCCGACACAACGGCAAGATACAATGGGAGCGTAACCGGTTAGTGGAATGGGATGAGGCTTTAGTAGAAGGTTGGCGCAATATTCCTTATCTAAATGGTGGACTTTTTGAACAAGAGAAGATAGACGAATGCCGTTCTATCTTTCCGGCTGAATACTTTGAAAGGTTCTTCGATTTTTTCCGCCAATACAATTTTACAATAGATGAAAATGATTCTAATGATGTGGTAGTAGGTGTTGACCCGGAAATGTTGAG
>NZ_BAKJ01000044.1 GCF_000614125.1 Bacteroides rodentium JCM 16496
ATAGCAAAGAGGAGAAAAATGGAAGCTTACCGCTCCGTTTTACTGTCAGAATGTCAAATCATCGCTGCCTTCGTTCCCGAAAGCGGATGCAAAAGTAGGGCTTTTATGGACATCCGCAAAATATATACAAGCTTTTTTTGAGGGTTTACGTGAACTTTTTCATAACTCGCTGATTGATAGATATGTTTTAAAGCATGTTTTTTAAAGGGAAAGGAAGGAAGAAGGAAAGGGGACACATTATATATATACGCGCGCGCATTGGAATAGACCATTCAGCACTTGACATAGACCACAGAACGGCCGGCACCACGCTTGCGGAGCCCAAAGAGAACTGACAATAAACCCGCGAAAGGTTACATCCGGAAAGCCCGGAAACTAAACGAGAATTACTGAACAACTTTTCTCACCACAGATATGCTTCTTTCTTTCCACAGCCGTGTGTCTTTCTTACCACAGCTGTGGTAAGAAAAGAACATGGCTGTGGAAAGATTAGTTTTTAGAGAAAAACAAGGTAGTACATCGCAGTTTTTCTCCTAACTCTTAGGTGTCATCTACGCATTATACAGCGACAATCAGTAGAAGCCTTTATCAAGTCCACTTCTGTGCCCTACCCAAAGAACGCACAGCGGCAGCAAACTCTTCCCGAGGAATGATAGCCTTATTACGTGTCTTCAAACGATTATTATAAACGGTCTGAGGTGAATAATGCAAGAATTCGGCAATCTTCACACTATCAGTGATACCTAAACGCACCAAAGCATAAATGCGCAATTCCGTATTCAGCAACTCACCATCTTTTAGCACAATCTGCTCGTCAGGATGGAGCAAGGCATTGAAGTCACTTACAAAATCCGGATAAATGTGCAAGAAGATAGCATCAAAGTTATGATAGAACTCTTTCAACTCATTCTGTGCCATAGAATGAGTATCGGTTAATGCTTTCACATCCTCCAACTGATTTGCCTTAAGCTTACGATTGATATTTTTCCGATACTCATCCAGCTTGCTGATATAATTGGAACAAATGGAAAAGACATAACCTATGTATTCCTCCTTCACATAGTTGGATTCACGAAGCTGATTATTGGTATCTCTCAACTGTTCATTCAAAGAAGTAAGCTGCACATTCGTTTCTGCCACTTGTCCGTGCATTTTCGAAAGCTCTTCCACATGCTTATTCAAGCGGTTGTTTGCCTCATTCAGCTGTTGGCGCGACTGCTTCAACCGCTTCATCTGCTTGTATATATATAGGAAGGCAAACAAGGATATCAAGGACAAGACACTGACCAGTACCAAATACATACGTAACCGCGCTTCTTGCCTCTGATTACGTTCCTGATAGATCTGATGAATGGTGTCCTGCACTGCAGAGATGCCCACTACCCTCACCCGGTTCCGATATGCCAAGGCATTCTGCAAACAGTAACTCATGTAGACATAGGCATGGTCAATATCACCCAAACTAAAAAGTACCCCCGCCAGTTCTTCCAGCGAAGCAATGTCTTTATTGGAGATACGCACATCGGCCATAGCAGAATATATCAGGTAAGTCAGATAATTTTCCTGCTCATCGGACTCGCGATAAAAGCAGGCCAGCACGTAAGCATTCATGCATCGCGCCGAGTGTCGAATGCAGAATTAAGAATTCCCTTCTGCAAACGTTCTTTAAAAACATACATACTGTCCGTACCTTGTACTACCTGCCCTTTATACCACAAGAACAAGGGATCTTCAGAGGTAAGAACCATATTCAAGGAGTCCTTGTAAACACGCTCCAACTGTGCATAATGTTCATGCAAAGTACCCATTTCACTACCGGTATACTGATTGAAATGCGAATACAGATACAGCATTTGCCCGTAATAGTCCACTAACAATTCTTTGGGGAGCGAACCGCCTGAAACTCCGCGCAATTCATCCTGAGCTTCTTTCAACAAACCAGTGGCAGCCAACAGAAAAGACTTTTTTATCTTCCACTCCATCTGCCGGTATTTATCATTCTGCTTATAAACTATATCCAAATTGTCTACCACATAATTCATTGCAGAATCGGCGTTATAGACGCAATACTCATCATAAAGATTTTTATTCAGCCAATACCTCTCTTCCAAAGTACGCACATCCTTTTGCAGCTTGTGCAACTGGGCAATCTTCGCCTCTTTAAGCATAGCAAACGTGTTTTTTTGCGCAATCAGAGAGTCAAGGCGTACCAGCAGTTCTTTTATTTTTTCACTGTAAGGTGCTGCATTCAGAAAGGTACACCCCATCAGTAAAAATAGTAAAGCTATGATTTTTCTTTTCATTTCTATTATTTATATAAGGCTGAGAGCACAAAGATAAATTAATCTATCTAAACATAAGCTACTTCTACCCTAAAAAGTACATGAAAATTAAGAGGTATTTCGACCATTTACAGCGATAAAACAGCATATACAGACCTCCTTCCATAGTAGCTGACCTTTACTTTATACAGCAATCAGCAAGAACACAACCCGCTATATATGTGATATTTACATTTTACTCCGACTTACTTCTCCACATTACCCGCCTATCGGACGAATAAGGTTGTCCACTATCTTTGCAACAGAGAAAGAAAAGTGTACTATGGAAAACATACAATCTCTATTAGAACATACTTTTCTAAAATAAATTAAATCTTTTAATTAAAGTACTATGAGAATGATTACAAGAAATCTTCTTACGCGGAGTTACAAGCTCCTTCTGACATTACTCGTACTGCTAATGTCAACAAATGCATTTGCCCAACGATTGACAGCTACGGGTAAAGTAGTAGATGCCGCAGGCCTGGAGGTCATTGGTGCATCTGTATTGGAAAAGGGAACGACCAACGGTGTTGTTACCAATCTGGATGGGGAGTTTTCCCTGAGTGTAGGACAGAATGCCACACTGGTAATATCCTTCATCGGCTACAAGACGATAGAGGTAAAAGCAACCACCAACATGAATATCACATTGCAGGAAGACAACGAACTGCTGGACGAGGTGGTAGTCATCGGCTATGGAAGTGTGAAGCGTAAAGACGTAACCACTGCCGTATCTACGGTTTCTACAAAGGATTTGGACCAACGCCCCATTGTATCGGCAGCCCAAGCCCTGCAAGGTAAAGCGGCCGGTGTGTCGGTTATGCAACCCAGCGGCGAACCGGGCGGAGGTATGAGTATCCGCGTACGTGGTACCACCTCGTTCAACGGTAGCAACGACCCGCTCTACGTAGTGGACGGTGTACCCGTGGATAACATTAACTTTCTCTCTCCCAACGACATTGAAAACCTCTCTATTCTGAAGGATGCCTCATCAGCAGCCATCTACGGTTCGCGCGCAGCTAACGGTGTGGTATTGATTACTACCAAGAGCGGCTCGGCAGGCAACGCCAAAGTAGCATTGAACGTACAATATGGCATGACAAAAGTAGGCAAGAGCATGGAAGCACTGAATACAGAACAGTACCGCGAATTGCAAGAAGAAATCGGGGCTGTAAATCCAACTGCTCTTGAAGGGCTGACCGACCAGACAGACTGGTTTGACGAGGTTTACAAGACCGGACAAACCCAGAACTACCAAGTGTCCGTATCAAACGGAAATGAAAAGATGAAATACTTCCTCTCTGCCGGTTATCTGGATGAAAAAGGTATTTTGGAAGGAACATACTTCAAGCGGTATAGCTTCCGCGCCAATATCGACAACCAAATACGCAGCTGGCTGAATGTAAGTGCCAATATCTCCTACTCCGACAACATCGGAAACACCGGCATCATCTCCGGTACGGGTGCCAACCGTGGTGGTGTAGTCCTCTCGGTCATCAACACTCCGACCTATGCCCCTATTTGGGATCCTGAAAAACCGAATCAATACAATAAGAACTTCTATGGGGTGAACATCATGAACCCGATGGAAAACCTGGCCCGCCAGAAAAACAACAAGAACAAGGAGAACCGCCTCATCGCATCCGGAGCCGCTACTATCAGCTTCCTGCCCAACCTGAAGTTGAAATCATCCGTAGCCCTGGACCGCCGTAACGGTGTAAGCACCACATTCCTCGATCCAATATCAACCACCGACGGACGCAACAGCTTCGGTACAGCCTCTGACAATCGGAATATGAATACTGTGTTGGTGTTCGATAACATATTGACTTACAATACCAATATCAAGAAGCATGGCATCGACGTAATGGCAGGTTCTTCCTATACCAAATCGGACTATACCAACAGTTGGATAAACGGCTCACATTTCCGGGACGATAAAATACAGACCCTGAACGCTGCCAATAAAATTTCATGGGACGGTACCGGGTCAGGAGCTTCACAGTGGGCTATCTCTTCCTATTTCGCCCGTGTGTCCTACAACTATGACAGCAAGTACATGCTTACCATGAACATGCGTGCCGACGGTTCATCCAAGCTGCATCCCGACCATCGCTGGGGCATTTTCCCCTCTTTCTCGGCTGCATGGCGTATTTCGTCGGAAAAGTTCATGAAAGACATCACTTGGATTGATGACCTGAAGCTCCGCGGTGGCTGGGGACAGACCGGTAACCAAAGCGGTATAGGCGATTACTCGTATCTGCAACGTTACAACATCAACCGTATACCCTGGTTTGAAGAAGGTAACGACCATGCAGTTCCCGGCATCAGCCAGGCCAACCTGAGAACAAGTGACCTGAAATGGGAAACTACCAACCAGACGAACATCGGTCTTGACCTGACCGTACTGAACAACAGACTGACCTTCAGCATGGACTACTATTACAAGAAAACTACAGACATGTTGATGAAGGTAAGTCTGCCTGCCGGTGCAGCAGCAACCACCAGCATCACCCGTAACGAAGGTGAGATGACCAACAAGGGATTCGAATTCGCCATCAACTCCCATAACCTGACCGGCGAGTTTTCTTGGGATACCGACTTCAACATCTCTTTCAATAAGAACAAACTGACCAAACTATCATTGCAGAAAATCTATACAGCAGCAAGCAGTGCCGAGGTGGTGAAAGAGAATATCGTACGCAACGAGCCCGGACGTCCTTTGGGTGGTTTCTACGGTTACATCAGCGACGGTGTAGACCCCGAAACCGGTAACCTGATTTATCGCGACCTTAACGAAGACGGCAAGATTTCCACTTCCGACCGTACCTATATCGGCGACCCGAATCCCGACTTCATCTACGGATTGACAAACACCTTTACATGGAAAGACCTCAGCCTGAGCATCTTCATCCAGGGAAGCTACGGAAACGACATCTTCAATGTGTCCCGTATGGAAACCGAAGGTATGTATGACGGTAAAAACCAGTCAACAGAAGTATTGAAACGCTGGAGAATTCCCGGACAGATTACGAATGTCCCGAAAGCCAACTTCAACATCAAGAACTCCACTTACTTTGTGGAAGACGGCAGTTACCTGCGTGTCAAAGACATCTCACTCTCTTACAACATCCGTTGCCGCCAGTTCAAAAAATGGGGTATTAGCCGCGTACAGCCTTATTTTACCGCCAGCAATTTGCTGACCTGGACCAGCTATTCAGGTATGGATCCTGAAGTAAACCAATACGGCAACAGCGGTTCTGTACAGGGCATCGACTATGGAACTTACCCGCAGAGCAAATCATTCGTTTTCGGTATCAATGTTGAATTCTAAAAAAGGGAGAAATAACTTATGAAATTAAACCATATATATAAAAGTATAGCTTGCGGTGTATTGTTGGCAATGACCGCAACCTCATGTGACTTGGACTATAATCCCGTAGACACCTACTCGGATGTAACGGAAAGAGTGAACAAAACTGATGAAAAGCCTATCTTCAACAGTGTGCAAGACGTGGAAACTTCAATGGTGACCCTCCACAAAAAATTCCGCGACCAGCAGGAACACTGGTATGTAGACAAATTGCTTATCGGCGACGCCCATGCCGACAATGCCTATGCCGGAACAACGGGAGCCGAGGTAGTGCCCTACGAAACCAACTCCATCGAAGGCTCCAATTCTGTACTGAAGCGTGACTGGGACCGTTTCTTAGGCGACATCGCCGTTGCCAACCGCATCATCGTGGGCTGTGACCAGCTCAAGGCACTCAGTGAAAGTGAACGCGGCAAGTATCAGTCACAAGCCAAGATATTCCGTGCCATGGTCATGTTCGATATGGTACGCTTATGGGGCAACTTTCCGGTCATCACTACCGTGGGCGGTGACATTACCGAAGACAACGTAGAAGAGATGTACCCGACCTACTTTCCGCCACAGAATACGGCTGAAGAGCTTACGCCCAAATAGAGAAAGACTTGACTGAGGCAGTGGAAAACCCCAACACACCGACAAACGACACATCAGACAAAAGCATACTTACCAAATCGGTGGCACGTGCCATGCTCGCCAAGGTCTATGCAGAAAAACCTCTGCGCGATTATGCAAAGGTTATCAAATATGCCGATGAACTTGCTGCCGACGGCTTCGACCTCGTGGAAGACTTCAGCGACCTTTGGGCATATGATACGGAAAAAAAAGACTGCCGGGTACGTAACACCAAGGAGGCAATTCTCGAAGCCCATTTTCCTCCCGGTTCCGGCAACTGGTGTACTTGGATGTTCGGCCGCAACCTGAGCAACTGGGATGAAAGTTTCACCTGGGCCAAATGGGTTACCCCATCGCGCGACCTCATCCGCCTTTACGAAGAGCAAGGAGACACGAAACGTTACAACGAATCTGTTGTATGGTATGACTGCGGATGGAGCAACTATTATCCCTCTAACCACTATGCGTTCATGTACAAATGCCGTTCATCATTCAATAGCATCATCTATCTGCGCTATGCCGACATCCTGTTGCTGAAAGCCGAAGCAAAAATTATGGGAGAAACTCCCGACCTGAACGGTGCAGCCGACATCATCGACCGCATCCGCAACCGTGCCGGACTGGGCAAACTTCCACAAAGCACCCGCAGCAGTAAAGAAGCATTGCTCCAAGCTTATATGAACGAACGCCGCATGGAGCTTGCCTTTGAAGGACAGCGCTGGTACGACCTTTGCCGTCTCAATAAAGTGGAAGAAGTGATGAACGCCGTTTACGCCAAAGACAGCGGTCGCCATGCACAAGAAAATCCGTTCAATGAGAACTCCTATTTGCTGGCTATCCCCCAAGGAGCCATCGACCAGAACGAAAATCTAATACAGAACCCGGGCTATTAATATTAATGAGTAATATAAAAATCAATCGAATATGAACTTAAGAAATATATTCACTACCGCATTAAGCTGCTTCACCATACTGGCAGCCTGCGGCAATGACAATGACAGTAACATCACCCCTACACCGGAGCCCAAGCCAGACCAACCCACGGAAGAGGCAAAGGATGTTACTCTCTATGTAACGAACACCAGCCGTACTTATGATTTGACAAAGTCCGGGCTCGCCTTCGGCACCGGAAGCAACATGTCACCTTCTACCGTGACACTCGACCCTGCCACCCGCTATCAGGAAATGGACGGTTTCGGCGCAGCCATCACCGGCTCCACCGGCTACAACCTAATGCAGATGACACAAGAGAACCGCACGAAGTTCCTGACAGAAACCTTCTCGGACAAGGAAGGCTACGGATTCAGCTATGTACGTATTGCCATCGGTTGTTCCGACTTCTCATTCAGTGAATTCACTTGCTGTGACGAAAAGGGACTGGAGCACTTTGCCCTGCCGATGGAAGACACCCAGTATGTGATTCCTATATTGAAGGAAATTCTGGCAATCAATCCTGCCGTCAAAGTGATTGCCGCTCCCTGGACATGTCCGAAGTGGATGAAAATGAAAAGCCTGGAGGAACGTGTACCCTTTGACTCATGGACCAGCGGACACTTGAACCCCGAATATTACAGAACGTATGGCGACTACTTCGTAAAATGGATACAAGCTTTCGAAAAGGAAGGAATCAAAATCCACGCTGTGACTCCGCAAAACGAACCGCTGAACCACGGTAACTCAGCATCCCTGTTCATGGGATGGGAAGAAGCCCGTGACTTCATCAAGACCGGCCTGGGCCCTGCCTTCAAAGAAGCCGGAGTTGCCACAAAGATTTATGTTTTCGACCATAACTACAACTACGACAATCTGGCCGACCAAAAGAGTTACCCCACCAAGATTTATGACGACGCAGAAGCTTCACAATACATTGCGGGCGCTGCCTACCATAATTATGGCGGTAACCGTTCTGAGCTGCTGAATATCCACAAACTCTATCCCAACAAGGAACTGCTTTTTACGGAAACCTCCATCGGTACTTGGAACTCCGGTCGTGATTTGGAAGCACGCCTGCTTAACGATATGGAAGAAATAGCATTGGGAACAGCCAACAACTGGTGCCGCGGCGCCATTGTATGGAATCTAGTATTGGACAGTGACCTGGGACCGGTAAGTCCTTCAAACGGTTCTTGCAAGACCTGCTACGGTGCAGTGGATATTGACAATACAAACTATTCTAAAATTGTCCGTAACTCCCACTACTACCTTATCGGTCACATGTCTTCGGTTGTAAAGCCGGGAGCTGTACGCATCGGAACGACCGGTTACACAGCCAGCGGTATCACTTACTCTGCCTTCGAGAATACGGACGGTACCTATGCATTCGTATTGGCCAACAACAATGCGGAGGCCAAGCGAATCACCGTAAGCGACAGCACACATTACTTCTCCTACGAAGTTCCGGCCAAAGCAGTCGTTTCTTACCGTTGGAAAAAATAAAACTAATAATTTAAACAGAAGATTATAATGAAAAGCTTAAAATACTATCTAATGGCATTGGCAGGCATAGCCATGCTGAATGCTTGCAGCGATGACGATCCGGTTCCCGGCAACCCGACAATGGACTTTCAGGCAGAACCTTCTTCAGCCTTGTTCGGCGACAGTCTGCCTTTTACAATCAAGGCATCGGACGCAGATGTACCCCTTTCCACACTAAAAGCGCGGTTATACTTCAGCGACGAAATGGTGTCAGAGACTGTAATCCGTACAAAAGTAAACGGTCAAGACTATACCGGGAAAATATTTGTTCCCTATCTGGCAAATATTCCCAACGGAACGGCCACACTGAAGTTCATTCTGCAGAACATCAATTTCACAATTACAGAGAAAAGCTATGATGTGGCGCTGAGCCGTCCGGACTTCCCTTACCTGACTCTGGTTTCGGGAGACCAGGAATACCGCATGGAAAAAAACGCAACTAATCAGTATAGCGTGACCGGTGAATTTGCGCAAAAAGTAAAAGGCTACATCAAAGCTCCTAAAGTAGGTGCCAACGGCAATGAAATCAACTTCGGATGGAGCAACGGCGCCATTACACAAGGTACCTCCAGTGAAATTACCTTCTCCAATCTGTCGGCTGGAGAATATTCCATCTCCTTCAATACGCTGACTTATGCAGCCGCTCCTTTCGTGAAGCTGTTGCTAAACGGTTCTGAGATGGAAATGGTGGATGATGACCACTATAGCATCGACCTCAATCTGAAGCAAGGGGACAACATCACTGCAGACATTCCCAACTTCGACCAATACTGGATAGACCCCGACTTCTTCGAGAAGAATGAAGACGGTTCGCTGAAGTTCCTGCCCATCGATGGAACTTATCGCGTCATTGCCAACCTGGCCCTGAATTATCTGGAGGTATTGAAAATGAACGGAACAAGCACTGCCACTCTGAACAATGACGGAACCGGAGCCCTTTGGATTATCGGTGACGGTATCGGTAAACCTTCCGTAGCGACCAATACCGTAGGTTGGACTACAGAAAAAGGTCTCTGCATGTCACAGATTGAAGCGAAGAAGTATCAGGTAACAGTAGTAGCGGGAGAGCAAATCAAATCTGATGACATCAACTTCAAATTCTTCCACCAGCAAGGATGGGGAGGTGAATATAAGAATGATGCCTTGTCGACCACCAGTGACCTGGTATTTATAGGTGACGGAACCAATGGACGTGATGCCGGCAACTTGGGCCTCGTAGAAGGCAAAAGTCTGGAAAACGGTGTCGCTTACCGGTTCACAGTTGACGTAACGGCAGGTGTCTCTTCGGCAGTTCTGACAGTAGAAAAGGTAGAAAGATAGACGGATAACGCAGAAGATTGACTAAATGAGAAGAGGGTGTCAAAATTCACCACAGATTACACGGATTAACACAGAATGAGCTTAATCTACTGATAATCAACAATTCTTATCTGTGCAAATCTGTGTAATCTGTGGTGAATACCAGTTTTGACACCCCCCTCTTGTTTATGCAGAATATATGTTCCAGATTTAGCTTAAACCTTCTTTCGCCTCCTCTTGCGGAATACGTACCGAAGTGTAAAGTTCAAGAATGGCGGCTATCGTCAGAGACACAATCCATTCATTGCCCCTTGTAAAGAGCATGAATGCCCCCGTAAGCACCAGCAAAAGCGCACCGAATATTTGCTGCCGGCGCAGGCGTTTGACAGTGGGGCTTTTACATTTGGACGGAGAATTGATTTGGGCCAAAGCAACCATCGTAGCGCCGATAGTATATATATAAGGTGAAAGAGGCCAGCCCGTGATATAAACGGCAGCTCCTGCCAAGAGCATCACGGCCCCTACTGCGAAAAGGGCGGGTATCAGTTGTTTCATTCTTCTATATCTTCTTCAAATACATAAATATCCTCATTGGGCTTTTTCATCAGATACTTCTCACGGGCAATCCGTTCGATGGCACCGGAGTCGACGGCAAGCTCATTGAGCCGTTCGGTATTCTCCTCGTATTCCTTGCGGTACTTTTCTATTTCATCGCGCAGACGGCTTTCTTCCCGGGCGTAACCCAAACGGCGTACAACACTGTTCTCATCCAGGAACCCGATAATTACAGCAAACAACGCAAGCGTAATCAGATATTTATGCTTGCGGACAAAAGACCAAAGAGAAGCAAGTTTATCCATCTCGTTATCTACTATTTAGCAATTTATCATTCATGATGGAGCTTGCCCATCATATAACTTCACGTCACAAAGATAAGAGGAATAACCGAAAGATTTCTTTTTTTTGTGTACATTTGCACAAAAAGCAAAGAATATCCCGAATATGGAAAACTATATTGTATCTGCACGGAAATATCGTCCCTCGACCTTTGAGTCTGTGGTAGGCCAACGTGCACTGACCACTACCTTGAAGAATGCCATTGCCACCGGAAAATTGGCGCATGCCTATCTTTTTTGCGGTCCAAGAGGCGTGGGAAAAACAACTTGTGCCCGTATCTTTGCTAAAACCATCAACTGCATGAGCCCCACAGCAGACGGTGAAGCATGCAACCAGTGTGAATCCTGTACTGCCTTCAATGAGCAGCGCTCCTACAATATCCATGAGCTGGATGCCGCCTCAAACAACTCTGTGGATGACATCCGCCAATTGGTGGAGCAGGTACGCATACCACCTCAGATAGGTAAATACAAAGTATATATCATTGACGAGGTACATATGCTGTCCGCCTCGGCTTTCAATGCTTTCCTGAAAACACTGGAAGAGCCTCCACGCCATGCCATATTCATCCTTGCCACTACCGAGAAGCACAAGATACTGCCCACCATCCTTTCACGCTGCCAAATATATGATTTCAGCCGGATTGGTGTGGAAGACACCGTAGCACACCTCGCATATGTCGCCTCCAAAGAAGGCATCACTGCTGAACCGGAAGCGTTGAATGTCATTGCCCTCAAAGCAGACGGCGGTATGCGCGACGCACTATCCATCTTCGACCAGGTGGTAAGCTTCACCGGAGGACACATCACCTATAAGAGTGTGATTGAGAACCTCAACGTGCTGGACTATGAATACTACTTCAAACTAACCGGATTCTTTCTTGAGAACAAAATCAGTGACGCGTTGCTATTACTGAATGATGTGCTCAACAAAGGCTTCGACGGCAGCCACTTCATCACCGGACTTTCATCCCACCTACGTGACTTGCTTGTCAGCAAAGACTCGGCGACACTGCCGTTGCTTGAAGTCGGCGCAAGCATCCGCGAACGTTACCAGGCACAAGCACAGCAATGCCCCCTCCCTTTTCTTTACCGTGCCATGAAGCTCTGCAACGATTGTGACCTGAACTACCGTGCCAGTAAAAACAAACGGCTACTGGTAGAGCTCACTCTGATACAAGTGGCACAACTGACCGCCGAGGAGGACGACGGTACCAATGGGCGCAGCCCTAAACAAGCTATAAAACCCATATTCACGCAGCCTGCCGCCGCTCAGCAGCCACAGGCCACTGCTGCCACGCCCCAACAAACCGTACAGCCGGCAGTACAGACAAACAGCACTCCCCAACCTGCTGCCACGCAGCATGGTAATGCAACAACTCCACATGCCACACCTGCTGCCGTATTAATGGCACAAGGGAGAGAAGAGAAAAAAATTCCGGTCATGAAAATGTCCGGATTAGGGGTCTCCATCAAACGCCCTCATATAGAAGAGGAACAAAGAAACCCTTCATCTAACCCTACTGCCGTCCACCAAGCAGCACAACCGGAAGAAGACTACATCTTCAATGAAAGGGATTTGAACTATTACTGGCAGGAGTATGCCGGACGTATGCCCAAGGAGCAAGTAGCCATAGCCAAGCGCATGCAGAACATGCGCATCACTTTAATAAATGACACAACTTTTGAGGCTGTGGTAGATAATGAAATCGTTGCCAAGGAATTTACCAGCATGATACCCACCCTGCAAAATTACCTACGTACCCGGCTAAAGAACCGCAAAGTCACCATGACTGTCCGGATTAGTGCTCCTACCGAAAAAGTACGTGCCTATGGACGCGTTGAAAAATTCCAGATGATGGCACAAAAGAACAGTGCACTATTACAATTAAAAGAAGAGTTTGGTTTGGAACTCTATTAATCCCTTCCAATCGCCTGCATAAAGTTGCTAACAAATTGACTATAAAGGAGAAAAAAAGCATCTATTTAATTTTTTATTTACTCGTTTATATTTATTTTTGCCAATAATAAACAAAAGAGGCAAACAAACATTTGAGAACAAAAATGATTATATGGATGCTATTGGGGCAGATACTGTATACTTCTGTCTTATCAGCACATACAATAGCCAATCAAGAAAAGCAGAGCATTCTGCAATCATTGGTCAAAAGACAAGTTCTCTATGATGACTCCATATCCATAGACAGCGTCATTACGTGGAGTGAGCAACTTCTTCCCACCCTACAATCAAATGAAGATAGAACGACGTATTTTCTATTACAACTTCAATTGGCCAATGCCTACACATTGCGCGGCGATATCAGCTTAGCAACGAACCGGGCACAACTTATGTACGAAGAAGCTAAAGCTACAAACTACCAATTTGGCATGGTAGTGGCCAACCAAGCCATTGGCGACGCCTATAATACAATAGCCAACATGGGGGATAAAGCCCTGGAATCATACCAGGATGCTTTGACCGAACTATCCAACATTTCAGACGAACATCCATATAGGGCACAGCTTCTTTTAAAAATGTCTAACGTTCTGCAACGGAAAGGACGTCTGAAAGAAGCGGAAAAAATCCTGGAAGAACTGGAAAAAATATTATATCAGGAGCCTGACTACCCGACAGACTTCTTTTTCTGCATCGAAAAGACGAATTTTTCCATTTCCCATGGACACCTCTCACAAGACTATCTTGATAAAGCAAACATCTGGCTCCACAAAATGGATTCCATCTACAACTGCACCCAGAGAAGTTCTACCGGTTCCACTTGGATTATACCACTGCCGCCTACTATAGAGCCATGGGAAATTGGGACAAACAATACTGGCAACAAGCTCTGGACATCTACTCCAAATTGCAAGCAGAATACTCCGGTAATAAGCGCTCCACGTATTATCGCTGGACTTCGCTGGAAAAAATCTATCTCTGCAAAATACAAGGCATGGCCATGGAAGCCTGCCGAATCTACCAGGAATTGTATCCTCCTATAGATACACTCGCTTCACAAAGCTATATCCGGCAAATCAATACGATAAAGGCAAAATACCAGGTAGATAAGATAGAGACGGCCAGCAATAAAGAATACAATAAAATCATAACCAGCATATTGGTAGGAACGATGGCATTAGTAACGTTATTTGTCCTACTTGCCATCCTACTCAAAAGGCAGCGGGAAAAGGTGAAGCTCTCCACCCAAAAACTGGCAGCATCACGGATAAATGCCGAAAATGCCATGCGTGCAAAAAGCGTGTTCCTCTCGAACATGAGCACGAAATCCGTACCCCGCTCAATGCGTTATCGGGCTTTTCATCCCTATTGACGGAAGAGGGACTGGACGATGAGACACGCCGTCAGTGCAATGAAGTTATCCAACAGAACTCAGAACTATTGCTGAAGCTTATTAACGACGTGATTGATTTATCGAGTCTTGAATTCGGCAAACTGCAATTCTGTATTGCACAACATGATGCCGTAAGCATCTGCAGAAACGTGATAGACACCGTGAATAAAGTGAAACAGACACACGCTGAACTTACCTTCACCACCGAGCTGGAAGAAATGCCCATCGAGACTGACGACTCACGCCTGCAGCAAGTCCTGATTAACCTACTGATAAATGCCACCAAATTTACCCCACAAGGCAGCATTGTCCTAAAGCTGGAAAAAGAAACGGACGACACCGTACTATTCACCGTAACAGATACCGGTTGCGGCATTCCCAAAGACAAGCAAGCCAACATTTTCCAACGTTTTGAAAAGCTGAATGAGAATGCTCAAGGCAGTGGTTGGGGCTCTCCATATGCCAACTTATCATAGAACATATCGGCGGACAAATATGGATTGATTCAGAGTATACCGAAGGCTCACGCTTCTGCTTCACCCACCCCATAAGCCAGACAGCCAGAAAGGAGAATAAAAAATGAAACAGATATTTACATTGCTCATTGCCTTATGCTGGCTGTTACCGTCCGTACACGCAGATGTACGACGGGCAGAAGTCAAGGATAGCCTGCTACGTATATATCTAGCCTCTCCTGCCGATACCACCAGATTGGAAACTCTATACCAGATAGCACTGTTTGACCAACTGTCACCGACATTCATCTATTACGAGAACAAATTATTGGAAGAGGCCATCGTCCAGAAAAATGTACATTACCAGAGTGCGGCCATATATGCACACATTATTTATTACTACAATCTACTGGACCAAAAACATGCAGAACAATGGTTGAGGAGGCTCGAACAGTTGTCTGAAGAGCACAACTACTACCGCCATTACTTCAGAGGCAAAAAGATGATGATAGAATTCTATATCATCAGCCAGAAGATTGAATTAGCCCTCAAACAGGCACAAGACATGTACGACAAGGCTCAAAGTCTTGGCAACCATGACGGTATGCGCGAAGCATGCCTATGCCTGATGACCGGATATTTCAATACTTTACGTTACAAAGAAGGAATCACCTACCTGAACAAGGCCTTTGAATTGACAAGTCCGGATTCCTCCCTTGCCACTCAGATTGATTTATTGACAAAAGCAGTACTGGCTTACTCATATCTGCATGACAATGACAACATGTTCCGGTATCTAGAGGAACTCAACAATGCAAAAAACAGATTGCAGGAAGAAAGCACCACCGTACTGACAAACGGCTATACCAATTTGTATCTGCTCATAGATTTACAATACGCCCTTTACTATACCCGCCTCCAGCGTCCTGCGGAAGCATGGGAATATTTGCAGAAATCAGAGCAACATCTCAGTACATCTTCATTTCTTCCTTATCGGTTGATACGTTTGGCAGCATATGCCGAATATTACCAACTGACAAAAGAATACGACAAAGCTTTGGTTTATTTAGAGGACGCCATTGAACTTGTAACCCCTATTTCACCGGATGATGCCATGATTTATGGACTTCAGAAAGCGGATATACTAGTAAAGATGGGGTTTCCGGACGACGCACTTCCTATCTATAAACAAATAACCAAGACAAAAGATTCGTTATATACAGTATTTTCCACCTCACAGATAGAACAGCTGCAAAGCCTATATAATATGGACCAACTGCTTTTCCAAAAAGAACGGCGGCAAGCCACTTTTCACCGTATCTGTCTGGTCACCTCCATTATCATCATTATAGCCTTGGTACTTTTCAACCTACATATGTATAGAAGCAGGAAACGGCTGCAACAAGATGAGAAGGAAATGCGTAAATTGGCAATTATTGCCGAAGAAGCCAACGAAATAAAAAGTCGTTTCCTTGCCAATATGAGTTATAATATCCGTATTCCACTGAACAATGTAGTCGGTTTCTCCCAACTGCTTTCCATCGACAACGAACTGGATGAAGCAGAGCGAAAAGAGTATTCCGGTATTATCCAAGCCAATTCGGGTGAGCTTATCCAACTGGTAAACGACGTATTGGACCTCTCACGCCTGGAAGCGAATATGATGAAATTTCAATTGCAGGATTGTAATGTAAAAGAATGGTGCAACGAACTAGGTTGCCTGATACAAATGCGTAGTGAAGGCCGTATCCTCCTGGAACTACAAGTAGAGGCAGGAGATGCGCGTATCCATACCGACGTCAACCGCCTTACACAAATAGTGACAAGTATGCTGCTTTATCCGAACGACTGCAAAGAAACGCGCAAAGTCAGCATGTTCTTGGTCAACCATCCGGACAAACACATCATAGCATGCCGGATAGAGAACAGCCCGATAGCCGATCCCAGGTTTGCCTCTCAAAAAGTATCAGTGCAACAGAAAATCAACCAGTTGTTCTTTGAACATTTCAAAGGTACCTATCAAACCGAGAATGTCGAAGAAGGAGAAATCGCAGTGATTACTTTTACCTATCCGACTCTTTCTTATAGTCGAACAGAATTGGTTTGCGAAAAAAAGAGGTGAAATAGAGAGTAACTTAATTCCCCTCCTCCGGGGAGGAGAAGTAAGTTACTCCACATTTTTCGCAAATCATTTCTGTTCTACTATAAAAGCTGGAAATCGGCTAAATCCAATAGTATCAGAGCAATTCATCTATGAAGTTCAAAAACGAACATTCTTCAGCCTCTGCGGTATGCCATGCCGCTTTCTCGGCTCCTTATTTAGACGGCATACAAATTATATGTTTTTAATCAAGATTGATAGCAAGTAATAAAGAAAACCACTATTTTTGCCGAACGAATTAGTACTAATAATAATTTAAATCTAAAAGAAAATGGCTTACGTAATTAGTGACGATTGTATTGCTTGCGGAACTTGTATCGACGAGTGTCCGGTTGGCGCTATCTCTGAAGGTGATATCTATCATATCGACCTGAGACTTGCACAGAGTGTGGTACTTGTGCAGATGTTTGTCCTTCTGAAGCAATTCATCCGGGAGAATAATACAATCCCAGTATCAAAAACAAAAGCGTGGGTAGATAAACTGCCTGCGCTTTTTTATATCCCCACGTAAGATTCAGTACCTTCCCCCCTCATAGTTATTTTCTATATACGGATAATACGTTAGTTCACAGACATGAACACTTTGTTCCATAAGTAGAAAACAAAGTGTTCATATAGTAGAAAACAAAATGTTCGTACAGTATAAAACAAAGTGTTTATACTGTATGGAACAGAGTGTTCGCTATAATGAAACAGAGTGTTCGCCATAACAAAACGAACAGTCCGCTTTGATGAAACGAACTGTTCGTGACAGCATGACAGATGTCTTGCTAAAATAAGTTTGTAGAAGAAGTTAGAATCACTTCAGATTAGCCAGTGCTTCTTTTATACGACGGATAGCTTCAACTATATTTTCATCGCTGGTTGCATAACTCATACGAATGCATTCGGGAGCTCCGAAAGAAGCACCGCCTACGCAAGCCACATGAGCCACTTCCAACAGATACATGGCCAAATCATCTGAATCATTGATTTTACGTTCGCCGGCAGATTTGCCGAAGAATGAATCGCATTTAGGGAACAGATAAAAAGCACCTTCCGGTACATTCACCTCGAAACCCGGAACTTCCTTGGCCAACTTTACAATCAAATCACGACGACGTTCGAAAGCCTTGCGCATTTCCTCCACCGGAGCTTGTGTACCCGTATAAGCAGCCTCAGCAGCCTTCTGAGATACAGAACAAGGACCGGAAGTATACTGTCCCTGCAATTTATTGCAAGCCTTCACAAGCCATTCCGGACCTGCAATGAAACCGATACGCCAACCAGTCATTGCATATGCTTTGGAAACACCATTCACAATGACCGTACGCTCTTTCATTTCGGGGAATTGTGCTATGCTCTGATGCTTGCCGATATAGTTGATATGTTCGTAAATCTCATCGGCAATCACAACAACCTGCGGATGCTTTGCCAATACTGCGGCCAGGCCTGCCAACTCCTCCTTGCTGTACACCGAACCCGTAGGGTTAGAGGGAGAGCAAAGAATCAGCGCCTTTGTCTTCGGGGTGATGGCAGCCTCCAGCTGTGCAGGTGTTATCTTAAAGTCCTGGTCGATACCGGCAGGTACGATAACCGGCGTACCCTCAGCCAACTTTACCATTTCCGGATAACTGACCCAATAGGGGGCAGGTACAATTACTTCGTCACCCGGATTTACCAATACCAGGATTGCATTGCAAACCGACTGCTTGGCACCATTGGCGCAAGAAATTTGTGCGGCGGTATATTCCAGACCGTTTTCCTTCTTCAACTTCTCTACAATTGCATTACGCAAGGCAGGATAACCCGGCACTGGAGAATAGCGAGAAAAGTTATCGTCTATCGCCTTTTTCGCAGCCTCTTTAATGTGGTCGGGAGTATTGAAGTCCGGTTCTCCCACACTCAGGTTAATTACGTCTACGCCTTGAGCCTTCAGCTCTGCGCTCTTTTGAGACATAGCCAGTGTCGCAGAAGGCGACAAACTGTTTAAACGATCTGATAATTGGTTCATTTTGTTACTATTTAATGATTGTTACGCAAATCCGGTTGCAAAATAAGCGATTTTCTTTGATATAAGAAAACAAAAAGACAGTTACTTATTGAAATGAAGTGTATGTCCCATACGCTCCTTCTTGGTACGGAGGTAACGCTCGTTGTATGGATTCGGAGTAGTCTCAATAGCTACGTTCTCCGTTATTTCCAAACCGTAAGCCTCCAAACCCACACGTTTCACGGGATTATTGGTCATCAGCCGCATTTTGTGCACTCCTATCTCACGAAGAATCTGGGCACCCACACCATAATCACGCTCATCTGCCAGATGTCCCAGGCAAATATTAGCTTCTACGGTATCCATGCCTTCTTCCTGTAATTTATATGCTTTCATTTTTTCCATCAGGCCAATGCCGCGACCTTCCTGATTCAGATATACAACTACCCCCTTACCGGCTTTCTCTATCATCTCCATAGCCTTATGCAGCTGCTCGCCACAATCACAGCGTTTGGAATTGAATATATCACCAGTGGCACAAGAAGAATGTACACGCACCAGAATCGGTTCATCCAACTCCCAAGTACCCTTGAACAAAGCTACATGTTCCAAACCGTTCGATTTCTGGCGGAAAGGAATCAAACGGAAATGACCATGGTCTGTAGGCATATCCACTTCCACTCCTTTTTCTACAATAGACTCTTGCTTCAAACGGTAGGCAATCAAGTCACGGATAGAAATCAATTTCAAGCCAAATTCATCTGCCATTCTACGCAATTCGGGCAAACGGGCCATTGTACCATCCTCATTCATTATTTCCATAAGGCTCCCGCCGGATAAAGTCCGGCTAAACGTGCCATATCAATAGTAGCCTCCGTATGTCCAGCACGGCGCAACACACCTTTCTCCTGGGCATACAACGGATTAATGTGGCCAGGACGCCCGAAAGTGGCCGGAGTAGAAGCCGGATCGGCCAACGCCTGGATAGTAGCAGCGCGATCTGCCGCAGAAACGCCGGTGCTACAGCCTTCCAATTTATCAATAGTAACCGTGAAGGGAGTACCCAACACAGAAGTATTATCCGATACCTGATGCGGCAAATCCAGTTCCTTGCAACGCGAAACTGTAATTGGAGCACAAAGTACACCACGGGCATGCTTCAACATAAAGTTTACTTTCTCCGGTGTAATCTTCTCAGCTGCAATTATCAAGTCACCCTCATTCTCACGGTCCTCATCATCCACAACAATCACAAAGTTACCGGCTTTGAAGTCTTCAATGGCCTCTTCTATCGTATTCAACTTTACATTTTCCATAATCTATTTTGTTTTTATTTATTCTGATCTCTTTCTATGATTCCAATCACATCTTCATTTGTCTTGATAATCCGCTCCATATCCTTATTCAGACGAATACGGAATGCCCAGATACGGAAATAAAAGAACAAGCCTATCGGGAAAACAATACCGCAGAGCAAGTTTAACCAATAATTGCGGAACGGACGGACATGCGCATGGACGGGGATGACCGGATAGGTGTTCAGCGCTGTCAACAAAGTAACGGATCTTGTATTCGACATCTCATCTATCAGACTCTCCAAACGTTCGTTAATATCTTCCACTGCCTCATCCTGGCTATCAGTCATCCACAATTTAAAGTAATTGGGAGCACGTTTCAACCCCTTTCTATCAGCATATTCACGACAATCTACGGACAAAGCCTTCAGCTCTTCCGGAATACGTGTATAATCAGGATCATGGATGATTACTTCCTTACGGAACAGATGGCGTACACTGCGAATGCCCACAACCTTCTTGAACCAATTTATATAGGCATCAGCATTCAATACCACCGAATCATTGTTGGATTTATATGTCAGGAACGCACCCAATGGGGCCAAGACAGCAGTACTGGTCCACATACCCATCCAGACAACCCACTGTCCGTCACGGGCCATCTTATACCCTGTATTGTTGATGATGTAATAGATAATAAAAATCAATACGGAAACCACCACCGGCATTCCCAAGCCTCCTTTACGGATAATTCCTCCGAGTGGCGCACCAATAAAGAAGAAGATAAGACATGCCAGAGAAAGAGTCAGTTTCTCATGCCAGGAAGTCATGTGCCGTCGAAGGCTGCTTTCAGTCTGCGATATATTAAAGCTCTTAAAACTCCAGTCACTCCCCGCACTCTCTGCACGGCTGACGGCTGTGGATATAACCTTCTGTTTCTGCATCAGTGTAGCCACATTGTAGAGGCTGTCTACATTGTACTCACCTAAATAGGCCTTTTCAATCTTCAATGTATCCTCTTTAGACAAGCTGCTGTCACCTTATAAGCTCCTGCCATAGCTTCTTTATAATAACCACGCCCCACACTGTCATTCTGCAATTTCATGGAATCAATATCCGCCTGCAGCATTCTCATATCCTTGCTGTTGGACTGATTACTCATGATACCTGCATCCACCATATTGAAATCCGAATTGAACTCAATGATTGCATGCTTTTCGCGGAATGTCTCACGCCGGTAAGGCACATTCCTTTGGTTCATGTTCTGCGATTTCAAATTCTCAAACTGCTCGCCACTGTATAAATGCAAATATAAATGCTGTTTGTCAGCCGTCATCTCCAGACGTCCCGAATCAGACTTGATAATTTGAGCATTCTCAAAACCTTTCTCAAAATTATATATCAGTACGTCATACAGCATACCAGTTTTGCGGTTCTTATGCTTCACATACAGATTATAACCATCTATTTCATCGTAGAACACACCTTCAGGAATATCCACTTCGGGAGATTTCTGCTTCATGGAAATAAGCAAAGTCCATAATTTTGTTTGGGCTTTTGGTCCTATGACATTTTGGAAATAGAAAGAGACACAACAAATGAAACAAATAAAAATAATCAATGGCCGCATGATTTTCAATAAAGAAATACCGGCTGCCTTCATGGCAAGTAATTCAAAACGTTCTCCGAAATTTCCAAAGGTGATAAGGGCAGCCAGCAGAATAGCCAGCGGCAACGACGCAGGTACCAACGAAAGCGCAGAATAAAAGAAAAACTGTGCAAGGACAGTCATCTCCAATCCTTTTCCTACCATTTCGTCCACATACCTCCATAAAAACTGCATCATAAAGATGAAGAGGCAGATGAAGAAAGTACCCATAAAGAGCATGCAAAAGCTCTTCAAAACAAATATATCTAACTTTTTTTATGCGCAGCATTTTACTCGTTTCATGCAATGAAAGCACAAAAGTAGTACAAAAAAGGGAGTACGGGAAATTTTTAATCTAAAGTTAACTAAAAACCACAAGTTCTTCGCAAAGTATCCACTTGCGATTCCCATAATTCACGCAAATCACCCACTTCGTCCATATCGGCAAAGTCTGTTATCTCCAGCACGAAATCATTGGTCAGTTCATTATTTGTCATCTTCAGTTCAAAGTATTCACGCTCGTTCTCATCATCCAACCAACGAAAACGGATGAATGAATACGCCCGCACGGCAATAATCTCGGCATCACGTTTTTCTGTTTTTCCCCAAAAAAAGGTTACTGTCTTATCGTCCGACTGAACCCTATCAGCAAACCAGCCCTCCAAACCAGTAGGGGTACTTATCGCTGCCCAAAGAATACTTTTAGAAGTCGCATTCAAGAGATATTCCAAATGTATTTTCTTTCTTTCCATAGTCTATTTTGCTTTTTATTGCGCCAGCCAAGATAAATACTTTTTTCTAATTACAGAAAACAAATCATCAAATTTATTTATATCTTCCTTTCCATACGCCCCTAATTCATTGATAATGCCATACAAAGACTTTCAATAAAAAGCATTGCAAACCATTCCAGTGCCCTATCAGCAAAAGAAAAAGCAGAAAATATCCATAAAAGTTTTGGCAATTTAAATAAAAGCTATATCTTTGCACCCGCAATCGAGAAATGATGGCGGGATAGCTCAGCTGGTTAGAGCGCATGATTCATAATCATGAGGTCCCCGGTTCAATCCCGGGTCCCGCTACAAAGTAAGATTTAGACTGTTAGGAGGCTTCCACTCTTGGCGGTCTTTTTTGTTTTATTCCTCCTCTCTTCCGGTTTCCCTACCATAAGAGCGATATTCCAATGGAGTGAACCCCGTACGTTTCTTAAACGAGGAGAAGAAATGCTCGGTAGATTTATAGTCGAGCATAAAAGAGATTTCTTTCACAGACAGGGAAGTACCCACCAGCAATTGCTTGGCCTTACGCAACTTTAGCTCTTGGAAATATTTTGCAGGAGCATAGCCGGTATAATCCTTGAATACTTTGCGAAACCAGGAATAACTGATATTCAACTTCATTGCCAGTTCTTCCGGGTCAACATCCTTGAATACATTCTCGTTCATGATGATTTTAGCCTGCTCTATTTTCTGATCGATATCACCCACTTCGAAAATCTTGTTTTTAGAGATGGACAATATCATCCCTATCATGTGTAACACAATACCGGCAAGATATTGCTGGGAAGAAATCTTATCAGCTTCCGCAATTTCCAAAGCGCGGGAGAAAAGTGAAACGAGCTCTTCATGCAACCCCACCTCCAGTACCTGATTCTCTTTCGACAGAAAACCACCTTTTACCATATCATCAATCACAGCTCCCTCGAAACCGATATAATATTCATTCCAACCCGTCTGCACATAAGGATGATACGTATGCCACTGACCGGGAAACAGCACCATCAGCCGTCCTTTGCACACTTGCTTCTCCGGTGTGGTCTCCGAGGAGAACACCCCCCTCCCTTTAGTAATATAGACCAACTGGTACTCGCGCAGAATCCGTCCTTTCTGTGCATTGAAAAAATAACCGGTAGGATGATCCTTCAACGGATAAGGAGAATTAGGCTGAATAGACTGAAAGCCCACAGTATTTACCCAAAGACCATATTTCTGGTCCATGTCATTTACAATAAGGTACTTAAACTCTACTCCCAAATCATTATAATTTTTAGTCATAACACGTGCCTTCCATAATAGCTCAGGAACAAAAATAGAGATTATTTATGAAAAATCCCGTCCGCAGCGAATATTATTCATCACGGACGGGAATAGACATGTAACCTAAAATAGCGCTTATCTTAAAGCCTGTTTAAATTTTCCTCTTAAAAAAACCGTTGTCGGAATTAAGTGATATGAAAAAAACGACAAACAGAACATTTCCCTACCTGCTCCCTACCTGGTCCCTGCCAGCTCCCTATCTGGTTCCTCTCTATACACACGGAGCAGATAGGGGGAAAATAGGGGGCAGGCAGGCAGAAAACCGAAAAACAGAACAAAATGAAGACTGTGCATACCTCTAAGAAGGGGATATGAATGCAGAGATAAATTCAGACAGGCTCTAAAACAATTATTTAGGCAAATTAAACGCTACGGACATTTCCTTCATCTGAAGCTGGCTCATACCATCCGGTTCAAAACCCATATTTTTGGCAGCGATATAAATAAGGGCGGATTTATTGAGTACATCCACCTGGTCGAAAGCAGCCATCACATCCACATCCACAGCAAACACACCATGTTTCTCCCACATCACTACATCATAGTCATCCAGTTCGCGGATGGTAGCCTCAGCCAATTCTACCGAACTGGGAAGTTGATAAGGGATGATGCCCAAACCGCGGGGACAGAAAGCCTTTGTTTCCGGTATCATACTCCAAAGCAGGTTCGAAGCTACATCTTTTTCCAGAAACTTCTTGTTGTGGGTCATGGCTACCAGCTCAATAGGATGCGTGTGCACCGAAGCTTTATAGGGAGAACCTTTCGCTATCAGATTGTTGTGTACACTAAGATGGGAAGGAAGTTCCGATGTAGGCTGTACAGACTGGTCGGCTATAATGACATAGCTGGCACAGTCATCCAGAATGCGGATGACGGAACCGTTCTCCATCGGCCAACGGGCCAAATCGCGCATACGCTTGTTGGTACCTTTGCAATAAAAATAGCAGTCTTTCAAATGAGGTAAAGTAGCACCGATTGATTTCACCTCACTAATGGCGGGCATAGCCTTGATTTCATCGTCTACAAACTCAGTGATGTTGACCGTAATATTTCCCCCATTACGCTCTGCCCAACCTTTCTGCCAGAGATAACCAGCCACCTCAGCCACCTTATTAACTTCCGCAGCCAGCGCCGGACGATTTTCTAGAATTGATTTCATATATGCAGATATATTTTAGTTTTATATTCAAAGATAGGCATTTAAACTTATCCCAGCAACTGTGGCAGGAAAGAAGAAATTATCAAGACTGCCAAGCCTATGACCAGCACTGTAATTGTCTTGGGGGTACACCCTTTCCATTCCTTCAAAAGGATACCCCAAACATTGGAGAACGTTACGTTCAACGACATCAGGATGCACCACGAGAATGTGAGCAATACCGGAGAGGCAGCAAGGAATCCCTTACCCAAGCTGAGACCAAAGAACTGGCTGTACCACAACACACCGGCCAAAGCACAAAACAAGACATTGTTTACATAAAGGGATTTTTTGCCATAATCACCCCAACTTTTGTTCCTGAAATTCTGATAGAAACAATAGACGGCATTCGTAATGAAACCACCCAGTGTCACCATCAATGTAGCAGGCAGTGTCTTGAATATATCCGCACTTTCAGCAAAACAGAGTTTCTCTCCAAAACCCAATCCTATACTGAAACATGCGCTCATAAATCCGGCAAGAAGGGCTACAATAATACCTTTAGTAAAATTGAAATCCTTTACGGCCTTCTTCTTCTCTTCTTCGCTCAGGCTGGCAGACTTCATGCTACCGGCCAGACCGATAATGCCAATACCCACCAACGTGACTACTACACCAACAATTACCGATGTTGTCAAATCTCCTGCCTTACCAGTAAATACCGGAGTCAATATCGTTCCCAATCCGGCACAAGTACCCAAAGCGATGGACTGCCCAAGAGCTACGCCCAAATAGCGCATAGACAAACCAAACGTCAGTCCCCCCACTCCCCATAAAGCTCCGAAGAACATGGTCCAAAGCGTATCCGCAGGATTGTTTGCATAAACCTCGAACAGCGCATTGCCGGCAGGTACTGCCAGCAATGCGCCCAAGAACGGAAAAACCAGCCAAGCGAAAACACCTTGTACAATCCAATACGACTCCCAGCTCCACTCCTTGATACGGTTAATGGGCACATAGCAGCTGGATTGGCAGAATGCTCCGATGGCAATAATCAATAACCCTAATATTATTTCCATTTCTGTCAGTTACAAGGGTTTCCTATCCTCTTTTAGAGGTTACATTAGCTTCGTACTTCTCTATTTCAGCGATGAACTCCTCACCTACCGGAACATTGTTTTTCAGACAGAACATGTCCCAAACAGCGTTCCAAGGCAAAGCCTTAGCCTCTTCGAGCAAAGCAAGGCGCTGGAAACCTTGACCGGTGGCCTCATATTCGCGAAGCTTTGCCAATGGTTCCAATAACGCACGCAACATGCATTTCTGCGCCGCACGGGTACCGATTACATAAGCACCGATACGGTTGATGGAAGCATCGAAATAGTCAAGACCTATGTGTACACGGTCCAGTGCATCGCAACGGACAATTTCCTGGAAAAGCTCAAGTGTGGGGTCATCCATGATAGTTACATGGTCAGAATCCCAGCGTACCGGACGGCTAACGTGGAGCATCAGCTCAGGGACAAAGAGCAACATGGAAGACACCTTGTCTGCAGCACTTTCCGTAGGATGGAAGTGCCCGGTATCAATGGTAATGAGTTTCTGATGCTGCACACTATAGCCCATACAGAATTCATTGGAGCCTACTGTATAGCTCTCTAAACCTATGCCAAACACCTTCGATTCAAGGCAGTCCTTCATATGCTTGTATTCCGTAGCAAAAATACGGTCGAGAGAATCTTTGAACAGCGCACGATACTTCATACGGTTTACAGTGATATCCTTGCTACCATCATGCACCCAAAGATTCATGATACAGGGATCTCCCTGGCGGCGCCCCATTTCTTCGGCAATGGCACGACAACGTTTAGTATGTTCGACCCAAAAGTCACGGATACCTTGGTCCGGATTGGCCAAAGAAAGATTACCGCTCTTCGGATGAGAGAAAGAAGTGGAATTAAAATCTAATTTTATACTATTTTCGGCTGCCCATTGCATCCAGCTTTCAAAATGTTTCACCTCTACTTGATCGCGGTCTACAAAGGTACCGCCAAAGTCACCGTAAATCTCATGCAAATTCAAACGGTGCCTACCAGGGATATAAGAAGCGGCTTTCAAAATATCGGAACGCAGTTCTTCCATATTACGGGCTTTACCGGGATAGTTTCCTGTAGTCTGGATACCACCGGTCAATGAGCCGGCAGATTCGAATCCCTGAACATCATCGGCCTGCCAACAATGCATGGAGATGGACACTTTCTGAAGTTGCTCCATTACTTTTTCTACATCCAATCCGAGAGCCGCGTAACGCTCTTTAGCAACTTCATACGCTTTGTTTATCAATTCTTCTTTCATGATACGTGATTTGATTATGAGTTATAAGTTATTGGTAATCATTATCCATTATAATTAGTCATCGTCAATTGCTTGAAGTGCAGGTAGGCGGTATTCCAATCCTCCATATCCTGCGGATAGAAAGTCTTTAATGGTATGGAACGGTTGATGAGCTGTCTCATGGAAGCAATGTCTCTAGCTGCTCCGGCAGCCAATGCCTGAACCATAACGTTACCGATAGCAGTAGCTTCGGAAGGTCCGGCAATCACGGGGATACCGACAGCATTGGCTGTCCACTGGTTAAGCAGTTCGTTACGGCTACCGCCACCGATAACATGTAAAGCCTCCACCGGACGTGGTGAAAGATTTCGCAGGCTATCCAGCACCTGACGGTATCTCAAAGCAAGACTCTCAAAGATACAGCGTACTATCTGTCCATGTGTCATGGGAATAGGCTGACGATAATCGGAACAATAAGTCTTGATGGCTTGCTCCATATTCGCCGGATTGGCAAACAAAGCATCATCCGGATTAATTAGACTACGGAATGGTTCGCAAGCGCCAGCCTCGGCGATGAGTTCGGAATAAGAAGTTTCCCCCCATTCGGTACGGCAACGTTCAAGCAGCCACATGCCACAAATATTCTTTAACAAGCGAATGGTTCCTTCCACACCGCCTTCATTCGTAAAATTCAAGGATTCTGTTTCAGCAGTAATGACTGGAGCCTCCGTCTCCACTCCCATCAGAGACCAAGTACCACTACTCAGATAAGCAAAATTACGGTCCATGGCAGGTACGGCAGCAACTGCAGAAGCTGTATCATGCCCGGCAACAGCTATCACGGGGACAGCACCAAGTCCGGTTATTCGTTGTACTTCCTCCGTCAATCCCCCTATTTTTTCACCGGGATGGACAAAACGCCCGAAGTGAGCTTGTGTCAGTCCAATCTCCTGCAGCAAGGCATCCTCCAACCTGCGGGTATTGGCATTTACCAACTGTGCCGTACTGGCAATAGTATACTCCGTTACCATCTGACCGGTCAACATATAGCTCAAAGCATCAGGCATAAACAGCAATTTATCTGCAGCTGCCAATGCACTGTCATGATTACGGCGTAATGTATCAAGTTGGAACAAGGAGTTGAAATTCATCACCTGAATCCCCGTCCATCCATACACATGGCTACGAGGTATACGTGTGAAGAACGCTTCCGGAGCACCCACCGTATGAGGGTCACGATAGGAATACGGCTGGCGAAGAAATCCCCCGTCCTTACCTACACAGACAAAATCTACTCCCCAAGTGTCGATACCGATGGAAGTTATTTCTACACCTTTACGGGCAGCAATTCTCAGCCCTTCAATAATATGACGGTAAAGTTCATAAATATCCCAGTAAAAATGTCTGCCAGCTTCAATCAGATGATTTGGGAAACGGTTTACTTCTTCCATTTCCAAACCATTCGAAGTAAAAGTTCCCAGAATTGTGCGACCACTGGTAGCCCCCAAGTCGACCGCAAAAAAGCATTGTTTCATGGTAATTAGTTTTAGTTGCTATTCAACGATACAAAAATAGGAGATTATCCCCCTACTTTTTATACAGTTTTTGATTGAAAGGGTATCAGATTTGACAATTGCATATCTATTCTTCTATATTATATCAACATTTATCAAATACATACAGAAACAATCCCCAATAACGTGAAAGAACAGATAAACAAGGCTGCTACAAAGAGAACAAGAACAACATATATAATATACCTATGTATAAAAAGAATAAAAAAACTCTTCTTTTTGCATATTCTTTCCGAAATATTCCCTAATTTTGCGCCACTCTTAGAATAATTATACATAAAATGAAGAAAAAAGCCAATCGGTTAGACGCCATCAAGATGATTATCTCAAGCAAAGACGTCAGTTCTCAGGAAGAACTGTTGCAAGCTTTGAGCAAGGAAGGCTTTGAACTGACACAAGCCACCTTGTCACGCGACTTGAAACAGCTGAAAGTAGCGAAAGCAGCGAACATGAACGGTAAATACGTATATGTGCTGCCCAACAACATCATGTATAAACGTTCGAACGACCAGAGTGCAAGTGAGATGTTGATGACAAGCGGATTCGTTTCACTTCAATTTTCGGGCAATATTGCCGTCATCCGTACCCGGCCCGGATATGCAAGCAGCATGGCCTACGACATCGACAACCGGGAGTGTCCCGCCATTCTGGGTACCATTGCCGGAGATGACACCATCATGCTGGTGGTGCACGAAGCGGCGTCACATGACGAGGTACGCAGCTTCCTATCGCAAATCATCCCGAACATTAAATGATAGATAACAACAAAAAACAAGAAATTAAATAAGAAATGGATTCGAAACAAATTGATGTGATGGTGGCTGACGCCTCACATGAAGTTTACGTGGACAAGATTTTGGATACCATCCGGGAAGCTGCCAAGGTACGCGGAACGGGCATCGCAGAACGCACACACGAATACGTAGCTACTAAGATGAAAGAAGGAAAGGCCATCATAGCCTTGTGTGGAGACGATTTTGCCGGTTTCACCTACATAGAGAGCTGGGGCAACAAGCAATATGTAGCAACCTCCGGTCTGATAGTACACCCCAAATATCGGGGACTGGGGCTGGCAAAACGTATCAAGACCGCCTCTTTCCGCCTGGCACGCCTACGCTGGCCCAATGCCAAAGTTTTCAGTCTCACCAGTGGAGCTGCCGTCATGAAAATGAATACCGAGCTGGGATATGTGCCCGTCACCTTCAACGAACTGACCGATGACGAATCCTTCTGGAAAGGTTGCGAAGGCTGTATCAATCATGATATATTGGTAGCCAAGAACCGTAAATTCTGCATCTGCACAGCAATGCTTTACGACCCGAAGCTGCACGAAGAAGATAAAATATAAAAATATAAGGATATGGAAAAGAAGAAAAAAGTGGTAGTCGCATTCAGCGGCGGTTTGGATACCTCATTCACGGTCATGTATCTTGCCAAAGAAAAAGGATACGAAGTATATGCAGCTTGTGCCAATACCGGCGGTTTCAGCCCCGAACAGTTGAAGACTAACGAGGAGAATGCCTACAAGCTGGGTGCCAAAGAATACGTCACCATTGACGTGACGCAGGAGTACTATGAAAAAAGCCTGAGATACATGGTATTCGGAAACGTACTGCGTAACGGTACCTACCCCATCTCCGTAAGTTCCGAACGTATCTTCCAGGCACTGGCCATTGCACGCTATGCCAACGAAATCGGCGCCGACGCCATCGCCCACGGTTCTACGGGTGCGGGTAACGACCAGATTCGCTTCGACATGACTTTCCTCGTCATGGTCCGGGCGTGGAAATCATTACGCTGACACGCGACATGGCACTGAGCCGTCAGGAAGAGATTGACTACCTGAATGAGCACGGCTTTGCCGCCGACTTCACCAAACTGAAATACTCCTATAACGTAGGTCTATGGGGTACCTCCATCTGCGGTGGCGAGATTCTGGATTCCGCACAAGGATTGCCCGAAAGCGCCTACCTGAAACACTGCACCAAAGAGGGCAGCGAGCAGTTGCGCCTCACTTTTGAGAAGGGGGAACTGAAAGCCGTGAACGACGAGACGTTCGACGACCCCATAAAAGCCATCCAAAAGGTGGAGGAGATTGGTGCAGCATACGGTATCGGTCGCGACATGCACGTAGGCGATACGATTATCGGTATCAAAGGCCGCGTAGGTTTCGAAGCCGCCGCACCTATGCTGATTATCGGTGCACACAAGTTCCTGGAGAAATATACCTTGAGCAAATGGCAGCAATACTGGAAGGACCAGGTAGCCAACTGGTACGGCATGTTCCTGCACGAAAGCCAATATCTGGAACCGGTAATGCGTGACATCGAAGCCATGCTGGAATCTTCACAACGCAACGTAAACGGTACGGCTATCCTCGAGCTTCACCCACTCTGCTTCTCTACCGTAGGTGTAGAAAGCAAGGACGACCTTGTGAAAAACAAGTTCGGCGAATACGGCGAAATGCAGAAGGGATGGACGGCAGAAGATGCCAAAGGTTTCATCAAAGTAACCTCTACGGCACTGCGCGCTTATTATTCCAACCATAAAGACGAGAAGGAGGGCATATGATTAAAGTAGGAATCATCGGCGGAGCCGGATATACGGCAGGCGAACTGATACGTTTGCTGCTCAACCATCCGGAAGCGGAAATAGTTTTCATAAACAGCTCGAGCAACGCCGGCAACAAAATCACCGACGTACACGAAGGGCTGTATGGCGAGACAGACTTGGTGTTCACCGACCAGCTCCCGCTGGAAGAAATCGATGTACTCTTTTTCTGCACGGCACATGGCGACACGAAAAAGTTCCTCGAAAGCCACAATGTACCCGAAGAGTTGAAAATCATCGACCTCTCTATGGACTACCGTATCGCTTCGCCCGAACACGACTTCATCTACGGCCTGCCGGAGCTGAACCGCCGTGCCACCTGCAAAGCGAAGCACGTAGCCAATCCTGGCTGCTTTGCCACCTGCATACAGCTGGGTCTGCTACCGCTTGCCAAACATCTGATGCTGAACGATGATATCATGGTGAACGCCATTACCGGAAGTACCGGCGCCGGCGTAAAACCGGGTGCCACGAGCCACTTCAGCTGGCGCAACAACAACATGAGTGTCTACAAAGCTTTCGAGCACCAGCATGTACCCGAAATCAAGCAATCGCTCAAACAGCTGCAGAACAGCTTTGATGCGGACATTGACTTCATCCCCTACCGTGGTGACTTCCCGCGCGGCATCTTCACCACCATTGTGGTGAAGACCAAAGTGGCCTTGGAAGAAATCGTCCGCATGTACGAAGAATACTACGCCAAAGATTCCTTTACCCACATCGTGGAGAAAAATATCGACCTGAAGCAAGTGGTAAACACCAACAAGTGCCTCATCCATCTGGAGAAGCACGGCGACAAGCTGCTCATCATTTCCTGCATCGATAACCTCCTGAAAGGTGCCAGCGGACAAGCTGTCCATAACATGAATTTAATGTTTAACCTGGAAGAGACCGTAGGACTCAAGCTGAAACCAAGCGCTTTCTAAAAGCCTCTCCCTTAACCCCTCCCCCGTAGGGAGGGGAAATTAAGATAGTATAAATATACATAACCCCATAGTATCCTCAAACCTCCCCTCTACGGGGAGGGGTCGGGGAGAGGCTGAAAATTATGAATTTATTCGACGTATACCCTCTCTTTGACATCAACATCGTCAAAGGAAAAGGCTGCCATGTATGGGACGAGAACGGTACCGAATACCTCGACCTCTACGGCGGCCATGCCGTTATCTCAATCGGACATGCACATCCACATTATGTAGAGATGGTGAGTAACCAAGTTGCCACGTTGGATTCTACTCAAACTCAGTAATTAACAAGCTGCAACAGCAAGTGGCAGAGCGTTTGGGAAAAGTCTGTGGCTATGACGACTACTCATTCTTCCTCATCAACAGCGGTGCCGAAGCCAATGAGAACGCCTTGAAACTCGCCTCTTTCTACAACGACCGTACCCGTGTGATATCCTTCTCAAAAGCATTCCACGGACGTACCTCACTGGCGGTGGAAGTAACGAACAATCCTAAAATCATCGCTCCCATCAACAACTGCGGGCACGTCACCTACCTCCCGTTGAACGACATCGAAGCCATGAAGGCCGAATTGTCCAAAGGAGATGTCTGCGCAGTGATTATCGAAGGCATACAAGGTGTAGGCGGCATCCAACTGCCGACAGACGAATTCATGCAGGCTCTCCGCCAGACTTGTACGGAAACGGGCACGGTCTTGATTCTCGATGAAATCCAAAGCGGCTACGGACGCAGCGGCAAGTTCTTCGCCCATCAGTACAACGACATCAAAGCCGACATCATCACCGTGGCAAAAGGCATCGGCAATGGTTTCCCGATGGCAGGCGTACTCATCAGCCCGATGTTTACACCGGTATACGGACAACTTGGAACCACTTTCGGTGGAAACCACCTAGCTTGCAGTGCCGCCCTTGCCGTGCTGGACGTCATAGAGCAGGAAAAACTGATAGAAAATGCAGCGCAAGTCGGTGACTTCCTGATGACAGAACTGAGAAAGTTCCCGCAAATCAAGGACGTTCGCGGACGAGGACTGATGATAGGGCTGGAATTTGAAGCCCCCATCAAGGAACTGCGTCTAAGACTGCTGAAAGAACAACACGTATTCACCGGCGTAAGCGGTACGCATGTGCTCCGCCTGCTGCCGCCTCTGTGCCTCAGCATGGACGAAGCAAAGGAATTCTTGAAACGCTTCAAGAAAGTTCTTTAATTTATCTACCTTTGCCAACAGACAACTCTTTTAACAACAAGAAGATATGAAAATAGCAATTATCGGTGCCGGAAATATGGGAGGCTCCATCGCCCGCGGGCTGGCAAAAGGAACAATCATCCCTGCCGGTGACATCATTGTCTCCAACCCCACCCAGGACAAGCTGGACAAACTGAAGGCAGAATTCCCCGCTTTGCAAGTGACTAACGACAATCAGGAAGCAGTGACCGGTGCAGATATGATAATCTTTGCCGTGAAGCCATGGCTGATGAAACTTGTGGTAAAGGAATTGAAACTGAGAGGCACACAGATTCTTATCTCCGTTGCAGCCGGTATTCCCTTCGAAGAACTGACACACTATGTAGCGGACAAGGAAATGACCATGTTCCGCCTTATTCCCAATACAGCCATCAGCGAAATGGAAAGTATGACACTCATCGCCAGCCGCAATGCCACCAAGGAGCAGGAGCAGCTGATGCTGGACATTTTCAACCAGATGGGACTTGCCATGCTCATTCCCGAGGAAAAGATTGCGGCAACCACCGCCATGACTTCCTGCGGCATCGCCTATGTGCTGAAGTACATCCAGGCAGCCATGCAAGCCGGCATTGAAATGGGTATCTACCCCAAAGACGGCATGCGCATGGTGGCACAGTCCGTGAAGGGAGCAGCCGAGCTGATTCTGAACAGTGACACACATCCCAGTGTCGAGATTGACAAGGTGTGTACTCCCGGAGGAATTACCATCAAGGGAATCAACGAACTGGAGCACGAAGGATTCACCTCCACTGTGATTAAAGCCATCAAAGCGAGTATTTGATGTGCCAATATGCCAATGCCCTGCGGCGTAACGGTGTATTTCAATAACAACCTATTTAAAACAAATATAATTATGGACGAACAAATCAGACAAATAGCCGAACGCCTGCGCGGACTGCGTGACGTATTGGAACTGACTGCCGACGATATCGCCCGCGACTGCGACATCTCTGCAGAAGAGTACCGCCTTGCCGAAACCGGAGAATTCGACATCTCGGTCAGCATGCTGCAGAAGATAGCACGGCACTACGGCATATCACTGGACGCACTGATGTTTGGGCAAGAGCCCAAAATGAGTTCCTACTTCCTGACACGTGCCGGAAAAGGAACCAGTATAGAACGTACCAAGGCATATAAATACCAATCGCTGGCAGCCGGTTTCATCAACCGCACGGCAGACCCGTTCATCGTGACCGTAGAACCGAAACCGGACAGCGAGCCGATACATTACAACAGCCATGCCGGTCAAGAGTTCAACCTCGTACTGGAAGGCCGTATGATGGTCAGCATCGACGGCAAAGACTTAATCTTAAACGAAGGAGACAGTCTGTACTTCAACTCCAAACTGCCGCACGGCATGAAGGCGCTTGACGGAAAGACAGTGAAATTCCTGGCAGTAATCATGTAATAAAGTTATGGTAGAAAGATTTTTATCTCAAACATCCTTCACCTCACAGGAGGACTTCATCAAGAACCTGAAGATAAACGTACCGGAAAATTTCAACTTCGGCTACGACGTTGTGGATGCCTGGGCAGCCGAGCAGCCCGACAAACCTGCACTGTTGTGGACCAATGACCAGGGCGAATGCCGGCAGTTTACCTTTGCCGACATGAAACGGTACACAGACATGACGGCTTCCTATTTCCAAAGCCTCGGCATCGGCCGTGGAGACATGGTGATGCTGATACTGAAACGCCGTTACGAATTCTGGTTCAGCATTGTGGCACTGCACAAACTCGGCGCAGTGGTGATTCCCGCCACCCACCTGCTGACGAAGAAAGACATCGTATACCGTTGCAACGCCGCAGACATCAAAATGATAGTCTGCGCCGGCGAAAGCGTCATCACCGACCATATCACGGCAGCCATGCCGGAGTCTCCTTCCGTGAAACGTCTGGTAAGCGTCGGGCCGGAAACTCCCGAAGGATTCGAAAACTTCCACAAAGGTATCGAGGCCGCCGCCCCTTTCGTGAAACCGGAACATCCGAACACGAACGATGACATCTCCCTGATGTACTTTACCAGCGGTACTACCGGAGAACCCAAGATGGTGGCGCACGACTTCACCTATCCGTTGGGACATATCGTCACCGGCAGCTTCTGGCACAACCTGAAAGAGAGCAGCCTACACCTCACCATTGCCGACACCGGTTGGGGAAAAGCCGTGTGGGGCAAGCTCTACGGACAATGGATTGCCGGCGCCAACGTATTTGTATACGACCACGAGAAATTCACTCCCGCAGCCATACTGGAGAAGATACAAGATTATCACGTCACGTCGCTTTGTGCACCGCCCACTATCTTCCGATTCCTCATTCACGAAGACCTCACGAAGTACGACCTATCCAGTCTGGAATACTGCACCATCGCCGGAGAAGCATTGAACCCCGCTGTATTCGAGACCTTCAAGAAGCTGACGGGCATCAAGCTGATGGAAGGCTTCGGACAGACCGAAACAACCCTTACCGTTGCCACCATGCCGTGGATGGAACCGAAACCTGGCAGCATGGGATTGCCCAATCCGCAATACGACGTAGACCTGATAGACTACGAAGGACGTTCCGTGGAAGCCGGTGAACAGGGACAGATTGTAATCCGTACCGACAAAGGCAAACCGCTGGGATTGTTCAAGGAATACTACCGCGATGCCAACCGCACCCGCGAGGCATGGCACAACGGCATCTACTATACGGGCGACGTAGCTGGAAGGACGAAGACGGCTACCTCTGGTTCGTGGGCCGCGCCGACGACGTTATCAAAAGTAGCGGCTACCGCATCGGCCCGTTCGAAGTGGAAAGTGCATTGATGACCCACCCAGCCGTAGTGGAATGTGCCATTACCGGTGTGCCCGATGAAATCCGCGGCCAAGTGGTAAAAGCTACGATTGTGTTGGCAAAAGAGTACAAGGCACGCGCCGGAGAAGAGCTTGTCAAGGAGTTGCAGAACCATGTAAAGAAAGTGACGGCTCCCTACAAATACCCGCGTGTCATAGAATTTGTTGATGAGCTCCCCAAAACCATCAGCGGGAAAATCCGCCGTGTGGAAATCCGGGAGAACGACCGGAAATAATACTCGCCACCCAGCATCCGAATCATAAGACATCATCCGGGTGAATGAATAAAGAGGGGGTAAAACCGAAGTCGGCCATTCTATTGACGATTTCAGTTTTACCCCCTCTTTTTACAAATAGTTGTCTCATTGTGAATACCAAAAGGAGAAAAGAACTATATTTGCACGAAATTAAACTTCACTTGGAACATTTATAAACAAGAAAGACCGACACGGCATATGAAAAATAGAATGCAGATATGGAAAATACTGGCTTTCTTAGGAGCGGTACTTTTCTTGTCTGATACAATATACGCCCAACAATGGACATCCGATAGTCATTCGGAATACAAACGGGATACACTCCCTTTCTCACAGCGCTTCATCCATAGATTAGGCGTAGAAGGGCGTGCTGGCTATATTTTTCAGACCAACCCTTTTCTGGAGTACTCCAACCACCAAAACAAGGCCATGAAAAATGCCTATGCCGGCCATCTGAAATACTCCTTCCAGCTCCGTCCCCACACCGTTGCCGACCAGGCTTATATAGGAGCCTATCAAGGGATTGGAGTCGGCTATTTCAACTTCGGCAATCCGGAAGAGCTGGGCAACCCGCTGGCGGTCTATCTGTTTCAAGGGGGACGCATCGCCCAATTCAGCCCCCGCATATCCTTGAACTATGAATGGAACTTCGGCGCATCGTTCGGCTGGAAACCCTACGATGAATATGACAACCCGGAGAACCAGATTATCGGCTCGAAAGTGAATGCCTATCTCAATGTAAACCTCTACTTAAAGTGGGCGCTCTCCCCCAAGTTCGACCTGATGATAGGAGCTACCGGAAGCCACTTTTCCAACGGAAATACCCAATATCCCAACTCCGGTCTGAACACGGTGGACTGCAAAGTGGGACTGGTATATAACTTTAACCGCAGAGCGGATGAGCTCGCCCAATCATGCAACGCCCTATCGTTCCTCCATTCCCCCGCCACGTCAGCTACGACCTGACTTTGTTCGGCTCCTGGCGAAAGAAAGCAGTGAATCATGAGGGCAGTAGTGGCCAGGTACCCGCACCCGGCACTTACAACGTATTCGGTTTCAGCTTTGCACCCATGTACAACTTCGGCTATAAATTCCGTGCCGGTGTGGCGCTGGACGGCGTATACGACCACAGTGCGAACATGAAAGAATCGTACGAAGAAGAGAACGGCTTCTACACTCCGCCCGCCAAGAAGCAGATGGCATTGGCTTATCTGCCCGCGGAGAATTTGTCATGCCTTACTTCACAGTAGGTATCGGTCTGGGCGCCAATGTTCTGCACGGCGGCGGTGACATGAAGTCTTTCTATCAGATTCTTGCCTTGAAAATAGACGTAACACGCAATTCGTATCTCCATATAGGATATAACCTCCGGGAATTTCATGAGCCCAATTATCTGATGTTGGGTATCGGCTATCGGTTCAATAACAAACGCCCCAAGCTGTTCTGAACAATAAAGAGGAGGCTATTTATATAGATTCTTTTATTTCATCTGCAAGCACATATTACCAAGTGCCACGCGCATATCATCTACTATAGTATTATAGTTAGTTTGTTAGTTCACAGCGATGAACACTTTGTTCAAGTATGGAGAAACAGTTTGTTCCAATAAGGACAAACAGTCTGTTTTCATATGATGAAACGAAATGTTCTGTTAAGGAAAACAAAGTGTTCGCCATAATGAAACAACTTGTTCTATTAAGGGAAACACTTTGTTCGCTATAGGGAAAC
>NZ_BAKJ01000043.1 GCF_000614125.1 Bacteroides rodentium JCM 16496
AATGACATCAACAGCCCCAGCGAATCGACTGACCTAATCAACCTCTTGATGCGCTGGTCAAGCGGATATAACCTGCATATCCATACCGTACTGCATTTGAACAAGGGGGATGACAACACAAGGGGGCATATCGGTACGGAACTGAACAATAAGGCTGAAACCGTCCTGCAAATTACCAAAAGTACGCAGGACGGCAACATAAGCGAGGTAAAGGCGATGCACATACGTGACCGGGAGTTTGACCCGTTCGCATTCCGTATCAACGACAGCGCATTGCCCGAAGCCGTGGACGGTTATGTATTCAAGCAACCCAGCCAAGACAGGGGCTTTCCACTGGCAGAACTGACGGAGCAACAGCACAGGACAGCTTTGGAAAACGGTTTTGGCAAACAGGTCATATATGGTTACGAGAATGTCCTAAAGACCTTGAAACAGGGTTATGCAAGTATCGGCTACAAGCGTGGACGCAATATCCATGTGGATTTGAACAAGTTCCTTGTGAACAAGCGCATGATTGTGAAAGAGGGCAAGGGCTACCGCTATAATCCCGATTTCCATTATTAAAAGTCAGTTTGGTTTAGTCCGGGTGTATATATAAGAGGAACGGACTTACTATTTCCCTGTATCGGAACAGGCAGGTTTAGTATGGTACGGGTATATATATAACGGACTAAACAGGACTGGCGCACTTTTCAACTATTTTTTAATCCCCAAAAAAGAAAATGTTATGAACATCGAAGATGTGAAACAAATACCCATCGCAGACTATCTGCATAGTTTAGGTTACTCTCCTGTCAAGCAGCAGGGTAACGGCTTATGGTACAAATCACCGTTAAGGGAGGAACACGAACCGTCTTTCAAGGTGAACACTGACCGCAACCTTTGGTATGACTTTGGCGCAGGCAAGGGCGGCAACATCATCGCACTGGCAAAGGAACTCTATTGCTCCGACAGCCTGCCATACCTGTTAAACCGGATAGCGGAACAGACACCGCACGTCCGCCCGGTCAGTTTTTCTTTTCCCCAGCGTAGGACAGAACCGAGTTTCCAACATTTGGAAGTCCGTGACTTGACCCATCCGGCATTGCTCCGTTACTTGGAGGGACGGGGTATCAATATCGAACTGGCAAAAAGAGAATGTAAGGAACTCCATTTTACCAATAACGGCAGACCGTTCTTTGCTATCGGTTTCCCGAACATAGCAGGAGGTTACGAGGTTCGCAATTCCTTTTTCAAAGGCTGCATCGCCCCGAAAGACATCACCCATATACGGCAGCAGGGAGAGCCGAGAGAGAAGTGTTTGGTATTCGAGGGTTTTATGGACTATCTTTCTTTCCTCACGCTCCGGATGAAGAACTGCCCGACCATGCCCGACCTTGACAGGCAGGATTATGTCATACTCAACTCTACTGTCAATGTGCCGAAAGCTATTGACGTGCTGTACCCGTATGAACGCATCCACTGTATGCTTGACAATGACAAGGCAGGATATGAAGCGACACGGGCTATCGAATTGGAATACTCCTACCGTGTGCGTGACTTCTCGGGCAATTACAGGGGGTATTCGGACTTGAACGATTACCTGTGCGGCAGGAAGCAGGAACAGAAGAACAGCACCAGCCAAGCGCAGGAGATAAAGCAGGAAACCGGACAACGTGCCGCCCTAAGACAGAAAAGGGGCAGGGGCATTTAGTCCGGCAGGATTACCAGCGACAGGCGGTTTAATTTGGAGAGCAAGGTTATGTTTCGGTAAACCGAAACTACCTTGCTTTGCTTGACAGCAAAGAAAATTTCTCCCGTTGGTCGCAATTTTTAAGATACCATTTAAATGTAAAAACCTATGACGAATATAAAGGATAAGCCGGGGGGACGTCCGGCAAAGAAACGGATAGAGAAGCAGCAACGGGTAGTCAGCACGAAGCTGACCGAGTTGCAGTATTATGCCATCAGGAAGCGAGCCGGGGAAGCCGGGTTGCGTGTCAGTGAGTATGTCCGGCAGGCGGTTGTTTCGGCAGAGGTCATACCCCGGCTGAATAGGCAGGATGCGGACACCATCCGCAAGCTGGCAGGGGAAGCCAACAACATCAACCAACTGGCGCACCGAGCGAATGCCGGAGGTTTCGCACTGGTGGCGGTGGAACTGGTGAAACTCAAAAACAGGATTGTCGAAATTATAAATCAGTTGTCGGATGATTGGAAAAATAAAAAAGGGAAGCGGGTTTAAGGGCTGTGTGAACTATGTGCTTGGTAAGGAGCAGGCGGTTTTGCTTCATGCGGACGGGGTTCTGACTGAAAGCCGGGGCGATATAATCCGCAGCTTCTGTATGCAGACCGGGATGAATCCCGATTTGAAGAAGCCTGTCGGACATATTGCGTTAAGTTATTCGGCAGTGGATGCACCCAAATTGACAGACGAGAAGATGGTACAGCTTGCGCAGGAGTATATGCGTGAAATGAAAATCACCGATACGCAGTATATCATCGTGCGCCATCAAGACCGGGAACACCCACATGTGCATATCGTGTTCAACCGCATAGACAACAACGGCAAGACCATTTCGGACAGGAACGATATGTACCGTAACGAGCAGGTATGCAAGAAGCTGAAAACCAAACACGGGCTTTATTTTGCTGGTGGAAAAGAACAGGTAAAGCAGCACCGCTTGAAAGAGCCGGACAAGTCGAAATACGAGATTTACACGGCTGTAAAGAACGAAATCGGGAAGTTCAAGAACTGGCGGCAGTTACAGGAGCGGTTAGCGGAAAAGGGTATTACTGTCCGGTTCAAGTACAAGGGGCAGACGGGCGAGATACAGGGCGTTTCCTTTTCCAAAGGCGAATACACGTTCAAGGGTTCGGAGATAGACCGCAATTTTAGTTTCTCCAAACTGGATAAATGTTTCGGGGATGCAGGACTGAATACGGTCGGAAATCAACGGCAGACAGCTTTTACACCCGTTCGGGAGCCATTGCCGACACAGGGAAAGACTGACAGTCCGTTGATAACTGGCTCACTCGGTCTGTTCACCGCTTCATCACCCCCTGCGGATGAAGAACCAAACTTGAATTTAAGAAAGAAGAAGAAAAAGAAAAAACAACTTAATTTGTAAACACATGGAGAAAAATTTGATTTTAGAGGGGCTTCTCTCAATGGTTACTGAATTGAAAGAGAAGCAGGAAGCACAGGTAACGCCAGCCAGTCGGGAGGAAACTCTTGAAAGACTGAACGCAATCGAACAGGCATTGTCGGAATTGCACAGTAACCCGGCTGTTCCCGAAAAGGATTTGCAGGCTATCCGAAGCCAGCTTGACGAGATAAGGAATAGGATGCAAGGTCAGCAGAAACATATCGAGGACACCAAGAAAATAGTATTGGAAACCTACCGTTGTTTCAAGGTAATGCTTGATGCTTTGGGCTCTTGCAAGACGGATAAAGAGGAAGCTATACCCTTACCGCTCTATCAACGGATTTGCAACAAGGTCGCTTCTTGGATTCGTCCGGGATTGTTCCTTTTTTCGGCAGTGCTGGTTATCTGTTCCGTTTCCATATTCTTGAATATCCGTTTGGCTGAACGTATGCAGCAGTTACAGGACAACGATATGAAATACCGCTATTTGCTGATGCAAGGACAGGCAGACGGGGAAACTTTTGATATACTGGAAAACAAGTTCAAATGGCAACGGGATAACGGCTTTATCCGAAGTCTGACCGATTCAGTGATGGATTTTGAATACCGCATCCAAAAGCAGGCGGAAGCACTGGAACGTGCAAGGCTGTTGAACGAGCAAGCCGAACAGCTAAAGAAAGAAGCTGATAAGCTGGGTAAGCCATAAACGGGGAAAGCCGGGATGGATGAAGCACATTCACCGTTCCGGCTTTTCAGATTCACTTCTTTTTCTTCGTACAGTGTTCTTTCTCGAACTGGCGTAGCGTGGTGACGCTGAACCTTTCCTTGATGAACTCCCGGACATCGGAAGCCTTGTAATACACTTTTCCGCTGATAGTGAAGTATGGCAACGCACCGATAGCCCGGTAGCGTTGCAGGGTTTTGATGCTTACTTTGAACAGCAGGCACAAGTCTTGATTATCCAATAGGTTATCATCTTCGGGCAGTACCCTGTCTGCATTGCGTAGTACCCGTACATCTTTGCAGAGTTCTTCCAGTTTGGCATACAGCTTCTGCATCCATCCACCAAATTCGTCATTGTCTATATACATAATTGCTTCATTTTTCAGATTATACATTTTGTTTGTCAATCGATTGATGAAGCAAAGTTCTAAAAACGGATACAAAGAAATTACAGGAGAACTAATGGAGTCCCCTATAAATAAATCATAAGTTGCTGATTATCTATATCCTTTCTTATCATGTTCATTTTTGATTAGGTTTGCCAGTCCATTAAGAAATTCGGTGAGTTTGCCCGGCTTCCGTTTTATCACGTCCTCATGTTTTTGGTGGCAGTCGCTTATCTTAATGTTAAACAACCATTCAAAACCTTTGGATAAGTCCACTAAATAGGCAGGTTTACCGTTCTGATAAACGATGTCTTTGGAGAGGAATAAGCCGCTTACCACTTCCATGATATTGATAAGGGTTGTTTTGTCGGCGAGGTAGAGAGGGGAAAGGGGCTGTTTATTGATGCGTTGCTGTAGTTGTTCCGGGTATTTGATGCGCCATTCAATAAGGCGTATTTCAGTGTTCAAAAGTCCTATCGCTTCATCAATTAAATGCAAATAGGGCATTTTTTTCTTGCTCAAACCGTACACGATACGATTTAAGACGGTGTAAACCAAAGGAAAAATAGCGAAGTAAAATACTGTAATCCTGTTCGTTGATACCAAAATCGGCTACATGCGTAGCCAATTCCTCAATAGCTTCTGTAAACTCCGATGCAGAAACTTTACGTTGTGAATATTCCGACAATAAGCGGAAAAATCGCTGTTCTAAAATTAGATTCATGTATGTATTCATATAAAAAATAAGCCTTAGCGAGACTTAGGAAAAGGCTTATTTCAATTCATAATATTGTAATCCGCAAGTTGTTGTTTTGGGGGAATTTAGAAAAATAGTTTATAGCAAAGTAATCCCAATAAAAATAGCACTAAAAGGCATATTGTAAGAAATATATATATCCTAAACATATATATTTGGTCTGATTGCTCCTTTTCTATGGTTTTTTTACGGATTTCTTCTATCTTTTCAATGGAAACATTGGATAAATCAGCATTTTTACCTTTGCCTACAAGATATTTGTGATGTTCTTTCATCCTGTCTCTATTCAACTTGCGAAGCTCACGGTTCTCTTTGTCCCGTTGTAGCATATCATTTATGCAACCTAATGTTCCCATTTTCCAGTTAACATTTAATTTCCAAACCTTGATATATCAATTTCTTTTTGTAGTTCCCTAAAGATACGTTCCAAATCATATCCATGCGGATTGGAAATTTGGAAACATCCGCTTTCTATGGGGCTATTAACCTGAGGAGCAGTTATCACCGTGTCATTGAAAACGAAAGCGATGTACTTTCCTACACTCTTTGTTGTGGCTTCTCTCCATATAGGCAATTTATCTTGGAGGAAGACACCGGTAATGACCGAGTGTCCAAAAGCATCAGTTTCCAAACGTAAAGAATCGAAATCCATAACAGTAAGGAAAGGTGTTTGTGAAAGGCTGTCTGTAGTCTGTGATGTTACGTAGTACCAGCCGTTTGTCCGGTGAAAGGATTTTGTCTGCATACAAGCTGTCATTAGTAGGCAGAAAAAGAGAATTGTTGAAATCTTCATATCCGCTATTTTTAGGTTAATACATCTTCTCCAACGTCCACACCATCTTATTGGGATTATAGGCTTCCATTACGAGATGTGTTCCTGTGTATTCCATCACTGTCCACGGACCTGCTATGTTGTCGAACGTGATGATTTTTCCATTTACTTGATAAGTAAAATCTGTGTTCCACATATATCCGTCTTCTTCGTTCGTCCTTGTATAAATGCCTTCTGATTCGTTAGTAAACTGAAGAATGGATTGTTTTGTGTAGTCTATCTCATCTTCGATATTGTACACGGTCATTTGCGCTTGCCAAGTAGTTTGCTTCAGGGCTTCGGGGGTGAAGACAGAAGTAGGGGCATCATCGTTACTACAATTTGTCAGACATAACATGGCGCAAATAATGAATGTGGAAAGCACCATACATAAAGTAATTTTCTTTTTCATCTTATCTCTATTTTAAGTGATTGACAATAATTATATATTTCTCTTCATAGGGATACTAACAATACCTTTATTAATCTCTTTTTTACCCACTTTTTTGAAGCCTAAAGATGTATAAAAAGTTTCTGCATAGGTTGAAGAATTAACTGTTATATAAGTAAAATTACAATTGCTCATCATATAGTCAAATAACGATTTTCCTATTCCTTGCCGATGATAGTGTGGCAAGACAAAGAAGAGGGATATATGTTGCCTTTCCCGATGTACACCGATTATTCCTATCAATAAATGATTGTCAAAAGCCCCATATATGTCAAGCGTATTCATCAACGATGTGTCATACACGAAACTTTTAAAGGTTTCAATCCCTTCTTCCGTAAAATCGTTAATGCCACACTCTATACATACTTGATAGGATAAGTTTATAGCATTTTTATATTCTTCTTTCATTAATTTCCGTATCATACTAATAGTTTTTAATCAATGTGTGCAAAGTAATGAAAGGTGGAGGAAAAAGGTCTTGACAATTATCAAGACCCCAATATAACAATTGTTAAAAGGTGAGTTATATCTCTAACTTGCGGCGTATGCGGCTAATGGTTTCCGGTGTAACCCCTAAGAATGAAGCGATGCTTTTCAAAGGAACTACTTCTTTCAAGTTAGGACAACGTTCCATCAAGTTCCTGTATCGTATTTCAGGCGTACAATATGAATCAAGTAATCGTTCATATACCATTTCAAATAGACTCTCTGCCACATGCCTTCCGAATCGTTGAGTTTTCATATCCGTTTCCCAATATTCAATAATGTCATGACGGGATATTTCATATACAGAACACTCTGTTATGGCTTGAATATTTACTAACGATAAGCCACTTCTCATTAAAGAAGAATAGTCACATACAAACTCGTTGGTGAAAGCGTATCCAACAATGTGTTCTTCACCCTCTCCATCAATATATGTATATTGGAATGTACCGTTTTCTACCCATTCGGCAAAACGTGATATTTCATTCTGACGAATAAAGAAATCTTTTTTGTGGTATATACGTTGCTTCCCTTTTTCATGAAATAAATCTTTTACGAGGGAATAGTCTAAATTGTCGAGGTATGAATTAAAATCTTTCATTGTCGTAAGCTATTTATTCAGTCCACGGCGTATGCGACTGATTGTTTCCGGTGTGACTTGCAAGAAAGAGGCAATCTCCTTTAACGTAATGTACTCTTGAATATCGGGGCATCTATTCAATAAGTCAAGATACAGTTCTGCCGTAGTCTTGCAGTACATATCTATTAATCTATGATACATTAATAAGTATGATTGTTCAATAAGAGTACATTTTACTTGCATGGTTTCTACATTTGTGGCAAAGAATTCCTCTACTTTTAAATAGGGTATATAACAAATCTTTGTATCGCAAACGGCTTCAATTGTTACTAATGACGGTTGATTAGGCTCTATAAGTGTGCATAAACTTCCTGTAAACTCTCCGGAGAAAGTATATCCTACTATATGTATATTCCCTTTTTCATCCACACGAGTATATCTCAATAAGCCGTGTTCGATATAAGCTCCCCGATGATTCACTTTGCCTTGAATAGTGAATTGTTCACCCTTTTTGAGTTCGATATAAGTACCATGTTCCAAAATGAACTGCTTTAGCTGTTCTAATTTCGAATGGTTGGCATATTGTGAGTTAAAATCTTCCATACTATAAACTAATTGCAATTAAAATATAGAATAACCTCGTGAGTTGTTCTCTTAAAAAGGGAAAATAGATTCCTGACTTTATCAAAACATCTTCTCTTTTTTTTAATCTACTTTATTGTGAGTTTAGTTTGTGCTTTTGTATATATATCCAAAACGTACCAAACTAACTTTTGTAGCCTGCAAAATATATGTGCTGGCGAAAGAAGAAACAATCTTTTTTCTTTTCGCCAATTTTAAAGTTTGTAACTCTCATAGTTTGAGGAAGAAATGAATACTTTTATTTCTTCTTCTGTTGGAAGTTCTATCCTATACTTTTGCACAAAAATATTTGGGTCTAACCCGGCAGTGGCATACTTAACCAAGGTATCTCCCTTTTCGGTGCAGAGCAAAATGCCGATAGGTGGGTTATCATCCGGCTGCATCACTTCCGCTTTAAAATAGTTCAGATACATATTTAGTTGCGAAGCGTACTCATGGCGGAACTTATCTATCTTCAATTCTACAATAACATGGCATTTCAAAATGCGGTGATAGAACACAAGGTCGGCAAAGAAATAATCCTCGTCTATCAAGATACGTTTTTGCCGGGCTTCAAAACAGAAGCCATGTCCCATTTCTAACAGGAAGTGTTGCAGGTTGTCAAGAATGGCTTGTTCCAAATCAGTTTCTGTCACCAATGCACGTTCATTCAACTCTAAGAACTCCAAAGTAACAGGGGTGTTGATAACATCTTTAGGTTGTAATAAGGTTGCTTGTTGCTGGACTAAAGCGGAGAGGGCTTCTTTGTTTTTGGATAGTCCGCTACGTTCGTAATATAAAGATGCGATTTGTCGCTCCAACTCCTTTACAGACCAGCAGCCACGAATGGTTTCCATTTCATAGAAAGCACGTTTTACCGGGTTCTCAATTCCCGATATAGTGTTTAAATGGGTGGAAGATAATCTATTGAATAATCTATCAGCCGGAATCATCCATGTTTCGGTTTGTGGGTATTCTGTTGATAGTTTCCAAACTCCATTTTCAGATTCGGCGGTCACCAACCGCCGAATTGGTTCAGTGAATTCGGCGGTCAATGACTGCCGAATTTGAATTTGTGATGCAATGTATTGTGTAACAGGTTCTTTTAGTTGTGGATAAACAAGGTACAACCGTCTAAATTCCCTGAATCTACGTTCATTCAGACCTTTTGTTTTCAGTCGTTGTTCCAGCTTCTTCAACAGTTGTTCACCGTAGGCGGCACGGTCTTCTCCGTTCTGCTCAAATTCTACAATATAGCAACCCATAAGCCAGTTACGGGAAGTAAGGGCAAGGTTTACAGCATGTGCGGCTTGTGCCTGCAACGTGTTCTGTATCGTGCTGATATGTTTTACTAATGCTTCAAAGTTCATAGTTACAAAGATAAGTCTTTTATGGTTAAAACTTTAGTTCGGGCAAGCTGTTTATTGCTTCCTCTTTCAATTTATCCACCGCACGGGTGTACTTCTCCGTATGCTTCAATCCGCTATGCCCTAAAAGGCTGGCTACGGTTTTGATATTTGCCCCATTGTTCAGAATGTTCACGGCAAACGAATGCCGGGCACAATGCCAGCTTATATGTTTGTCTATCCCGGCTCTCTTTACCCAACGCTTTACTGATTTACAGCAACTTTCGTAAGTAGGTAAATCGAATATCAAACAGTTTTTATCTGCCGGGGCTTCACCAATGATAGACAATAGACCATCATTCAGGGGAATAACCACACCACTACTGGCAGAATGTCCCTTTGTCTTGCTTTGTTCAAATTTCAATAACCGATTAGCGTAATCCACATTCTTATAGGTAAGGTCTTTTACATCACAGAAACGCAAACCACTGTATAAACAGAAGATAAAAGCCCGTCTGACATTCGGGTTCTCGTTGTCATAATGGCAAGCCGCCAACTTTTGTATTTCTTCGGGAGAAAGAACATCTTTTCGAAGCATTTGGCTATCCACTTTACAGGTAACACTTTTACATGGGTCTTTCAACATTACATCGTGGTCAATCGCATATCGAATAACTTTCTTGAAACGCTGGTAAATGCTTTTAGCACCTTCACCCACACTTCGGGATTGCAAATAGGCTACAAACTGCTCCATCATTTCTTTGGTGATAAGTTCCGGTTTGATACTAAACTCATTCATGGGGTATTGCTCTTTTAAGAAGTCCTTAAAACGGCTAAGCGCAATTTGTACCATGCGAATATCTTTCTTGGTATAACTGTTGATATAGGCTTGGAAATAGTCTAAGAAATTGACCGTTCTATCTTTTTTCAACCGATAGCCCAACATACTTTCTTTAAATTCCTGCTCACGCTCCGCACGTATCTTTGTGGCAAGCTCCAATGTTTCTTTGTTCTGCTGGCGTTCCGCAGGGGTACGGGGCTTATCTATCAGATACAGACTAAGGTTTTCTTTTCGCCTGTTATGCTTTACTGCAAACTTGGGCTTACCTTGCATCTTTCCACTATCATAGTACACTTGATTGCCGTTTTCATCTAATACGGGCTTTTCCTCTCTACCTAAATAATACTCTAAGTAAAGGCTGATTCTACCATCCGAGAGCTTATTTTGCTCTAACTTGGGGTTTTCTTTCGTTTTATTTTCTAACTTTGCCATTGTTTAGAGGTTTTATCCCGATTTAGGTACCATAACCGGGTGATTACGCTAAATAGTTGATTTTCTTTTGTTTTCCAATATTGCAAAGGTACAAAAGAAAATGATATTTCAAAGTGTACTAAAAGTGTACTGAATAACGGAAAATGGGCAAAATATGGCAAAAATAGAGAAAATAGGAAATATTCAAATAGTTGATAATAAGGAAGATAAATTCTTTTATTTTCCTATGATTTCTATGGCTTGTACCGGGTCTGGGTACAAAGACAAAAGCTGAGTATTGTATAGTCAATCACTTAGCTTTTTATTTTATCTAAAATTTCCCCCACATTTTCCCCACACGTGCAAAAAATGTAGCAGTAAGTCATTATTTTCTTTGGCTGAACATAGTAAATACATTACCTTTGAAAAAAAATGAAGCCTTTTAAATAAAAAGCAATGGAACAAGGAATATGGCAAGAGATAGAAGCTCTGTACCGGAAGTTTACGGAACTCGGTATCGGTGAAGCGGTGGACTATGATAAGTACTACCTGTATTCTCTTATCACCCATTCCACAGCCATTGAAGGCTCAACGTTGACCGAGCTTGATACGCAGCTTCTCTTTGACGAGGGAGTAACAGCGAAAGGGAAACCGCTTGTACATCATCTGATGAATGAAGATTTGAAGCAAGCGTATGAATTAGCCAAAGCAGAATCCGAGCAACCTGCACCGATAACTCCTGTTTTCCTACAAAGGTTGAATGCAGCACTGATGCGTACTACAGGCAGTGTACACAGTGTAATGGGTGGCTCTTTCGATTCTTCCAAAGGAGAATTTCGCTTATGTGGTGTCACGGCTGGTGTCGGTGGACATTCTTATATGAACTATTTGAAAGTTCCTGCTAAGGTAGATGAACTTTGTGCCCTACTGCAAGAGAAGCAAAAGACCGTGGGAACATTTCGGGAACAATATGAATTGAGTTTCAATGCCCACCTTAATTTAGTCACCATACATCCGTGGGTGGATGGCAACGGCAGAACAGCTCGATTACTGATGAACTATATTCAGTTTTGCTATCACCTTTTTCCGACTAAGATATTCAAGGAAGATAGGGAAGAATATATCCTTTCCTTACGTCAATGCCAGGATGAAGAAACCAATCAGCCGTTCTTGTTGTTTATGGCAGGACAGTTGAAGAAATCGCTTTCTTTGGAGATTGAAAGGTTCAATGCTTCAGAAAAGAAAAAGTTTTGCTTGATGTTTTAGAGGTATGAAAAACTACCCGCCAACTTTTATTTGAGTACCTACTTTTTGTTCTTTTCTTTATAGTGAGCAACCCCAATAGGTCTACGTTCTGTTTGTTTATTAATATGCTTTTGTTTTTCTGCTAACTGTGACAGTGCTAAGTAAATATCATCAAGTTCTTTTCGGGTATCTTCGCTAAGGTTGTAGCACCATTGTTAAGGATATTCACTGCAAATGAGTGGTAGAAATTCTATTAATTAGAAAAAACTCTTAATTCTTTTGTACTGTATTTATATCGTTCGTATATTTGCGAACAATATTCAAGATATGGAAGAAAAGAAAGACTATACGGCTATACAGGAGCAGTTGGCACGATTTGCAAAAGCGTTGGGACATCCTGCCCGAATTGCCATTATGCACTTTTTGGCAAAGCAAGAAAGTTGCTATTTTGGTGATATTCACGAAGAACTTCCTATTGCCAAAGCGACGGTATCTCAACATCTGAAAGAACTAAAAGATGCAGGACTTATACAAGGTGAAGTAGAAACGCCTAAAGTAAAGTATTGTATCAATCGTGAGAACTGGAAACTGGCTCGTGAACTCTTTAAGGAGTTCTTTGGTCAGTGTATATGTAAATCTGGGGAATACTGTGAATAACAGCCCCTTTTTTGAAATTAATGTTCGTTGTTTTGCGAATTACGTTTAACTGAATAAAATAATAGAATTATGGAAATTAAAGTTTTAGGCACAGGTTGTGCAAGTTGTAAAGCATTGTATCTGACAGTAGAGCAAACAGTTAAAGAATTAGGTTTGACTGCTGAAATCATTAAGGAAGAAGATTTGATGAAGATAATGGAATATAATGTAATGACGCTTCCTGCTCTTGTTGTGGACGGGAAAGTAGTAGCAAAAGGAAAATTATCAGCACAAGAAATAAAAGCAATACTAACCAGATAAAAGATATTACGATGAAACGTTTTTTACTCTTTTCCCTAATTTGTTTGTTTTCTGTTTTAGGGATATCGCAAACTCAAACAGATAAGTATGTGGAAGTTCTTTATTTTCATGGCAAACAGCGGTGTGTGACTTGTAAGGCTATTGAAAAGTACACAAAAGAGGTCGTTTATACAGATTTTGCAGAATTGGTAAAGAGTGGAAAAGTTCGTTTTAAGGAAGTGGATATTTCGACTCCCGAAGGCGAAAAGCTGGCAAATAAGTATCGTGTGAGCTGGTCTTCTCTTTACGTGAATGGATGGAAGAATGGCAAGGAAGAACGCAACGATATGACACAATTCAGTTTTCAGAATGCAAGAAATAAGACAGACCTGTTTAAGAAAGAGGTGAAGAAGAAAATAAATCAGCTACTGAAATAACTATGCTCTATGGAATATTTACAAACCTTGTTGGATAACAGCGAAATTCCTGTTATCACAGCGTTTCTGTTGGGTTTGCTGACTGCTCTAAGCCCTTGTCCGTTGGCTACTAATATCACAGCTATCGGCTTTATCAGTAAAGACATAGACAATCGTGAGCAAATTTTTAAGAATGGTATTTTGTATACATTAGGCCGTGTGTTGGCCTATTCTGTTTTGGGAGCAATACTTATAATGATACTCCGAAAAGGTGCGGATATGTTTTCTGTCCAAAAAGGAATTAGTCAGTGGGGAGAATTATTGCTTGCTCCTGCCTTAATTTTGATAGGCTTGTTTATGTTGTTCGGAGATAGGTTACATCTTCCGGAATTTGGCTTTTCTGCTACTGGGAAAACAGAGAGGCTAAAGGGGGCATGGGGCAGTTTGTTACTGGGAATACTGTTTGCTATGGCATTTTGCCCTACCAGCGGATTATTCTATTTCGGTATGCTCATTCCTATGTCTGCCATTGAAAATGAAGGATATTTGTTGCCTGTGGTTTTTGCATTGGCAACGGGGCTTCCTGTTATGCTTGTTGCTTGGCTTTTGGCTTACAGTGTTGCAGGGATAGGTCGGTTCTACAATAGAGTGCAAATCTTTCAGAAGTGGCTTAATCGTATTGTAGCAATGCTATTTATTCTGATAGGCGTTTATTATGGATTTCTTAATTTAGGTATAATATGAAAGTTTTGATTTTATGTACAGGAAAATGAATGTGCAAAGTTCTACATTACGGAGATAAAGAAACAAGAACTACCAAAATGTACTTGTAGGCAATAATTTTTTTAGCTTATATGTTCGTATAATTACAAACGATAATTGAATATGATACAGAGATTTGCAGACTGGTTGGTATATGGCATCTTTGGCTTGGATGCATCCACAGCTTTAGGGGAAGCTATAAACTTCTTTTTCTATGATACGATAAAGATTTTGATATTGCTATTCTTTATCAGTGTAATAATGGGTATTATAAACGCTTATTTCCCGATAGAACGTTTGCGTAATTACTTGACTTCTCGAAAGTTATACGGGTTGCAATATTTTTTTGCTGCCCTATTCGGAGCTATTACTCCATTTTGCTCCTGCTCATCCATACCTTTGTTTATCGGTTTTGTGAAAGGCGGCATTCCTTTAGGAGTTACTTTTGCTTATTTGATAACTTCTCCTTTGGTGAATGAAATTGCTGTTGCGATGTTTATAGGAACTTTCGGGATACGTATAACAATTATATATGTGGCTAGCGGTATTTTGTTGGGCATGATGGGTGGATTTATTTTAGGCAAAATGAGGTTAGAGCCTTATTTGAGTGACTGGGTGAAGCAGATACAGCAACATTCGTCATCCGATTCGGATGCGTGGAAAAAAGAAAATACTCCCTTTATTAAACGTTTGCCGATAATTGCCCAGGAAGCATGGGGGATTGTCAAAGGAGTACTTTTGTATATCATTATAGGTATTGGCATAGGGGCATTCATGCATGGCTATGTGCCGGAAGGATTTTTCGAACAATATATGTCTAAGGATAATTGGTTTGCCGTTCCTCTTTCCGTTATTTTGGCTGTACCAATGTATGCTAATGCTGCTGGAATAGTTCCCATTATTGAGGTATTTGTGGCAAAAGGTATTCCTATCGGAACAGCTATTGCCTTTATGATGGCGGTTGTGGGCTTGTCATTACCCGAAGCTACGTTGTTGAAAAAAGTAATGACGTGGAAGTTGATAGGAATTTTTTTTGGCTTGATAACACTATTCATCGTCATATTAGGTTACTTGTATAATGCTATATTGTGATAAATATGGATAGGGCATACGATTATGTGCTGATGATGTCATGGCAAGGGATAAACTAAAACATTGTCAATTCACGTATGCGGAAGCGATGAACAAGTACGGTCTTCAAAGGGGCATTGACGGAATGTGTATTGCTTCCTCTTTCAATTTATCCGCTGCACGGGTATGTTTTTTGTGTGTGTTGTCTTTGTTTTAGACTATTGAAACTAAAGGTTTTGCTTGCTGAAAACAGAAGTCTTATACAATGAAACCTTTAGTTTTTCCACATTAAACTAAAGGTTTCAACGGGAAAAACTAAAGGTTTCATGCTGAGAACTAAGGCAATAGTCTTACTCTGTTGTCTTTTCAACGGAATTGGTGTCTGGGGGAGGCTGTTTGACGTGCGTGATGGATACTTATCTTGTTTTTTATCTGTCACACCCATCTGTCACACAATAATCGATTTATAATCAGTAGGATATGTGGACAGCGTGATAGCATGACAGATGTTTTTTCATTATCAACTTTTGTGTAGGGTCAGCTTCAGCTACACATAGGGTATCAAATACAAAATAATGGGTGTAAAATGCAATTTTATTTCGTAGATACTGTTTTCGCATTTATTTCCTTCTAAATTTGCAGTAGCTGGAATCTTATATAACTGTTTAATTATTAAATGTCTGCCAATTGTGGCAAAGCATGCTTCTCTTTGCTTGTCTCCCGGAAGTGTTTTTCCTTGATGCCGTACGCTCAATCCAGTGAAGGGACATCGATTGTCTGACTTTCCTCGTTCCAGTTGTCAATGGTGAATTCTCCGGATGATTCTTCAGAAAAGATGTCTCCCAAAGTAAGGGTCAGAGTCAGTTTGGAGTTTGCTTCCAAAGGCCCGTTCAATGTTTGCTTGAAACTTTTCACGTTTCCGTTTTTCAGTATGATGCTCATCTGGAATTCCGGTTCCCCGAAAGAAGGGAAGAGCATGACGGTGGCGTTGCTCATTTGCGTACCGTCGACGGAACGGACCAGAGGGAAGGCTACTGTGCGCGGACTTCCTTGAGGAGCGGCGGTGTAAAAATTCAGTTCTCCGGCAATATTGGTGATGCGCACCACCACGCTGTCGATGCTCGAACTGAGGATGCCGTTGTTCTTGTCCTTGATGATTACCTTCAGTCCGGTCACTACCCGTTTGAGGGATGCTTTCAGGTCCTCACTTCCGATGTTGGCAGGCTGGACGGTATGTACCAGGTCGAATACCGGATAATAGGTCGTGTCCGCTCCCATTTTAAATAAGCTGAAATGTTGTTGAGACATGTCCTTACCTATGATGTAAGCTGGTTCTTTCAGTGCGGGATGGGCATAAATCGGCTCCTTGTATTGGGGAGTTCCCCAATAAATCATGTTGTAGGGACCTGTGGGTAAAGATAACTCCCGATTGACGCCAGCGTTATAGAAAGTTCCGTCTTTAATCTGGTAGTAACCGTAAAAAGGTGTCAGCTTCTGGTTTACGTAGTTCCCATAATAAATAGAGGTGCCCGCCTTGCAGGGCATGATGGTTAGTATGCCGGTCAGCGGGCTTTGTCCACTTTCTGTAGACACGTCCATCAAGAGTCGTGGTGATACCAACTCATTGCTTTTTTCTATTTGGGGCGGATTGTCATCGGCACAGCTTGCCACGATTGCGGCAAGTACTGCAAATACTACTAATTTCTTCATTATCTGTTAAGCTTTAGGTTGTTCTTCCTTGAGAACGTTTTTAGAAAGAAATGGTTCTTTGTACTCCGGAGAAAGTATATTGGGGAATGAAAAAGTGAGGTGAAACCAATCCCGGTATTGAGGAGAATGGAAAGACTAACCCCCTCTTCAAAAGGCTTGGAGAAGGGGCAGAAAACAAATTATACCTTTTTTAGTAACATTTTAGAAGCCTTGATTAACGAAATCATATACTATTCGTAACAATTTTTCGACTCTCTTTTCTTGTCCCTCCATACATTTGCATCTGGGTTCTTTGGCATTAATTAAAGGACACAATAAATCTTTGATATTAACCATTAAACAATGTACAATGAGAAAGACTTCTTTTGAAAAGTGCATCAATCTGCACTTGTTCCGCATTGCATGGGTGCTGCTGCTGGTGGTGCCCGCAATCAGTGGCCTTCGGGCTAACCCTTCTCAAAGCAAAACCGTTACGGGAGTCGTGACATCGGCCATGGACAATGAGCCGCTGATTGGTGTCAGCGTGCAGGTGAAAGAAACCGCTACCGGAGGTATCACCGACCTGGACGGCAAGTTCTCCGTAAGTGCCCGGCAGGGGCAGACGCTGGTATTCTCCTATATCGGCTACAAACCACAAGAAATCAAGGTAGGTGCCGCATCGGTCATCAATGTTTCCTTGCAGGAGGACAACGAGGTGCTGGACGAAGTGGTGGTTATCGGCTACGGTGTCCAGAAGAAGAAGCTGGTGACCGGCGCCACGGTGCAGGTGAAAGGCGACGACATCACCAAGCTGAATACCACCAACCCCCTGTCGGCATTGCAAGGACAGACACCGGGTGTGAACATCGTTTCCACTTCCGGACAGCCGGGTGCCAGCATGAGTGTCACCATCCGCGGTTTGGGTACGGTGGGAAATTCGCAGCCGCTTTACCTGATTGACGGTGTGGGCGGTGACATCTCTTCGCTGAACCCTGCCGACATCGAGAGCATCGACGTGCTGAAGGATGCCGCTTCGGCCGCCATCTATGGCGCACAGGCTGCCAATGGCGTGGTGCTGGTCACCACCAAGAGCGGCAAGGAAGGGGCTTGCAAAATCAGTTACGACGGATATGCCGGCTGGCAGACGATAGGCCGCAAGTTCAATATGCTGAACGCTTCGGAGTATATGAACATCATGGACGAGGCACGCCTCAATTCCGGTATGTCGCCGGTGGAATGGGGAAAGCTGACCTCCATCTATGATGCCAACGGCTATGTGTATGACACCGACTGGATAGACCAGGCAATCGAGGACGGCGGGCTGACCACCAGCCACAACTTGTCGTTCACGGGCGGCTCCAAGACTTCCACTTACGCCGTTTCGGGCGGATATACCGGGCAGGACGGATTGATTGGCGGTTCGGACGTCTCTTATTATAAAAGGTATAACTTCCGTGTCAACTCCGAACACAAGATGTGGGACGGGTTGGTGACCATCGGCGAACACGTGGGCTTCGTCTGGAAAGACTCGCGCGGCATGAACACCGGAAACATCTGGAACAACAACCTGCGCAGCGCTTTCTCCGCTTCGCCCATCATCCCCGTTTACGATGCCGACGGGAACTACAACTCCACGGTAAACTCCGACTGGAACGTGAACGACGGAAACCCTTACGGAAATATGATGGTGAACCGTTACAACAATACGAAAGGAGCATCACTGGATGCCAACGTGTATGTGCAGATTGAACCTGTCAAGAACTTGAAGTTCAAGACCGTATATGGAATCAGCTACGGTACGTCCGAATATCGCTCTTATACGCCCAAGTACCAGTTTACTCCCCAGTCGGCAAACACCGTGAGCAAAGTAAGCCAAAGCCACGGGCATGGCTTGTCGATGGTATGGACCAATACCTTGGCATACGATTTCGACATTGCCCGGGAACATCGCATCAACGCCTTGATAGGTAGCGAACTATCGACCTACGACGGCAGCAACACCTCTGCCTCCAACACAGGTCTCATTCCCGGATTCGACGATTGGGAACACGCTTATCTGGCAAACACCAACGGCACGGAGAACAAGAAGGTGAACGACTCAAAACCCTATGATTCCACCCGTGGATTGTCCTTCTTCGCCCGTTTGGGATGGACGTGGAAAGAACGCTACATGCTGAACGCCACGATGCGCGCCGACGGTTCTTCGAAGTTTGCATCGGGACACCGCTGGGGATACTTCCCATCGGTATCGGCAGGTTGGACACTTTCCGAAGAGAAGTTCATGGAACCGGTGAAGTCTTGGTTCGACTTCCTGAAGCTGCGTGCCAGCTGGGGACAGGTGGGTAACGCCAACATCCCTTGTTATCAGTACCTTGCCCCCGTCTCTACCACGAACACCAATTATAACTTCGGTATCGGCGGAGGACAGGAAGGCTGGGTGACGGGTTCCTACACCAGCCGCCTTGCCAATGAGAAAGTGAAGTGGGAAACGTCCGAACAGTACAATGTGGGCATCGATGCCCGTTTCTTGAACGGTCGCCTCGCCTTCACCGCCGACGGTTACATCAAGAATACCAAGGACTGGTTGGTGCAGGCTCCCGTGCTTGCCACGGCAGGTACCGACGGCCCCATCATCAATGGCGGCGATGTGCAGAACAAAGGTATCGAGCTGGGTTTGTCGTGGAACGACCGGATAGGCAAAGACTTTACCTATAGCGTGGGTGGGAACTTTGCTTACAACCACAACGAAGTGGGCAGCATTCCCACCGAAGACGGCATCATCCACGGTGACCCTAATCAGATTTACAGCAACGCCGAGGAGTTCTATCGTGCCGAGAACGGACACGCCATCGGTTACTTCTGGGGATTCAAGACGGCGGGCGTTTTCCAGAACAAGCAAGAGATAAACGACTGGATTGCTGCCGGAAACGGAGTATATCAGAATGACGTGAAGCCTGGCGACGTGAAGTACCTCGATGTGAACCGTGACGGTGCCATCGATGCCGCCGACAAGGTGGACCTGGGCAACGGACTTCCCAAATACACCTTCGGACTGAACCTCAGTTTGGGATATAAGGGCTTCGACCTCAGCCTGAATGCCACCGGTGCCGCCGGATTCCAGATTGCCCAGTCCTACCGCGACCCCAACTCCTCGCAAGGCAACTACAGCCGACAGATATTGGACCGCTGGACGGGCGAGGGCACCAGCAACCGCATTCCGCGTGTCACTTACGGTGATGTGGGCAACTGGCAGTTCTCCGACCTCTACTTGCAGGATGGCGACTACATCCGTCTGCAGAACATCACGTTGGGCTACGATTTTAAGCGCCTTGTCTCCTGGAAGGGCTTGTCGAAGCTCCGCCTCTATGTGCAGGCCCAGAACCTCTTCACGCTGACCAAGTACGACGGTATGGATCCGGAAATAGGTTCTTACAATGGTACCGATGGAAATAACAGCGATACGTGGGTTTCTGGCGTAGATATGGGTTATTACCCCCATCCCCGCACCTTCATTGTAGGTATTAATCTTGCGTTTTAAACTATGAAAAAGAGAAACATTATGAATACAAGACACATATTATTGACGAGTGCGCTTGCGGTATCGGCTTTTGCCTTTACTTCGTGCGATGATTTCTTCGACACTTCTTCCAAAACAGACTTGAATACGGAAACGGCCTACAGCAATTTGGAGTCTGCCGAGATGGCTTTGGTGGGCTGCTACGACGGCTGGCAGCGTACCATCACCGACGAGGGTGTGGGCATGTACTTGCTGGCGGAGTTTGCTTCCGAACAGGCTTTTGCCGGTCTTGGCCTTTCCGACTCTAAGAACAACAATGTGATAGACCAGTTCAACCTGGGCATCGCCCCTTCCTACAACGACCTGTTCAATACGGACTGGGTGAATTATTACAAAGCCATCTTCCGTTGTAACCAGCTCATTGTGCAAGAGGACAACATTGACTGGGGCGGAAACACGCAGGCGCAAGGACGTGTGATGGGCGAGGTGCGTGCCATCCGTGGCATCCTCTACTTTGACCTTGCACGTATGTTTGGCGACGTGCCTTTGCTGACCGCTCCTTCCGAGGAGAACGTTCCCCGCTCACCGGCAAGCGAGGTCTATCAGGTCATCTTCGACGACTTCAAATATGCCATCGAGCACATCCCTGCCAATGCCTATCCGTTGGAGAACCGCAATGCCAACGACGGGCGTATCACCAAGTATGCCGTGGAGGCGTTGATGGCACGCGCCTACCTCTATTATACCGGTTACTACGGCGCAGAGCATCCCGCTTGCAGCAAGGCGGATGCCGTGGCGGCCATCAACGACGTGGTGGAGAACGGCGGCTATGAACTGGAAAGCAATTATGCCGACTTCTGGATGCCGGCTTGTACCACCGACGCTTCGAGTGCCGGTACATACGCCTGGAACACGACCTACGCCGGAAAGTGGTACGACGGTGCCGCTTGGCAAGCCGGACAGGGCAACTTGTCGAAGGAAATCGTGCTCAACCTGAAGATGAACACGACCCACGACTACAATGGCAACGGCGATGGCAATACCTTCTCCGTCTATCTGGGCCCGCGCAACAAGAGTGCCGTGAACGTATGCATCGCCAGCGGTTGGGGAGCCTGCTCCGTGACTCCCGCCTTCGTGGAGAAGTACAAGAACGACCCCCGTTTCAACGCTTGCGTGTGGAGCTGCAAGGATGCCGGTTTCAATGCCGACGTGAACGACACCTACGAATATACCGGTTACTACACCCGCAAGTATGCCCCGATGTGCTTTGCCGACGGAACGCGCCAGGAAGTGGGCTTCAAGTTGGGCGAACAGCACCAGAACATTACCTATTATCAAGACTATACCATCGTGCGCTATGCCGACGTGCTGCTGATGCACTCCGAACTCAATGGCAACGCCACCGGGCTGAACAAGGTTCACCAGCGTGCCTACCCCGGCGAGTCCTTGCCCTACAGCATAGAGAACATCCGCAACGAACGCGCCATCGAACTTGCCTTTGAGGGCGTACACTACTGGGACTTGATGCGCTACGAGAAAGACGGCGCCTACGCTGCACGCGCCATCGCCGCCGCACAAAACGGTGCCAAAGTGATGAACGGAGGAGTGGAAGCAACCACCTCTTTCTCCGAAAGCAACTTCACCGCCAAGAAAGGCTTGATGCAGATACCCAACACGCAGATAACCCTTTCGGGCAATGTGCTTACCCAAAACGCCGGCTGGTAGGAGTGAATCATTAACCATTAATCATCAAACATTAATCATTGTTTATCATGAAATTGAATCAATCCATATATTCGCTCATTGCCGGCTTGATGCTGATGTGGTCGGCTTGTACGCCCGAAGAGTATGATATGGGCAAGAAGACGTATGAATCCGGCGACCTGGTGCAAGGCTCCGCCTACACCGTGACGGTCGAAGGGAACAAAGTGTTGCTGAAGTCCAATTTGGCAGGTTGCACGCCGTTGTGGGTCACTCCCCAAGGACGTTCGCAGGAGGACGAGTTCGCCATCGAATTGCCTTTTGCCGGCTCTTACGAGGTGACTTTCGGGGCAGAAACGCCCGGAGGCGTGGTGTATGGCGAACCTTACACGTTCACGTTGCCGAAGAACGACTTCTCCTTGCTGGAAGACGAGAAGTGGTTCCTGCTTGCCGACAAGGATTTCAGGTCTGGCGACGCCCTTCCCGATGCCGAAACTCTGGCTGCGGGCATCAGCAAGAAGTGGTATCCGTGTGATGCCAACTATGGCATCGGGCAGTGCTCGGGGCCGGTGATGTATCTTGCACCCTACGACCCCGACGGCGACGGTGCAGGCTATACGCCGGAAGAAGAGAAGAACGGGGTCTATAAAGACATCATTTTCGGCACCGGCAACTGGAAGCCCAACTGGGACCCCGGTTTCCAAAGCTGGCTGATTCCGGAGGACGACCCCTATATGGACTCGTATATGACATTCAGCATGGATGCAGCCAACGGCTGCGTGGCCACGATGTATCGCGGTGAGGCCGGCACGAAAGGCTCCAGCACGGGAGTGGACATGGCAGGCAAGTTCAATATGAACCTTACGGACAAGGTAAAGCCGCTTATCTCGTTCACCGATTGCTATGCGATGCACAACGTGGGCTTTGACGAAGTTTGTTCCAACTACACACAGGACATCCAAATCATAGAACTGACCCCGTATATCTTGCAGTTGGTGACCAAGCGCACCAACTCCGAAGGCAACTGGTATCTGGTATGGAACTTCGTTTCCGAAGAGGTGATCAAGACCAAGGGCGAATGTATCCCGAAGGAAGAGAGCGGAAAGATAGAGAAAGTGGCGCCCGTGCTTCCCATCTTCGACAACTTGCCGACCGACCTCTTCACTACCGAAATCAACGGCGTGACTTACGTCGGCAACCAGATGAACTTCAACCTCGACCTTGAAGCCCCTTACGACTGGCTGTGGTGGAACGGCTCTCCCAACGCACAGCAGTGGGAAAGCGTGACAGGCGGTTCGTACAACGACACTTGGGCACCGGTCGCAGGCATCGAGGCCGAAGATTTTGAACTGATTCTGAGCAAGGCTTCCGACGGCACTTACGGATACGAATGTGGCGAAGCGAGCGGCAAGGTGGCCATTGCAAACGGTGTGCTGACCTTCGACAAGGAGATTACCATCCTGACAGCAACCAGCGACCAGCGTACGGTTGCCGTGACCGGAAACACGTTCACGGTACTCAAAGTGGAGGCTGGCGAAGCATTAACCATCGGCGTGCCCGAATCAAGGGACGAAAACGGAGAGGTGAACTCTTACCTGGTGGCAAACCTGCTTTACAAGAAAATCACCACAGGCCCGACGGGACCCACGGAAATCAAGGTGGACAACAGCAAGCTGGAGGTCATCTTCGGTGATGGAAATCCCGACCGCCTGCGCATACAGCTTTATAACTCCTGGGGCGGCAAGAACGAATGCCTGGACATCACGAAGGTGAAGCTGAAAAAGAACCAGACGTTGACAATCAAGTACAAAGTGCTGGGCGGCATCACTTGGAACGAAGGGGCGGCTCCCAAGACCGTGATTATGGAAAACAAAATCGAGAATGCGTTTGAGGACGGCTGTTACGACTTGGGACACGCTTCCAACTTTGATACTGCCGCCGGAGCGGTTCAAACCGTATCGTTGACCAACACCACCGGGGCTACGCAGACCTTTGAAACAGATTGCTGCCTCGTCATCGGCATCCAGAACAAGGGACTTGCCACTGTGGAAACGCTGGAAGACGGAAATCCGAATGTTCAGGTCGAGGTGGTTTCCATGACGATTGAGTAACTGCTTAACTCCTAAATACGAATGAAACATTAATAAAGATTTGGTATGATGAAGAACAAGATATTATTCGGAATAATGACACTCGTCATAAGTATGTTTGTGGCGGGATGCAGCGATGACGACTATGCCATCAGCAAACAGCCGTTGCTCACCGACGACTCGGTGGTGACGGGTTCGGCAGACGTGACCCCTACTTCGGCAACGCTGCACGGAACGGTAACGGGACTCGACGGACAAGCGGCAAGCGCTTACGTCGTCGGGTTCAATTATGGCGCTGCCTCCGATGCGCTCACCGAGAAGGTGACAGCCACGGGCAGCAGCGAGTTCGCCGCCACGATAAGCGGCAGTGTGAACCAGACTTTCTATTACCAGGCTTACGTCACCCTGCAAGGCAAAGTCACCTATAAGGGCGAAGTGAAGAGCCTGGTGCTGACCAATGCCCGTGCCACTACCGGCGATGCTGCCGGCGTGGGTGCCAACAAGGCGACACTGGCCGGCTCGTTGGCAGACTTTCCGGCAGATGCGGAAAGCGGCATCATCGTGTCGGGGGCAGAGGGAACGGAAAACGTGCGTGCAGGCGTGCGCTTCGCCACCACGGCACAAAGCAACTATACGGTAGAGGTGAAAGGCTTGCTGCCCAACACCACCTACCATTATGCGGCTTACCTCGACTTGGGCACAGGCGTGGTGTATGGAGAAGAGAAGTCCTTCACGACCGCCGGGCACACTTTCGACCTTGACAACGACCTTGTCGACCTTGGGCTTTCCACCAAGTGGGCGAAGTACAACGTGGGTGCCGTGTCCGAATCGGAAATCGGCGGCTTGTACGGCTTCGGCGACATGACCGGTTTCAACACCAGCCTCGACCCCGCGCAGTATGCTTCGGCCGACATCTACAAGACAGCCGGTGACATTGCCAACAAGGCATTCAACGGCAAGGTGACAATGCCCACCATCGCCGATTTTGAAGAACTCTTCACGCTCTGTGCCAAGGAGTGGACGGAGGTGGACGGTGTGGCCGGCTACAAGTTCACCGGTCCTAACGGAAACTCCATCTTCTTGCCCGCCGCAGGTTCGCGCACGGAAGGCATCACGACGGGGGCAGGTGTGGAAGGCTACTACCTTTCCGGTTCCATCAACGCTTCCGACCCTCAGTTTGCCATGGGCTATCACTTCACCAACGGTACCGACAGGCGCATCACCACGCCGGTTTACCAGGCATTGGCCATCCGCCCGGTATCTGTGGCAAAGAACGTGCCTTTCAAGAAAGAGTTACTCTATAAGACGTGGGAAATCGACCTGAACACCGACGGCTCTTACATCACCTTCCCCGGTCCTACTTATTTCTATGGAACGGACGACAGTTGGGCCACTGTCACCAACGGCGAGCCTGTGTTGGGCGACTCTTGGTGCTGGGCTGCCGACTTTGCCGGAAACTCTTGGGCTGTGGGCGGAAGTGCCGACAACTGCCGTGGCTATATGACCTTCTGGGAAGAAGAGGGCGTGAACAAAGTAAAAGTCTCGCAAGTGACCGCCGAAGGCACGTTTACGGAGAGCGAAGGCACCTTCGTCATCGACGAAGAGAAGAAGGAGATTACGCTCGACGTGGACATCCTCGCTCCTGCCAATTACGTGCCCAATTTTGTGGACGACAAGAAGAACCGTATCCGCATCCTCTCCCTGACGGAGACCTCCATGCAGTTGGCAGTGGTGCGCACCGACCCCGGCCAAGGTCCTTGCCTGCTTAGCGTCAACTACATCCCGCAAATCAACAAATATGGATATACGGCAAAGCTGACTTGTTACGGTGGAAATGATGCGGAGACTCCCGACTGCTGGAACTCGGCTACCCTCACGGTGCCGGCAGGCGAAGCCGGTCTGGGCACTTACACCCTTACGTTCAACACCGAATATCCCCGTACTGCCGGAATGGTCTATCTGTTGGATTTGGTAGGCTATGCCAAAGACTATCCCGATGCCTTTGTCCGCATAGACGGCATCAAGGCTGACGGCGAAGAGGTGAAGTTCGATGCCGCCAAGTTCTTCTACGGCGATATCGAGGGGAACGGCAATTACCGCATTGAGATGGCAAACATCTGGGGATGCGGACATAACGACAGCTGGAACGGCTTGAAAGACACGCCCTTCCAACCCGGCGGCGGTGAAACGACCAACGAAACGGCACTCGCCTTCAACCGGACATTCGAAGTGACCTTCACCATTGTCTCCATTACAAGCAACGGTGCCGGCACCTATACGCCCAATCTGGTCACCGTCAGTCCCTCTTGGGTCAGCGACTGGGGCTACAACCAAGGTGCTACGTTTGAAGTGAAGTACGAGAACTTCCAGTACAGCCTTCTGGCTTCGCAGTTCGACATCAAGTACGAGGCCGCCGATTATGCCGCCGGTTCCATCATGACCTATATCGAAGTGGCGGACATCTACGGGTACTTCCCCGGCTTGCACGCCACGCTCGACAACCTCTACCTGGACGGCAAGGAAGTGACCGGCTACGATGCTTCCAAGGTGATTGATGCCAATGAGTCCCCAAAATACCGCCTGGAGCTTTGGAATTGTTACGGTTCCACAAAGGCAAGCGGCTGTGCTTTCGGCACTCCCGACGGCGACGTCATCAAGGAACTCGGCTTCTCTTCTTCCATGGAGGTGAAGTTCAGTTTCCATCGCTTGTTTGCGATGCCCCAATGGTAAGGGCACAAGGGTTTTGATTTGATTGACCACGCAGAGGCATACGGAGTTTCTAAAAGAAAGAACTCTGTATGCCTCTGTTGTATTAGAACTGGGGGCAAAACCGGCAATGGAACGCAAATTACACAAATATCGTTTTATAGTCGAACAGAATTGGTTTGCGAAAAAATACAGAGTGGCTTACTTCTCCTCCTCCCCGGAGGAGGGGAATTAAGATACTCTCTCTATTCGCTTTTCTTTTCGCAACTACTATAACCAATCCGCAGATTATCAATATATGCGATTTGCATTAATTTGCGTAATTTGTGTTCCACCCTGCATTTTGGCTCTCCTTCCTCCGGTGCTCTTGTTTCCTTCTATGTTTGGGGATATAGTCATTGGATTGGGTGAAAATATAGTCGTCTGATAATCAGTGTAATCCCACTGCAAAGCTTCTGCGTTCCTTTTGCAGTGCGACTGCAAAAAGTGTGCAATGACTTTGCAGTGGGCATGCAGCAACACTGCAACGGGGATGCACCGCCCGGAATGAATGCACTTCATCCCTTCCTTCACCGTTCCAGCCGCTCCCTTTCTTTACGCTCCCTTTTGCATCAATGAAAGGATGGATGAAGTGGCCGATGGAGCCTGGATATATAGGAAAAGTACTATATGCCACTCGATGATAACTTCTTAGTCCCCATAGGAAACATATTATACCGTTCCATATAACATCGGGTAGGGGCGGTTTCCGCTTTTTGCACTATTTTTGTAGTCGATGATTTAACCATTATTTTAATACGTAAAAAACATGATGATGAATACCATTAAACATTTCAAATTTGCGGCTGTACTTTCAGCGTTCCTATTAGTTTGTATCATGGTTGCTTGTTCGGACAACGAAGGCAGCCCGCTTACTCCCCATGTGAAAATTGTGACGGGTGGATTGAACCTCTCCGCTTCGGGCGAAGGCGACCTTTTGTTGCTGGAAGCCGATGCCCCGGTGACGGTGACGAGCAATGCCGACTGGTGCAAGGTGTCGGAAAAGAACGAAGGAAAGATGCTTTATTATGCCACGGTGGAAGCCAATACGGAAACCTCGCCGCGCGAAGCTGTCATCAACATCCAAAGCGGCAACATCGCGATAGGCCGCATCAGCGTGAAGCAAGAAGCCGCCGCCAAACCCGAAGTGCCTGACACGGGTATGGAGAGCGATGCCACGGAACTTGCCTCCAAGATGTATGCCGGCATAAACATCGGCAATACGTTGGAAGCTACCGATGGCGAAACAAGCTGGGGCAACCCCCAGGTGAGTAGCACCTACATTGCCGGCCTGAAAGCTTGGGATTCAATGCCGTCCGCATCCCTTGCGCATGGAATTCGCACTTGAAGAACGCGGCCACCAACGAGATAGACCCCGCCTGGCTGGCGCGTGTGGATGAAGTAGTGGGCTACTGCGTGGCAAACGGCATGTATGCCATCGTCAATATCCATTGGGACGGCGGTTGGCTGGAAGACCACATCTTGGGCGGTTACAACGAGGCAATCAACACCAAGCAGAAAGTGCTGTGGACCCAAATTGCCGAGAAGCTGAACCACTACGACGAGCACCTGCTCTTTGCCGGATGCAACGAGCCGGGCATGAACGAGACGGTTGCGACAGACAACAAGTTCAAGAACGCGGAGGACATACGCACCATCATGAAGTACGAACAATCGTTCGTGGATGCCGTGCGTGCCACCGGAGGAAACAATGCCATGCGTTGCCTGGTGGTCCAAGCCCCGGCAACACGAATCAGCGATGCCACGGGCGGCGTATATGCCTTGCCTACGGATGTGGTGGAGAACCGGCTGATGGCGGAAGTCCATTTCTATGAACCGTACAACTTCTGCATGATGGAGAAAGATGAAAGCTGGGGAAATGTCTTCTGGTATTGGGGAAAGGACAACCACGTGGCAGGCTCGGAACACAACCCCACTTGGGGCGAAGAGGCGCACGTGAAAGAACAGTTCAAACTGATGAAAGCCGCGTTTGCGGACAAGGGAGTCCCGGCAATCATCGGCGAATATGCCGCCACGAAGCGCACGGTGGGCGAAAACCAGGAGATGCACAACAAGAGCCGCGCCTACTGGAATGAGGTGGTCACCCGCGAGGCGAAAAACCACGGTTGTGTTCCCTTCTATTGGGAAACCGGCGGTGACATGAACCGTGGCACGGGTACGGCGAAGGAGGCTTATGCCATTGAGGGCATCATGAAAGGAGCCGCAGCCGGTAAATATCCTTACTGATTGAGTGGTGGATAAAGACAGTTTTCAAAAGTATCATACAAATAGGTTTTATAAGAGGTTACAAAGATTGTTGATATAGTTTTTTTTGATTGGTTATGGAGAAGTATGTCCGCGAGGGATATGCTTCTCCTTCTTTAAAAAAACTTGTCTTTCCTTGCTTTTCTGTTTGTTTTTCACTTCATTTGCAATAAAAATAACTTCCCTTAGCTCTGATAGTATGAAAAGACTGCAACTATTGCTCTTGTGGGTTTGGATGGTATGTTTCTCTGCTGCTTCACACGACTACATGTTTAAACATTTGGAAGTGAAAGACGGACTTTCCAATAATCAGGTTAATGCCATTTATAAAGATTCAAACGGATTCATGTGGTTTGGTACAGCTTCGGGGCTGAACCGGTATGATGGTTACGATATCAAGATTTATCGCAGCCAGAAGGATAATGAGAAATCTATTCCCGATAGTTACGTCGAGGATATACAGGAAGATGCGTCCGGCAATTTGTGGATACATACGGGAAGTGGGTATGCCATTTACAACTCGGCTTACGATGTTTTCGACCGTAATGTGGAAGCCTGGATGTGGAATGTCGGTCTGACCGGAAATCCTTCACTTGTCTATATTGACAAGGAAAAGACTTTCTGGATTTATATGAATGGTAAAGGTGTTTACAGCTATAGGGAGGGGCAGAAAAGCGTTGTGGCAGTAGAAGAATCGGATAAACTTGTTGTGGAAGCCGAGGTGTCTGATATGGGAGAGTGTGCCGAAGGGATTCTGTTGGTTCTGAAAAACGGTGTCTTGGCATGTATCGACAAAGAAAAGCATAATATTAAGTGGGTCAATCCAGCGTTGCCGAAGACCGCAGGGGGGCAAATGATGCTGTTTTTGAGCTGTTTGTCGATCGTAGCGGACGGGCGTGGATATTCAGTGTGGAAGGTGTGTGGGTTTATCACCTTCCGCAGAAGGTCTGGGAACAGCGTTCTCCACGAACGGACGCTTACAATACCGTACGTGCTGTGGCACAGGATAAATACGGATGTATATGGGTAGGCAGGGATCAGGATGGTATTGAATTGATAGAACCGGCAGGACGGGAAATCCGTCTGGCGAATGACCCCAATAACGGGCGTACTCTGTCCAATAACACAATAACGGCTCTTTATGAGGATGAGGCCGGTACGATGTGGGTGGGAACCTACAAGAAGGGCGTCTCTTACTATAATGAAAGTATCTTCAAGTTCGGCATTGCGATGTAGGTGACATCAATTGTGTGGAGGACGGAGGCGATGATATCGTATGGGTGGGAACCAATGACCGCGGGCTGGTTCGCTGGAATAGCGTGACAGATGAGCGTGTGTTTTTTTCGCATACGGCAGATTCCCGCTCTATCTCGAGTGATGTCATAGTCTGCCTTCTTCGGGACAGTAGCGGCAGAGTGTGGGCAGGTACTTTCTGGGGCGGACTGAATTGCTATGACGGGAACCGCTTTATCCATTACCGGTCCCGTAAGGGAGACAGCAACTCACTGGTCTACGATAATGTATGGGCATTGGCAGAAGATGCGGACAAAAATATCTGGATTGGTACGTTGGGGGGAGGATTGCAATGCCTGAATCCTCAGACGGGAATATTTACCACTTATTCTACAGGTAATTCAAACCTTGTGTCGGACTATATCTCATCCCTCTGCATCAGCTGTGACAATAATCTGATTATCGGTACTTCGGCAGGGATGGCTTTCATGGACCTGAGAACCGGCGAGATTACAAATTTTGCAGGTACAAAGTCGGGTAAAACAAGACTTTCCAACCAAAACATAAATCAGGTTTACGAAGATAGTCGCGGCTTGCTATGGATAGCCACGCGTGAAGGCTTGAATGTGTATGACAACAAACGGGATGAATTGTACGAAGTGCCTATCAAGCCCGGTTTCTCCAAACTATTGATATTGGGTATTACGGAAGATGAAAACAAAAGTATATGGGTCAGTACCGGAGGAGAACTGATAAATGTGGTGTTGTCCGTTGACGGCAAGACGGAGCAGCCCGTGTTCCGTTGCTATACTTACAACGACAAGGACGGGTTGCAGAGTTGTGACTTCAACCAGCGTTCCCTCAAACGACTGCATACGGGCGAGATTGTAGTGGGAGGACTATATGGACTGAATCGCTTCCGACCGGGCAACATAAAGTACAACCGCACATTGCCCAAGGTCATGTTTACCGGTTTCCAGTTGTTCAATGAAGACGTGAAGGTGGGTGAGGAATATGCAGGACGCGTCATATTGCAGGAGGCTCTGAATGAAACAGAGGAAGTGGTTCTGGGTTATAAGCAGAATGTGTTCACGGTACTGTTTGCTTCGGACAATTTCGTGTTGCCCGAAAAGACTCAGTATTTCTATAAACTGGAAGGATTTAATGAAAACTGGCTGACGAGCATGTCCGATATGCATCGCGTTACCTATACCAATCTGGCTCCTGGGACTTATACACTAAGAGTGAAGGCTACAAACAGTGACGGATATGCGGGCACTGAAGAGGCTTCTCTGAAGATTGTCATTCTTCCGCCTTTCTGGATGACTCCGTGGGCATATATTGTTTATGCCCTTCTGATTATAGGGGTTATTTTCTTCTCACTCTATAGCGTACAACGTAGGGAGCGCAATAAGTTCAAAATTCGTCAGATAGAAGAAGATGCAAAGAAAAAGGAGGAGCTGAGCCAGATGAAGTTCCGCTTTTTTACGAATGTCAGCCATGACCTGCGTACGCCGCTTACGCTGATTATATCGCCGATGGAAAGTATGATGAAGGAGATTACGGACGAAAAGCTGCGTGGCAAGCTGCAACTGATGTACCGCAATGCGCAGCGTTTGTTGAATCTGGTCAACCAGTTGCTCGATTTCCGTAAGAATGAGATGGCGGGACTGCATCTGACTTTGTCCGAGGGGGATATTGTGGCGTATGTGCGCAATATCTGTACTTCTTTTCTGATGCTTTCTGAAAAGAAACATGTGCATCTGACATTCTTCTCGGCTATGGAATCGCTGAATATGTCGTTCGACGAGGATAAGATTGGTAAAGTTGTGATGAATCTTCTGTCCAATGCCTTTAAGTTTACTCCGGATGGGGGACGTGTGGATGTGGCGTTGGAAATGTCGAAAGAGATTCCTGGGAAGTTGCTGATAAAGGTATCGGATACCGGTGTCGGTGTTAAGGATGAAGACAAGGAACGTATTTTCGAACGCTTCTATCAGGTGGAGCAGGAAGAACCGGAACATCAGTCAACGGGTAGTGGCATTGGCTTAAGCTTGGTACGGGATTTTGTGACGCTGCATGAGGGTACGGTACGTGTTGTCGACAATGTAGGTTCCGGTAGTGTGTTCCTGATTGAACTTCCGGTTAAACATGTGCAGGTAACCCCCCTTAAGCCTGCTCAGCTTGCGGAAGAGGTGGAAGAGCATGAGGAACTTTTGCCGGGTATGGAAGACGAACCGTTTCCGGATGACCTTCCGGACGATATGGAGGAGGGTAATGAAGATGAAAAGGAAAAGCCGTTGGCTCTGATTGTGGACGATAATGAAGATTTGGTTGCCTTCATGAAAGATAGCCTGAGCTTGTATTTCTGTATACAGTCAGCTTCCAATGGTCGGGAGGCTTGGCAGAAAATACCGGAATTGATGCCGGATATTATAGTCAGCGACGTAATGATGCCCGAGATGGACGGGAATGAATTGTGCCGCTGGGTGAAGACCGATAAGCGCACGAGTGACATTCCGATGATATTGCTCACTGCACGGCAAGCTGTGGAAGATAAAGTGGAGGGGTTGACCATCGGTGCGGATGACTATGTGACGAAACCTTTCAATGTGGAAATCCTGGTTCTGCGTATGCGCAAGCTGATTGACCTGAGCAAGAAGCGCAAGGCAAAGTCGCTCATCGACCCCGAACCAAGTGAAATAGCCATTACTTCACTGGACGAAAAGCTGGTGGAAAATGCCATCAAATATGTGGAGGCGAACATAGGCCGGTGTGATTTGTCTGTAGAAGAATTGAGCCGGGGATTGGGCATGAGCCGGGTACATCTTTACAAAAAACTCTTGCAGATAACCGGTAAGACTCCCATTGAGTTTATCCGTGTCATCCGTCTGAAAAGAGCGGCGCAGATGCTGCGCGAGAGTCAGCAAAATGTATCGGAGATAGCGTATCAGTTGGGCTTTAACAACCCCAAGTATTTCAGCAAATATTTCAAGGATGAATTCGGCGTTTTTGCCCTCTGTTTATCAAGAAAGAGAGGGCAAATAACAAAAGATACCCCTTACAGAAACATATTGTCTTTTAGGGGAATCAAAAGCGCCTTTTGTTTCAACATCGGGAGGACTTGTTTTTGAAGGAAACTTTCTATTTTTACATCGGAGAAAATTCACTTTAAAAACAGTAATATGAAATTGAAAAACACTTCAGTTTATTTGCTTGCCGGATGGATGCTCGCCGCATGTTCCGGAGGCGGATTCCAAAAGACCGGGAACGGTGTTGTTGTGGAAGTCAAGCAGCAGCAACCGACGGATGTGCGTAAAGTAAGATTGGAAGTAATGGGCGAGAAGCTCATTCATGTATCGGCTACTCCTGAGAAGGAATTTTCAAAGGAGCAGAGTCTCATTGTGATTCCTCAGCAGAATAAGACCGACTTTAAAGTCGAAGAGCAGGGCGATGAAGTGACTGTCAAGACATCGGAACTGTGTGCCATCGTGTCCAAGACAACGGGTGAGGTACGCTTCACGGATGCCGATGGCAAGCAGATTCTGGCTGAAGACTCTGACGGACGGACCTTTACTCCGGTGGAAGTGGAAGGTACGAAAGGATATACAGTACGTCAGGTATTCCAGTCGGCAGGCAATGATGAAGCTTTCTATGGCTTGGGCCAGCATCAGGCGGATGAGTTCAACTATAAAGGTAAGAATGAGGAACTGTTCCAGTACAATACAAAGGTGTCTGTACCCTTTATCGTGTCTAATAAGAACTACGGTGTGCTTTGGGACAGCTATTCGCTCTGCCGTTTCGGTGACCCGCGCGACTACTCACAGCTGGGTGATGTTTTCAAACTTTATGATAAAGAGGGCAAGGAAGGTGCTTTGACCGGTACCTATATTCCGGGCAAGAAAGATGTGGAAACCGTTGTGCGTCGTGAGGATTCTCTCTATTTTGAACATCTGGACCGTGCCGCACATCTGAGTAAGGTGATTAATTTGCCTGCGGGTTTCCCGTTCGGAGGGTCTGACGTAGTTTATGAGGGAGAAATAGAACCGGCAGAAAGCGGCTTGTTCCGTTTTATCCTTTACTATGCAGGCTACATGAAGGTATATATCGGTAATGAGTTGGTGGTTCCCGAACGTTGGCGTACGGCTTGGAATCCTAACAGCTATAAGTTTGCCGTCAATCTGGAAGCGGGCAAGCGCGTTCCGTTGAAGATAGAGTGGAAGCCCGATGCCGGTGTTTCTTACTGCGGTCTGCGGGCATTGAGTCCGGTGGCTGATGAAGAACAGAACAAACTCTCCTGGTGGGGTGAAATGCAGAATGAAATAGACTACTATTTCGTTTATGGTGATGATATGGACGATGTGATTAGCGGCTACCGTACATTGACAGGTAAATCCCAGATTATGCCGAAATGGGCGATGGGCTACTGGCAGAGCGTGAGAAGTACAATACGCGTGAGGAGGTTCTCTCCACTCTGAAAGAATTCCGCGAACGTCAGATTCCTATCGACAATATCGTAATCGACTGGCTGCACTGGAAGCAGGATTCTTGGGGAAGCCATGAGTTCGACCTTGAACGTTTCCCCGACCCGAAAGGAATGGTCGACTCCATCCATGCCATGAACGGACGTCTGATGATTTCCGTATGGCCCAAGTTCTATGCTACGACCGAGCACTTTAAGGAATTTGACGAAAAAGGCTGGATGTACCAGCAGGCTATTAAAGACAGTATCAAAGACTGGGTAGGTCCCGGCTATCTGGGCTCTTTCTATGACGCATACGATGCCGATGCACGCAAGCTCTTCTGGAAGCAGATGCAAGACCATTACTATCCTCTCGGCATCGACGCCTGGTGGATGGATGCCAGCGAACCGAATATACGCGACTGTACGGATTTGCAATACCGCAAGGACCTTTGCGGCCCGACGGCACTCGGACCCTCTGCCAAGTTCTTCAATGCATACGCACTGATGAATGCCGAAGCTATCTATGACGGACAGCGCGGTGTGGAACCGGACAAACGCGTCTTCTTGTTGACACGTTCCGGCTTTGCAGGATTGCAGCGCTATTCTACCGCCACCTGGAGTGGTGACATCGCTACCCGTTGGGAAGATATGAAAGCGCAAATCTCTGCCGGCTTGAACTTTGCTGTCAGCGGTATCCCTTATTGGACCATGGACATCGGCGGATTCTGTGTAGAGAGCCGTTATGTGGCCGGTCAGATGGAATTCAACAAGACCGGACGTGAAAATGCTGATTATAAGGAATGGAGGGAGCTGAATACCCGTTGGTACCAGTTCGGCGCTTTCTGCCCGTTGTTCCGTGCACACGGCCAGTATCCCTTCCGCGAGGTTTGGAACATTGCTCCGGCAGGACATCCGTGCTATAACTCCATTGTTTATTATACGAAGCTGCGTTACAACATGATGCCGTATATCTATTCTTTGGCTGGTATGACTTACTTCAATGATTATACCATCATGCGTCCGCTCGTAATGGACTTCACAGCTGATGCAAACGTCAACAATATAGGTGACCAGTTCATGTTCGGTTCTGCCTGATGGTGGCTCCGGTTTACGAATACGGTGCACGCAGCCGCGAGGTTTATTTCCCGGCAAGCTGCGGTTGGTATGACTTCTACTCCGGCAAGTATGTGGACGGTGGCCGGAAGCTGACAGTAGATGCTCCTTATGAACGTATTCCGCTCTACGTCTGCGAAGGTGCCATTGTACCTTATGGTCCGGACATGCAATACAGTGATGAAAAACCGGCTTCGGAAATCACCCTCTATGTTTATACGGGTAAGGACGGCGCATTTACGCTCTATGAGGATGAAGGTGTGAACTATAACTATGAGAAGGGACAATATGCCACTATACCGTTTGCCTATAATGATGCTGAGGGTACACTGGTTATCGGTGACCGTACGGGTGACTTCCCCGGTATGCTGAAGGAACGTACTTTCAATGTAGTGAAGGTAAGCAAAGACCAGCCGCAACCGTTCGATTTGAAGGCGAAAGGAACAACGGTGAAGTATGATGGGAAAGCACAAACTGTAAAATTATAATCAGAATGATAGACGACGGTGCCGGGGGAGAGAAATCTTCCCGGTGCCGGTCCCGTCGTTCCTCGGTGCCGAACGATGCCTTCCCCGGTGCCGAAGGGGGTGTTCCTCGGTGCCGGGCACTTCCCCGCTTCTGGATAGCTGTGAAAGAAGAATAGGCACTCGATAATCTTTTAGATATTTATTACCATGAATAAAATCATATTGTCTTTGGCCATCGGGCTGTCCCTGCTGGCCGGTTGCAATACTCCTAAAGAGGTAGCTGGCGATGGCCGCAGCTTGGATTTTACTGCCGATTGGGCCTTTCGCTTGGGAGACGATACGGCGGCATCCCGTCCGGATTATAATGACGCAGACTGGCGGAAACTGAACTTGCCCCACGATTGGGCCATTGAAGGAGAATTCAGTAAAGACAATCCTTCGGGAACGGGTGGAGGTGCGCTGCCTGGTGGTATAGGCTGGTATCGCAAGACTTTTACTGCTGATAAGGCCGATGAAGGCAAACGCTATCGCATAGATTTCGATGGTGCCTATATGAACTCCACCGTTTATATCAATGGCCATGAATTGGGGACACGTCCCTACGGGTACATCTCGTTCAGTTATGACCTGACTCCTTATATCAAATGGGGGGAGAATAACGTGATTGCTGTAAGAGTGGACAATGCCGAACAGCCCAATTCACGCTGGTATTCCGGTTGCGGCATCTACCGTAATGTGTGGTTGACGAAACTGAACCCGGTGCATGTGGCACAGTGGGGGACATACGTGACGGCAGAAGAGGTGTCGAAGAACAGTGCCCGGTTGAAGATACGTACCAATCTGCAGTACGATGTAGAGACGCAGATGAAGGATTCTGTGCAGCAGGCCGATGGTACATACGTTGTGTTCGATTCGGAAGTTATTCCTTTGGCTGATGTTATCCTGCAATCCCGGTTAGTGGACGCCGACGGCAATGCAGTGGGTGAGGCTGTGTCGGAAGCTCAGTTGATGCCTCTCGTTCCGGCAGAAGTGGAGCAGGAGATACACTTGAAGAATCCCCGTCTCTGGAGTATTGATATGCCCTACATGTATAGGGTAGAAAGTATTCTCAAGGATAAGCAGACCGGCGAAGTGCTCGACCGTTACTATACTCCTACCGGCATCCGTACTTTCCGCTTCGATGCACAGAAAGGATTTATCCTGAATGGTGAACAAGTGAAGATAAACGGTGTCTGCATGCATCATGACCTGGGTTGCCTGGGAGCTGCAGTAAATACGCGTGCCATCGAGCGCCAGTTGGAGATTCTGAAAGAAATGGGTTGCAACGGCATCCGCTGTTCCCATAATCCTCCCGCACCGGAGTTGCTCGACCTTTGCGACCGTATGGGCTTCATCGTGATGGACGAGACCTTTGATATGTGGCGCAAGAAAAAGACCCGCCACGACTATTCACGCTATTTCAACGAATGGCACGAACGCGATTTGACAGACCTTATCGTGCGTGACCGTAATCATCCCTCCATCTTCCTATGGAGCATCGGCAACGAAGTGCTGGAGCAGTGGACGGATGCTAAGGCCGACACCTTGAGTCTGGAAGAGGCCAATCTTGTCTTGAACTTCGGTCACAGTGCGGATATGCTGGCAAAGGACGGAGAAATGTCCGTCAACTCATTGCTGACAAAGAAACTTGCGGATATGGTGAGAGAGCTTGATGCCACACGACCCGTGACGGCAGGCTGCAACGAGCCGAGCCCGAACAATCATTTGTTCCGTTCCGGTGCGCTTGATATTATCGGTTTCAATTACCATGACAACTGGTTTGCAGGTGTTCCCGAGAACTTCCCCGGCAAGCCGTTCATCGTGACGGAAAGTGTTTCCGGCTGATGACACGCGGTTACTACCGGATGCCGAGTGATTCGATGTTCATCTGGCCCGAACGTTGGGACAAGCCTTTCTATGAGGCCTCGTTCTCTTGCTCCTCCTACGACAACTGTCATGTTCCTTGGGGCAACCGTCACGAAGGTACTATGCGTCATGTAAAGAACAACGACTTTATCAGCGGACAATACGTCTGGACGGGCTTCGATTATATCGGTGAGCCTACTCCTTACGGTTGGCCGGCACGCAGCTCTTACTTTGGCATTATCGACTTGGCTGGCTTCCCGAAGGATGTCTACTACATGTATCAGTCCGAGTGGCGTCCGGATAAGGCAGTGCTGCATCTCTTCCCGCATTGGAACTGGACACCTGGACAGGATATTGACTTGTGGGCATATTATAACAATGCCGACGAAGTGGAGCTTTTCGTGAATGGAAAGTCGCAGGGTGTGCGCAGCAAGGGAAAAGACGATTTCCACGTCATGTGGCGCGTGAAGTATGAGCCGGGTACGGTAAAGGCTGTTTCCCGCAAGGAAGGAAAGACCGTGGCCGAGCAGGAAATCCGTACAGCGGGCGAACCTGCGCAGATTCGTCTCACCCCTGACCGCAGTACCATTCAGGCAGATGGCAAAGACTTGAACTTCATTACCGTCGAGATTCTGGACAAGGACGGAAATTTGTGTCCGAATGCCGAAAACGATGTGACCTTTGCCGTAGAAGGTGCCGGCTTCATTGCCGGAGTGGACAACGGCAGCCCCATCTCTATGGAGAAGTTCAAGGATAACCACCGCAAGGCTTTTTACGGAAAGTGCCTGCTCGTGGTGCAGAACAACGGTGAGGCCGGAAGCATCAAGGTAACTGCTACGGCAGAAGGACTGGAGAAAGCGACAACGAACATTAAAGTTAAATAAGATTCACCACAGAGGGCACAGAGGCGCACGGAGTTTTTATTTTATGCAGTTTTATTCTATAGTAGAACAGAAATGATTTGCGAAAAAAAAAGCGAATAGAGAGAGTATCTTCA
>NZ_BAKJ01000042.1 GCF_000614125.1 Bacteroides rodentium JCM 16496
AATTTTACACGTTTTCAGGCGGAAAGATACCCGTCTATCAAAAAAACTGTAACTTTGCAGCCAAACATTGTATGTTTAAGTTCAATAACGATACGTAGCAATAATGAAAAGAAAAGCCAGTTCTGAGTTAGGGCGATGGTATGCCTCCCCGGATCGTAAGCCACTTATTATACGTGGCGCCCGTCAAGTAGGTAAAACCTGGTTGATACAGGATTTTGCATCAGGCCGTGCCGCCGGTTCGGTCTATATCAATTTCGAGGATGACAAACAATTACGTGACATCTTTGAGCAAGATTTCAACATGGAGCGTATTCTGGAGCGCATCAGCATCCAAAAAGACACGGACATTTCGTCCGACACGATGATTATATTGGATGAAATACAAGAGGCTCCTCATGGGATAACAGCATTGAAATATTTTGCCGAGAAATTACCCTCACAGCCCGTGGTAGCTGCCGGATCGTTGCTCGGAATCTCCATGCACCAGAATGATTCTTTCCCCGTGGGGAAAGTGGATTTTATAGACCTGTATCCGATGGATTTCGAGGAGTTCTTATGGGCAACAGGCCATGAACGTTTTTCCAAAATCATCTCTGAAAAGAAATGGGAGCTCATAACCGGTGTGAAAGACAAGCTCACCCACCTTTTGCGCCTCTATTATTATGTGGGCGGAATGCCCCGGGCCGTTTCCGTATACTCGTCTACCAAAGACCTTGCGGCAGTCCGGCAAATCCAGTTGTCGCTCATCAGTTCATACGACAACGATTTCTCCAAGCACGCCCCTTTGAGTCTTGTGCCCCGCATCCGGCTTGTGTGGAACTCGGTGGTTTCACAATTAGCCAAGGAAAACAAGAAATTTATCTACGGGCTTGTTCGCGAAGGAGCCCGGGCACGCGAATATGAGTTGGCTTTGGAGTGGTTGTCCGATGCCGGATTGTTGCATAAGGTCTGTCGCACAAAGAAGGGCGAGTTGCCTTTGAAAGCTTATATGGATTCATCTTCCTTTAAGGTGTATCTTCTTGATATAGGTCTTCTCTGCGCCTTATGCGAACTCGGTCCGCAAGCGGTGGTTGACGGTAGCGACATCCTTGGAGCATTCAAAGGCGGCCTCACCGAACAGTATGTGCTTCAGCAATTGCTCTCCTGTAAAGATACTGGCATATACTACTGGTCGTCGGACAATTCAAATGGCGAGATAGACTTCCTTTTGCAGAGGTCCGACACTGTTATTCCTATTGAGGTCAAAGCCGAAGAGAACCTTAAGTCAAAGAGTCTGCGCTTGTTCTCGCAGAAATACAATCTGTATCCCGCTCTCCGCTTCTCCATGTCGGATTACCGCGAGCAGGACTGGATGACAAACATCCCGCTTTACTGCCTGCAAGTAGTCTCAACCATCTGACTTATATTAGCGCCAAACTGCAATGAATGTTCTACTATCTTCACGGGAGCCATCGGGAGTTAGGCTACAATAACAGTAACTCACTGTTCTACCAGTTGTTTAAGATAATTCACAGAGTTATCCAAATTCCTCTTTTTTATGACTTCAATGGCCTCCCAGTCGAAGACCTGTTCGCTCTTCGGTTCAATGCAGCCTTTCAGCCCGAAAAGGTCGAGCAAACTCTCCATGCGCGAGTTCACCTTGTGTCGATGACGGTTGAATACATAAACGGGCTTGTGGAACATTATCGAGAAGGCTGTGCCGTGGAAGGAGTTGCTCACAAACGCATCGCAGTGGTAAATCAGTGAAAGAAACTCTCGTGGACCCGCTTTTGAGAAATTCTTGTCAGCATATAACCGTGGATACGTGTCATTGATATTGTAAATTTTCAACCCGTGTTGCCGTGCATACCGCTGTGCAAAGGCTTTCAACGCATCGTTCCCTTCAAAGTCATATACCAGCAGGTAAGGTTCCGTCTTGCGGTAATCCGTCATCAGCGACTTCCATTCCTCTACGGACAGCAGAAATACAGGATCGAGAACCCATTCTCCCGGGATGTTCATCTCCCTAAGCAGTTGTAACCCGTGGCTTTCCCTAACTGATACAGCATCAAATGTCTGGAGATACCCGGCAATTCTTTTTTTCTCCGCTTGCGGGATGTCCACGTAGGAGAAACTGGCGGCATAGGATGCTTTTTTCCCATTTGTCACAAAGTCAAGATAGAAAGCCGGGTCGCGTCCCGTCTCATAAAACACGTTCCATATCTGGTCGCTTCCCACTACATAAAGGTCGGCTTGAGGGGGATTATTGCGGAGGACTTTATACGAAGTATATCTCACGGGTGTTTCCTTTAGTACCTGATGGTTGAAGATGTCGAACATCCGTTTTCTGCCTAAGGTTGTTTGGCGTTGCAGGTATTTCATCACCCGATAGGCGGCGCGTGTCAAGGCATATTTGCTTAACTTTGATTCCGGGTTCACCCATTTGTAATCATACTTACGGGTCAGATAATGGGGCTGGTAATTGATGATTTCCACCTCATGCCCCAACCTCATCAAGTATTGTTGCAAGGCATAGGCTTGCAATGATGCACCATAATTATAGACATCGTATGTAGTGAGAGTATTTATTTTCATATCGGTTATTTTCTTATAATCATATTCTTAAGAACAATGTCGGGCATAGAGCAAACAGCCGAGTATTTGAATCCGCAAACAGGATACAATTTTTTGAATATTTTAGTCCGCCATGTCTTTTTCATAGGGAACCTCAGTTGCTTGTTGCCGGCAATGGCTTCCTCCACCGGTCTTTCCACCATATTCACCTCTGAAGCTATATTCCGAAGCATGGCATGACCTTTTTCAGAGTTGACTAAAGCAAGTGACAATCCGTAGTCAGTGTTCGTATGTATTTTGGATTTGTCCACTCCCCAAAAATCCCCGATGGTTAGGTCGCTGACTCTCTCACTCTGGGCATATTTGCATTCGTGGCAACAGTCTCGACAAAAAACAGCTTTAAAAAAGCCTTTCATGTATAAGTCTGTATGTAATTCTCTGTTATAAATTATTTCCTCTGATTTATACATCTTTAACCTGTAGGTTGTGTCGTCTCGGAAAGTTAATTTATCAATATTACATTTTGCGATATCAGTAGGCAAACTTGATTTGAACAGTTGCATGGACGGAACTCCATGGCAAATAACGTCCACAGTGAACAGATTGGTTTCAACTTTTTTAGCGTATAGCATCACAGTAGCCACTTGACATGGTGTACCGATGAATAAGACCTTCTTTCCGCTCCTCAAATCACTCATCAATTGCGAGTGGATGCCCGTCAAATCGCTCTGTACATATTTTGAGTTTTTCAACTTTTCCAATTCATTTACAGATGAGCAACGGACATGCTTTATGGAAAACGGTTTCTCGAAAGCGCATCCATAAACAACGCCCCCTTCTGCAATCATCCGTTCAGACAATGCCGCAGCCAATCCACCCGAAGAACTCTGACGTCTTAGTGTGTCGTCTTTTCTCCACAAAGCATACGCCTTATCCGGTTTTCTATAATTGGATTTCTGTATAGCTGGGCAACTTTTTACGCACAAGCCGCAGTCGATGCACTGTGTCTCTTCTGCATGCGTATGTATATGTCCCAAGGAATCATTGAATATGTGAATACAATGTTTCGGGCATCTGTCAACGCATGATAGGCATCCTACACAATTGTGTACATTGTTGATATTGTTCATTTTCTTATGTCCTTGCATATACTCTGCACAATGGCCTCATATTCTCGTTGTGCGCAATTTTCTGTGTTAAATGGTTTCTCAAGTTCAATGGATGCCTGTCCCATGGCTTTCAAATCATGGTGGTGGAAATATTCCAAAGCATTTGCAATGGATAGGATGTCATACGTGTCGAATGTTATTCCGTTAGCATCCTTCTTTACGAGTTCAGGATGACATCCGTTGTAGATAGAGGTTGCAATGGGCAATCCGCAAGACATAGCTTCAGGTACCACCAGGCTCCAGTTATCTTCTAAAGTGGGTAATACGAAAATATCTGCGATACCATAATATTTATATACTTCCTGATAAGGGATTTTTCCTAAGAAATGAACAGACCCCATATCTCCGAAAGATTTTTTTAAGGAAGGAGCCAATGGGCCGTCTCCTAATAAAATTAAAGAATCATCAGGATGCTTCTTTATATGTTGACGCCATGCTTGTAATAAATATTTAGCCCCTTTTCTTTCTACAAGTTGCCCTGCAAATAAATATTTTATGCCTTTTCCGAATTTGCAGTTCAATGATTTTTTTTCATCGTCTGTCATCGATGCGATACCTGTTCTCAGCAATGTGCTGTCAGCGCTCATGCCGGTAATGAATATATTTTTTTCTTTGATACCTAATTGCAGCAAATAGCGTTTTGTTTCGCTTCCATTTACAAGGTATCCGGTCACAAACTTATTTATGAATTTTCGGTATAGATTCATTATCCACGTTGTATTACGCTCTGTATGGCAAGTGCGCTCATAGCCCATGAATATAGGAGTTTGATGGATAAAAGAATATAGGATTAGTAAGGGTGTCCATTGGAAAAATCCCTCTGTAATCAATACATCTGGTTTTATATTTTTAATGGTTCGGTACAATCCTTTTGTGATAGGAATTCTTTTCCCCTTTTCACCATTATATTTTTTAAAAGACATTTCATGAGTATTGAAAAGCCTTTCATTCTCAAAGGGCAGGGCGTTTTTACCCAAAACTTCAGGAATTTGTTTTAGCAAATGCTCATTATGGCGCATTTTGTAACGAGTAGTAGAATACATTACATAAAAATTGTCATCAAATAATTCGTTCAGTCTTTTATAAAAAGGCAGTCTGTAGTCTAAAAAAATCGGATTGCAATATAATACTTTCATACTATTTTGTGTTAAAGCAGTTTTTTATATCCTTAATGCCGCTTGGAAACAATATTCGTTTTAAGAATGTTCTTTTATTAATAAATATAGAAAGGAATAGCGATAAACAGATAGATGTGATAAATATTAATCCACCTGTCATCAGGTTGTTGGGTAACAGCATACATAAAATATTTATGATGAACATATTGAACAAATATATTCCCAAGGAATTTTCTCCTATTGTTTTTAACCACTTGAAATTAAGGTGTGGCAACAATGCCAATAAGAACAGAAAGAATGTCGGCACAAGTAAGATGTTTCCCATAGGTACACGTATGTCCATAAACTGTAATATGTTTATTGCAACAAACACAACGGCTCCTATATATTTCATATAGGCAGATAGGCTGTTTAAAGCAGATGCCAACCAGCCGTATGCAAAATATCCTATTGCCAGTCCGATGCCTAAGGGCATTGTGTTCTTGAACCAATAAAATTCTTCCCAAGTGCATCCCCATGTGATAACGGACAATATTACCATTATTCCATAGAGCCACTTGTGTTTCAACGACAAAAGGTACAGGATAAAGAACGAACAATAGGTGGGCAGAAACCAAGGGAATATAAAATTGTAGTAGTTGCTCAAATGTGTCTGTGTACCCAAAAGAATAGCTGATATGTGCCCCCATTCCAACCCGGCTTTATGGAAATAAATGCAATTTATAAGATAACAAACTGACAAAATCCATAAATAAGGCACCCAGTTCCTGATAATGATGTCTTTCAGGTGTCCCCAACTCGTGTCACCTTTCATCTTATAGAAGAATGGCAATATGAAGAATCCTATAACGTGGAATTTGTATAACTGGATTTGCAGGTTTATATATTCTCCATCCATAAGAAAGTGATTATGTCCCAATACAATTAGTATGATAAGCACCCCCTTTATTATATTGCTCTCATCGCGGGTAAGGTATATCGTTTCTTTCATATTCTGTTTCCTGTTGCTAAAGAATAAGTTTTCTTGGACAATTTAACCCAGCCTTGTCCTATAAGTATTATTAAGTATGAAATCATAATCGGCAGCAATATGTATGTAGCAGTTGCAATGATGTCGTTGCCATAGAAGAAGTGCGCGATACCTTGTTTGAGCAATTTCATAGGATAGAAATGCGTTACATAGATGAGAAATGAGAAGGTTGAAAGATGTAGCATTTTCTGCCGCCATGTCTTCGGTATATGATTCAGCAGTTGCCAGAACGCTATTAGACCTGTCATATCAGTCAGCTTGTGTGTCCAATCGTTGAAAGTCATAAATCCGGTAAAGCAGGCTGTAAGCCAGATAACTGAGATGACAAGAGTTGACACAAGGTGCATCCTGACAGATAGCACTTCCGGGTGTTTGCCTATCAATCCTCCCAATGCAAAAAACATTAAACATTCGGAGGATAAGACAGAACAATCTATGGGCACCCATAGGTAGAACAACATGGCAATAACCATCCATGTCGGTAACGATGTTTTTGTACGGAACAACCATCCATATACTGGGTATAGCACCATTACAATCATCAAATCCCTGACGTACCACAACGGACCGTACCAATGGCTGGTGAACAGATTTTGAATCACAGAAAGAACGTTTGTGCCTACAGCCTTTTTGTCAAAGGGTAACAAGCATAAAGCACCAATTACATTCCAGATGATGAAAGGAATGAGTAGCGTATTTACCTTTTTATGTATCATTCTTTTATAGTCCTGCGGATTATAATAGTTTTTTCCCAAGAAAAAGAATCCGGATACCATGAAAAAATAGGGAACAGCTATTTGGGTAAGCCGCATGAAAAAGTCTTCCACTGTTCCGCTCAATCCTTGTGAACTCCATGAGTGGAAGAATGCAAGGTAGTTGAGTGAATGCCTGTACACTACCATTAGCGTACAGATAAAACCTGCAATGCTGATTTTTGTACTTAAATCTTTATTCATTTTCGTCTCAATTGTTCAAGGCGTTGCGCTCTTTTGAAATGATAACCGGCAACTATTATGGCAAAATAAGCAATTGTGATGACACATGCCTTGCCCGAAAGGAAACCGTAGGAATACCCGTTGACCAAAGCAACCACCATGCACACATGAGCCCCAAGTAGCCGCGTTTCAAGCTGTTACTGAAAAAAGAAAAAAGCGAGGTCACGAAATGCAGTCCGGCCAATACGCACCCCACATACCCTAAACTGCCATAGAAACCTATATAGTTGTTGTGCGCATCAGGAGAAAGTACCGTCCCTTTGACAGATACCACGCGTTCGGCACAGGCAAATCCCCATCCGAATATGGGCTTTTGAGCTGCAAAATGCAGTATCTGATTCCACAACCGGTCGCGCCCGGTGGCACTTTCAATCGTTTCCCTCGTTTTGCCTGGCATGATAATTAATAATAAGTCCATAAGTTGATCCTGAAAGATATATGCAATGCCGCCTACACATGCTATTAAAGCTCCCCATGCAGCATGGCCACTGAATAGCATGGCTGTACCGATGCCGGCAATGCACGAGGCGTTAGCACCGCTCGATGTACTTGTGATAAGCAATACGAGACTAACCAGCATGGCTATCCTAAAAAACTTCAGGCGCTTCTTGTCTTTCTTTTCCTTTATCCACTCCGCAAAGCAATAGGCAAAACACATGGCAGAACAGGTCCCCGTTTGCAGCAAATGGATGAAGATAGGCCATCCTACATTGTATCTTCCACCGATAGCACTGAAAAAGGCCATTGACATAATGAGATATACCAAATTCCTTTCCACACCGTTAAATGTTTTTGGTATGCTTAGCAGCCAAAAAGTCAAAACCATAAGTATGAAATTCTGTATGCTCAAGAATGCGGAAAATGCAGGCATGAACGCCCATGTGGCACTCAACAACGCATAGAAATATAATAGCAGCAATGTACGTATCGGTGGATTCGATACTCTGAATATTCCCACAACTTTCCTTTGCCAATGAGAATATACAATAAATAACATACCGAAAAGAGATATGATTTGCAAGGCCTGTGCAAAGCCACCATCTCCCGCTGGCATAAATATGGTTCTGTATATCCACAACAGGAAGAAAGCCGTAATCCAACGAAACTTTTTCGCCCAGCTTATTTTAATGTCTTTATAGACTAACTTTAAATTGTTCATTTACCAATATGATGAATGATTGTCTTTTGTATGTTTTTGAAAATGAATGCCAACAAAAATGTGATTGCTAAGATAACAAAAATAGCCACTTCACTATTAATACCCCAAATCTTGTTTTCTAATGCATAGTACAGAATGCATCCATGGATTAGATATATTTTCAATGTATATTTTTGTATCCGAAGCCATATACTTTTCATTCTTTCTCTTAAACAGAAAAAGTTTAGTAATCCGAAAATTACGAAAGGAAAAGTATAAGACATAATGTATTGTCCCATATCATATAAAACGGGATGGTAATGTACGTATTTGCTTGTAAGTTGGATGCACCAAAAAAGAGAGAATAATAGAATGTTTATATATAAGTATCCTCCTCGGATAACTTTTAGTTTGTTGAAAAATGCCACAATCATTCCAATAACAAACGTTATCATTTGTCCACCTCCCAATAAAGGGTATGGCAAATTGTTAATTAGCGAAGCTGATATGATAAAAGTGCATAATAACAAGGAGACGATAATAATAACCACGCCCCCTTTTTCACTTATAAATAGTGAAATATATGTTATCAGATAAAGTGCAATAATTGATAAAATGTACCAGCTGAAGGGTACATATCCACATAATACTATATTTCTTAATGTCAAATGGCTATAATCTGTAGTCATATAGCATAGTAATATGGATAGCAAATAGGTGATGAGTAATGGAAAGATTCTTTTTTCGAGAAAAAGATGTCGGTAATCTTTTCCTTTTTTTATTATACTGCACATCAGCCCATATCCCGAAATAAAGAAGAATAGACTGACAGAGAACAGACCTAACGAGCAAAATAGCTTATATAGAAACACTCCTGTAAACACTTTACTGCAATGCCCTATGAATACTCCTATTATGGCTATTCCTTTTAGGACATTGCATGTCTCAAGATCAAAACATTCTCCCCCCCCCCCTTCCCTGTTTTCTTAAATGTAAATATTAGAGAAAATAAAAATATTACATTAAATAACTCCATAAATGAACTGCTGTGTGTTATTGACCGATTTTTTCTGCAATATCTTGACACATTGCGCCTACATTTTTCCATCCACTAATCTGTGCGGCAGTAAATTTCAGCTTGAATCTTTTTTCGATAGCTACAACCAATTGTATATGGCTTAGTGAATCCCATTCATCGATATCTGCTGATGTTGTATCATCTGTCAGTTCCAGGTCTTCATTGTCTAATATGTCACGGAAGATTTCTTGAATCTCCGCCATGATTTCATTTTTTTCCATTTTTCTTGATTTTAAAAAGTTTATAAAATATTTGTTCCGGCATTTATAGGTATATTTACACCATTGACATGTTTTGGCGCGTAGAGTAACGACAAAAATGACTTCTGCCACTTGTTTTGGAGCCAGTATTTCTTTCAATGGATGATTGGTCACCATTTGTTCTAAGATACGTTCATCTGTATTAGAAGTGAAACTTGTCTGCATAAAATCTGGAGATACGCAGTTACTTGTTATTCCGAATTTTATGTATTCCTTACTCCATGTTTTTGTCAATTGTTCTACATACGCCTTCTCTGCTCCATATTTACCGTAGCCCAATGGAGGCGTACCCACAAGCGAGGCTGTCAGAATCGTTACAATTCTTCCACTCTTCTTTTTACGGAATGTCTCCAAGGCTGTTTGAGTAATGTTTACCAGTGGCAATATGTTGTTATTAAAGCCCTTAAGAAGTATCTCATTTGTTAACTTATGGAATCTTATCTCTTCCGGAGTTCCTGTCCAAGCATTATTTACCAATGCATCGAGATCCCAGGTTTTAATGGCTTCGCATAATTGACGAACGTTTTCCGGTTTGGTCTGATCACATTTGAATGCTATGGCGTTTTTATAAATGGAAGTGATTTCCTGAGCTTTTTCTTCCGAACCCCTGTATGTGAAATATACAAGGTTATTGCAGTCTGTAGCTAACAAATCCACTACAGCCTTACCGACACCACCGGTGCCTCCTGTTACTAAGATATTCATGCCAATATTCCTATTTGAACTTTCCCTTTTGAAACAATCTTGTCAGTTGCATTCTTGAACGAAAATTTCAGTTCAACAGCGTTAACACTTTCAAAAATATCATTCATTTTCATCTCAGCTGTCAGCACATCGTTCATGAACACCGGGCTCTTATATTGAATCTCCTGTGAATGGATTATTACATCGGGTGTAGGTAAACACATGCCAATCAGTGTTGAGACAAAAGCATTGATAATGTTACCATACATCACGCGTTCCGGGAATCCTTTTTCTTTGGCAAAAGAGTCGTCAGTATGTAATGGGTTCATATCTCCACTGCATTTTTGGAATGCAACGTACACATCTTGTGTGACAACAAACTGTTTTTTTACAGTTTGCATATTTTTAAATAAATCAGTCTTTGACATTTATATAACATGTTTTAGGTTCATAACGATTGACATATAGCACATACTGTGCAGTGTTTGTTCCTTCAAGTGCTTTAAAACCAAGATCAGGATAATGTTTTGCTACAATTCTGTTTTTAGCAGTAGGCAGATACTCGCCTATGATTTTTTTGTATCCGTTTTGCTGTGCCCATTCAACGAGTGTGTTCAGAGTAAAATGTTCCATTCCGCGTTTCAGCACCCTGCAACTCATGAACCATGTGTCGATAAATAGAGTTTCTGTGTCCAATTTCTTTGCTATTATGACACATACGAGCCCATTGTCGCCAAATTTATCGCTCAGTGTGAAAGAGAAGGTTGCATAATCATTGTTGTTCTCGATAGCAACAATCTCATCTTCCGTATATCTTATAGTTCTAAGGTTGAATTGGTTGCTGCGTTGTGACAATTGTGCCACACGGGGAGTATTGAATTTGTCGAACCCTTTCACTTCACAATGCATATTCAGTGATTTCAAGAAATCCTTTTCATCAGTAAAGCTGTTCTTGGAGGAAACTCGTTGTGCTTCTATCTGATATTGCTTAGTTCTGTCTTTATCATCTGTGCTGTAAGATGCGGTTTCAAACAAGTTCAATGAGTACAAATACTCTAAATATTCACTTGGATCTTCTGGTAGTTCTGGTACTGTGATTTCCGGCACATGTTCCCTTACTATATTCCTTTCAAACGGATTATCATCAATAAAAACCATCGAGTCAAAACCAATGTTTAGTATCTGTTGTATGGTACGTATATTGTCAGCTTTGTTTTCCCAATTGGCAATAAACACTGCAATGTCATTCAGTTTAAGCACCATTTCGGAGTTCTTTAAAAAGGGTTCTTTTGCTTTGTCTTCATCATTTTTAGAGCATACAGCAAGTATTATTCCTCTATTCTTCAGTTTTTTTATCCACTGTTGTAATTCTGTAAAAGCTTTTCCAATGCCTAAACCATGACCTAATTGTATGCCTTCCCAGCCATCATCGCCGACAATACCACCCCATAGCGTGTTATCAAGGTCCATAATCAGGCATTTCTTGAATTGGCCTTCTGCAGCGGTTATTATATCAACAGTTCGTGAGGCCACGTATGGCAGGCTGTCTATGCTGAGCACCATTTCTGTATTTGTATATACAGAAGGTGAAAACATCATGTCACGTCCTAATTTGGCTTGTATCCCTGAAAGGTTACAAATAAACAATTGTGGATATTGCTGTGACAATTCCATGAGCCCCATGTTAAGTTTACATATCTGATAATTCAGTGAACTGCATATTTTAGATGAGTAACTACCAAAAATGGCATCATCTATTTCCGGATAGTTATAATAAACAATTCGTCCCGAAAGCTGTTCGCAAATAGTCTTCACAAAGTCCAGCCGTTCCTGCGCCAACAGTTCTTGTTCTTGGTTGTCCAATGAACTATGATATCCTACCAGTTTGTGTGTTGATTGGAATATCACAGTATAATCAGCTTCAAAAGCATGTAACTCAGACTGTGGATTCATCACTTGTAATTCCACTTGGTTATAGTCAGCCTCATAAATATCCGTATTGTAACCGCGCAATATCGTTTCGCCATGAATGGCTGTTGTAAGAAACTGTGTGGCAGTATCACCAACAATTGCGATTTTCAATTTTTTCCCTTCTTGATTATTATTTTTAATCGCTCTTTTGTATTCTTTTAACGTGTACATTTTTATTGATAAGTTATGAATATTACATCATTGTAGCAATTTCCTCTCGGCGGTCTATATAATATTTATTGTAGTTCTTTTCTAATTTCTTAAGTGGAATTCGATTATCTTCCGAATATTCTTTTTCCTCAAATGCTGCCGCCTCTTCAGGAGTCATGTTGAATCCTATAACCTTGGCGGGATTTCCCATGACAATGGCATAAGGAGGAACATTTCGCATCACTACAGCACCGGGAGCGACAGTTGCCCCTCGCCCGATTTTTAGCGCTCCGAGCACTAAAGCGCCAGCGGCAATTCTCACATTGTCGCCAATCTCTGGTTGCCCCACTTCGGTGCGATGTCCGATGCTAACCCCCTGGTTTATCCAGCAATTATTTCCCATCTTGGCAGGAGAAATAATCGTGTTGTATCCATGTTGGACAAGTAGCCCCCCGCCGATTTCAGAAGTTTCTGAAATATCCAAGAATTTCTGTGGTGCAGCGAATATTTCTAAGAATTTGGCATAAAAATGATGATATTTTCCAACACGTGCATAAAATATATTCCTGAACATGGAATAGAAGGTCATGAGATAGCATAGTGCAAAAAAACCATCAGATTCATTTCCTCCCATAAACTGCTTACTATTACGTTTCAAATCGGTTGATATTATACTTTGGTTTTTTGCTGTTTTGAAATAAATCCAATGTAGTATAAATCGCCAGCATGTGGCATATATAAATAATTTTTTCATGGTCTTAATATATTATTTTCCGCCTTTTTCTATGAAGACGTAAGTTGAAAAATAGAGTTTTATATATTTGTGTATATATTTTGTATATAAACTTGTTATTAATAAAGTGAAGGAACTTATTGTCAATGTACTGATACAACTCGCTGTGATGAGATTGTGCATACAAGCGTACTTCGTCATAGATTTCATCGTTCCATTTTAGTTCAGGTGTAAACAAGGCTTTAATGTAAGATAGAATGGAGTGTCTTGCAGCAGCATTGTCAGTTTCTTCATTATAACCTGTTACGATTGAACGTATCTTACTGTTTTCTCGCTTTAAATAATCGTATGACAATACATTAGAGTGCATCATAGATGTTGCATTTACCCCATTTACATACAGAATGCAGTCAATTGTACAGTATGTTTTTATGTTTTTTGCGATAGAAAGGTTGGTTAATAAATCTTCACCTACAGAGAAATCCATAAGTTCCTTGAATATATCTGAACTGAAAAGGTGTTTGCGATAGATACCGCCCCACATGTATGGATGTATTTCGTAATTCAATAAACTTTGGACATATTCATTTTGATTTTTTATAATGCAATTACGTTTTGAGGGAAAATCTACAATTTCTTTATCAGAATATTTTAAAAGATGTACCCCTTTTACAATGTCTGTTCCTTTGCTCAAAATTGATTTGTATAATATTTTTAACGCATAAGGTAACATATAATCGTCCGAATCCAAAAATAGCAAATATTCACCTTTGGCATGTTCAAATCCTGCTTTTCGTGCTGAAACCAATCCTCCGTTCTCTTTATGCACCACTTTTATTCGTTCATCTTTTTGTGCATATTCATCGCACATCTGCGGGCAACGGTCAGGGCTACCATCGTCAACAAGTATCATTTCCCAATCCGTGAAATCCTGTGCAAGTACAGAATCCACACAGCGTTGGAGATATTTTTCCACATTATATACGGGAACTAATATAGAAACTTTTGGAAAAATCATATCGTTGGTTTTAAAACTCATATACTTCAAATGGTTTGTTATTTACCATAGCCGCAGTTTTGGCAAATGCGCTATTATACATGTTGCCAGTCCGTGCAAGATAGACCTTTTCTGCCTTGGAAATCATAAAGAAATCGAGGAATGTTTTCATGTTTACATCATCATCACACTGATAGTCTATGTGCCCCACCTTGCCAGGTATGACGTAGACATCGGATAAGTGTTTTACTCTGTCCACAAATGTAGGACTGTCGGCTGTGACAAGTACTTTTTTATGTGCCGGAGCGTTCTTCCTTATTTCAGCAACTACATTCAGACATTTCTCTATCAGTACTTTCCGTTCTTCCATGGGCAACGGTTTGCCGGTGCAATCCTTAAAATCGCCCAATAGGGTAGTGAAACGAAAAGAGATTGATATAAATGTCCCTTGTATCTGAGATAAATGATAGTCTATTTCATTTTGCAGTTTTAGAGCTGGCTTGAACAGTTCATTGAACGCAACGGAAAATTCCTTATTGGTAGCATAATTCATGTTGGTGTAGACATGCAGTTGCTTCGTGCAGTCAACCAGTTTGTTCTCCATCCATTCTCTCAGATATCGACGGCTGTTGCCAACGACATCGGCTTTGTTGCAAGTCCGTGGCTCCATAAGGCATACCCGCGGGGTACTGCCGGTATCATATCGTACCTGTTCGGAAGATATGCTCCAGTCGTATTTATTGGGTTGCAGGTATTTTTCCAAATGAAACGGTGTCACAAAGTTTATACGGAACTGTTTGTTTCTTTTTTTGCACCACGTGTATAGACTACAAATGCCTTTCAACCTATCAGCCAATCCAAAATGATAGATATGACCGTCGCACTGGAATATTACACAACAGTTCTTAGCTTGTACCTTTGTACCATAATATTGCTTAATAAGCTGTTTTTCCAAAGCACTTTGCTGTTTTAAGAAAAACTTCCATGCTCCGATAATTTCTATCTGGAGGTCATACCACTTCATTTTTACCGGATGAAGAAAACTGCTTTTGATATATGTTAATCCCATAATGTTCTGTATTCTTTTACATCTTCTTCCGTGACACAGCCGAGTTTAAAGATATAAGTGTCCTTAAACTTGTTGGGCATACACAACACGGCGTTTGTGCCGCTCACAACTCCGGCAACAAGACAGTCACATTGTGAAACAATATACATGGAGCGATAATATTGCTTTGTGATTTCAAGGATGTCACGTTTCTCTTCTCTATTTATTTGCATCAACAACTTGCCATGGTTGTCCCCGTATTTTTCCTGGGTATTGGGTATCAGTTTCCTGCCAAACTCTTTTTCGAACATCCGGTATATGCGTTCGTCTTCCGTAGCGCAATAAACCATGTTGCAGTTATGTTTCTTCATCATGCATCTTACTTGTTCGATTGCCATTTGTGGAGTGGGCTGTTTCTCAATTCCAATCAAAGGTGTGTCAAAATAGTCCGTTCCACGGCATATACATGCAACAATGCGGTTGTTTCCGTTAAAAGCATCAGGTAGCCCTTTCAAAAAATACTCCTTTAATGTTTTTTGGGGCCGGATATATTCCGTTGCAACGGATTTGAGTTTTTCTTTTGTGGCTTTGTCGGCAGATGAAACATCCCATATCGTATATTTGCGATTAGGGAAAGGGCTGTCTATGCTGAATTTTGCATGTTTTGAACCGTACACGTCATTTAGCGTATACCCGCAGGGTTGCTCAAAAAAGTATTCCCATGGGTTTGTGCCATCGTTGCGCAAGTATGGATTCGGGAAATCCCTCCAATTGACAACTGGTGTCAGGCCATTGTCAAGTGCATACATTATATGTGCTCTTGTTTTGTTTACCATACTGAAGAAGCCTTCGCTTTTCATTGTAATACCGATTACATAGAAATATAGGTTCTTGTTTTTACCCCCCCCTATTTTGTGTAATCTATTGTATTTCAATGATTTGATAAAATGTCTTGTTTGAAATATCAATCGCCATATACGACCACCTGGGCCAAAAAATCTAAGTCTCATAAATTCCTTGAATTTTTAAATATCCTTTTATAATTTAATTCCAAATGCACAAAGGTATGATGTGAACTTACCATTCTATAACCTGTAGTATGTACCCAATTTTCTTCGATAGGTGTTATATACCTAAGCCTGAAGGTTCGCGCCTTAATATCCCGGCTTTTATTAGCAGCTTTTTAGCCCGTCGATAGATGCCATAATGACCTAAGCACAGTCGCCACAGGTGGTATCGTTGGAAGTACGTCTTTTTGTATTCCGCTGCATCGGCTCGCCGGAATGACAATATAATTACGGGATAGTCGCTCTTTCGTTCGTCTTTCCCTAAGGGCTGCCAAAAGTAGCTACGCAGACCGTAGTCCGACGGGTCGCGATAGGGGCGTATGCCGTGCTTGCGAATCACGATGTCGAATATAGACTGATCTTCACGATGGCTAATAAATTCAGGATCCTCAGGAATCGATTCATCAAAACGTTTGGGAGAAATTAACCGTTCTTCACAGCAAGCATCCAGCCATTCTTTTACAATAGTAAGATTCTCTGGTGTCTTTTGCCATAAGGAACAAGTAGCGAGTACTTGAAAATGTTTTCTGTCATCGTACCCCATCCACTCAAAAGTTTCAGACTTTGTATATTGATGAGCAGATGCCCAAGTTAGCTGAAATACCATTTTATTCTTATGGTCGTTCTCTGCTTGATTAATCAAATAATGGATATCGTTTATGAATTCTGCTCCACTATCACAATAAAACATCCAAGCTCCGTCTTCTATTTTTTGAAGAGTATCATATATAACGTATGGTTTCCATGCCCACAGACCGAAACCACGCTTATATTTGAATATATCAGGATGAGCGGTTATGAAATCCTGAATGTCTTCGGGGGAATATTCCAATACAGTGTCGGCTTTGCCCGTTTTTACAGCTGATGCTGAGTTTATCCGGCGGGCGTGTTCAAAAGTGGCATCAGCGTAGTTTACTACGTAAAGTTTATTTTCTGGCATGATTGTATTTTATATGTTGATAAACCCTTTTGTCCAGTTTGTGCCTGTTTTGACAACTTTGGCAGGATTGCCAGCTGCAATAGAATTGAGCGGAATATTTTTAGTTATAACAGAATCCATTCCTGCAATAGCACCATCACCTATGGTTGTTCCTTTAAGTACTTTGACGTTTTTGCCTAACCATACATGATTGCCAATGACTATTGGTTGTGATGGATTAATACCGTTGCCCATAAGGTCTGTTATCAGGTGGGTGTCGCTATTCCATATTTCTATGTTTCCACTGAACATACAGTCGTCACCAATATTTATAGAATTGTTTTCTCCCATACAAACCATATAGCAACTCTCAATGCTTGTTTTTTCCCCTGTCTGTACGCTACATCCTTTTCCACGTAAAGTAATTGTCATAATACCTGTAGTGCCGCTGATATGAATCTCATTGTTATCACCTACTATAGAAAAATGGCAGTAGGCTATATTGGCATTTTTATCAATAACAATTGTGTTGTTACTCCCGTTTATTTTGAAATTACAATGGAATATGCAACAATTCTCAAATATAAGTTTATTTCCACTTCTTTTTTTAATTCCATATTTTATCCATTTTATTTTTGTGCCCTTACCGATTAGGATGTCCTTGCTAAAATGGTATAGAAGTGTACATTTTATATATTGCCAATATTTTCTTATCATTTTAAATAAGGGGTTATTTTATTGTACCAAATTTTATAAGCATCACTATTCAGGTGAATGCCGTCTTTGGTCATATTCAACGGCAGTTCACCATTTACTGCATAAAGGGAATACAAGTCTATATAGACGTATCCGCAGGCAGACTCGTTTTTCTTGAGAAAATCATTGATAACAATGATTTTCGGGTTAACTTTCAGTCCGTCATCTTTAAGTTTATTGTTCAAAGGCAAGATGCTCTGTACATAAATAGTTGCCTCAGGGGCATATTTTTTAATGCTGTCAATGGTATTATAGAACATGCTTTTCGTACTATCCAGCGGAACGTTGTTCAATCCATTTATCCCTCCCATAAGAAATACATTACGAGTCTTGAAATGTCGCATCATGGAGACTCGGGAAGCTATCCCTTTCAAATGGTCACCGGGGAATGCCAATGTGATGATTTTTTTATCAGGGAAGGCCCTCGAAAATCCCCCCCCCATGTAATGGAATTGCCTAGAAAACAAGCATTTACGCTGTCTATGTTTAAGGATTCTATAGTTCTATCCCAACCATTGACAGCTGATTGCACAGCCCAATAGTCATAATGATTGTTTTCTTTAGGAAACAACTTGCTGAATGTATGTGTCTTTGTCATTAAGAAACAACTTAGTATGATAAAAAACACATTACTGAATATCAAGCTTTTTTTTAGATTCATTATTTATGCATTTTATGATTTGTAACTTTTTAGTGCTTCATGTACTTGTGAGTTAAGTTTCCAAAGTAGCAGAGATAGACTTATAGTCATCATTATGTCAATGGAAAGTTTTGTTAAAATATTCATTTCGGGAGAGAAAATCTGCTCGGCTATTATTGCTGCTATTGTATTGCCGACATATATCTCCAAAGTGTGTGAACCAATCCAATTGAATAGTTTGTTCTTTAAGATTCCCCATCTGTCAATGAGTATATTTGCTATTTGAACGGTGAAGAGTACAGCACATGCGGAAAACAGGTAATGATGTCCCTGAAAAAAGAAGGCAATACTTAATAGAAACAAGGGAATGGTGACTTTATAAGGCAAATTTTCTTTGTTATTGAGGGCACATTGCATACCTAGCAGATAAAGAGGGAAACGAGCGACAGCATTATCATACTGCCATCTTCCGGTTCCTAAAAATTCTCCTTCTAAGACAACGACCAAACTGACGAGTGTCAGTAATCTCCAACTATATTTTTCCAAAAGCATTTTTAATAACGGGCTAACAGCATAGAACAGAAGCAAGGTGGAAAGATACCATTCGGGCAGCAAGTCTGGGTTGTAATAGAATGAAAGTGATGTGATATTAAGTAGGAATGTCTCTAAACCAAAATCCCCCCCCCCTAATGTTAAATTTATTATACACGCAGAGCTTATCATGATAATCCACAATGGAAGGATTCGCTGGAGCCTGTGTATATAGAATTGTTTTATGGAATTGCGGGCAAGCGACTTAGCGATGCCATATCCACTCAGCAACATGAAGATATCTACTCCGGCATATCCTACATTCAACCGACCGATGTGTATGCCACGTAGGCACAGATGATAGCAAATGACTCCCAAAATGGAGAGGCACATTAATGTAGTTCTGTTTCTGAACATTAGTTTTGTTTTATGGCGTAAATTTTCTTTCTGACAAAAGAACTTATCTTCTCTCTTTCACCTTTCGTTAAGGCAAAAAACCATGAAGAAATCGCTATTGTTAGGGTAGATACTATGCCTGTCCCGAACAAACGAATCCACCCTTGTTCCATGCTGGATAGGAATGCAAGGCATACAAGAGTTGAGATACAGGTTACAATCATCACTCCTCTTAACGTATGTTTGAAAAAATATCCGAATGTTATTCCGATAAAAGGTTTGTTTACTGTAATGCGTGGAATGAAAATCAACAGATAAATGACATTTGTAACCGCTACAGTCAAAATGGGATTACCTGTTATTTCAAGTACTATGTAGGAAACAATGAGAATTAGCAGTTGGGCCATACTGATGATAATTTGGAAATTACGGATTTTTCCGGAAGCTCTGTTTAGTGTCTCATTTGAGTTCAGCAGTATTTCAACTAAGGTGTTGAGAAATGTCAGCTGGACAAAAATGCCAGCGTATGGAGGTACTTCAGTCAGCCATTTGGCAAGAAAAAAATCTACTTCGAACATGCATGGAAGTGCGATGAAAAGAAATAGCAGATATGAAAACTTTGCTCCTTTGCAAACCAGTTTTGTTGTATATGCTATATCTCCGGCAGCATACGATTTTGTTATTTGCGGATTCAATGCTGTAGTGAAATTTCGAGAGAAAGCACCTGCTGTTCCATTGATTTGAGAAGCTACACCACGGGCTGCATTGATTGCCGTGCCAAAGTGCATGTTAAGCATGATGCCCACTCCTTGACTGCTTAGCATGGAAGCGCAGGTCGTCAGAAAGTTCCATCCTGCAAAACCGAACATGTCTTTGAACAAGGCTTTGTCAATATGTGTAGAATATTGGCATTCGGAAAATCTTTTCTTACAATATATCCAGTACATCAATTGGATGGAAATAGATACGGCAAGTACAAGAATCCCATAGAACACCAGTTTGTCGATGGGGCTGACTGCAAGCGATAGGGCTATGCCAAATGTCAAGAAGACCTTGGTTATGGTAACGAAGGCAAATGCTCCCATTTTTTCGTGTGAGATAATCGAAGCACTGTAAGGCACGCTGATCATCTCAAGAACAAAAGAGAGAAGGGAGAACTGATAAATCCAATTTGCAGCGGTCATACGGTCTGGCTCGATATTCAACTTTGTATAGACAAACCATACACCTATGGTCTCACCCAACAGAACTACCAATAGTGCAAGAAGAAGAAGGATATTAACAGATGTGGAGAAGGTTTGCTGCAACCTTTTCGCATCATTCCTGCCTAATTCAAATGTAAGGAAGCGGCTCACTGCTTGTGTCATGGTGGCTGTTACCATATAAAACATGGACACAAAGCCTCCTATAACATTATAGACACCATAATCTGATACTCCCAAATTAGCGAGTATCAGACGGGTAGAATAGAAACTGATGCCTACAGTAAACAACATGCGGGCATACAGAATCAATGTGTTTTGGGCTAATCGTTTGTTATTTTGTGATTGAATAGACATGTTTCAAAACAATAAAAATATTAACAAAATTGTCAGAATGCGTACGGAGATGTTTATATCTATTTTTTTAGAGTTCCTAATGGTTGGGGTGGCTTTTTTTCACCACGGAGGGGCACAGTGTTTCACGGAGTGTTTTTTTACCACGACAATTTTATTGGCTGTTTTTCAGCCGATATAAAAAACGCAAGAAAATATTTTTTTATATTTCGCTTTATAAAGACGGGACAGAAGAACTTTCTTGTTGCGATTCTTACCATGAAGAATGGACTCAAAAAGTTTATGTTCTGTTCTCTGCATCAGCAGAAGAATGGTCTCTCAAAAATCTTCTTTCATCTGTTTGATGACGAGTGAAAAACTTTCCAATAAAGAATATATGCGGGCAGAATCAAACATAGAGCAGGTCTTTTGAAATATTCTCACCAAAGATGGAGTCGGTCACTTGTTTACTCAGCCGGATAATATCAACCTTGCACTTAAAGAGCTGTTCCAGTTCCCTTTTCATGTGGATACGTGTAAAGATGTCAGGCTCCCCTTCGTATGCGATGTCAATATCGCTATCTTCCTTCTGTTCATTGCGAGATACGGAACCGAAAATCGCCATTTTGACTATACCATATCGTATGGCAGTGGTATGAAAATACTCACTAAGCAATGCTATGTATTCTTTCTGCGTTTTCATTTGTTTTATGTATCTGGAGTATTGCAAAGAAACAAATTTTTTCGAGAGTTCCTAATGGTTACGGTTCTTTCTTTTCACCACAGAGGGCACAGAGTTTCACAGAGTGATTTTCTGTTTGTCAATGATGCTGTCCTTTAGTTGCTTTTTATAATCCACCTCTCTATGTTCCTCGTCCGGTTGCTAAAGTTGATGCCGATCTTGAACAGTTTCCGTGGGTCGGCTTCGAAGGGGAGGGCATAGTGCTTCTCCTCTATCTGGGCGAGGGCCTCTTCGGCGGTGCCTTCCAGCTTGAACTCCATCACGTAGATATAGTCCGGGGTTTTTACCACGAGGTCGACCCGTCCTTCGGACGTGTGGTATTCTGCCTGGGTATAGAAACCCACCAGCTTGAAGACGATGAAGAGCACGTTCTGGTAGTGCCGTTCCAGTTCGCCCGCCAGCTCGTAGGGGGTGTCGGCGAAGAAGCTTTGCAGGCGTTTGAGGAAGGCTTCGGGTTGTCCGGCGCATATTTCGCGTACAAACTTCTTTATCTCGAACGGCGCTTCTATCTTTGAGAAACGGGTGTAGAACGGCACCAGGAACTTGATGAACCCTTCCTCTACTTCCCGGTTGGGGAAGCCGAGGCGGTATAAGCCGAATTCTTTGTCGTATCCCTTGATGGTGAGGTAGCCGCTCTGGAAGATGACCGGTATGGGCTCCTCGTCGCCGTAGATGCTGTTCAGCACGTCGGCATCGGTCTCCTCGTGTGCCATGCGCTCCAGGTCGTAATGGTTGTTTTTGAGCAGCTCCACCAGGTAGGTGGGGGTGCCGGTCTCGAACCAGTAGCTGCCGAATTCTTTTTTCTCGAATGTGTTGAGCAGGCTGAAAGGGTTGTAGACCCCTTCGCTATTGTAGGTGAAGTGATAACCGTCGTAACAGGATTTCAGTTCCTGGCATGCCTCTTCGTATGTCATATCCTGTGCGGCGGCCAATTCGTGCAACTCTTCTTCAAAGTTCTCATGCAGCTCTTTTTCGGTGATGCCGCAGAGGTTGAGGAAACGCCTGTCCGTGGAGATGTCGTTCAGGTTGTTCAGGTCGCTGAACACGCTGACCTTTCCGAACTTGGTGACTCCCGTGAGCAGGGCGAACTTGATGCAGCCGTCCATGGTTTTGAGTACCCCGTAGAAGGGCTTCAGCGTGTTGCGGAACTCACGTTGCAAGTCGTGGTTGCCGATGGCTTGCAGCAAGGGCTTGTCGTACTCGTCGATGAGGATGGCCACCCGCTCGCCCGTCTGCTTGTAAACGCGTTCGAGGATGCCTTTGAAGCGCAGTGCCGGGGTGGCTTCCGCTATCCCGGTGCCGTAGAGGGCTTCCCATTGCGAGAGGGCATTGTCCAGAATCTGGTCCAGGCTGTCCGGCGTATCATATTTTCCGATGTTCAGGTCCAGGTGCAGCACGGGGCGTTTCACCCACTCTTTCTCCAGCTTCTCCATGGCCAATCCTTCGAAAAGTTCCCGCTTGCCTTGGAAGTAGGCTTCGAGGGTGGAAATGAGCAGGCTCTTGCCGAAGCGGCGCGGGCGGCTCAGGAAGTAATAACGACCGCTGGCCGCCAATTGGTGGACAAGGGCTGTCTTGTCTATATAGACATAACCGTCTTTGCGTAGACTTTCAAAATTCTGCACTCCAATCGGATATATTCGTTGCTGCGGTTCCATGTTATTGTCTTTGGGGTATGTTTCTATTTGCAAAGAAACAAATTTCCTTGTGGTTTTCCTAATGGTTACGGTTCTTTCTTTTCACCACAGAGGGCACAGGGTTTCACAGAGTGATTTTTTGTTCGCCAATGATGCTTCCTCTTTGTTGCTTTGTGCGTATATTACTTACACCAATTTTCCCAAGTCAACTGTAAATGCAGCTTGCTTATCCGGCACCGCCACGTAGTGCAAGGTCATTTCCGGCACTTAACGGGGCATAAAATCTTTTGCAATTTGCTTCCGGCATACGGTATTTTTTGTCCCTGTAGAGATTGTAGCAAAAACTACCCGCTTTGTCGCCTACTTCTTTCTGCTTGGACAGATAAGATTGTACATCCTCATTCGGCTTAAAGGAAGCTATGATGCCTTTTATCACCCATTCATCGGGAGTATATGATTGCAACAAGCTTAACAATGAATGCAGCTTGAGGTAGGAGGCTATGATTTGGTCTTTGGCCTTACATATCTGCTGGGTGGAAAACGAACTTTTCAGTTCGCACAGGTAAATGGTCTTCTGTTTGTCTTGCTCCGTGAGGAATATCCCGTCGCAATCTTCTTTTAAGATGGCATTTGAACCGGCATTGGAGAAAATGGAGGTGTCATCTTTCACGATTACGCTTGGAATGATAATACCGTTCATACCGTTGATAGTCAGTTGCTTGAATGTGTCGGGCTTGCTGCTGTTGCTTGTTTCGTCAAAGGTATAACCGGCCACTACACCGCTTGAGGCGTAGTTCGGATATGCTTTATTATAAGCAGCTTCATTCAGCTCACAGATTTTGTCGTAAACGTAGGAACTGTCCCTTAACTGGTTTTCCAGTACCGACCGGAACGTGTCAAAAGGTATTCCGCTCTGGGCATCTTGTGCCGTTATACTAACTGTCTTGTCTGCATTCCGCTTGAAGTAGTACGCATTGACAAGTCTTGCCGGGATGGTGACTTCCGGGTCGTAATGGTGCTCTTGGCAGAATGCTTCGTATTCGTCCTTGCTGAGCCTGTTTTTTAATAAATGCAGGCGAAGAAGGTCGTTTATCCGGCGCAGGAAATAGTCGCTGTGGGTGGTTACCTGGAAACGGCATCCCTGCTGCAGGAGTTGGGCCAGGATGTCGGCCACTTTGAGTTGCAGTTCCGGATGGAGGTTGGTCTCCGGCTCTTCGAACATGATGGAGTAGTTGCTCACCAACCCTTTCTGCAGCATAAGGGCAAACGGGGCAAGCTCCTTGATGGAAGCCGCACCTGCCAGGATGGGGATTTCTCCATAGGAGGCTTGTTCGTAGTACAAGTCGTTGTTGTGGAGGTTGATGGTTCCGTCTATCAATGTCCGGCTCAGCGTGGAGTATTCCTCGTTGTTTGTTTCGCTTTTGGGTGAAATTGCTTTTAGGTCGGACAAATCCCACATGAATTCTTTATACATGCCGGTCAGCACATTTCTGCCGATGTCGCTCAGGCTGACGATGCCACCGCGGGAAGGGGGGAGCAGGAATGTGCTGTTCTGGTTGATTCTGAATATGACTTTTATAAAGGCAGTGAAAAGCACTGCATAAGGAATCGCTCCCCATCCGGTGGAGGCGTGGGGGAGACGGAGAGGGGTGCCGTTCATCGACACCGTGTCATAGTACTTCATTTCTCCTTCCATCTCCAGCACTTCTTTGGCATAGCTGAATTTGTACCGGTCTGTAGGAAGTCCGTTGAATTTGATGGAGACTTTTCCTTCCAAAGAATAATTCCCGACCATCTCGCCCACGTATTTGATGGCAGAACGGCTGCACCATGCTTCAAACTCCTGTAGCGTAAATTCATGGAGGAATCCTTGTTCGGCATCGGGCAGTTGCTCTTTTTGCTTGTCATACGAGGCGTCTCTTTCGGTGAAGAAATCGGATATCTCGTTGCCGCACAATACTCTGTATATGTAGTGCACAAGCAATGCGGTGTAGCTTTTTCCTGTACCGGATTCACCGGAAAACACCATAAATGGCTTCAACTCTATCCGGGAATTGCGTACAGGACCGAGGCTTTCTATATAGATTTCTATGTTGCTGTCCATTTCTTTTTTTTCTTTCCTATTGCAAAGAAAGGAAATTTCTCGTGGTTTTCCTAATGGTTACGGTTCTTTCTTTTCACCACAGAGGACACAGAGTTTCACAGAGTGATTTTTTGTTTGTCAATGATGCTGTCCTTTAGTTGCTTTTTATAATCCACCTCTCTATGTTCCTCGTCCAGTTGCTGAAATTGATGCCGATCTTGAACAGTTTCCGTGGGTCGGCTTCGAAGGGGAGGGCATAGTGCTTCTCCTCTATCTGGGCGAGGGCCTCTTCGGCGGTGCCTTCCAGCTTGAACTCCATCACGTAGATATAGTCCGGGGTTTTTACCACGAGGTCGACCCGTCCTTCGGACGTATGGTATTCTGCCTGGGTATAGAAACCCACCAGCTTGAAGACGATGAAGAGCACGTTCTGGTAGTGCCGTTCCAGTTCGCCCGCCAGCTCGTAGGGGGTGTCGGCAAAGAAACTTTGCAGGCGTTTGAGGAAGGCTTCGGGTTGTCCGGAACGTATCTCACGTACAAATTTCTGTATCTCGAACGGTGCTTCTATCTTCGAGAAACGGGTGTAGAACGGCACCAGGAACTTGATGAACCCTTCCTCTACTTCCCGGTTGGGGAAGCCGAGGCGGTATAAGCCGAATTCTTTGTCGTATCCCTTGATGGTGAGGTAGCCGCTCTGGAAGATGACGGGTATGGGCTCCTCGTCGCCGTAGATGCTGTTCAGCACGTCGGCATCGGTCTCCTCGTGCGCCATGCGCTCCAGGTCGTAATGGTTGTTTTTGAGCAGCTCCACCAGGTAGGTGGGGGTGCCGGTCTCGAACCAGTAGCTGCCGAACTTCTTGTACTTGAAGGTGTTGAGCAGGCTGAAAGGGTTGTAGATGCCTTCCGTGTCTTCTACAAAGTGGTAGCCGTCGTAACAGGATTTCAGTTCCTGGCATGCCTCCTGATAGGTCATTTTTTGTGCGGCTGCCAATTGGTGGATTTCTGCTTCGAAGTAGTCGTGGATTTCCTGTTCGGTGATTCCGCACAAGCTGACGTAGGGCTCGCGCATCGTGATGTCGTCCAGATTGTTCAAGTCGCTGAATACACTGACCTTTCCGAATTTTGTGACTCCCGTGAGCAGGGCGAACTTGATGCAGCCGTCCATGGTTTTGAGTACCCCGTAGAAGGGCTTCAGCGTGTTGCGGAACTCACGTTGCAGGTTGTGGTTGCCGATGGCTTGCAGCAAGGGCTTGTCGTACTCGTCGATGAGGATGGCCACCCGCTCGCCTGTCTGCTTGTAAGCGCGTTCGAGGATGCCTTTGAAGCGCAGTGCCGGGGTGGCTTCCGCTATCCCTGTGCCGTAGAGGGCTTCCCATTGCGAGAGGGCATTGTCCAGAATCTGGTCCAGGCTGTCCGGCGTATCATATTTTCCGATGTTCAGGTCCAGGTGCAGCACGGGGCGTTTCACCCACTCTTTCTCCAGCTTCTCCATGGCCAGACCTTCGAAAAGTTCCCGCTTGCCTTGGAAGTAGGCTTCGAGGGTGGAAATGAGCAGGCTCTTGCCGAAGCGGCGCGGGCGGCTCAGGAAGTAATAACGACCGCTGGCCGCCAATTGGTGGACAAGGGCTGTCTTGTCTATATAGACATAACCGTCTTTGCGTAGACTCTCAAAATTCTGCACTCCAATTGGATATATTCGTTGCTGCGGTTCCATGTTATTGTCTTTGGGGTATGTTTCTATTTGCAAAGAAAGGAAATTTCTCGTGGTTTTCCTAATTTTCGTGCCGTTGTTTCAAAGCCCGGTTGACACCTGGGCCCCCCTTTTTTATAAATATCCGTTACGCGCGCGAGACAAATTATCAATTTCACAAACCTGCATGGGTTGTGTGTGTGATAAAAATTGACCTGTTAAAAGTGTGGAAAAAAGGCTGCCTCAGGTGTCAAGGCTTCAAGTGAAGTTAAGGTTTCAAGACTCCCGTATGGATTCTATAATTCCTCAAATCACTCTCCAGGCAATCGGCCACCTCTTTCTCAAAGCTCTCCTTTTCTCGTTCGGTTTTAAGGAACGACCGCCAGAAATGCGTTACGGCATGTATCTGGTTGATGTTGCTGCTCAGCCCTTTTTTAAAAGGTTGTAGGTTTTGGTACTCATCATCGTTGCTTGGGCGATGGTCTCGTTGGTCAGATGTCTGCCGTTAACGAGCTGTTCTTTCTGGCATTTGCTCAGAAAGGCTCCGAATGCCGGTGTCACCGGCTCTTTCTTTGTCATGTTGACTTTTTTAATTGTTAAACAATAATAAAAAAAAGCGGAATCATTTCCATGTAGTGGAAATGACCGGGCTTGTATATCTGGGCACTTATGCGTTCCTTCGTGTCGCAATTTTAAACATAAACAAAAATCAGTAAATTATGGGACACCGCAATATCAGCCTTTTCAGAGGCTATTCGGACACAGTATCTGTAGAAACTCCTCTTGAAGAAGTAGTCAACATCATTAAATGCGACGCTGCCCTGCGAGACCGCACTGAGAAACATCGCTACTACTTGCAGCAAGACCTGCGTAGGGATGCCGACCGCGAGAAGTCCGGCTGTCCCTGCTTCGCCGTTGCCGTCTGCTTTGAAGGTGGGAAGACCCGCGAACATATCTGTGCCTGGACCGGCTATACCTTGGTAGACCTGGACCACATCGCTCCCGAGCGGATGGCTGCCACGTCGGCATTGATTTGTGCCGACAAGCATACGTTGATGGCCTATACCACCATCAGCGGGCATGGCATCCGCATCATCTGCCGCATCGACGACCTGAACGGAACGGAAAAGGGAAAAGCCTTCCGGCAATACGCCAGGTATTTCAAGCAAGTCAACGACTACTATTCCTGCCTGGTGGGCATCGAAAGCGACGGGCAGTGCAAGAATGCTACCCGTATCAGCGGACTGGCTTCCGACCCTCATGTATATTACAATCCCGATGCCGCTTCCTTTGTTTTGCAAGATAGTCCGATTGCTCCCCGGCCGCAGGGCGGCGCTTCCGAAGCTGTGCCGGCAAAGCGCAACAAACGCCTGGAGAAGGTGGTGAAAGCTGCCGAGCGCTTGCTGGAAGAGGAGGGCGTGAGTTATTGCGAACACCATCATAATGAGTACGTGATGCGTATGGGCTATCTGCTCAACCAGTACGGGGTGGCCCGGAAGAGTGCCGCCGCCTGGGCGGTGGAACGTTTTCCCGACTACAACGGTGATGTGACAACCGTCATCGACTCCTGCTACGCGAATACCGGGGAGCATGGCACCCGCTCCCTTGCCCGCAGGGGAGGAGGAGGCGACAACAAGAAGAAGTTTGCTACGGTGGCCGACATCGAACAGTTCCTTTCCGGACAGGCGGAGTTCCGCAAGAATACGGTGAGCGGCAAGCTCGAAGTCCTGATGCCCGATTGCGGAGGGGAGTACACGGACCTGACCGACCGCTACGTCAACACGCTGTGGAGCCGCATGAGCAAGGAAGGGATGATTGTCCGCATTGCGGACATACGCTCCGTGCTCGATTCGGAGTACACTCCGTTCTTCAATCCCTTTGTCGCCTATCTGGAAGGGCTGCCGGCCTGGGACCGTACTACCGACCCCATTGCCCGCCTGGCCGCCAGCGTGCGCGTGAAGGACGACCAGGAGTTTTTCGGCACCTACTTCAAGAAGTGGCTGGTGGCCACCATCGCTTCGTTGCTCAATCCCAAGGTGGTGAATCATGAGATTCTGGTATTCATCGGCAGGCAGGGCATCTACAAAACCACCTGGATGCAGCGCCTGCTTCCCACCGAACTCCAGCGTTATTTCTATGTGAAAAGCAACAACCAGCGCATCAGTAAGGACGACCTCTTTACGCTGACCGAGTTTGCCTTGGTATGCCTGGAAGAGCTGGAGGAACTGACCTCCGCGCAGGTCAACCAGCTGAAGGCCATCACCGCCATGGAGGTGGTGAACGAGCGTGCCGCCTACGGACACTTCAAGGAGAGCCGTCCGCACATTGCCAGCTTCTGCGGGACCAGCAATAATACGGCCTTCCTCAACGACCTCAGCGGCAACCGCCGTTGGCTGCCCTTCGAGGTGGAGTCCATCGACAGTCCCTTCGACTGCCCCATAGACTACGCCGGGGTATATGCGCAAGGATATGCTCTGTGGAAGAGTGGTTTCCATTATTGGCTTGAACCGGAGGAGGTTGCTGCTGTAAATCTTCGTAACCGTAATTTCGAGGTGCCCTGCCTGGAGCGTGAGCTGGTGCAGGTGTATTATCGTCATCCCGCTCCGGGCGAGCGCTGCGTGTTCCTTACCAATGCCCAGATACTGGGCCGCATCAACATGGGCCTGCGCCACTCCTTGAGTGCCACGCGTCTGGGCATGGCGATGAAACAGATAGGCTACGAGCCTGTGCGCTACAAAGGATGCCGCGGCTATCGCGTGGTGGAACTGAAGGGGGAGGAGATAGCCAACAGTCAATACCTCATGGGAAGAGCGACGGAATGAGGAATAAGGATTAGGGATTAAGGGTTAGGGATTAATCGCTCATCCCTCATTCTTCATTCTTCATTTCTACGGTCTTCCCAAGTACCTGAATATAAGTTCCACCTGCAAGGAGGTGAATATTTTCTGGGAGCCTTTGTAGCCGGTGTGCCGCAGGGCTTCGTCCAGCTCTAAGTTCAGCTTCATCCATTTGGACAAGCGGTTGAGTGCGGATGCCGGTGAGATGGTGGGGGCGTATGCCTCTGCCAGCTCACGTTTGTAATAGGGGCGTACGGGCCACTCTTTGCCGGGGGTATTTTCGTAATCTTCAACGTATTTCATATACAATGCCTTAATGGGTTATTACACTGTAAATGTACGGAATTTTTTCCATATCTCTGTCGTCTCAGACCGGTATAATCTTATCTAATCTCACATTTTCCCACATCCTTTCATGCCACTTCACTGCATCTCTCATTCTGCCCGAAGGTATGCCGTATCTTTGTTCTGTCAGACGATGAGGGGTGAAGATTAGTAATCGTGACGCGCGAAGATTAGTAATCGTAAGCCTCTGGGATTAGTAATCGTAAGTCCCCGGGATTAGTATCGTCTCCCTGTCTTTTAATGTTTAACTTATAATTTTAAATTTATGATTAACTACAGTATCGTGATGCGTGGCAATCCTGTGAAGAAGGATGAACCGAAAAAAGCGTACGCCAGTGCGCAGTACTCGGAAGTGATGGATATCAACCGCTTTGCCGAGCATATTGCCAGTCATGGCTGCGTGTACAAGCGTTCGGACATCGTAGCCATCCTCACCATGTCCGTGGATTGTATGCGCGAGCAACTGCTGGCAGGACAAAAAATCCAGTTGGGCGACCTGGGGAGTTTCTACATCAGTATCAACAGTAGCGGTGCGGCTTCTGCCAAAGAATTCAATCCGGCCATTCATATCCGTAGGCTGAATGTGAACTGGACCTGCGGCCAGCACTTCGGAGAGTTGCTGGAGGAGGCGGAATTCAACCTGGTGGCAACCCGAAGTGCAGCCCGTGCCGTGGTGAAAGCCTGAAGGCCGGCAAGACTACCGTAGACCTGACGGGAACTACCGGTGGAGGTGATGATACCGGTGGAAGTGATACCGGAGGCGGCTCGGACGGAGACCAAGGGGAAAATCCGTTAGGATAAAACGAAAAAATGCAGCTAACCATATTGTTTTAATTCCTTAATTGCAAATTGTTATGAACGAGAAAACAAAATCAAAGTCTGTATGGGGCATTGTCCTCAAAGTGATTATTACCGTGGCCACAGCATTGGCCGGAGTGTTTGGCCTGACTTCCTGCATCAATTGTTAGCCGGATGAAAGCAGGCAGTTTCTATCAGAACTATCGGGAGGTAAACCTCCTGGTAGTTCATTGCAGCGCCACGCGCTGTGACCGCCATTTTTCGGTGGAGGCGCTCCGCCGCAGCATCTGGCACGGGGTTTTGCCGATATCGGTTATCATTTCTACATCACCCGCGACGGCGAGGTGCACATCTGCCGTCCGGTCCACCAGATCGGAGCCCACGCCACCGGCTGGAACGACAAGAGCATCGGCATCTGCTATGAGGGCGGGCTCGACGAGAACGGTGTCCCTGCCGACACGCGCACCTATGCGCAGAAATGCTCTTTGCTCGACTTGTTCCGCCAGCTGAAGAAGGACTATCCCCATGCCCGCATTTCGGGCCATCGGCAGCTCAGCTCCTCCATCCGTAAGGCTTGTCCTTGCTTTGACGCAAAGGGGGAATATGAGGTGCTGTGAGATTATATTTTCTCCACGTATCCTATCGGCATGTCCACATGTGCGCAGCCCAGCATATCCAGCCGGACTGCCACTTTGCTTTTTCCTCCTATCATGACCAGCTCGCCCTCCAGTCCGGCAAGGGGGCCTTTTATTACTTTCACGGTATCGCCTGTCGCCAGGGGCGTGCTGCAAATCTCCACGGCCTCCGGGCTATAATCCAGCATGAAGCGGAAACGTTCCATCTGCTCGTCGGGAATGACGGCGGGACGGCTTTCGCCGCGCAGCACCATGTAGCGGCTGACGGCTTGCAATGTAAGCGGCAAAGGGCGTTCCTGCGGGGTGACATGCACGAAAATCATCATCGGGATGACCAGGCGGTCCACTTTCTTGCGCCGGTCGCTCCATTGGCGTATTTCGCTTTGTATGGGCAGGTAATATTCCACTCCCATAGCTTTCAGCCGTTCGGCAGTCTTCTTTTCCAGGCAAGACTGCACGTATGCCACCAGCCATTGGCGACGAGGAATAATATGAGGGGTGATATCAGTATGGTTCATCTGAAGGAAATATGCTAGAAAAAGTACTTTCTATGGTTCATGAATAGTTGAGGTCCGGGCGCGCTACGCGGTCGCCTGTCACATTGGAAAGGCGGAAATTAAATTAAAAAAATAAAAATTAAAAATTCGATTAATTTACTCTCAACTCTTAATCACCAATCACTAATAACTAATCACTAATAACCGACTCAACTGTATCCGTATTTCTTACCGTAGCCATAATACTTTCCGTATTTACTATAGCCATAGTAATAACCGTATTTTTTCTTCTTCATATCGATTCCGTTGACTACTGTGCATAAGTTGGGGAGGCGGTGGTGCTCCTGAAGCTCGTTGATGAGCTGGTAGTCGGTCTTATGCGTATAGTCGGCACGGCAGACGTAGATGCTGGCGTCCGCCACGCGGGCCAGGATGAGCGTGTCGGTCACCATGCCGATGGGGGCGGTATCCAATACGATATAGTCATATTCCTTGCGTAGCGTGCCGATGGCGTCTTCCAGCGACTGGCGTGCCAGCAGTTCCGTGGGGTTGGGCGGGATGGGGCCGCCCAATAGCAGGTCGAGGTTGGCGGTCACGCCGGAAGGCTGTATCAGCGCATGCAAGTCCGTGGAGTGTGGGGCGGCAAGATATTGTGTGATTCCCTTTTCTTTGTGTGAAAGATGGAACATCTTGTTCAATCCCGGTTTGCGTATGTCCAATCCTACCAGAACGACCTTCTTGCCGAGCAGCGCCAGGCTGACGGCGAGGTTGGAGGCCATGAACGTCTTTCCTTCACCGCTGATGGTGGAGGTGACGAGCACCACCTTCTTGTCCGGGTCGCCCATGATGAAGAGCAGGTTGGTGCGCAGGCTGCGGAACGTCTCCGTCATGATGTTGTTGTCGTTTTCGCGGACGGCGATGGAACCGGTGTCTTTTCCGGTTGTGGCAGAAAGGGGGATGTCGCCGATGATGGGGACACTTGTCAGCTTCTCCACGTCCGTGTGGCCCTCGATGCGGAAACGGAGCAGGTTCAGCAGGTAGATGATGCCCAAGGGGATGCCTATACCTATGACGAGGGCAATCAGGTAGATTTTCTTGCCTTGCGGGGAGACGATGCCGACGGGCATGGGGTCTTCGATGATGCGGCCGTTGTTGGCGGTTGCCGCCAGGGTGATGGCGTTTTCCTCGCGCTTCTGCAGCAGCATGATGTAGAGGGTGGCCTTGATTTCCTGCTGGCGCGCGATGCTCATGAACTCTTTCTCCTGCTTGGGGGCGTTGCTGATGCGGCTTTTGTACCTGTTGGCCTGCCGGTCGATGTTGTTGCGCGTGATTTGCAGCCCTTGCAGCACGCTGTTCACGGTGGTCTGCACGTTGTGGCGCATTGCTCGATGCCCGTATTCAGGTTGATGATGGCGGGGTTGCTTTCCGAGGAGGTGCGCAACAGGCGCTTGCGTTCCACGATGAGGTTGTTGTACTTGTCGATGGCGGTAGTCAGGTTCATGTCGCTCAGGCCCACGTTGGAGGGGATAATTTCGTCGTTGTTGGCCGGATTGTTGATGTAGTCGCGCAGGTAGGTCACCAGGTTGATTTGGGTGGCGTTCTCGGCGTACTGCTGTTCATATTCGGCATTGGCTTGCAGGGCTTGTTGGGCATCGCTGCTGATGTCGGTCAGCCCGGCACGTTGCTTGAACTCGGCCAGCTCGTTCTCGGTGGTGCCCAGTTCGCGGTTGATGATGTTGATACGCTCCTCGATGAAGTCGGCGCTTTTCTGTGCCACTTCGTTCTTCTCGGTATTGGTGTCCTGGTTGTAGAGGGCTATCAGCTCGTGGGTGAAGTCGGCTGCCCGCTGTATGTGTGTGTTCCGCACGTTGATGGTGGCTATGGTGCTGGCCTTGGCCAAGGGGGCTATGGCAAGCCCTGCCCTGTAGCCTGCAGCGGTGGTGGTAGGCGTGCTGATGACGGCTTTCAGCTTGACAGGCTGCTGCAAGGCAGGCAGCGAGTCGTTGTGCGAGATGGTGATGACACCCGTAGGGAGCGGCAGGATGGCGGGCAGCTTGTCGAAAGACTTGGCGGCCTCTTGTTTCTCGCCGTTCTGCATGTAGTGTGCCGTGACGGTCAGTTGCCCGGCAGGGGTGTATGTCATTTGCAGCCGGATGTTTCCTTGCAGCTTGTCCGCTTCCTCGGCGGTCATGAACACGTCGAGGGGGGAGTTCTTATAGAGGGGGATGTCGTAGCCGAACGACTGTTCGCGGCTGATGCTGGTGTAGAGGTTGAGGCGCGACACTACTTTCTTGATAAGCGTGCGCGACTGCAGGAGCTCCAGTTCGTTGTCGAAGTTGCTGGTCATGGAGAGCATGCCGAAGTCCTGCATGGCAGGCAGGGCGTTGTTGCCGCCTTTCTTATCTTCTTCCTTGATGAGGATGGAAGAAGAGACCTCGTAAACAGGAATCTGGTAGCGCAGGTAGACGAACGCCAGCCCGACACATATCAGCGCACTTGCCACAAACCAAGGCCAGTGATGATGTATTTGAAAAAGATTGCCTGGAAATCGGTCTTTTCCTCTTTTTCGTTCGAAAAGTCATCGTATAAGTCTTCTTTCATTGCTGTTTCTTTTGTTTCTTTCTTAAAAAATCCTTTGTCTTTTGTCCATGGTCCGTTGTCCCCGGTTCCCGTTTTCTCATCTTACAATATTGACAATGAGGCTGGCCAGTGAAACGAGGGAGGTGACCACCGAAATCCAGATGGTGGTGCTGCTGCTGACTCCGGCATTCTTTGCCTTGGTCTTGTTGGGCACCACGTAAAGGATGTCGTTCTGCTGCATGTAGTAGTAGGGCGAGTGCAGAATGCTCCGGTCGTTCAGGTTCAGGCTGATGATTTCCCTCTTGCCGTCGTTGTCTTCGCGGATAAGCTTGACGTTGTCCCTTACGCCGTAGATGGTCATGTCGCCCGCCATGGCCAGTGCCTCGAAGATGTTCACCTTCTCGTTGCTGATGGTGAAAGTGCCGGGGCCGCCCACCTCGCCGATGACGGAAATCTTGTAGTTGGGCATGCGCACGGTGACAATCGGGGTCTCCTTCAAGTAGGGGCGCAGCTTTTCGCGGATAAGGCTTTCGGCAGCGTTCTTGGTCAGGCCGCCCACTTTCAGCTTGCCGATGACGGGGAAGTCAATCTCGCCGTTGTTGTCCACCAGATATTGCTGCAGGGCAGGCTGCGCGGTGGTCGACGTTCCGCCCTGCGCCATGTTGCTGTAGGTCTGCATGGTCAGGTTGAACGGTGCGGCGGCTTGCGGGTCGGTGGTGTTGATGGTGACGTTCAGCAGGTCCTTGGGCTGGATGCGTGCGTCGTAGAGCGTGTCTTGCGGCGCCACCTCGTTGATGACGATTTCCTCGTGGTTCTTGTCTGTGAGCGATTCGTAACTTTGCAGGTAAGGTACCTTCTTGTAAGACTGGCAGCTGGCCAATGCAAACGCAGCCAGCAGGATAGTTATGTTTTTTTTCTTTCTCATGATTGCTCCTTTATTTTCTTTGGTTCTCACTATTTTGTTCTCGCTTTAAGTTCTCAATACGCCTCTTTGTCGCCCTGTACGGCATTCTTCACCGTCTTGTATATAATGTATATGTCGAGCAGGAAGGTCCAGTGCTCCAGGTACCAGACGTCGCGTTCCACGCGTCCTTCCATCTGCCAGAGTTCCTTGGTCTCGCCCCGGTAGCCGGTGACTTGCGCCCAGCCGGTGATGCCGGGTTTCACCAGGTGGCGGACCATGTATTTGTCGATAAGGCGTGAATACTCTTCGGTATGCTTCAGCATGTGTGGCCGCGGACCCACGACAGACATCTGCCCCAGCAGCACATTGATGAACTGGGGAAGCTCGTCGATGCTGGTCCGCCGCATGAAATCGCCGATTTTCGTCTTGCGCGGGTCTCAATCGTAGCCTGCACCTTGTCGCTGTCCACATTGACACGCATCGAACGGAATTTATAGCACCAGAACTCTTTGCCGTTTTCTCCGCTCCGCTTCTGCTTGAAGAAGATGGGACCCGGCGAGGAGAGCTTGATGGCCGCACCAATGATAAGGTAAATGAAAGGAAATACCGTGCAGAGGAAGAGCAGGGAGAAAAAGATGTCGAAGGTCCTTTTCAGCATGCGGTTCTCCACTTGTGCCAGGGGTTCCTTACGTATGGAGAGTATGGGAATGTTGCCGAACATGTCGAAATACATGCGGCGGTGCACGTAGTTGCGGATGTTGGGCACATTGTAGAAGCGGATCAGGTGGTTCTCGCAATAGTTGATGATGGGGACTATCTCGTAGCTGTAGTCGGAAGACAGGCTACAGTAGATTTGGTCGGTGTGGTGCTTCGCCAGATAGGCTACAACTTCTTTGGGATGCCCCAGATAGGGAACGTTTTCGGGAAAATTGCGGGATAGCGAGTCGCTGAAATAGCCGTTGACACGGAACCCCACCGTGGAATTTTGGGTCATCTCCCGGTAGAGCTCAATCATGTTCTTGTTGTCACCCACCAGGGTGATGCTACATGAGTTGCCTCCGTATTTCCGGTACTGTTTGAGCAGATAACGGCATGTCAGCCTGTAGGTGGTCAGAATGATAAAGAAGATGCCGTAGAAACATACGAAAAAACGGAATGAAAAGGCGCCGACTTCTGCCAGGCTGTTCAGGCTTATGAATACGACTGCATGCAGGATTGTGTTGCGGAAAGCCCGGCGGACAATCTGTTCCGGACGTATGATGCGTCGGTGCAGCACTACGCCGTTATAGTAGTTGCAAAGCAGGTAGACGAGGTTCATCCGTACCAACAGCTGGGGCAATGAATGTGTAGATTCATTGCCCTGTGTCTGGTAATCAAAAATGTAATATAGTGAGATGAAAATGATGTTCAGTAAGGATAAGTCGCCAAAGATAATGACAAACTTAATCACGTTATTGAATTGGAGAACTTGTTTCATAATTCATACTAATCTAAATGGTTTTCACTCTTATTAAATGGTATGGAAAGAGAACAATGACTCTTTTTCACTCTTACTTTGTATTAAGCATTCTCTTACTTACAAGGTAAGGGAGACCAATACTCCCTTACTTACAAGGTAAGAGGTGGTGTTTTATTTAGAAGATAATCTTATAAATCAGCAATTAAAAGGTGTTTTACATTAAAAGGCTATATATGTAATTAAAATGTAAAACGATATTTTATCTCATAATTAAATTTAATTTTTGAAGTTAAAATGGAGGTGTTTATGTAAATATATAAGACTGAAAAAATGAGTGGATGTAATGTGTGTTGTATCTATATATGAGGTATGTATGAATTAAAAAAATAAATCTATTTTTTGCGATTGTAGTAATCTTTTTCATATCTTTGCAGCCGCAAAACATATTCTCTTACCTTGTAAGTAAGAGAATGAAATTGACGAATAAAAGTACTCCTATACAAATAGGAATACTTTTACAAATTCTAGTTCTCAGGGCTTTCTCTTTTTGTTTGGATGAATTGTCGCAATCACTTTTTTATTTGCTTTACTCATCGCATTGTTGTCAAAAGAAGCGAGGTAAACGTGGGTTACCTTTTCAGAAGTATGTCCTAAGCTTTCACTAATCACAGAAATGGCCACTCCTTCGTCTTTGGCAGTGGTGGCCCAGCTATGCCGGGCTACATAAGATGTTAATGGAATACTTAACCGTAACATCTTCGAAAGTGTGTGTAAATGTTGGTTGTAGAGCCGTAGGGCACTTTTGTATTGTCTGTAACCATCTTCTCCGGTCAGTGATAATATCGGTAACAAATAGGGGGAAGAGGCGGCTTCGTTCTTATACCTGTTTATAATCTGTGCGGCATACGACTCTATATGTACGGACAATTGCTGACGGGTCTTATGGCGGTAATAATAAATGGTATTGTGCTTGACATCCGTTTTGCGAAGATGTACAAGGTCTACAAACGGAATGCCTCGTAAGTAAAAACTTAACAAAAACATGTCGCGGCTGAAACGCAAAGGGGGCTTCTTCTCCAAATCGAGATTTACCAGGCGCCGGATTAGTGAAGGGGAGATGGCCCGTTTGGCGGTAGGCTCATAGCCGGTGAATACATAGGCGAACAAATCGTCTATGCTGTGTGTGAATGGGATGCCTTGTTCGGCAGCCTGGTGAGAGATGGAACGGAGCATACGCATATAGGTGGATATGGTATTATGGCGCCGCCCTTCGCCGAGCAGCCGGTCTTCGTATTGCTTGATGAGGCTAGGAGTGAGCTCTGCAAAAGTGATGGAACGGTGGCCGATGAAGCGGAAAAAGCTGTTCACTGTACTGGTATATATGCCGGATGTACTGTATCGTCCGGCTTGTTTTGTCCGCTGTATCAGAGAAGCGGAAAAATTTTGTATGGTATTCATAATCTGAATTTTAATATTTTAAATACATATAAAACAACCTTGAGCATGAAATGATTGTATGGCAATCAATACACGCTTAAGGGAAAAATGGTAAAATTTCTATATAAATTCAGATATGTACTCTCCGGGCAGACAGGTGGAGGGCTACAGTATGCCCGAACGTACCCGACTCAGTGTTTCGGGGGTCATCAGCAGATAGGACGCAATGTGCGACAAGGGAGCCCGCTTGATGACTTCGGGCTGATGTTCCATGAGCTGGTTGTAGCGCTCGCGTGCAGTCTCAAACCGCCAGGAGTCAGCCTTTACTTGTGAGACAATCAGGAATATTCCAGAATTTTCCGATAGAACATGTTTATTTCCCATGAGATTTCGGTAAGTGCCAGCAGCTTGTTGTATGGCAGCAGGTATACGACACTCGGTTCAAGTGCCTCAATCATGAGGTGGGTGGGTTCCTGTTTCAGGGTACTTTCTATGCAGATGATGATGCAGCCTTCGTAGGAAAAGTGTTCGGTGACGTCTTTGCCGTTTTTATAATAGAATTGGCGCAACATGCCTTTTCCTACAAATACGATATTATGGCTTATCTGCCCTTCATTGAGTAATAATGCGCCCTTTTCTACTTCCTTGCGAATGAGGATTTCCTCTATCAACTTTCTTCCCTCGGGAGCCATGCCCGGATAGCGGGAGTTGATAGCGGCATCTACGGTTTCTTTCAATAGTGCATCCATAAGACCATGATTTGTTTATTCAGTAAGCAAGACCGGTAAAGTTCGGTCCGCTTCTGCTTTCGGGGGGCAAAGATAGTGCAAACCGAATGCAGAACAAAATGAACGTGTTCATTTTTTATGCTGAGGTGCAGCCTATCTTCGCTTTTAGGCAAAGATAGGACTTTTGGAATTAAAAACAATTCCGGATGAAGCTTTTGTTTACCCATTTCATGCCATACCAGCGTCGGACGAAAATGAAGCCGCGGATATTCTCGTCCAACAGGAAGGCTACCCACATGCCGCAGATGCCCCAGCCGAAGGGGAAACCGAAAAGGTATCCCACACCTACAGCTACACTCCACTGCACCACCAACCTACGTAGAAGGGGTAGTTGACATCTCCTGCCGCACGAAGAGCATTGGTGGCGAAGATGTTGATGGGGCGGCCTATTTCAAGGAGTACATCTATGATAAGGATGGCGGCACCCATACGTATGATGTCGGGGTTGGACGTGAGCCAGCCAAAAATGACATGTCCCGAAAGGGCGAGGATGCAGGACAGCATGACGGTAATCATGACGGATTTCTTCATGACGTATTTTCCCATAAGGAAGGCTGCGTGAGGTTTCTTCTCGCCTATCAGATGCCCGATACAGATGGCGCCGCCTTGGGCCATGGAGATGCTGAACAGATAGGCGAACATGATGATGTTGACACAATAGGTACGGGTAGCGAGCGCTTCCACTCCCAGCATGTTGATGAAGTAAGTGATGACGACTTGCGACGAGCTGTACGACAATTGTTCGCCGGCAGAGGGTAGACCTACCTTCATCAGATTCTTTAGTTCTATCCATGGGAAAGGGCGGAAGTATGCCACCGGGAAACGGTGGATGTGCTTGCGGAACAGTATGACGAACAGTATAATCATGGAGACACCCCGGCTGAAGGCTGTGGAGATGGCGGCGCTTCCACACCCAGTTCCGGAAAGCCGAAGCGCCCGAAGATGAGGGAGTAGTTTCCGGTAATATTGAGGATATTGACCACGACGGTGACCATCATCGGGTAGATGGCTTTGTTGGCACTGCGCAGGGAGGCGGAGAGGGTGAGGGATAATGCCTGGAAGAAGGCGAAAGCGCCTACGATACGCATATAGTCCATGCCGTCCTGCATCAATTCGGTGGTGAGCCCCATCAGTTGGAGGATGGGGCGGGCACAGAAAAACAGTACCAGGCTGACCGTGATGCCGACCACCAGGTTGATGAGGATGGATACGCCGACTACTTGCACCACTTTTTTATGCAGTTTCGCACCGAGATACTGGGAACACAGAACGGACGTTCCGAGGTTGATGACTTCGAAAACGAGGAAAGTGAGCATGATAATCTGGTTGACTACCCCTACGGCGGCAACACTGTTGTCCGAGTGGCGGCTCAGCATGATGGTGTCCACAGCACCGAGCATCATGATGAGAAGTGTCTCTATAAAGATGGGGGCGGCCAGCTTGGCGAGCCGCTTTTTCAGGTTTTCTTGTTGTATCATTGTCCGTGTATGTGCACTATACTTTAAAAATTGCGCAAAGATAAGGAAAGGTTGAAAAGGACGGTTTGATATGTATCAAATTTTTTTTTCTTGTTTTAGGGTTTGAGTGTTAACGTGTTATCTCAAATTGTATGAAAACGGTGAAAAAAATATGTAGGAAAGATTTGCACAGTCCAAAAGTTTGCCCTACATTTGCACCGCATTTGAGAAGAATGCTGGTTATAAAAAAGGAAGTTTGGGTGAGTGGCTGAAACCACCAGTTTGCTAAACTGACGTACGGGTAACCGTACCGGGGGTTCGAATCCCCCAGCTTCCGCCAGATGCACTCTTAGCTCAGTTGGTAGAGCAACTGACTCTTAATCAGTGGGTCCAGGGTTCGAATCCCTGAGGGTGTACAAGACAAATGCGAGGGTGGGTTCATCTAACGGTTAGGATACATGCCTCTCACGCATGGTATACGAGTTCGATTCTCGTACCCACTACAAAAATCATCGGAACGGTTACCATGGTAAGGTATACCGTTTTTTTTATGTCTTTTCGTTTTTCCCTTTGGCTTTGAATACTGGTTCTGCTTTTTGTGTTTCCGATTCGAAGCCGAACCAATAACCGTTTTGGGTATTGTCGTCAATGGGTAGGAAACATAAGCGGAGGCTTTCTTTGTAGTTTCCATAGATGACTTCCCAATATTCCGGTGGTATCTGGCGCTTGGTCTTGACTTTCTCTGCCGGCTTTTTCTTTAATGACATGCCAGCCTCTATCCAGGCAATGGTGACCATGATTTGATAGGCCGGATAATGCATACTGCAGAATTCATAGAGTACGAGGCCTCGCTTTTCCAGGCTCATGGGCTGGTCTATAAGATTTTTATCGATTAAAAATTCCAGAAAGCAGCGTAGGAAGTCGTTGTCATCCAGAATCAGCTTGCGGGTGATGGTTTGCCAAGCAGTTGTGTTGTAGAATCCGTCCAGAAGACGTGACAGTTGCCGGGCTGTTTGAAGTTCGTTGACACTGATTTCATTTGTTTGAAGTACTTCATAAGGGGGGAGAGGAGAATATCGGATGCCCAATTCTTCCGCTCTTCTTCTCATTTCCGTGCCGGGAAGCAGTTTCAGGGATTCAAGCTGTATCTCGCCGGCATTGTATCCGGCAAGTGTACGCACGTCTTCAAATATTTCGGATAGGCGGTATAGAGGCAATCCGGCAATGAGGTCGGCGTGTGTTTCCATATTGGGTAGAGAACATAGGAAACGAAGACCTTGCAGTGAGTCCTCCAGGCTTCCCATCCGACGGCTTTTCTGGAGGACCGGTTCGCGCAGGCTTTGAATGCCGGCCTCGAGATGGAGCAATCCTTGAGGTAGCTTTTTCAATTCATTTTTCAGCTCTTCGGATAATAGTGCAGGATGTATCTCCAAATGAAAACGTATGTCCGGGTTGAATTCCAGGAAAAGTTGCAGTAATTCTTTAGCACGGCGCGGATTATAATTAAAGGTACGGTCGAGGACGCGTACGTTTTTTATTCCATGGCTGTGGATAATTTGAAGGCGTTCACGGATACTTTCAATGGACAGTGTGCGTACCGGTTTTTCTCCGCCGCTGACACAGAATGCGCATGTGTTGAAACAGCCTCGGGTAGTCTCCAGTTGTACAAATGGTTTGCTCCAGTTGAAGAAACAGCTGTTTTCCGGTGGTACGAGCCGGGAAAAATTGAGTACGCGGGCTATGCCGTTGTCTATGTATTGCTTTTGAGGATTGATATAGCAAAGTCCCGGAATACTGTTCCATTTTTCCGGCTGGTTCCAGCAAGACAGCCATTGGGGGAATGCTTCTTCTCCCTCTCCCCTGAATACACAGTCGATGAAAGGGTTTTTATGTAGAAAGTCTTCATTGTCTCCTAAGAATTCAGGTCCGCCCAAGATGAAGCAGCTATCGGGAAGCAATGCTTTCAGTCTTGCTGTGATGTGCAGCAGTTGTTCGTGGTTGAACAGCCATGTTGTTGCAGCAATGATGTCGGGTTGGTGTCGGTATATTTCGTCGACAATCATTCCTACGTTTTCATTGATGGTGGCAGATACGATTTCCCATTTTATGGAATTGTTCTTTGCTATTTGTGCGTGCAGTGCTGGGAGTGCCAGTGAAGAGTGTGCATATGAGCTATTGAGGTCTATCCAAAGAATTTTCATGTTTGATTGAATTTCATCTTTGCAAAGATAACTGATTTTGCTTTTCGTATAAACAAAAAGAGCTATATTTGCATGGTGGAAATTGAAAATGGTTGGATGTAAACGCAATTTTTTAAAATAGATGTAAAAGGAAGGGGAGTACTGTTAAGTGTGGCTGATACAAAATGTGAAATATCGGAATAAGTTTCCGGTTATTTTGAGCATTTTGAGAAAGTGGACTCTTTTGTACAAGTAAACTGGTTTAGGCAATTGACCCCTTCCTATAATGTAAGGATACTCCGTGAGGAGTATCCTTACGATTTTTTTTATGCCCCAGTCTCTCCCCCTTTGTTGTGGCTGTTTGGGCAATAACAAAAAAGAGGAACATTCTTATCGAATTTCCTCTTTTTATGGGGGTGGCAGATGGGACTCGAACCCACGACATTCAGAACCACAATCTGACGCTCTAACCAACTGAACTACAGCCACCATGTTAGTGCATTTCTTAAATGCGGTGCAAAGATAGAGATAATCTTTAATATTGCAAAGAATGAGACGGATTTTTTTGATATTTCTGCATTATTTTTTCTTCTCTGAAGAGT
>NZ_BAKJ01000041.1 GCF_000614125.1 Bacteroides rodentium JCM 16496
ACTCTTCACAATGTGTAGAGTATACTATTTTGTTATTTTCTTCATTTATAATTCCCTGCCAACCAAAAAATCTTATTACCTTTGCGGGTCACTTTTGAAAACAATAAAAATATAATGATATGAATATCTCTTATAATTGGTTGAAAGAGTATGTCGATTTCGATTTGACACCGGATGAAGTTGCTGCGGCACTGACCTCCATCGGACTGGAAACGGGAAGTGTGGAAGAGGTGCAGACCATTAAAGGCGGACTGGAAGGACTGGTCATCGGCGAAGTGCTGACATGTGAAGCTCATCCCAACTCAGACCATATGCACGTCACTACGGTGAACTTGGGGCAAGGTGAACCCGTGCAGATTGTATGCGGCGCTCCGAATGTAGCTGCCGGGCAGAAAGTGGTAGTGGCCACGCTGGGCACAAAACTGTATGACGGTGACGAATGCTTTACCATTAAGAAATCAAAACTTCGTGGCGTGGAATCTGTCGGCATGATTTGTGCTGAAGATGAAATCGGTATCGGTACGGACCATGCGGGTATCATCGTACTGCCGGAAACAGCTGTTCCGGGTACGCTTGCCAAGGATTATTATAACATCAAGAGCGATTACGTGCTGGAAGTGGACATCACTCCCAACCGTGCCGATGCTTGCTCACATTATGGGGTGGCACGCGACTTGTACGCCTACTTGATACAGAACGGTAAGCCGGCTACCTTGAAGAAACCTTCGGTAGACGCTTTTGCGGTGGAAAATCACGACTTGGATATTAAAGTAACCGTAGAGAATAGCGAGGCATGTCCCCGATATGCCGGTGTTACGGTGAAAGGGGTTACCGTGAAAGAAAGCCCCGAATGGTTGCAGAACAAGTTGCGTATTATCGGTCTGCGTCCTATCAATAATGTGGTGGATATTACCAACTATATCGTTCATGCTTTCGGCCAGCCGCTGCATTGTTTCGATGCGGATAAGATTAAAGGCGGTGAGGTGATTGTAAAGACCATGCCGGAAGGTACTCCGTTTGTAACTCTTGACGGCGTGGAGCGTAAATTGAACGAACGCGACCTGATGATTTGCAACAAGGAAGAGGCGATGTGTATTGCCGGCGTGTTCGGCGGTCTGGATTCCGGCTCTACGGAAACCACCAAGGATGTGTTCCTTGAAAGTGCTTACTTCCATCCGACGTGGGTGCGCAAGACAGCCCGCCGCCATGCGCTGAACACAGATGCTTCTTTCCGTTTTGAAAGAGGTATCGACCCGAATGCCACTATTTACTGTCTGAAGCTGGCTGCTTTGATGGTAAAGGAACTTGCCGGAGGTACCATCTCTTCTGAAATAAAGGATGTGTGCGCCGCTCCCGCCCAGGATTTCCGTGTGAACTTGCTTATGAGAAAGTGAACTCACTGATTGGTAAAGTGATTCCGGTGGATACCATCAAGAGTATCGTGACAAGTCTGGAAATGAAGATTGTAGACGAGACTGCCGAAGGGCTTACGCTGGATGTTCCTCCTTACCGTGTGGACGTGCAGCGCGATTGCGATGTGATAGAGGATATTCTGCGTATCTACGGATATAATAATGTAGAGATTCCGACTACCTTGAAGTCTTGTCTGACTACCAAGGGTGAATATGATAAATCCAACAAACTGCAGAACTTGGTTGCCGAGCAGTTGGTGGGCTGTGGTTTCAATGAGATTCTGAATAACTCATTGACCCGTGCCGCTTACTATGACAACCTGGAGTCTTATCCGTCAAAGAATCTGGTAATGTTGCTGAATCCGTTGAGTGCAGACCTGAATGCCATGCGTCAGACACTGCTTTTCGGCGGATTGGAAAGCATCTCGCACAATGCCAACCGCAAGAATGCAGACTTGAAATTCTTTGAATTCGGTAACTGCTACCACTTCAACGAGGAGAAGAAGAATCCGGAAAAGGTGCTTGCCGCTTATTCCGAAGACTATCATCTTGGTTTGTGGGTGACTGGCAAGAGGGTGACCAACTCATGGCTCATCCGGATGAGAACAGCTCGGTATATGAGCTGAAGGCATACGTTGAGAATGTCTTTGCCAGATTGGGGCTGCACATGCATGATTTGGTTGTCGGTAATCTGACCGATGACATTTATGCTGCCGGTTTGTCCATACAGACAAAGGGAGGAAAGCGACTGGCTACCTTCGGCGTCGTAACGAAGAAGTTACTGAAGGCATTCGACATTGACAATGAGGTGTATTACGCCGATTTCAACTGGAAAGAATTGCTGAAAGCCATCCGTAATGTGAAGGTGAGCTATACGGAAATTTCCAAGTTCCCTGCCGTGAAACGTGACTTGGCACTGCTGCTCGACAAGAAAGTGCAGTTTGCGGAAATCGAGAAGATTGCTTACGAGACAGAGAAAAAGTTGCTGAAGGAGGTTTCTCTCTTCGACGTTTACGAGGGTAAGAATCTGGAAGCCGGAAAGAAGAGTTACGCGGTGAGCTTCTTGCTGCAGGATGAGAATGCAACGTTGAACGACAAGCAGATTGACAAGATTATGTCCAAACTGGTGAAGAACCTGGAGGACAAGTTGAATGCCAAGCTGCGTTGATTCATTATTCAGAATTTATTATTCAGAATTTATAATTCATAATTTAAAATACAGTTCCAATGGGAAGAGCGTTTGAATATAGAAAAGCTGCCAAATTGAAAAGATGGGGTCACATGGCAAAGACCTTTACAAGATTGGGTAAACAAATTGCTATTGCGGTGAAGGCCGGCGGTCCGGAACCGGAAAACAACCCGACACTGCGTTCGGTAATCGCTACTTGTAAGCGTGAAAACATGCCGAAGGATAATATTGAACGTGCCATCAAGAATGCGATGGGCAAGGACCAGAGCGACTATAAGGGTATGACTTATGAAGGATACGGTCCTCACGGTGTAGCTGTTTTTGTGGATACACTGACTGATAATACTACCCGTACAGTAGCCGATGTGCGTTCCGTATTCAACAAGTTCGGCGGTAACTTGGGAACAATGGGTTCACTGGCTTTCTTGTTTGACCACAAGTGCGTGTTCACTTTCAAGAAGAAAGACGGTATCGATATGGAAGAGCTCATCCTTGACTTGATTGACTACGATGTAGAGGAAGATTTCGAGGAAGATGAAGAAGAAGGCACTATCACCATCTATGGTGACCCGAAGAGCTATGCGGCCATCCAGAAGCATTTGGAAGAGTGCGGCTTCGAAGATGTCGGTGGTGAGTTCACTTACATCCCCAATGATACGAAGGATGTGACTCCCGAGCAACGCGAGACTATCGACAAAATGATAGAACGTCTCGAAGAGTTTGATGATGTACAGACGGTTTATACCAACATGAAACCGGAAGAAAGCGAAGAGTAATGACATATACATACAAGACTCAAGGTACATGTAGCAGTAACATCGAACTGGATGTGGAAGATGGCATTGTGAAAGAGGTGGCATTTTGGGGTGGATGTAATGGAAACCTGCAAGGACTTTCACGTTTGGTGAAAGGTATGCCGGTAGATGCAGTGATTACCCGTTTGGAAGGAATTCGCTGCGGAAGACGTTCCACTTCCTGCCCTGACCAGTTGTGCAAAGCATTGCACGAGATGGGGTATTGAGCCTCCCGCCTGAAAGAATGGATGAGAGCCCCTGACATTGAAAGATGCCAGGGGCTTTTTTTTGAACCTAACATGGGAGTATTTGTTATTATTTGAGTATTTTTACGCTCTTAATAGAACAGACACAATGATGAATATTTTTAAAGACTTGAAACGGAGAGACCACAAACGCTATTTGGGCGGTCTGGACGTTTTTAAATATATAGGTCCCGGACTGCTGGTGACTGTAGGCTTTATCGACCGGGAAACTGGGCATCTAATTTTGCAGCAGGTTCTGAATTTGGCTATTCGTTGCTGTGGGTCGTGACTTTATCTACTATCATGCTGATTGTATTGCAGCATAATGTGGCGCATCTTGGCATTGTAACCGGATTGTGCTTGTCCGAAGCCGCTACCAAATATACTCCTTCCTGGGTGTCGCGTCCCATATTGGGCACAGCGGTATTGGCTTCCATATCGACTTCGCTGGCAGAGATATTGGGAGGTGCCATTGCTTTGCAGATGCTGTTCGGCATTCCCATCATATGGGGCTCTGTCTTGACTGCCGTGTTTGTAGTCGTCATGCTTTTCACCAATTCCTATAAGAAGATAGAACGTTCCATCATTGCTTTTGTTTCGGTCATCGGGCTCTCCTTTATCTATGAGCTGTTTCTGGTGAAGATAGATTGGCCGCTGGCCGCACAGGGGTGGGTGACACCTTCGTTTCCGCATGGAAGCATGCTGATTATCATGAGTGTACTCGGTGCGGTGGTGATGCCGCATAATCTGTTCCTCCACTCGGAAGTGATACAGAGCCATGAATATAATAAGAAAGATGATGCGTCCATCCGCAAGGTGTTGAAATATGAATTGTTCGATACCTTGTTTTCCATGGTTGTAGGGTGGGCCATCAATAGTGCCATGATACTGCTGGCGGCGGCAACTTTCTTTAAGAGCGGTATTCAGGTGGAAGAGTTGCAACAGGCCAAATCTTTGCTGGAACCGTTGCTGGGGGGCAGTGCTGCCGTGGTTTTTGCATTGGCATTACTGATGGCGGGTATATCTTCTACGATAACCAGCGGTATGGCGGCAGGTTCTATTTTTGCCGGTATTTTCGGAGAATCCTATCATATCAAAGACAGTCACTCGCAGGTGGGTGTGATTCTGTCGCTGGGCATTGCGCTGCTGCTGATTTTCTTTATCGGAGACCCGTTCAAAGGTTTGCTGATTTCACAGATGATACTGAGCATCCAGCTGCCGTTTACGGTTTTCCTGCAAGTGGGACTGACTTCTTCACGCAAAGTGATGGGGCAGTATGTAAACAGTAAATGGAGCACATTTGTGCTTTACGCCATTGCTGCGGTGGTCACTGTGCTGAATATCATGCTGCTGGTATCCGAGTTGACATCTTGAATAATTCATTTCTAAGAAATCAAATAAGTATGAAGATTATTACATATAACGTAAATGGGTTACGGGCTGCCGTGACAAAAGGTTTTTCCGAGTGGCTGGCACAAGAGCAGCCGGATGTGCTTTGTTTGCAGGAAACGAAGTTGCAACCGGAACAGTATCCGGCAGAGGTGCTGGATGCTTTGGGGTATAAGCATTATCTATATTCTGCACAGAAGAAGGGGTATAGTGGAGTCGCTATTCTGAGCAAGCAAGAGCCGGACCATGTGGAGTACGGCATGGGTATTGAAGAATACGATAACGAAGGGCGCTTTATCCGTGCCGACTTCGGTGATGTGTCCGTTGTGAGTGTTTATCATCCTTCCGGTACCAGCGGCGACGAACGTCAGGCTTTCAAAATGGTCTGGTTGGAGAAATTCCAAGAGTATGTATTGGAGTTGGAACGTACGCGTCCTAACCTCATTCTTTGCGGTGATTATAATATCTGCCATGAGGCAATAGATATTCACGACCCTATCAGGAATGCCACCAACAGTGGCTTTTTGCCTGAAGAGCGGGAGTGGATGACGCGCTTTCTCAATGCAGGATTCATAGATTCCTTCCGTTGGCTTCATCCCGACAAGCAGGAATATACGTGGTGGAGCTATCGCTTTAATTCACGTGCCAAGAACAAAGGGTGGCGTATTGATTATTGCATGGTGAGTGAACCGGTGCGTCCGATGTTGAAGGAGGCGAGAATTTTGGGTGACGTTGTCCATTCGGACCATTGCCCGATGTTGTTGGAAATTACAGAATAATGATGATGGAGACGAAGGATAGGATAGAAAGGGCAGTGGAACTTTTCAAGAGTGGCTATAACTGCTCGCAGTCGGTGGTGGGAGCTTTTGCAGATATGTATGGCTTTACAGAAGAGCAGGCTTTCCGGATGTCCGCCTCTTTTGGTGGGGGCATAGGTCGTATGAGGCAGACATGTGGTGCTGCGTGCGGCATGTTCCTGTTGGCCGGATTGGAAAAAGGAGCGGTGGAAGGCAAGGACCGTGAAGGTAAGGCGGCAAACTATGCGTTGGTGCAGGAGCTGGCTGCTGAGTTCAAGAAACGAAACGGCTCTTTGATATGTGCTGAACTGCTTGGACTGAAGAAACCGGAAGGCTCGTCCGTTCCGGAAGCACGGACGGAGCAGTATTATGCTAAACGCCCGTGTGCCAGGATGGTAGAGGTAGCTGCCCGAATTTGGACTGAATACCTGGAAAAAACGTCCTCAAAGTAAGAAAAAGAAACTTTTTTACCCCTTAGTAAGAAAAAAAAGTGCCTAATAATGTGTTGTATAACATAAATATACCTATCTTTGCAGCGATATAAAAACACCGACATCTCTATACTTGGAGATGAGGATAACGTTTAACTAAAAGCAAATAGAAATGTTAAAAGAAAAAGCTGGTAATGTTGCAGGACAGATTTGGACTGCACTGAATGGCACAGATGGCTTGACTCACAAGCAAATTAAGAAAGCAACTAAACTGATTGACAAGGACTTCTTCCTGGGATTGGGCTGGTTGTTGAGAGAAGACAAAGTCTCTACTTCTGAGGTGGAAGGCGAATTGTTTGTAAAGCTGAACTAAGCGAGGAATTGATTGGAATGTTATAAAAAGATGCGTTGGTACATGAATATGTTATCAACGCATTTTTTTTATTTGCTCTGTTTTTAGTATCTTTGCGCACCCAATTAATAGATAGTTATTGACAATGAAGAATATACGAAATTTTTGCATTATTGCCCATATCGACCACGGTAAATCAACCTTGGCAGACCGTCTGCTGGAATTTACCAATACTATACAAGTAACTAACGGACAAATGCTGGATGACATGGACCTTGAGAAGGAAAGAGGTATCACCATCAAGAGCCATGCCATACAAATGGAGTATACATATAAAGGCGAAAAGTATATTCTGAACTTGATAGACACTCCGGGACACGTGGACTTCTCGTACGAGGTGTCACGTTCTATCGCCGCTTGTGAAGGAGCGTTGCTTATTGTAGATGCTTCGCAGGGAGTGCAGGCACAGACTATTTCGAATCTATATATGGCCATTGAGCATGATCTGGAGATTATTCCGGTCATCAACAAATGTGACATGGCAAGCGCCATGCCCGAGGAAGTGGAGGACGAAATCGTTGAACTGTTGGGCTGCAAGCGTGATGAGATTATCCGTGCTTCCGGTAAAACGGGCATGGGAGTGGAAGAGATTCTGGCTGCGGTCATTGAGCGTATCCCTCATCCGGAAGGCAACGAGGAAGCTCCGTTGCAGGCGTTGATTTTCGATTCAGTCTTTAATTCTTTCCGTGGTATCATTGCATATTTCAAGATAGTGAACGGCGTGATCCGTAAAGGGGATAAAGTGAAATTCTTCAATACGGGTAAGGAATATGATGCGGATGAAATCGGAGTGCTCAAAATGGAGATGATGCCACGTCCGGAGTTGCGTACGGGGGATGTGGGCTATATCATCTCGGGTATCAAAACCTCTAAGGAAGTGAAAGTGGGTGATACGATTACGCATATTGCCCGTCCTTGCGAAGAGGCTATCGCCGGTTTTGAGGAGGTAAAGCCGATGGTTTTTGCCGGTGTGTATCCCATCGAGGCGGAAGATTTCGAGGATCTGCGTTCTTCTTTGGAGAAGCTGCAGTTGAATGATGCTTCGCTGACTTTCCAGCCTGAGTCCTCATTGGCTTTGGGCTTTGGTTTCCGTTGCGGTTTCCTTGGGCTGCTCCACATGGAGATTGTGCAGGAACGCCTTGACCGCGAATTTGATATGAACGTTATCACCACTGTGCCCAACGTTTCCTACAATATCTATGACAAGCAGGGAAATATGACCGAAGTGCATAATCCCGGCAGCATGCCCGACCCTACCATGATAGACCGTATTGAGGAGCCTTATATCCGTGCCTCGGTGATTACCACTACTGATTACATCGGCCCTATCATGACTCTTTGCCTGGGCAAGCGTGGCGAGCTGGTGAAGCAGGAATATATTTCCGGTAACCGTGTAGAAATATATTATGACATGCCTCTTGGCGAAATAGTCATCGATTTTTATGATAAATTGAAGAGTATCTCCAAAGGATATGCCTCTTTTGACTATCATCCCCACGGTTTCCGCCCTTCCAAACTGGTGAAGCTGGATATTTTGCTGAACGGTGAGCCGGTGGATGCTCTTTCTACCTTGACACACTTTGACAATGCCTACGAGTTGGGACGCCGGATGTGCGAGAAGTTGAAAGACCTGATTCCGAGACAGCAGTTCGATATTGCCATTCAGGCTGCTATCGGTGCCAAGATTATTTCCAGGGAAACGATTAAGGCTGTGCGTAAGGATGTAACGGCCAAATGTTATGGCGGTGACGTGAGCCGTAAACGAAAATTGCTTGAGAAACAGAAGAGAGGTAAGAAGCGTATGAAACAGATTGGTAATGTGGAGGTACCTCAGAAAGCGTTCCTGGCAGTCCTGAAGCTGGATTGATGTCGAAAGGATGGAATCTTAAATCAAATATACTTCTTTATGATTATTTTACGTACTGTGAAAAACTTCTCGTCGCTGAATATAGTGGCGAGCATCTTGTTGTTTTTGATGGCCATTTTGGCGGCCGTTATTGCTAATTCACCGATGGCTCCGTTGTATCAGGGCTTTCTTTTGCAGGAACTGCATTTGCGCATCGGAGACTTCAACTTGTTCTCTCATGGTGGTCATCCGTTGAAAATGATTGAGTTTATAAACGACTGCCTGATGACTGTTTTCTTTCTGGCCGTGGGGTTGGAGATAAAGCGGGAACTGCTGGTGGGTGAACTTTCTTCCTTTCGTAAGGCTTCTTTACCCTTTGTAGCGGCGTGTGGCGGTATGCTGATGCCGGTCATTGTCTATTCACTTCTGGTCGTTCAGGGTACTCCGGAAACGCGCGGTATGGCTATACCGATGGCTACGGATATTGCTTTTTCATTGGGGGTACTCAGTCTGCTGGGTAAGCGGGTGCCTTTGAGTCTGAAAATTTTCCTGACGGCATTTGCAGTAGTCGATGATATTGGCGGCATTCTGGTTATTGCCATTTTCTATAGTTCCGAAGTGGCTTACGGATACCTTATTGTAGCTGCTGTCCTTTATTTTTTCCTTTACTATATGGGGAAACTCGGTATGACACAGAAGATATTCTTCCTGCTTATCGGGGTGATTATTTGGTATTTGTTCCTTCAGTCGGGCATTCACAGCACTATTTCCGGAGTGATACTGGCGTTTGTAATACCGGCCCGTCCCCGTTTGGATGCCGGGAAATACATTAAACGTATCCGCGACATCATCGGTGATTTTCCGGTTACCAAATCAGATAATATTATATTGACCAATGAGCAGATTGCCACTCTAAAACAAGTGGAACGCGCTTCTGATCACGTAATTAGTCCTTTGCAATCCCTGGAAGATAATTTGCATGGTGCGGTAAACTTTGTGATACTGCCGCTCTTTGCTTTTGCCAATGCCGGTGTGGTGTTCAGCGGAGGCGGTGGCGTTGTTGGAGCTGTTAGTATAGCGGTGGCTGCAGGGTTGCTTTTTGGCAAGTTTATCGGTATCTTTCTGTTTACCTGGCTGGCGGTCAAGAGCGGTTTGTCCTCGATGCTCCGGGAATGAATTGGAGAAGTGTTGCCGGAGTATCTTTGCTGGGGGGAATCGGTTTTACGGTATCTTTATTTATTGCCAACCTTTCTTTTGCAGCAGATTATCCGGATTTGTTGAACCAGGCGAAATTCGGCGTGCTACTGGGAACGATTGTTGCCGGTATTTTGGGATATATGGTACTGAATGCGGTGTTGCCGAAGGTTAAGGACAAATAACCCGGATACTGAGCGAAGAATCAGTTCTTTGGGGATATTCAGTAAAATCCCCTAAAAAATAAGTTGGCATGTGACAATGATTTAAGAAAACGTATTCTCTGTTGCAGAAACAGAAGAAATAGCTTATTATTCTTAAAAAACATTCGTATCTTTGCTGGTACAAGTCGAAAAGGACCTTCCGGATATGAAGCAAACAACGGTAGTTGCCGTATATATATTGACACTTTCCCTCTGCCTCGTGTGGTGTGCCTGCCCCGCCCATGCGGAGACCCGGCGTATTGCGCTGATACACTCCTTCGAGCCGGGGTATCTGCCCGCCGCGAAAGCTCTGGAACTGTTGAAGAAGGAGTTCCACCGTCTTGGCTTGGACTGTGATGTACGCGAATACTACTTGGACTGCGACCGTTACATGGAGGAGGCAGAAAACCTCCGTATGGCCGGTTTCGTGGACGACCTCTCCACCTGGGGAGCCGAGCTGATAGCAGTACTCGACGACCAGGCCGCTTATGCGCTGATGGCATGCGGACATTCGCTGGCGCACGAAATACCCGTTGTGTTCAGCGGTGTGAACTATCCCAACATCCCCCTGCTTCTGCAATACCCCAACATCACGGGTTATGCCGATACGCCCGATTACCTGCGCACCATCCGCATGATAGAGAGTATCATGGGCAAGTCGCGCATCTGCTTGATAAACGGACAAGTGTTTCTGGATCGCAAGATATGGCATGCGCTGAATGAGCAGTGCCGTGGGCAGGGTTTCGCCATCGTGACCTCTACCGAGGGCGCCTACTTTGCCGGTTCCTCCTATCACCGTGTGCGTGAGGGGGAGACCATCAGCCCCATACTGAAACGGCAGAACATAGACGTGCTGCTGGACACCACGAAGATTGTGCGTATGACGAGCGATTCCATAGCGATACGCCATCTGATGTGGCTGGGACGCGGTGACAACACGCTGCTGCTCTACACCAAGCGGGACTATACCACCAAGCGCGTGGGCATGCTCTTCGACAATCCTACGTTCCAGACCATCAACGAGGGTTTCGGTTTTGCCGACTACTTGCTGGGAGGATATTTTACCCCACTGGAGAGCCAGATAAGATACATGGCGACCGGCATCAAGGAACGCCTTGAAGGACGGATGCCCCGGCAACAGGTGACAGAATGCGCCAAACAGTACGTGCTGAACTGGCATGTGCTGCAGAAGTATGGCATCCCGCTCGAGAGCATTCCGGCGGAGTACACCGTGATGTATATCCCTTTCTCGGAGCGCTATCGTTACCATATACTCGTGGGTTCCATTTTGGGCGCTGTCTTCGTGCTGACAGTGATAGTCTTGCTCTCCTTTAGCTTGCTACGCGAACGCAGGCGCAAGCGTGAGGCACTGCGAAACCTCCTCTACGAGCATGAGACCCTCTGCCTGGCCATCGAAGGAAATTCTACCTATGCCTGGCGACTGGAGGGAGATTTCGTGTCCTGCGACTCGCAGTTTTGCGAGCTTATTCACCACCGCCCCGGTCGTCTTCTGCTCAATGAAATCACTCCCTACATCCATCCCGACGACTTACCCGCCTTCCGCAAGAATATAGCGGCAAGGCACGAACGCACGCACCACAAGGGGCAGTACCGCTGTAACTTCACCGGTGAGTTCCAGTGGTGGGAGTTCAGCTACAATACCATCCACACCCCCGGACATGCACCCATCATAGCCGGACTGCTGCAGAACATCCAGGAGCTGAAAGACCACGAGCAGGAGCTGATAGAATCTCGCGAGTTGGCGGAGCAGGCCGAACTGAAACAGTCGTTCCTCAACAACATGAGTCACGAGATACGCACTCCGCTCAATGCCATTGTGGGCTTCTCGGACATGCTGGCCAACGAACCGGAGTTCTCCGATGCAGAGCGTCAGGAGTTTGTGGACATCATCAACACCAATACCAAACTGCTGCTGAAGCTGGTGGGCGATATACTGGAGCTGTCGCGTATCGAGTCGGGCAACCTCTCGTTCACTTTCCAACATGAGAGTGTGCGCAAGCTGCTCGATGATGTCTACCAGACACATAGCCTGCTCATTCATCCTCCGTTGCAGTTCGTCAAGGACTTCCCGGTCTGGGATGTGCAGGTGGACGTGGACCCCATGCGTCTGACGCAGGTGCTCACCAACTTCCTGAACAATGCCAACAAGTTCACCGAGACCGGCAGCATCCGGCTGGGTTACCGCTGTCCGCCCGGTACGGGCGAGGTACATCTCTATGTGGAAGACACCGGCGTAGGCATTCCGCACAGCGAGCAGAAGATGATTTTCGAGCGTTTCTACAAGCGCAGCGAGTTCTCGCAAGGCGTAGGCTGGGGCTGTCCATTTGCGTGCTCATTGCCGAAAAGATGGGAGGACGCATTGAACTCCGTTCCGAAGAGGGCCGTGGAAGCCGTTTCACAGTGGTACTTCCTTGTATTGAATAGATTCTTAAAATCTGTAATCGTAATGTAATCTTTTTATATATAAATTTACGTATCTTTGCCGGCGTTTTAAGAAATATAACGTTTTAAAGAACTAATTTAAAAGACATTATGTTAAAGAGAGTAAGAATTGTACTGACAGCGCTACTGCTACTGGCTGCCGTAGGTGTAAATGCGCAGGTCACCACCGCCTCTATGGCAGGTAAGGTGACGGATGCAAGTAATGAGCCCATTATAGGCGCTACTGTCCAGGCTGTTCACCAGCCTTCCGGTTCGCGCTACGGAACCGTGACCAACGTTGACGGACGCTATTCCATCCAGGGTATGCGCACTGGTGGTCCCTATCGGGTGGAGATTTCCTACATCGGCTATCAGACGGTTGTTTATAAGGACATCACTCTCCAGCTGGGTGAGGTGTACAACCTGAACGTAGAGATGAGTGAATCTTCCGAGTTGCTGAACGAAGTGATTGTGACGGCTGCCAAGACCAAGTTCACCGCTGAAAAGACGGGTGCCACTACCAATATCTCGTCTGCACAGATGACGCAGCTTCCCACCGTGAACCGCAGCATCAGTGACATTGCCCGCCTTTCTCCCTATGCCAACGGCATGAGTTTTGCCGGCGGTGACGGACGTTCCACGAACTTCACCATCGACGGTGCCAACTTCAACAATAACTTCGGACTTAGCTCCAACCTCCCCGGCGGCGGCAACCCCATCTCCATGGATGCCATCGAAGAGGTGCAGGTAGTGGTGGCTCCCTTTGACGTGCGCCAGACGAACTTCATAGGCGGCGGCATCAACGCTATTACCAAGAGTGGTACGAACACGTTCAGAGGTACTGCCTATACCTATTACCGCAACCAGGACATGCGCGGTAACCGCATCAACGGCGAGGACTTGGGAGCACGTTCCGACGAGTCCAAGACTACCTACGGCTTCACGCTGGGCGGTCCTATCATCAAGAACAAACTGTTCTTCTTCGTGAACTACGAAAAGGAGAAGACTCCTGGAGAGGTTATAAAGTATCGCGCGCGTGAGGACGGCGAAGAGGCAAAAGGCATGGTGTCCCGTACGCTGAAGTCGGATATGGAGAAGGTGTACAACCATCTGAAGGACAAGTACGGCTACGACGCAGGCTCTTACACAAGTTTTCCTGCTGACGAGGAGAACACCAAGATTCTGGCCCGCATCGACTGGAACATCACGGACCGCCATCGCTTGAGCCTCCGCTACAACAATACGAAGAATACAGCTTGGAATGCCCCGAATGGTAACTCTTCCGACACGGGATACCGTTTGAACAACACTTACCGCGTAGGTACGCAGTCTATGGCGTTTGCCAACAGCATGTATTCCATGGACAATAAGGTGCAGTCTTGGGCGGCAGATTTGAACAGCCGTTTCACCGATAAGATTTCCAACCAGCTGTTGTTCACCTACACCAATATAGAGGACATGCGCGGCACCAACTCTTCTCCTTTCCCCTTTATCGACATCATGGCAGGCAAGGACGAGAACGGAAACCAGATTCTGGAACCGTATATGAGCGCCGGTTACGAGTTGTTCACCTACAACAACGGTGTGAAGAACAAGATTACGAACATCACTGATAACTTCACCTTCTTCACCGGTAACCACAAGCTGACGGCAGGCCTTAGCTACGAGCACCAGTTTGCCAACAACGCCTATATGCGTAATGGTACGGGATATTACCGCTACAACAGTCTGGAGGACTTCTTGAACGGTGCAGCCCCCGAATCCTTCGCGTTGACCTACGGTTTCAACGGGGTGGCCAACCCCAATGCCCAGGTTACCTTCAACCAGCTTGGCTTCTATGCCCAGGACGAATGGAACCTCGGCAATAGTCTGAAACTGACCTACGGTATCCGTTTCGACAACTTGATGTTCGACAACGACGACCTCCAGAGAAATGATGCCATCTATGAGCTCGACTTCGACGGACAGCACATCGATACCGGCAAGTGGCCGGATTCCAGGTGCAGATTTCTCCCCGTGTAGGTTTTGTTTGGGACGTGTTTAAGGACAAGTCATTGAAAGTACGTGGAGGTACGGGTGTGTTTACTGGACGTCTGCCGTTGGTTTTCTTCACCAATATGCCGACCAATGCCTCTATGGTGCAGAACTCCGTTACCTTTAAGACCCAATATGACAATGGAAAGGTGGTGGGACATGATTCGCGTCTGGACCAGTTGGCAGGCGGCATGATTACGGACATGAACCAGGTAATCGACAAGTTCAACCTTCCCACCACGATTGAGAAACACGTGGCAGGAAGCAAGATTTCCGGCGTGGCCAAGGACTTTAAGATGCCGCAAGTGTGGAAGTCGTCCATCGCGGTAGACTACCAGGTACCGGTAGCTTTCCCCTTGACGGTGACGGGAGAGTTCATGTTCACGAAGAATGTGAATGCCGTTACCATCAACAACATCAACATCAAGAACCCCGATGAATGGAAATACAATAAGCTGACCACTGTCAAGGGCGCTGATGGAAAAGACGTGACAACTACGGAACTGCTGCATACGGGTATGCAACGTTTCAATGGCGCGGATAACCGTATGGTGTACTCTTATTCTCTTTATGATAACCCCGACAAGAATGTGAAATATGCAGGTGACTTTGTTCATTACAATGGCAAGAACGCCGTGGTGCTCGACAATACATCCAAAGGCTACGGCTATACGGCAAACATCACGGTGAATGCCCAGCCGGTGGACGACTTGATGCTGATGCTGGCCTATACGCACACGGAGTCCAAAGAAGTTTCCGGTCTTCCAGGCAGCGACCCTATCTCCACTTGGCAGGGATTGAACACGATTGACGGTTCCAATTATGTGGATGCACAACGTTCACAGTATGTGGTTCCCGACAAGGTGATTGCTTCTGTGGGCTACTACATCCCCTTCAGACACAAAGGCCTGCTTCGCGGCACACACCTGAATCTGTTCTATTCCGGTTATTCTTCCGGCGGTTACAGCTTCTGCTACACCAACGACATGAATGGCGACGGCATCAACAACGACCTGATGTACATTCCGAAGGACGATAGTGAAATCAACTTCAAGACAGAGGAAGACCGCGTTGCTTTCTGGAAATTCGTAGAGCAGGATTCCTACCTGAAGAATCACAAAGGACAGTATGCCGAGGCTTATGCTGCCCGCGCTCCGTGGGTGCACCGCTTTGACTTCCGTCTGCTGGAGGATTTTGAATTCAAGATTGGCAAGACCAAGCATTGCTTCCAGCTGAGTTTCGACATCATGAACGTGGGTAACCTCATCAACTCCAAATGGGGTATCTCCAAGACCAACACCGTTTCCAACAGCAACCGAATCCTGAAGTATGAAGGGGTGAAGAGCGCCACTGACCTGACTCCGGTATTCTCCATGTATAAAGTGAACGGTGAATATCCTACCAAGACTTACGACACCTATCAGAACTACAGCGAATGCTGGAAGTTGCAAGTCGGTATCCGCTACGTGTTCAACTAATCGGGTGCAGATAACCTCCGCTGAATGGCGGAATATGATAAGGCAAGGGCTGTTCCGGGATTTCCGGGACAGCCCTTATTGTTTTTGGCTTTCTTTACTTTATTGTATTTCAACCTCCATAATCACCGGATTGTGGTCGCTGCACAAATCCAGGTCCGGAGAGTAGTATTCGATACCCTTCAGGCTGGGGGAGTGGAAGATGTAATCAATACGCAACATGCGTTTGGCATAGCGGTAGGTGTACATGTATCCGTTTCCGGCAGTGCGGAATCCGTCTTTGAGGGTTTTCCTCAAATGGTGGTAGGTGTAGGAGGAAGGTATTGAGTTGAAGTCGCCGCATAGCAGCACGGGATAGGGGCTGGTCTTGGCGTAGTGGCTGATGACGTAAGTCTGCGTGGCCCGTTTCATGAAGTTTTCGTGCAGGGTGCCTGCGGCATCTTTGGCTGCCCGGACTTCACGGCGGGTGTCGTCGGTGGCCAGCTCGCGTTCCCACTTCCTGCGTTTCTGGCTGACGCTGGTGGTCTGCAGGTGGTTGTTTATCAGACGTATGGTATCCGTAGCCATCACTACATCGCACATCATGCTACAGTTGGAGCTGTGCTGGTAAGTGATGAAACGGTGGTTCGCCAATGGATAGCGGCTGAATACGGCGATAGGCAGTACGTCCTTGACGGAGTCTTCGGAAGGGATGAGCGCGTGTGACCAATGCGAGAGTACGCGCCGTATGCTGTCCGTGGGGAAGTCACTGTTGTCTCCGAACTCTTGGAAGCACAACACATCTACGCCCTCCTGCTGCATGTACCGGGCTATCTCCTTGCAGGAATAACCGGTAATCTCACCTCCGAAGTTATGTATGTTGTAGGTGGCTATCTTCAGATACTTTCCTGCCGGGGTCTTGTCTTTCGGCAGGTGGAGCTGGAAGACAGACGTCAGATATCCCCAGTTGCAGAAGAATGCCACCAGCGGAACCAGTGCCCAGCGCTTACGGGCCAACGCCCAGCAGAGTGACGTTATCAGATTGGCAATCAGGAGTACGGGCACTGCCAGCCCCAGTAATGGCATGATGACGGAATCGACCGGAGCCACGCTTCCTGAGAAGGCTGCCACTATGGTGATGGTGGCCAAGACGAATGTCGCTGCTATCAGGCAGATGTAGAACAGACCTTTTACGGCGGACTTTCCCATGTTGTTTGCTTATTTATTCACTACATTTTCTGGCTTGCCATTTTGATATGCCTTGATGTTTTCGAGCATAATCTGCATGAGGCGTTCGCGCGCGGCAGTGCTTGCCCAGGCAATGTGCGGAGTGATGTAGCAGTTACGGGCAGAGAGCAACGGATTGTCGGCACGGGGAGGCTCTTGCGAGAGTACGTCTACGCCGGCGGCATAGATGGTGCCGTTGTTAAGTGCGTCGGCAAGGTCTTGTTCGTTGATGAGCGGGCCGCGTCCGGTATTGATGAGGATGGCGGTGGGCTTCATCAGCCGGAGCCGTTCTGCATTTACCATCTCGCGGGTGGAGTCGGTGAGGGGACAGTGCAGACTGATGATGTCACATTCGCGGAACAGCTCGTCCAGCTCCATCTTGCGGATTTCGGGAGGAAGCTGGAAGTTGGTCTTGGAGGTGTAGGCGCATACCTTCATGCCAAATCCGATGGCGATGCGTGCCGTGGCGAAGCCGGTGTGGCCCAGACCTACGATACCGAGCTTCTTTTCGCGCAGTTCGATGAGCGGCGTGTCCCAGAAGCAGAAGTCCTTGCTTGCTGTCCAGCGACCGCGGTGCACCTCTTCGGAGTGGTGCTGCACTTGCTGGGCGATGTTCAGTATATGGGCAAAGACCATCTGGGCAACGGAGTCGGTGCTGTAGGCGGGAATGTTGGTGACGATGATGCCGCGTTCTTTGGCGGCAGCGGTGTCTACGATGTTGTATCCGGTGGCCAGCACACCGATATACTTCAGTTCGGGCAGTGCGGCCATGTGTTCGGCGGTGAGCACAGTTTTGTTGGTCAGCAGGATTTCTGCACCGGCGGCGCGTTCCAATACTTCCGCAGGGGCGGTGCGGTCGTAGATGGTGCACTCGCCCAAGGCTTGCAATTCGTCCCAGCAAAGGTCGCCGGGGTTGGCGGCATAGCCGTCTAATACTACTATATTCATGGAGTTATGAGTTATTTGTTGTGGAGATTTTCTGTATCCGACTTTTAATCTCCAACTTTTAATTTTTAATTTTCAATTTTTAATTTTTAATTTGAATTGATAGCTTACCAATTCTTTTCCCCTCCCCAGAGTTGCTGCATCCGTTCCTTATGCTTCTGCTCGGCAGGGTTGAGTTGTGGTTCCCAGATACGGCGGTCTTTCAATTCGTCGGGCAGGAATTGTTGCTTGACGAAGTTGCCGGGGTAGTCGTGGGCGTACTTGTAGTTCTCGCCGTAGCCCAATTGCTTCATCAATTTGGTGGGCGCGTTGCGCAGGTGCAGGGGTACGGGGAGGTTACCCGTTTCGCGTACCAGCTGCAGGGCGTTGTTGATGGCCATGTAGGCCGAATTGCTCTTGGGGCTGGTGGCAAGGTATATGGTGGCTTCTGCCAGGGGGATACGTCCTTCGGGCCATCCTACCTTCATCAGCGTGTCGAAGCAGGCGTTGGCAAGCAGCAGCGCGTTGGGGTTGGCCAGTCCGATGTCTTCGGAGGCGGAGATGACGAGGCGGCGGGCTATGAAGCAGGGTCTTCACCGCCTTCGACCATACGTGCCAGCCAGTAGATGGCGCCATCCGGGTCGCTGCCCCGGATGGATTTGATGAAGGCGGAGATGATGTCGTAGTGCATCTCTCCATCTTTATCATAGGCAAGAGGGTTCTGTTGAAGGCGCTCGGTCACCATGTCATCGGTAATAATGACGGTTTCTCCGGCTTCGGATTCCACTACCAGTTCCAGAATGTTGAGCAGCTTGCGGGCGTCTCCTCCGCTGAAGCGGAGTATGGCGGTGGTTTCTTTCAGTTCTATTTTCCGTTCCTTCAGCACGGTGTCTGTGGTGATGGCGCGTTGCAGCAGTTCCAGCAGGTCGTCCTTCTCCAGTGACTTCAGGGTATAGAGCTGACAGCGGGACAGTAGCGGGCGGATGACTTCGAACGAGGGGTTCTCTGTGGTGGCGCCTATCAGCGTCACGGTGCCTTGCTCCACGGCTCCCAGCAACGAGTCTTGTTGCGACTTGCTGAAGCGGTGTATCTCGTCGATGAAGAGGATGGGACTGGCTTGCGAGAAGAAGCGGTTGCTCTTGGCACGCTCTATCACGTCGCGCACGTCCTTCACGCCGCTGGTCACGGCACTGAGCGTATAGAAAGGGGTTTCCAGCTTGTTGGCGATAATCTGTGCCAGGGTTGTCTTTCCCACTCCCGGAGCCCCATAGGATAAACGAAGAGATACGTCCTGCATCAATCATTTTGCGCAGCACCGCACCCGGACCCACCAAATGTTTCTGTCCGATGTATTCGTCTAATGTTCTTGGCCGAAGCCGTTCTGCTAATGGAGGCATGGTTGTTAGTTATTAGTGATTAGTTATTGGTGATTGGTGGTTTTGAGTTGTTCTTTTTGCAAGTAACGATAGTAGCGGTTATCATTTTTATAAGAATTACACAATCTTCATTGAGGGAATCGTATTGTTGGGGTGTGATAGACATCACTCTCTCTTGCCTTTTATCATTTAAATAATAGTATAGGTTTACTATACGTACTGCAAAATCCATCGATTTATCTTTTAATATACTTTCTTTCATCATTATTACTCATCCCATAATTAATCACCAATCACTAATAACTAATAACTAATCAAAACACTGTCAATATCATGAATCGTATTCCCCAGTTCTTTGTTCCGGGGATGTCGGTATAAGTCAGCCGGCGTACATATTCTATATGGAGCAGCTTGAAGATGTTGTAGATACCTACGCTGGCTTCCACATAGGGGGTCTTGTCCATGATGTGGCTGGTGGGTACACCGTCGCGCGTGGGGAAGAGGAACAAGTCCGGGTTACTGCTCTTGTACGGGTTGTTCTTGTCGGTCAGCGTGCCCCACAGGCCGCGGACACGGAACATCTCGCGCCACTTCAGCTTCTTGATGAGCGGGATGCGGTTGAAGAGTTTTCCGTTCATGTCGTAGCTCAGGTTGAGCGAGGCATAGCGGTCGTTCAGGAACTCCATGTTGTTGATGAGGTTGAACGATTCGTTGTTCTGCGTGATGTACGAGAGGTTCGCCATCGGCAGGTTCAGCAGAGGGAAGGGGACGGTGTTCCATTGCGCACCGGCACGTGCCGTAATGTCCAGCTTACCCCACGAGCCGAACCAGAAGCGCTTGCGTATGCTGGCTTCCGTCAGGTTGAAGTTATACTCTCCGCCCAGTACGCCCTTGAAACCGGAGGTGTGCGAGAGGCTGAATATCGGAGCATCCAGCGACACGGGCACGCGGCGCTGCTTGGTGTTGACGAATGTTTCGCCGGGTGCATAGCGTAAGGTCAACCCCAGTTCAGTGGTGGTGATGTCATGCACCAGCGTATTCTTTTCATCCCATGTGCCGGGTGTTCCGCCGTTGTTTTTCCAGTATTGCAGTATGCCTGCAGGCTGGTCGTTGCGGTGGCGTGCCATGGCCTGGACGGAGAAGCCGGTGTTGGTCTCCAGTTCGTAGGTCAGTGTGGCGTCGCGCATATACGACATTTGGTCTACCGTGGTCCATTTCCAGCCGACAAACAAGTTGTCCTTGTCCGTGGCGAGGTACTTGTCCATGGGAGACATCACGTCGTAGGTGTACTTGAAGGCGATGTAGTGCTTCGGGAACTCCCACAATACGTATTCGCGCTTGTTGAAGGAGTAGGCCACCTGTCCGGAGTAGAACCATTTCTTGTCCTTGGTTCCGTAGGCGCCGTAACCGCTCAGGCTCCAGTGCGGGTCGAGGTTACCGGTTGTCATGCCGCTCAGACGGAAGCGCGTGCCGTTGACGTAGTTGCTGGTTATCATCGTATTGATGGGGCCGAAGTCGAACTTGCTGGGATGGTTCTTGCTGCCCGTTTCCACGAAGTTCTCAATCAAGGCTTTCGCCCCGAAGATGACGTACTTGAAGCCGGGAATCTGTTCGATGCGGTTCATGAATACGTCCATCGTGCTCTCCTTCTTGGTGAGGGGCACTTGGCGCACTTTCGCCCAATACTCGTCGCTCTTGGCAAGCATGTTCGCCTCCTTGATGACGTTTCCTTTCAGGCGGAAGAGGCGGGGTTCTATCTCCGTGAACTGATAGTCGCTGTACTTGGTGGTCCGCTGCACTTCCAGGCCTTGGATACCTTTCACGAAGTGCAGTTCTACGGTCATGTCATCGTCGGTCAGCACCCAGTTTCCGTCGGACAGTTGTTCGAACTGCTGCACGATGTCGAGGTTTTCCACGAAGTTGACACCCGTCTTCTTGGGCAGGTTCATGGTACATTTCTTCACGGCATAGGTGGAGTCCTTCACCACGTAGAGGTGCCCCGTGAAACCGAAGTCCTGCGGGTTCTGGGGAACGAAGGTGAGGTGCACGCACTCTTGCCTATCCACCATGAGCGTGTCCATCAAGTAGTATTTGTAGAAGCTGATGGCTCCGCGGCCGATGGGGCTGACGAAGCGGCGTTGCAGCAGGCGGATGTCGTCGTCGTAGATGTTGATGTCGGAGAATACGTCCGTAAGGATGGTCCCCAGCATGTCTCCGGTGTTGAAGAACTCTTCGATACCGGTGGAGTTCATACCTTCGATGATGGTCTTTTCGCTCTTGGGGTTTTTACGGAAAATGGTCTTGCTGGCCGTCTCCTTGATGGAGATGGGTAGAATCATTTTGTTGGTCTTGGGTGATACCTCCACCTGGTCTTTGAAGAAGGAGAATTTCTTGTAGATGCCTTTCTCCATTTTGTCAGGGGTGACGTCGTTGAGCGACATCTTCATCTTTTCGTACTTCTGGTACTGGTAGTAGTCGTTCTCTTCCAGTTTCAGTGCCTTCTTGTTCTCGATGACCTTCTTCATGAACTCCACGGCGGGGTTGTTCTTGCGGGAATATTTCTCCTTTTTGGGCTTCACCACGACCTCGGAGAGCATGATGTCATCCGATTGCAGTTTGACGTTCAGCACCCGGGTGCCGGGTTTTAGTTTTACTTTCTTGGTGATATAGCCTACAGCAGAGAACGTCAGCTCATCCCAGCCTTTGCGGGTTTCCACCTGGTATTCACCGTTTGCGTTGGAGATGCCGCCTACACCTTTCCCTTCATACTGTACGGTGATGTACATTAGCGGTTCGTTCGTGAGGGAGTCTGTGATGACACCCTTTATCTGGGCGGATGCGCTGATGGAGACGAACAGTGACAGCAGGAAAAGGGCGTAAATTGTATATCTTTGCTTCATAAGTTACAGATAATTCGGGCGCAAAGTTAACAAATTAAGGTTAATCAAGAAGCAAATATAGACTAAAGAAACGGGAGATATGGTTAAATGAACGTGAAAGTCGTATGTCTTGTTTGCCGGATACAGATAAAAAACGTACAGAATCCTTATAGAAAAGTTGCCGGATATAAAGGATAAAGTTGCACAACGTATGGAAAAAGTTCTATCCCAAGCCTTGGGATAGAAAGACCCAAGCTTGGGATAAGCGTCCGTAGGTTTGGGATAGACGTTTGCAAGCTTGGGATAGAATTTATGGAGGATTATGAATTGTTGCCGTTCAGTAGTGTCTGTACGATGCGTTCCGCCGTTCGTCCGTCCCAGCGGTCGGGCAGGGTGGTGTGCTTCCATTCTCCGTGCAGCAGCTTGTCGAGCGAGGCGGAGAGAGCGAAGGAATTTTCGCCTACCAGCTCGTTGGTACCGATGCGCCAGGTTTCGGGATGCTCGGCATAGGTATTGAGGGTGATGCAGGGGACGTCGAGGAAGGTAGCTTCTTCGGCGATGTTTCCCGAGTCGGTGACGATGCCCCGTGCCTGGTTGATGAAGAATCCGAAGTGCAGGTAACTCTGCGGAGGCAGGATGTGCAGGTTGGTAGCATTCACTTCCAGCGACTTCACCGCCTTTTGCACGTAGGGGTGTAGCGGGGCGACGATAGGCATGCCGCCGGCCTTCTCGATGACGGTCTGGAGCAGGGAGTGCAGTACGGCTTTCTTCTCCAGCAGGTCGCGGCGGTTGAGGGTGAGCAGCAGGTAGTTCCCTTTCCGCAGGCCGAGGCTGGAGAACCACATGGGCTGCACCAGGCGGTGGCGGTTGAAACGGATGGTGTCAATCAGTATGTTGCCCACGTAGTGGATATATTCGGGTATCATGCCCTCCTGGTTGAGGTTGCGGTTGGCCACCATGCCGGCGGTGAAGAGATAGTCGGAAATGGCGTCCACGATGGTGCGGTTCACCTCGCGGGGCATGTTCATGTCGAAAGAGCGTGTGCCGGCTATGACGTGCGCCACCTTCAGTCCGCGCTTCTTGGCGACGATGGAGCAGCTCATAGTGGCGGTCATGTCATCTACCACCAGTACGACTTGTGCCGGATGCCCGTCCAACTCCCGCTCGAAGGCGAGCATGATGGAGGCTGCCACCTGCGAGTGGTTGTGTCCGGTGACACCGAGGTAGGCATCCGGTTTCCTCATGGAAAGGTCGGAGAAGAGCGAGGCATCCAGGCTGGTGTCATCCTGCGGACCGGTGTAGACGATGCGGTAGGAGATGTTCTTTCCTGCCTCTCTGGCGGCGTCGATGGCGCGGCAGATGGGGGCTATTTTCATGAAGTTGGGGCGTGCGCCCGATACGATTGTTATTCTCATTGTCGTAGTTGGTGAAAAATGATACGACAAAAATACGTTTTCTTAGGGAAATTATTTGTTACTTTGCCTATTATTTTCAGAGTGTCTGTTGAAAATACACACTTATTCAATGTTTAATTTATAATTTTTAATTTTTAATTCTCAAAGTGATAATGCCAACATTTGTTCAGATACTCGATTTCATTGGCACATTTGCCTTTGCCATCAGTGGCATACGCCTGGCCTCGGCCAAGCGGTTCGACTGGTTTGGAGCGTATGTGGTGGGTTTTGTGACGGCCATTGGCGGCGGTACGATACGCGACCTGTTGCTGGACGTCACCCCGGGCTGGATGACGGATCCCATTTACTTGATTTGTACCGGACTGGCCTTGTTGTGGGTCATCCTCTTCGGTAAACATCTCATCCATCTGCACAATACGTTCTTCATATTCGACAGTATCGGCCTGGCACTGTTCACGGTGGTCGGCGTGGGCAAGAGCATCGCGCTGGGCTATCCCTTCTGGGTGGCCATCATTATGGGCAGCATCACCGGGGCTGCGGGAGGTGTGATACGTGACGTATTCATTAACGAAATTCCGCTGATATTCCGGAAGGAGATTTATGCGATGGCTTGTGTGGTGGGAGGAACCTTCTACTGGATGTGCCATCTTCTGGGGATGGAGTCTTTCGTGTGTCAGATTGTGGGCGGTGTGACGGTGTTCGTTACCCGCATACTGGCGGTGAAGTATAGGATTTGCCTGCCTATCCTTTCGGGCAATGAAGAGGAGCAGGAAGGGTAGTCCGTTATCTGCTGTCTGAGAATCTCAGGGATTTTCCGGTGAAATTCCGGGCAATGTGCAAAAGAACTTCAGGTGTTAAAAATAAGATTCCCCGGCATTTGCAACCGAAATGTCGGGGAATCTTTCATATTCCTCGTTCCCCTGATAAGGGGGAAGGAGGATGGGATTGCTAAAGGGATAAAACAAGGTTAGAACAATGCATCCTTCGTGTTGAAAAGTTTGCGTTCGTTCAGTTTCACTACCTTGCCGAATTTTTCCAGTCGCTTCAGGTCAATGTTCTTTGGGTTGCCCATGATGGAAATGCAGTAAGGTTTGTCTTTGATGTTCTCTTCGTAGAATTTCACGATGTCGTCAAAGGTCAGTGCATCTACTTTCGGCAGGTTTTCCTTTGCTGGGTCGTCTGTGTAGCCTCTGTAGCCCAAGTCTACCAGTTCCATGGCTTTGTTGCGGAAGCTGGGGTGACTGGTCAGCATGGCTTGGCGGAGGTAGCTCTTGATGTTGTCGATACGTTCCGGATTTTTCGGCATGTCGTTGACGAGACCCATCAGTACGTCCAATGCATCGTTTGCCTTGTCGTTCTGGGTACCGATGTAGCCGCGCAGATAGCTTGCTTTTCCGGCTATGCCTTGCGTGCCGACGAATGCGTAGCTGTATAGGCCATGGAGCGTTTTTCGCGGATTTCGTTCAGAACGATGCCGGTGAAGTCAAGACCGAAGTATTGGTTGAATGCGCTACGCAGCACGTCGTCCTTTTTGTCAGCCTTCTGCATCGGGATGTAGAGGTGGATTTGGGCTTGTTCTGCATCGTTGTTAGGCAGGAAGTAGACGGTGTTTTCGGTCACCGGCATCATGTCCTTTGCCTGTGGGGAGTTGGACGGGCGTTCGTTGGCCACCAATGGGAGGTTCTTGCTCAGGATATCGTATACTTGGTCGAAGGGGAGTGTTCCGGTGAAGAACACCTTTGCCTCGTAGTTGGAGGCGCGGTTGATGTCGCCCGTCAGTTCTGAAATCTGTAATTCGTAAATCTCCTTGTCGGTCAGTTCCTTGATGTAGTCTGATTTCTCTCCGTAGAGCATGTACTGCCGCAGTGCTTCGTTCAGGATGCTGACGTTGTCTTTGCGCTGCTGGCGCATACCCATTGCCGAACCTTTCAGACGTGCCAGTTGCTTTTCGTCCAGTTTTGGCATCAAAATCTGGCGTGAAAGTAGCTGGCAGGCTTGCGGCAGGGTGGCTTCGTAGCCCTCCATGATGATGTAGAGGTTGTCATCATCGGCTGTCACGTGGCAGGTTGCGTTCAGCTTGCTGAGTTCTTCTTTCAACTCTTGCGGTTCGTAGGCCCCCATGATGCCTGCGTTGTTCATCAACTGGGCGGCATAGCCAAGTTTTGGGAATTCGCGTTCACCGGCTCCGTATTGTACAACCAACTGGAATACGTTATTCTCCTTGTTGGGTGTGTAGTACATCTTTGAACGGTCGTTCAGTTGCTTGATTTGCACTTCGCCGTAGTCTGCGAATTTCTCCTCCATCTGTCCGATGGGCAGGTTTTTGAATTGTGTTGCATAGAGCGATTCTTTTCCTATCGGAGGTTCTACGGGTTTGTAACCCGGCTTCTCAATCTTGGCGTTCTTGTCAGGCTTTCCTTTTTCGATATATAGGGCCAGGTAATTGTCTGACAGATATTTCTTGGCTACTCGCTTGATGTCGTCAGTGGTGATGGCCATAATCTTGTCCTTGTAATTGAGTATGTCGCCCAAGTCCTGCTCGTTGTAGAAGGCGTTCATCAGTATCATGGCCTTGTCCTCGTTCGACTCCATTTCCAGGTCGAACTGGCGGCATTTCTCGGCTTTGATGGCATCAATTTTCCAGTCCTCGAATTCTCCGTTGGCGATTTGCTGGATGGCTTTCAAGGCTTTCTTTTCGGCGCTCTTGGTCGACTCGAAACGGCGCTGGTTTTCGTCGTAGAGGGGAATGGCCGCTACGATGGCGCGTCCTTGTTCGCGGAAAGTACGGGTGTAGGCTCCGGCGCTGGTCAGTTCACCGTCCAGTACCAGCTTGTCCATAGTTCCGGTCTGACTGTTGTTGTTCAGCAGTGCCAGGGCGATGTCCAGAGCGTCTTCGTCGGGATGTCCGGCAGGTACTCCATTGAATACCATTGCCACTTGCGGTAGAATCCTACTTTAGCCGAATACTGTTTGCGGCCCTTTATTTCGAGGTTCTGGTAGACCTTGCGCTCGGGTGCGGGCTTAGCAGCCAGACGTCCAAAGGCGGCATTGATGCGTCCGCTGATTTGTTGGGCTTTGATGTTTCCTACGAGTACCAGTACCATGTTTTCGGGGACATACCATTGTTCGTAAAATTCAATCAGCTTGCTCAGGCGGGGATTCTTCAGATGTTCGGGCAGGCCGATGATGGAACGGGAGTAAGGATGTCCCTCAAAAGCTTTCTCCATCACGAACTGGTTCTGTGCACGTCCCTGGTCATCTTGTGAACGGTTATATTCTTCGTACACGTTTTCCAGCTCCGACTGGAAGGAACGGAATACGGGATGCAGGAAACGTTGTGAGGAGATTTCCAGCCATTTGTTTATCTGATAGGCAGGGAAGGAGCTGTGATAGAAGGTCCAGTCATAGTAGGTGCCTGCATTCACCCCTTTGGCACCCATGCTTTCCATCAGGTTGGAGTATTCGTTGGGAAGTCCCAATTTTCCAGCTTTGACGGTCAGCTCATTGATTTCCTTGCTGATGGCTTCTTTTTTTGCCGGGTCGGCTTCTTCGGCCATCTGGTCGTACTTGGCGATGATTTCCTTGTAGATCGGTTCTTCTTCCGTCCAGTTCAGCGCGCCTATCTTGTCTGTTCCTTTAAACATGACGTGCTCCAGGTAGTGTGCAAGTCCCGTGTACTCTTCGGGGTCGTTGATGGAACCGGCACGTACGCCTACCAGTCCGAACACGTCCGATTTGGATTCATCTTCCCATATATATACGGAAAGACCGTTCTTCAGCTTGAACGCCTTCAGTCCTTGTCCGAAGGAGGGCAGGGAAATGATAAGGGTAGTCAGCAGAAGAAGTGACTTAAATTGAAATGATTTCATAAAATAAAGTGTTTTTATGTAATAAAAGTGTTTTCCTATATGTAGGCAAAGCTATAAAAAAATCACGTAACATTTACGAAATCTTCGGAAAATGATAGTTTTCAGTATATAATATCACCCGTAAACTATCAGAGAGGGGGGTGTAAACTGTCAAATGATAGTTTTCACCCCTAATAAAAACCGTATTCCGTCCCCCGGGGCTTCAAATCTTCCTTATACTTGCAATCGTAAAACCTAAACCATTATTAACTATTTAAAAATTGAGCAAAGTATGAATACTTACAGTTTTAGAAAAGATTTGCTTGCAGTGCAAGAAGAACTGCTTCGCTTTGCATACAAGTTGACAGCCGACCGGGAAGAAGCGAATGATTTGTTGCAAGAGACATCTCTCAAGGCTTTGGATAACGAAGACAAATTTGAACCCGACACCAATTTCAGAGGTTGGATGTATACCATTATGCGCAACATCTTTATCAATAATTACCGGAAAATAGTTCGCGAACAGACTTTTGTGGACCAGACGGACAATCAGTATCACCTCAGCATGCCCCAGGACTCTGGTTTTGCCAGTACCGAGGGTGCCTACGACCTGAAAGAAATGCATCGCATCGTCAATGCCCTTCCACGCGACTATAAAGTCCCTTTCTCCATGCATGTGTCCGGTTTCAAGTACCGCGAGATTGCCGAACGCCTCGGCCTTCCGCTCGGAACGGTGAAAAGCCGCATCTTCTTTACGCGCCAGAAGTTGCAGGATGAATTGAAAGATTTCATCTGATAATAATTTGATAGTAGCAATATGATATATAACATATTGCTTATGATGAATTTTTAAGGGTTATTCTTGACTATATGTCAGAATAATCCTTTATATTTGTATATGTTAAGTTAACCGAAGGAAAATCTCTTATTATTGACTATGATGAAAAAGGAAATTAAATTCAGTCTTGTTTACCGGGACATGTGGCAGTCGTCCGGTAAGTATCAACCCCGGGTAGACCAGTTGGTACGTATTGCTCCGTTGATAGTTGAAATGGGTTGTTTTGCACGCGTTGAAACAAACGGAGGAGCTTTTGAGCAGGTAAACCTTCTGTATGGTGAAAATCCCAACAAGGCTGTACGCGCCTTTACCGCACCTTTTAGGGAAGCAGGCATACAGACGCATATGCTCGACCGCGGGCTAAATGCACTGCGCATGTATCCCGTTCCGGCAGATGTGCGCCGGCTGATGTACAAGGTGAAGCATGCCCAGGGTGTGGACATTACCCGTATCTTCTGCGGATTGAACGAGACGCGGAATATAATTCCTTCTATCAAATATGCTCTGGAAGCGGGCATGATACCGCAGGCTACGCTCTGCATCACGTATTCTCCCGTCCATACGGTGGAATACTATGCCAGTATTGCCGACCGGTTGATTGAAGCCGGGGCACCTGAAATCTGCTTGAAGGATATGGCGGGCATCGGACGTCCGGGTATGCTGGGACAGCTTGTCAGAACCATTAAGGAGAAGCACCCCGATGTGCTGATACAATACCACGGGCATAGCGGTCCCGGACTTTCCATGGCTTCCATTCTCGAAGTCTGTGAGAACGGTGCCGACATCATCGATGTGGCGATGGAACCCATGTCGTGGGGCAAGGTTCATCCGGACATCATCTCCGTGCAGGCCATGCTGAAAGACCTGGGTTTCCAAGTGCCCGACATAAACATGAAAGCCTACATGAAAGCCCGTGCCATGACGCAGGAGTTCATTGACGAGTTCTTGGGTTATTTCATGGACCCCACCAATAAACATATGTCCTCACTCTTGCTGAAGTGCGGTTTGCCGGGTGGCATGATGGGCTCCATGATGGCCGACTTGAAGGGAGTGCATTCCGGCATCAACATGATACTGCGCGGTAAGAACGAGCCGGAACTCAGTCTGGACGACCTGCTCGTCATGCTGTTCGACGAAGTGGAATATGTATGGCCCAAGCTGGGTTATCCTCCTTTGGTGACTCCTTTCAGCCAGTATGTGAAGAATGTGGCTTTGATGAACCTCATGCAGCAGGTAAAGGGAGAGGAGCGTTGGACGATGATAGACAACCATACGTGGGACATGATTCTGGGCAAGAGTGGACGCCTCCCCGGTACTTTAGCGCCCGAGATAGTGGAACTGGCTAAGTCCAAAGGCTTTGAGTTCGTGGATACGGACCCGCAGCTGAACTACCCGGATGCTCTGGATACATACCGGAAAGAGATGGACGAAAACGGTTGGGAATATGGCGATGATGACGAGGAACTCTTCGAGCTTGCCATGCACGACCGGCAGTATCGCGACTATAAATCCGGCGTTGCCAAGAAACGTTTTGAGGATGACCTGCAGCGTGCCAAGGATGCGGCGATGGCCAAAAACGGATACTCGGAAGAAGAAATCAAGAAGCTGAAGCGTGCCAAGGCAGACCCGATAATCGCGCCTTCCAAGGGGCAAGTGCTTTGGGAGGTTTCCGTCGAAGGTCCTTCTTCTGCTCCTTTCATCGGACGCAAGTACCAGCATGATGAGGTGTTCTGCTACATCTCTACGCCGTGGGGCGAATACGAGAAGATATGGACCGGGTTTACCGGACGTGTGGTGGAAGTCTGTGCCAAGCAAGGGGATGTGGTCAATAAAGGGGATGTGATTGCTTATATCCAGCGAAGTGATATTTTTGCATAAAGTGGAGGATGACTGTTTTTTCAGTCATCCTTTATTATCCAGCCATTTCTTGATGGTTTCCTTCAGCACTTCTTGAGTGAAGGGTTTGGTAAGGAAGTCGTTGCAACCTGCTTCCAGGGCAGCTTGCTTGTCGTGCTCGTAGGCATAGGCTGTAAGGGCTATGATGGGGACATCCGGTGTCAGCTCACGGATGATGCGCGTGGCGTCGATTCCGCCAAGGTTTGGCATTTTCATGTCCATCAGGATGAGGTCGGGGTGGACTTCCTCAAACATCGTTACGGCTTCCATGCCGTCTTTGGCATGTTTCAGCCGATAGAGTCGGCCTAAAATGGCGTTAATTAGGATGAAGTTGCTTTCTGTATCTTCGGCAATCAGGATGGTCTTGGCAGGAGGGGTAGGGAGTGCTCCGGCCTCTTCATTCTTCGGGGAAGCTCCGGGGGCTGCATTTTTGCCCCTCTGCTCTGTGGAGTGTGTCTCTGCTGTCGTTTCCTGGTTGTCCTCTTCTTTCTTTTCCGCCTCTGTTTTGCTGGCGGATTCCAGCGGGAGAACAAAAGTAAATGTGGTGCCTTTACCCACCTCCGAAGTGACGGATATGTTGCCGCCCAGACGTTCGATGATGGTTTTACAGATGGAAAGTCCCAGTCCGGTGCCCTGGGCAAAATTGTTCACCTTGACGAAGCGCTCGAATACCCGGTCCACCTTGTCCGGTGCAATGCCCATACCCGTATCGGTGACGTGGAATGCTACATACTTGCCTTCCCGGCGATACCCGTAACTGATGTGCCCAGTGGTGGTGAACTTGAAGGCATTGCCTATCAGATTGGAAATGACCTGGAAAATCCGGTTCTTATCTCCGTCAATCACGATATTCTCGTCAGAGGGTTCATATATCAGTTCCACTCCTTCGGGACAGCGGAAAATATGTGCATCGTGTATCTCCTTGCAGAGCGGATGGAGGCGTACGGGCGTGATGGTGAACTCCACGATGCCCGATTCGATTTTTGATAAGTCGAGGATTTCGTTAATGAGCTGGAGCAGGCGTTCGTTGTTCGATTCCACTATTTCGTAATAGTTTAGCCGTTCTTCTTCATCGGCGCTTTCGGCAATGATGCGCGAGAAGCCTACGATGGCATTGAGTGGTGTACGTATCTCATGACTCATGTTGGCGAGAAAGGCTGATTTGAGTTGGTCGGAGGTCTCGGCTTTCTCTTTGGCCACGAGCAGTTCCCGTTTCATCAGTTCCATTTCCGTGATGTCCCATTCAATGCTCAGGAGGATGGGAGAGAAGTCATTGCTTTCAATCTTCATCTTCCGCTTGTCCAGATAGATGGGGTTGCCGTTCACGTTTCGCTCTTCTGCAATCCAGTGCATCTCTTTGCCGGTTCTGGCTATTTCTGTGTCTTGTGCCCTCTTTTCTCGGGCTGTTTCTAAGGGATAAAAGTCGAAGTCGTCCTTCCCCAATGCATCTTGTATGGTGATTTCCCGGTTGTATGATTCGCGGTTGCGGTAGAGGTATTTAAAACTGTTGTTGATGTCTTTCACGACAATGCCTGCGGGGAGGTTTTCGATGATTTTGTCCAAGACCTGGTTGAACTGTTTGATTTGTTGTTCGTGGCGGATGCGTGTCGATACGTCTCTTCCGAATGTCCAGATAGTTCCTTCTCCTTTGTCGCTCGTCACCCAATAGGCGTTTCCTTCAATGGCGAGCACTTCCGGACGCTTGGGCAGCGGATGGTAGACGATGTATCCGTGGTTCGTCTCTCCACGTTTGACGCGGTTGGCAAACTCTTTCCAGGATGTTTCATCCCTGCCGTATGAGGGCAGGTCGTATATCTTTATCCGGGTGATGTCTTGGGTGTTGCCGATGCCATGCCGTTCCTTGAAGCAGCGGTTGCAGAATATCAGCGTGCCGTCTTCGTGTGCCGAATAAATGTCCTCGGTGGAATTGTTGATGGCATGTGTCAGCAGGTTAATGTCGTTGCGCCGTTGCTGAATGTCGGTGATATTCTGTATATATCCTTCCAGAATGGTATTTTTGCCTTTATGATATTCGCGTGCAAAGGCCTTGAGCCGTATATAGAAAATCTTTTCCTGGAGCAGGATGCGGTAGTCCACACTGTTTTCCATTTTCCCTTTCAGATTTTCTTTCAGCCAGTTGGTGAAAGATTTCCGGTCTTCGGGAAGTATCAGTTTCAGATAATCGTTCAGATTGATTTCTTGCGTCTCTTCTGTGCATAGGATATTGGTGTGTCCGGCATATTTGAAGTTCTTGGTGTCGGAATCGTATTGCCAGTTTCCGATAAGCGCAGCTTTTTGAATTTCATTCAGCTCTTGGTTTTTTCTTTCGAGTTCCAGCTTGCGCTGGCTGCGTTCCGTGATGTCGCGGTACTGGCAGAGCACCATTCCATCAAAGGGGGACATGATACACTTGAAGAAATAAGTGGTGCCGTTCAAGACCATTTCGTAGTTGTGGGTAGAACGTATTTTGTGCGTCAGTACCTTCTTGAACTCCGGATATACTTGGTAATAAGTGGACGGCGGTATCAGTTGGAACAGATTCTTGCCCAGCAACTTTTCTTCCTTCATGAACCAAAGGTCTACATTGTACACTGCGATGTCCATGCAAATGCCGTCTCGGTCTAGGAGGAGCATGGTATCCGACGTCAGCTTCAACAGTCTCTCGGCGTTTTCAGCTTGTTTCAAAATGTTTTTCATTCTTACAGTATTAATTTCATGCCCTTTTGGCCTTCTCCCATGCACCGCTTGCATTGCCTTTGCGCTTGCGCAGGTAGTTGAATCCTCGTATGACGTTGACGTTCATGAAGAGGAAATAGTAGGGAATGAAAAGTATCTTGTTTTTTATATGCTTCGTTGAAAGGTAGTACCCCCAACTTCCCATGAGGTAGAAAAAAAGTTTGTAACAGCCAGATGATGGCATACAGTAATGGCGTGCTTGTCGTAAAGATGAGAATTGTGTTGAGGGGAAGCAATAGAAACAATAGGATAGGAGTGAGCGACCAGCGCAGCACCCGGTGGGAAATATATTGGAAACAGAATGTGCCGTAACGGAACGGGTTGAGTAACGGACGCAGCCGCCAGATGGACTGCACCCCCCCTGCAGCGATGCGCACCTTGCGCTTTTCTTCCTCGCGCATGTCTGCCGAGCCGCTTTCTACGGCATAGGCATTGGCGCAATAGGCAATGGTGTGTCCCTGCATGACGATGCGCAGGGAGAGTATGAAGTCGTCGAGCAGCGTGTCTGTCCGCATTTCCTCGAACAGTTCGCGGCGCACGGCAAACAACTCACCCGCTGCGCCTACTGCCGAATAGAGGCGTGCGTCGAGCGCTTTGAGGGTGGATTCGTATTTCCAGTACAGCCCTTCTCCCCCCGAGGCAGCATTGTCCTTACTTTGCACGGCGATACGTTTTTCGCCTGCCACGCATCCCACTTTAGTTGGTGAAGGCGTGCACTATCTCCCGCAAGGCTTCGCGGTTGAGGTGCGTATTGGCATCGGTGAACACGACAAGGGGTGTTTTTACGAAATGTATACCACGGTTCAGAGCGGCTGTCTTGCCTTGACGTTGGGGTTGGTGGAGGACGGTGGCTTGCGGCCAGCGGGAGAGACGTTCGTTAGTACGGTCGTTGCTGCCGTCGGTCACCCAGAGGATGCGTAGCTTGTCGGCGGGATAATCCAGCTCCAGGCAGTTACGCATTTTTTCGTCCACTACATCTTCTTCGTTGTAGGCGGCGATAAACAGTGTCAATGGGGGCAAAGCATCGTCGGCAGGCATCGGACGGGGAGCAGGCTTGCGGAAACATTCTTTTATCTTGACCAGGATATATAATAGTATACCATATCCTATATAGGTATAGAACACTATGAATAAACTTATCCAGAAGAGTGCTTCAAGGGCTTTCATGTATCCGTTCGTTTGCTGTCTTTTTTAATAAAAAGAAATGTGATTGCCAAAAGTATGGATAATCTTTTACCGATGCAAGAAAAAGAAAAGAAAAATAAAATGTTTGTGCTTCAGGGTGTAATGTCTGTTCTCAAGGTATTTCGATGTTATAAGGAAGTGGGCTTCCTAATAGAGGTGAACTTGAATAACCTTATGAGCGAGATGCGATTAAAAGGCTTTCAATCGTCATTCTCCATAGGAGGAAGATGGCAGGTACGGTAAGACAGGGCGTTACTCAAAACGCTTCTGTCATATTGAAGTAAAACAGCATCTGGTTGTTTACCGTGTTTTTGCCTAAATCCAGGCGGACGTTCATGCGTGGCTGTACCTCAATGCGCAGGCCTACACCATAGTTGGGCAGTACACCCTCTATCTTGCCGGGAGTGGGACCCATGAAGCCGCAGCCGGTCCATGCAACAAAGCCTACGTGGTTGAGCATCCGCTTCAGCCAGGTGCTACGGTCGGTATTAAGCATCTGCCGGTACTCTGCCATGACCACATGTGAGGACTTGTCGCGATATTGCCCCATGTAGTAGCCGCGCAGGTCGAAAGGCGTTCCGGTGAGGGCATATTGCGTCAGAGGGACGTCGCCGAACACGTTCTTGGTCTGTGCCGTCCACGCAAGCACCCTGCGCTTGCCCAATGACTTGTATTGGCGGTAGTCTATCTCCAGGCGGTAGAAGGTCTGGTCGCTGCCGATGAACTTGGCGTACATCATGCCGCGGAAATCCAGATACATGCCGCGGTAGGCGTTGGCAGGGACGTCACGGCTGTCGTATGTCAGCAGGAAACCGAGGCCGGAGTTGAAGTTGTTGTAGCCGTTGGCCGTACCGCCTGCCTCTTTGTACGAAGGTTCGTCCGCCAAGAACTTACCGGGCTCCGTCAAGTGGTCGTAATTGATGTCGATTTGAGGTCCGGCAAAGATATTGCTGTTGCCCAGCCGGAAGAGGAACCAGGGGTTGATTTGTACGCCGCTGTACCGGTATTTGCTGGTACTGTCGCTTCGTACATAATCTTTATTGGTATTATAGCCGATGCCGTAAAAGTTTTCTTCCGTATTTTTATAGCTGAACTTTCCGAAGATACGGAAACGGTCGCCCTTAAAGAAGAGTTGCGGTTTGGAGAAGAGATTGATGCCACCGTTGAACATGAAGGCGATGGCCATGGGCACTACGGAGCGCAGCTGCGTGGTGTCGCTGGGGTTCATGCGGAAGGTCATCAGGGCGCTTCCTCCCAGCACGGCACCGAAGTCGGGGGTGTAGCTGGGTCCGCCCAAAATATTGTAATGCAGATTCCGGCGCGCTACCTTTTGCTTGCGCAGTTCTTTTTTGGTTAGTGCAGGAACGCTGTCGTTTGTGGCGGTCGCAGTCTGTTCCTGGGCATAAAAGGTGGTGGCGAACAACACCAGTGCGATAATGCTTAGTATATATCTTTTCATGTCGTACGAAATGTGGGTGCAAAGGAAACTATTTTATCCCAAATAGTTTTCACTGTAATAGATAATAAATCTAAAGATGTCACTAAAATTATCAAAAAAGACATTACTTTTGTCTGCTCCACGAAGCAAGACATCAATAACTAAAAACACATAATCTGAATGAAGAAACGATTTTTATCTGTAATTGTTCTGAGTGCCGCACTGCTCTCCGTGCAGGCACAAGAGGGAAAAGGGGGCATTAGCCCGAAATGCTTGGGCAAATCAAGCAAAGTTATCAAGCACGGCTGCCGACAAGGCTCTCCGTAATGCCATAGGCAATAATGACATCCGCAAACTGGCACTCAACCAGGAGAATATGCAGGGCATGGATACCCATTTCTCCGTCAAGGTAGAGTCCAAAGGCATCACCGACCAGAAGTCGTCTGGCCGCTGCTGGCTGTTTACCGGGCTTAACGTGATGCGTGCCAAGACCCTTGCCGAATACGGTTTCCGCTCGTTCGAGTTCTCCGAAGTCTATCCCTTCTTCTGGGACCAGCTGGAGAAGGCAAACCTCTTCCTGCAAGGCATTATCGACACCTCCAAGAGTCCCCTGACTGATAAAACCGTAGAATGGCTCTTCCAGCATCCGCTGAGCGATGGAGGCACCTTTACCGGTGTGGCCGACATAGTTTCCAAATACGGCCTTGTTCCCAAAGATGCCATGCCCGAAACAAACAGCAGTGAAAATACCTCCCGCATGGCCAACCTCATCTCTCTGAAACTGAAAGAGTATGGTTTGCAACTGCGTGACATGGCTGCTGCCGGTGCCAAGCCCGCAGCACTGGAGAAGGAGAAAACCACGATGCTCGGAACCATCTACCGCATGCTGGTGCTGAACCTCGGTGTACCTCCCACGGAGTTCGACTATGTCCGCCACGATGCCAAGGGTAATCCCGTGGAGACAGAGCATCACACTCCCATGTCTTTCCTTGAGAAATATGGAGACAAACAACTGCTGACCAACTACGTAATGCTGATGAACGACCCCAGTCGCGAGTATTACAAGTGCTATGAAATAGACTATGACCGCCACCGTTATGACGGTAAGAACTGGACTTATGTCAACCTCCCCGTAGAGGATATCAAGGAGATGGCGATCGCTTCGTTGAAGGACAGCACCATGATGTACTTCTCTTGCGACGTGGGCAAGTTCCTAAACTCCGAACGCGGACTGCTCGATGTGAAAAACTATGACTACGAGTCACTGATGGGCACTACCTTCGGAATGGATAAAAAACAACGCATTCAGACCTTCTCCAGCGGCTCGTCCCACGCCATGACCTTGATGGCTGTCGACTTGAACAAAGACGGAAAGCCCGTAAAGTGGATGGTAGAGAATAGCTGGGGAGCCGCTTCCGGTTACCAGGGACATCTTATCATGACCGACGAATGGTTCAACGAATACATGTTCCGCCTGGTGGTAGAGACAAAGTATGTTCCCGCCAAAGTGATGGAATTGTTCAAACAAAAACCTATCCGCTTGCCGGCATGGGACCCGATGTTTGCGGAGGAAAAGTGAGGATAAGGATTAGGGGTTAAGGATTAGTGATTAGTGGGGCTGCGCTATGATTCCGCAGGGCACTAATCCTTAATCTCTAACCCCTAATCCTTATTCCCGTGTTCGTTAACGAAAGGAATTACGGAAATTTCTCCGTAATTCCTTTCTTTTTTACTCTTTATTCACGTTCTTTTTTGCTACTTTTGCGGCAAATTAATGAAACCATTATTTTAAATAAACGCATGGCAAATGTAATTAAGTTACGTAAAGGCCTTGACATCAACCTGAAAGGCGCTGCTGCCCAGGAACTTGTGTCTGTTAAGGAACCGGGATTCTATTCGCTGGTTCCCGATGACTATACAGGCATTACTCCGAAAGTAGTGGTGAAAGAGCAGGAATATGTGATGGCCGGGGGACCCTTGTTTATCGACAAGAATCATCCTGAATTGAAATTTGTTTCGCCCGTTAGCGGCGTAGTGACAAGCGTGGAGCGTGGTGCACGCCGCAAGGTGCTGAACATCGTCGTAGAGGCCGCCGCTGAGCAAGACTATGAAGAATTCGGCAAGATGGACCCGTCCAAGATGAGCGGCCAGCAGGTAAAGGAAGCTCTTTTGCAGGCAGGTATGTTCGCTTTCATCCGCCAACGTCCGTATGACGTTATCGCTGACCCGACGGTGACTCCGAAAGCTATCTTCATTTCGGCTTTCGACAGCAATCCGCTGGCTCCCGATTTCGAATTTGCGCTGAAGGGAGAAGAAGCAAACTTCCAGACGGGACTCGACGCTTTGTCAAAGATGGCAAAGACGTATCTGGGCATTAGTGTAAAACAAAAGTCTGCTGCTCTTGTGCAGGCAAAGAACGTTACCGTAACAGCTTTCGACGGACCACATCCGGCAGGCAACGTGGGTGTACAGATTAATCATATCTCTCCGGTAGTGAAGGGTGAAACGGTCTGGACCATCAGTGCCGAAGCCGTACTCTTCATCGGACGTTTGATGAATACCGGTCGTGTGGACATGACCCGCACGGTGGCTGTAACAGGTTCCGAAGTGTTGAAACCCGCTTATTGCAAGCTGAAAGTCGGCGCTCTGCTGACAAACGTTTTCAAAGGCAACGTGACTACCGACAAAGACCTCCGCTATATCAGCGGCAACGTGCTGACCGGTAAGAAAGTTTCTCCGAACGGTTTCCTTGGTTCTTTCGACAGCCAACTGACCGTTATTCCCGAAGGAGATGAAATCCATGAAATGTTGGGTTGGATTATGCCGCGCTTCAATCAGTTCAGCGTCAACCGCTCTTACTTCAGCTGGTTGATGGGCAAGAAGGAATATGTGATAGATGCCCGTATCAAGGGTGGTGAACGTCACATGATTATGTCGGGCGAATACGACCGAGTATTCCCGATGGATATCTTCCCCGAATATCTGGTGAAAGCAATCATTGCAGGTGATATCGACCGTATGGAGGCTTTGGTATCTACGAAGTAGCTCCCGAAGACTTCGCTCTCTGCGAATTCGTATGTTCTTCCAAGGTGGAAGTGCAGCGCATCGTACGTGCAGGACTCGATATGCTTCGTGCCGAAATGGCATAATCGGGGCGTATGGCAAATCGTAAATTGTAAATCGTAAAATCGTAAATATATTAATGAAAGCGTTAAGAAATTATCTCGATAAGATAAAGCCGAACTTTGAAGAAGGCGGCAAATTCCACGCATTTCGTTCGGTGTTCGACGGCTTCGAAACATTCTTGTTCGTGCCCAATGCCACTTCGAAATCGGGAACGCATATTCACGACTCCATTGACAGCAAACGCATCATGTCGATGGTGGTCATTGCGTTAGTACCGGCGCTGCTGTTCGGTATGTATAACGTAGGTTACCAGCATTTCCACGCTACCGGTGCTGCCGGAGGCTTCTGGGAGATGTTCATCTACGGTTTTCTGGCTGTATTGCCAAAAATCATTGTATCTTATGTAGTAGGTCTCGGCATTGAGTTCGTAGTGGCTCAGTGGAAGAAGGAGGAGATTCAGGAAGGCTTCCTGGTTTCCGGTATCTTGATTCCGATGATTGTTCCGGTAGACTGCCCGTTGTGGATTTTGGCGGTGGCTACTGCATTCTCTGTAATTTTTGCTAAGGAAGTATTCGGTGGTACGGGTATGAACGTGTTCAACGTTGCTTTGATTACCCGTGCATTCTTATTCTTTGCTTATCCTACGAAGATGTCCGGTGATGCCGTTTGGGTATCGGGCGACAGTATCTTTGGTCTGGGTCAGTCGGTAGACGGATTGACTGTAGCTACTCCGCTGGGTGCAGCCGCTACCTCGGGCACCGTTCCGGAGTTCTCTTGGGACATGGTGACCGGCCTTATTCCGGGTTCTATCGGTGAGACAAGCGTTATCGCCATCGCTCTGGGTGCCATTCTGCTGTTGTGGACGGGCATTGCAAGCTGGAAGACGATGTTCTCCGTATTCGTAGGCGGTGCCTTCATGGCATGGGTGTTCAATGCAATCGGTCCCGACACTCCGATGGCACAGATGCCTTGGTACGAACACCTCGTGCTGGGCGGTTTCTGCTTCGGTGCTGTGTTTATGGCTACCGACCCCGTTACATCGGCACGTACAGAGACCGGTAAGTACATCTTCGGATTTCTGATTGGTGCCATGGCTATCATCATCCGTGTGCTCAACCCCGGTTACCCCGAAGGTATGATGCTTGCCATCCTGCTGATGAATATCTTCGCTCCGCTGATTGACTACTGTGTAGTACAAGGCAACATCAGCCGTCGCGAGAAACGTGCAATCAAGTCTAACAATTAAATACCGGAAAAGAAATGAATACCAATAGTAATAGTTATACTATCATTTATGCTTCGGTAATGGTTGTTATCGTTGCATTCCTGCTGGCATTCGTAAGTTCTTCCTTGCGCGAGACGCAGAACAAGAACGTGGAACTTGACACGAAGAAGCAGATTCTTGCTGCACTCAACATCAAGGACGTGAAGGATGCCGAAGCAGAATATAATAAATATGTAAAGGGCGATATGCTGATGAACGTTGACGGTACGCTAACAGAGAATACCGGCGCATTTGCTACCGCTTACGAGAAGGAAGCCAAAGAAAATAACCGTCTGCATGTATTCGTGGCAGAGGTTGACGGCGAGAAGAAATATGTATTCCCCGTTTACGGTGCCGGTCTTTGGGGCGCTATCTGGGGATATGTTGCGCTGAACAGTGACAAGGATACCGTTTATGGTGTCTACTTTTCTCATGCCAGCGAGACTCCGGGTCTGGGTGCCGAAATTGCAAGTGCGCACTTCCAGGGAGAGTTCCCCGGCAAGAAGACGCTTGAAAACGGCGAGGTGGCTCTCGGTGTTGTGAAGAACGGCAAGGTAGAGAAACCTGACTATCAGGTGGACGGCATTTCCGGTGGTACCATCACTTCTGTAGGTGTGGATGCCATGTTGAAGGCTTGTCTGAGCAGCTACAAGAACTTTTTAACTAATAATAATGAGGAGGAATAAGAATATGGGACAATTGTTTTCAAAGAAGAATAAAGAAGTATTCTCTACTCCGCTGGGACTGAACAACCCCGTTACCGTGCAGGTATTGGGTATCTGTTCTGCTTTGGCTGTTACTGCCAAGCTGGAGCCCGCTATCGTGATGGGGCTATCGGTAACAGTGATTACGGCATTTGCCAACGTAGTGATTTCACTACTGCGCAAGACGATTCCCAACCGTATCCGTATCATCGTTCAGCTGGTGGTTGTTGCCGCGTTGGTTACTATTGTAAGTGAGATTCTGAAAGCTTTTGCTTATGATGTAAGTGTGCAGCTTTCTGTATATGTAGGTCTGATTATTACCAACTGTATCCTGATGGGACGCTTGGAAGCATTTGCCATGCAGAACGGTCCTTGGGAGTCTTTCCTTGACGGTGTGGGTAATGGTTTGGGATATGCCAAGATTCTGGTAATCGTAGCCTTCTTCCGCGAGCTTCTGGGTTCGGGAACACTGCTCGGTTTCAACATCTTGAACTATGAACCTCTGCAGAAGTTGGGCTATGTGAACAACGGCTTGATGCTGATGCCGCCAATGGCGTTGATTCTCTGCGCTTGCATCATCTGGTATCAGCGTGCACGTCACAAAGAATTGCAAGAAAAGCAGTAATAAATAAATGAAGAATGAAAAATGAAAGAATGAAAAATGGGCTGCTCTGCTGCAGTACAAGTTCTCATTGCTTTAATTCTTTAATTCTTTAATTCTTAATTTATCGAAGAGATATGGAACATTTAATAAGTTTATTCGTCCGCTCTATCTTTGTGGACAACATGATATTCGCGTTCTTCCTCGGTATGTGTTCTTACCTTGCCGTATCGAAGAATGTGAAGACTGCCGTGGGACTGGGTATCGCCGTAACTTTCGTGTTGGTGGTTACGCTTCCGGTCAACTATTTATTGCAGACCAAGGTGCTGGCTGCCAACGCAATCATTGAAGGCGTTGACCTCAGCTTCCTGAGCTTTATTCTTTTCATTGCTGTAATTGCAGCTATCGTTCAGTTGGTGGAAATGATTGTAGAGCGTTTCAGCCCTTCGCTGTATGCTTCACTGGGTATCTTCCTGCCGCTGATAGCTGTAAACTGTGCCATCATGGGAGCTTCTCTTTTCATGCAGCAACGCATCACATTGGGCGAGAGCGACCCGAAATTCATCGGTGGTATTGCTGATGCTGTCTCTTATGCATTGGGTTCCGGTATCGGCTGGTTGCTGGCTATCGTAGGTCTGGCTGCCATCCGTGAGAAAATGGCCTATTCTGACGTTCCGGCTCCACTGAAAGGACTGGGCATCACGTTTATCACTGTAGGTCTGATGGCAATGGCATTTATGTGTTTCTCTGGTTTGAACATCTAAAAGAAAGGAATAAAACAATGGATATGAATATGATATTAGCAAGCATTGGAGTATTCCTCGTGGTTGTTATCCTGCTTGTTGTTATCCTGCTGGTTGCCAAGAATTTCTTGGTGCCTTCGGGTAATGTAAAACTGACTATCAATGGTGATAAGGAATTGGACGTAGCTTCCGGTTCTACATTGCTGAATACGCTGTCTGTAAACGGTGTGTTCCTTTCCTCCGCTTGTGGTGGTAAAGGTTCCTGCGGACAGTGCAAATGCCAGGTGATGGAAGGTGGAGGTGAAATCCTGCCTTCTGAGACTCCGCATTTCAGCCGTAAGCAAATACAAGACCACTGGCGTCTGGGTTGCCAGGTGAAGGTGAAAGGTGATATGGCCATCAAGGTTCCCGAAAGCGTACTGGGCGTGAAAGAGTGGGAGTGCGAAGTTATCTCCAACAAGAATGTGGCTACGTTCATCAAAGAGTTTATCGTTGCATTACCCAAAGGCGAGCATATGGATTTCGTCCCGGGTTCTTATGCGCAGATTAAGATTCCTAAATATTCAATGGATTATGATAAGGATATCGATAAGGAGCTTATTGGTAAGGAATACTTGCCTGCATGGGAGAAATTCGGTCTGATGGGCTTGAAGTGCCGCAACGATGAAGAAACTATCCGTGCTTACTCTATGGCCAACTATCCTGCTGAGGGCGACCGCATCATGTTGACTGTACGTATCGCTACTCCTCCGTTCAAACCGAAAGACCAGGGTCCGGGCTTCATGGATGTAATGCCGGGCATCGCTTCTTCTTATATCTTCACGCTGAAACCGGGTGATAAGGTAATCATGAGTGGTCCTTACGGAGACTTCCATCCGATATTCGACTCCAAGAAGGAAATGATGTGGGTCGGCGGTGGTGCCGGTATGGCTCCGTTGCGTGCGCAGATTATGCATATGACGAAGACACTGCACACTACAGATCGCGTAATGAACTACTTCTACGGTGCTCGTGCATTGAACGAAGTGTTCTACCTGGAAGACTTCCTGCAGATAGAAAAGGATTTCCCCAACTTCAAGTTCCACCTTGCATTGGACCGTCCCGACCCTGCAGCCGATGCAGCGGGCGTGAAGTATACTCCGGGTTTCGTACACAATGTAATCTACGAAACTTATTTGAAAGACCACGAAGCTCCCGAAGACATCGAATACTACATGTGTGGTCCCGGCCCGATGTCGAAGGCTGTTGAGAAGATGCTTGACGACCTCGGCGTTCCGGCTCAGAACTTGATGTTCGACAACTTTGGCGGATAATCTTTCTTATCCACCTTGAGATAACAAAAAAACTCCGGCTTTGCCGGAGTTTTTTTATTGTTTCTGAATGCTGGCGTTTAGTATTCCACCTTATCCTCTTTCTTCATCCATAAATCGAATGCTTTGATGGCTTCTTCGGGCAACAAAATTTTTGATGGCAGGCGGCGTTGGTCTTTGGGAAGTTCCAGTTCATCGTAGATGAAAGAGTCATCAAAGCCGATATTTTGGGCATCGGTCTTGTTGTTGCCATAGTATATTTTATCCAAATGTGCCCAATAGATGGCACCTAGACACATAGGGCATGGTTCGCACGAGGTATAGATTTCGCATCCGCTCAAGTCGAATGTATTCAATTCGTGGCAGGCGGCACGGATGGCGCTTACTTCGGCATGGGCAGTGGGGTCATGACTGGCCGTTACACGATTTACTCCCGTAGCAATTATTTCACCTTCACGGGCAATGACTGCGCCAAAAGGACCTCCACCATTCTTTACATTCTCGATGGAGAGTGTAATGGCTGTTCGCATCAGTTCTTCTTGGGTCATAATTTCCTGTTCTTTGTTACATGAAATGAAGATAAGAAAAAGAAGCGAGATAAAAAAAGATTCTTTACAGTATTTCATATTGTTTATGATTATCGGCTGATTACCACCAATGTTTCTCCTTTGTCCAGGGCTGTCTTTATTTCTTTTTCGCCGCGGGTCACTTTGCATAGGCTGAGGTCATCGCCCATTACTTCTTCTACTTTCAGGCGGCCTATTTCTTGACGGGCTTCACGTCCAGCGATGTTTTTTAGTATATAGACGTTGAATTGCTGTCCTTCGCCCACGTGGTAGATACCTCCCAAGTCGATATATACCGTGCGCTGCTTCTCCTTCTTCTCTTCACCGCGCTCCACGATAGAGGCATGTAGGGGGAAGTTGCCGTTGTAGTAGTTGGCGATGCGTTCGGAGAGGCGGGCGATGGCATCGTTCAGCGCCTTGTCGGCAGAGGTCATCCAAGACATGTCGCTGTCGGTGATGCTGAATATGCGGCTATCCACAGCTTCATCCGTGCGGGCATCCTTCAGATTGAGGGTGACGTTGACTAGCACCTTGTAGTTCTGTTCGGCGGGTTTATCTTTCACGGCATTTGGAGTGAGTTGCGAGATGCCGGTGATGCTGTTGATGGTGCCGTCCACGTAGAGAGCCTCTTCATTGTTGGCAAGTTCATCGGGATGAAACTCGCCGTCGATGGTGCGGAAGCGTACCACGTTGCTCAAGGCATTTACGATGGCTTCGCGCACAGAGGGGGCATATTCGTCGTGCTGGGTGGTGTTCTTTCCGGTGACGGCGGTCGTGGCGAGGTCGGTCAGGATACTACCCACGGTCTGTTTCTTCTGTGTCTTTGCTTTGTCCACGTAGCGGATGTCGCCCACGGACACCTTGATGAAACTGTTACGGGTACTTTGTGCTCGTAACGATGCCGCTTGGGGCAACAGTGCCGAAAGCAGCAGGGCGGTGGTGAGGATGAATGTTTTCATTTGTTTGATTTATGATTTATAAATTATGACTTACTTGTTTCTTTTCTTCCACAATGGGTTTTCTATCATTTTCAGCTTCTTTTCTTCGCCTGTGGTGGAGCGTGTCTCGATGTATTGTGTACCAGAGCCGAAGGGCGAAAAGGGATAAGATAAATGTTCTCATGTTGTAAGTTATTAGTTGTTTATCACAGAGGAACACAGAGTTCCACGGAGTTTTTCTTTTTAAAGAGTCTCTTTTATAGTCGAACAGAATTGGTTTGCGAAAAAATACAGAGTGGCTTACTTCTCCTCCTCCGGGGAGGAGGAGTACCCGTAGGGGGAGGTGGTAGCGACACACACTGTACTATTTCTCATTGCTTTATGCTCCCTACCACCCCGCCCGTCGGGCACCCCTCCT
>NZ_BAKJ01000040.1 GCF_000614125.1 Bacteroides rodentium JCM 16496
TTATGATACTTGTTGACAACTATATTGGGGCCATTCTGTGTTGTGTCTATTGTTGCCTCTGTTGGGGCTCTTGGGCGAATACGCAGAAGATGGTGACATCGAAAAGCTGGAGTTTTGAGCTTTTCTACTGGGATTTGACTTTCGGTTTATTTTTCACAGCTCTGTTAGGTGCCCTGACATTGGGCAGCTTGGGAAGTGAAGGCCGTACTTTCTTTGAGGATTTGGCAGTAATGGACTGGAATAGTATGAAGTATGCGCTCCTGGGCGGTATTGTATGGAATTTCGGTAATATCTTTCTGACAGCAGCCATTGCTGTAGCTGGGATGTCGATAGGTTTTCCCATTGGTGGAGGCTTAGCTTGGATAGGCGGTATAATTTTTAATTATCTACTGATATCTTTGGCCGGCGAAGTATACCCTGGAAACCAGACATTGCTTTGGATAGGAGTAGCTGTTATTGTGATAGCCATCTGCATTTGTGGCAAGGCTTATGGAAAAATGTCGGCAAGTCAGGCGTCTACTCCTAGAAAAGGTATCTTATTGGCTATTGTAGCGGGGTTGGCCATTATGTTCTTCTATGGCTTGGTTGTAAAATCACTAGATCCTCAGTATGTAACGGGTGGTACGGGAACACTGACTCCTTATACCGGTGTATTTTGTTTTGCTGCCGGTGTCCTTATCACGACTCCTATCTTTAATACGTTTGCTATGAGTCATCCGGCTCAGGGAAACAAGGTGACACTAAAGGATTATCTGAAAGGTGACACCCGTACACATCTGATTGGTATGTTGGGAGGTTTTATTTGGATGAGTGGTATGGTAGTCAGCTTTATGGGAGCTGGCTCTGCTAATCCGGCTATAGCCTATGCATTGAGCAATGCCGCACCAGTGGTAGCCATGGTTTGGGGATTCTTTGTATGGAAGGAGTTCAAAGGCGCTCCAAAGGGGACTGTACCTATGATTGCAACTATGTTTGTGCTCTTTGTTGTGGGACTGGTACTGATTACTCTTTCAAACTGATATTTTAAATTCATTGTTAACCCAAAATAATATTAAATGAAAACGATTGTAACACAAATTAGACAGAAAAGGTTAATGGCCTTAGTGCTGTTCCTTTTGGTAGGTATGACATCTGTTTTTGCACAGAAACAAGTAAATGTATCTGGCAGAATTACTGATGAGCTTAATGAACCGATGATTGGTGTAAGTGTATTGGAAAAAGGAACGACAAATGGTGTTATAACTGATTTGGATGGCAATTATACTTTGTCAGTGAATGAGGGTTCCATTATTGTCTTTTCGTATATCGGGTATGTGACCCAGGAAAAAAAAGCCGTTGCAGGTACTATGAATATAATGCTGAAGGAAGATAGCAAGACTTTGGATGAAGTGGTTGTTGTGGGATATGGTGTACAGAAGAAAAGTTCCGTAACAGGGGCGATTTCTTCCGTAAAGGCAGAAGATTTTGAGAATCGTACCATAACCAATGCTGAGCAGGCCCTGCAGGGTAAGACAGCCGGTGTGCAAATTATTTCTGCATCTGCGGCTCCTGGTTCGAATCCCGCCATTCGTATCCGTGGATATAGCAGTAATGCTAGTTCAGATCCTTTGTATGTGGTCGATGGTCTGCGTACGAAAGACATCAGTAACCTTGATCCGAATGATATTGAGAGTATGGAGGTGTTGAAGGATGCTGCTTCTGCTGCTATCTATGGTGCCCAGGCAGGTAATGGTGTTGTCTTGATTACCACTCGGAAGGCAAAAAAGGGAGTTCGTCGTATTTCTTATGATTTCCAGTTGTCCTCCCAGTCTTTAGGTCGTACTCCTGATATTCTGAATGCTCAGGAATATGTCAATTATATGACTGAAGGCAATCTTATTCCCAGAGAAACAATAGATAGGTATTGGGATGGAAAGACAAATACAGATTGGGTAGAAGAGACTTTTGAATCATCCATGATGCAGCGTCACAATGTCAATTTCCAAGGTGCCAATGATAATGGCTCATTATTCGCCTCACTCTCTTATTTGAGTAATAATGGTCCCATTGTTGGCAATAAGGATGTTTTTGACCGCATTACCGGTACTGTCAATGCAGATTATAAAGTAAAGGATTGGTTGAAGTTCACGACAAACAATTCATTTTTCCGTTATCATGTACAGTCTGTAAGCGAAGGCTCAGCAACCGGTTCTTTGATGCTGTCTGCCATTCAGCTTGACCCTCTTACTCCAGTCACCTATACACCGGATAAACTACCTGACACTATGATTAATTATATGAACCAAGGGCATACCTTGCTTCAGAATGCTAATGGTGATTATTATTCTATTTCCCCTTATGGTGACTCCAATAATATCAATCCGTATATTATGCGTGACCGTGGTACAACGAAAAGAGATGGTTTTGTGTTCAGCGGTTCCACTTATCTGGATTTTAATCCGATAAAAGAACTTGTCATCACTTCACGTTTGGGATATCGCTATACTTATAGCAACTCTTATGGCTATACTATGCCTAACATTACTTGCTCTGATCTTTATCAGGATTATGTATCGGTAAATGCTACAAGCTCTAATACGACGTATTGGCAGTGGGAAAACTTTGCTAACTACACTAAGACATTTGCGGATAAGCACAATGTAAATGTGATGCTTGGTATGTCTTATTCTTCCAATACCTCTTTTGGAGTGACAGGAGGAATCAATGGTAGCCGTTCTGGTGACAAGGTTGATTTAGGTATTACCAAGTTGGATCCCAACTATGCCTATTTTGCGTTCCAAACTGGTACTGCCACCCGTACGGTAAGTGGTGGAGAGAAAAGGAGATATGCAAATCTTTCTTACTTTGGTCGGGCTTCTTATGACTATGCGGGTAAATATTTTGCTCAGTTCACTCTTCGTGCGGATGCTGCCGACTTGTCTATCCTTCCTTTGCAGAAACGTTGGGGCTATTTTCCGGCTGTATCTGTTGGCTGGGTGCTTTCCAATGAGAAGTTTATGGAGAACCTCAAGTCGATTTCTCATTTGAAATTGCGTGCAAGCTGGGGACAGAATGGTAGTATTGCTGGTTTGGCAGACTATATGTATGATGCTACAATTCTGTCTGAAATCAATTATCCAATGTCCGGAGATGTGTCTTATGAAACGGGTTCACTGCCCTCTGCAACAGGCAACTATGATTTGAAGTGGGAAACTTCTGAACAAATTGATTTAGGTATTGATCTTCGGATGCTGAACGACCGGTTGAGTTTCGGATTTGACTATTATGAGAAAAAAACTAAGGATTTAATTGTAACCGGTATTACTCCTTCGCTGATTGTAGGTAACACGACTTCACCTATGAATGCAGGAAATGTCAAGAACAGCGGATTTGAGTTTGAGCTTTCATGGCGTGATAATATTAAGGATTTCAACTATAGCATAAAAGGAAACATTGCTACTTTAAAGAATAAAGTTACTTATCTGCATGAAACTTTGGAACGCATTGAGAGTACGACAAGTGCAGGCATCGGTGTTATGAATTATTTTGAAGAAGGGCACCCCATTTGGTACATGCGTGGTTATGAGTGTACGGGCATTGACTCACAAACGGGTGACCCGATATTCAAGGATATGAATGACGATGGCATTATTGGAGATGCTGATCAAACGGAAATAGGTTCAGCCATTCCCGACTTTACTTATGGTATTACTTTGACTGCTGCATGGAAAGGTTTCGATTTGACGATATTTGGTTCCGGTTCTCATGGCAATGATGTGTTTGCTGGTTATAACCGTACTTCCCGTATGAAAGCGAATACCTTGAAGGAATTCTACGATGGACGCTGGACAACTGCAGGAGACAATGCAAATTATGCCCGTTCCAATCCTAGTAATTATGATAAGTACTTGAAAAGCTCCAAGTTTGTATTCGACGGTTCTTACTTTAAAATCAAGCAGATACAGTTGGGCTATAATTTACCAAAGAATTTGTTGAAGCAGATTGGTTTGAGCAATCTTCGTTTGTATTGTTCTTTGGACGACTTCTTTACATTTACCAAGTATCCTGGATTTGACCCTGAATTTACAAGTACAGGTAGTGCAATGGGGTTGGATATGGGTTCTTATCCGTCCAGCAAGAAAGTCGTGTTCGGTCTTAATGTAGCATTTTAATCTTTAATTCAATACGAAATATGAAAGCAAAATATATTTTATCAAGTTTGTTGCTTGCTAGTTGTACTTTCTTTTCCTCTTGTGTGGACAATCTGGATATCTCGCAGCATGGAGTAAGCACTTTTGAAAGTTTCTATAAAACGGATGCTGATGCGGAAGAAGCCATTGTAGCCTGCTATAGTAATTGGAAGGATACTTATGCACCTGCATTCTGGCTGAAGAATCTTCTTTCGGATGATTGCTATTCGGCAGGGGAGAGTTGGACAGCTGCTAGTGCGCAATTGCTGTCGACTTATACATTCGACTCTGATTTTTCTCATATTAAAACGTTGTATACGAATCTTTATAAGGTGATTTATGCCGCCAATATTGTTTTGCAGTATGTAGGGGATGATTCGGTAATTAAACTTCGTGCACGTGCAGAGGCAAAGGTTTTCCGTGCGATGTCCTACATCGAATTAATTAGTCTTTGGGGGACTCCGCCATTGGTGGATCATCCGTTAACGCCAAATGAATATTCCCAGGCTAATGGTAATACTGAGGCGCTATGGGCATTGGTGAACCAAGACCTTACTGAGGCTGTCAACAGTGGTGATCTGGAGGAAAAGACAAGTTTGGATGACTTTACCTATCGTATCACCAAACAATTTGCACAAGCTCTGTTAGGTAAGGCATATGTATTCCAGAAGAATTATGGTGCTGCCGCCACTGCCTTGGATGAGGTGATCAATAGCGGAAAGTACGACCTTTACAGTGATTATGAAAATATTCAGACTACTAAAGGAGAGGCAAACTGCGAAAGCTTATTTGAGAGTAACTATGTCTACGATGCCAATAATGCTACTGGTATTATGAGTAACATGATTTGGGTATATGTGCATTGGCGCGGAGATATGCTTGCATTTAATGAGCTACTCAAATCTATTCTCACGGAGGTTGGGGATTTTTTAATCCGACCAAGGAAAGCTATGATGCATTTGTTGAGATGGGAGATACGTATCGCTTGAATGCTTCCATAAAGACATACCAGCAGATGGAAAGCACCGGTATATCTTTGAGTGATGCCATTGCATATATGCCTGACAATGCCGGTTACTTTAGTTGGAAATACCGTGTTTATGAAGAGGATGTTATCAACTATTGGTGGTTACGTTGTCCTAATAATACTCGTGCCATGCGATATGCCGAGGTCTTGCTGCTTGCTGCAGAAGCTAGTCTTCAAGCCGGAAATACGAGTAAGGCTACCGAATATGTGAATAAAGTGCGTAATCGTGCTCAGTTGCCCGTATTGGGTAGCGTTTCTATGGATGATATCAAGAAAGAAAAGCGTTTGGAACTTTGGATGGAAGGTTGTCGTTATCAGGATTTGATTCGGTGGGGCGATGCTGCTACGGTACTTGCCAAAAGAGGACAGGAAAGACCGGCTCTTTACAAAGACGGTCGTGTCAGTTGGAATGAACAGAAAAATGCTTCTGCTGGTTTCAAAAGTGGTAAGCATGAATTGCTCCCATTCCCTGCAACTGAAATGAATGTCAATAAGAATATGACCCAGAATCCGGGTTGGTAGTTAATCAATAAAATTTAGTGTATGAATAAATTTAAATGCTTATTCTTCTCAGGCCTTATGGCTGTGATGCCGGCTTGTATGAATGGACAGCAGACGTCCGGTGAAGATTCGTCAAAACCGCGTGTTATCATTACTTGTGATCCGGAACTTGATGACCTGAACTCTTTGATACGTTTCTTACTTTTCAGTACGGATTTCCGCGTGGAAGGTTTGATTTATGCCAGCAGTCAGTTTCATTGGAAAGGTGACGGGCACGGTACTAAGTGGTATGTACCTGGACGGGAATATTCTCGTAATGGTATAGACTACGGGCCTATGGAAAGTTGGCGTTGGGATCCGGAAGAACGTTTCATTGACGATGCTGTGGAAGCTTATGAGGAGGTATATCCCAATTTGAGGGTACATGATCCTTCTTATCCGACTCCCGAATATCTGAAATCCAAAATACGCATCGGTAATATAGAGTTCGATGGTGATATTTCCAAGGATACTCCGGGATCGGAGCTGATTAAAGCCGTACTGCTTGATGATTGTACAGATCCGGTATTTATCAATGCTTGGGGAGGTGCCAGCACCATAGCTCGTGCTTTGAAGTCCATTCAGGATATTTATGAGCATACTGATGCTTGGAAAGGTATTCGGGAAAAGATAATAAAAAAAGTGGTTCTTTCCCTTTCTGGTGATCAGGATGATACGTATGCACGGTATATCAAACCTTTCTGGCCGGAACTTAGACAAATGGAGATGGGCGGCATGACAGTCGGGCTGGCTTATAATGCCCAGTTGAGGGCTTCCAAAGAAAACCAGGTTTTCTATTCTCCGGAATGGATGCAGGAGAATATCCGTAGTAAAGGGCCTTTCGGTGAAATGTATCGTGTCTGGGGGGATGGAAAACAGATGGTGAAAGATGATAAGTTCGATTTCTTCGGCTTGTCGGGCTATACAGTTGATGAACTGAAGGAGCAAGGCTATGTAGTTTGGACTGGCGTTCAGCCGAAAGGGGCTTATCTGGCTGAGGGTGACACTTACTGTTTTCTGAATTTGATCGGTAATGGTCTGCGTGGTCACGAGAATCCTACTTATGGTGGCTGGTGCGGTGGAAGGACTCTTCTTCCCGATTCAGTGGAGAATCTTTCTCGTATGGAACAGATGAAGTATAGAGCTGAGCACTATCCTTTACCCGATTTTACGGCTCCGGTAATGAATGGATTGGCTGCCCGTTTTAAATGGTCAGTTACTCCAAGCTATACCGATGCAAATCATGAACCGGTGATAAAAGGTGCACTTGCCATGAATGCCAAACCGGGTGAAAAGCTGAAACTTAAATATACAGTAACCGATCCGGACAAGAATGTACTTGCCATTAAATGGTGGCAATATATGTCAGCCAGTACATATCAAGGTAAAGTGGCAGTGGATGATTCTACTTCTGCAAATACTACTTTTACTGTTCCGACTGATGCCAAACCGGGCGATACCATTCACTTGATTCTGGAGCTACAGATGATGGTGAACCACAAATGAACCGTTATCACCGCCTAATTATTACAGTGGTAGAATAAACTGGAATCAACAAACTTTAAATTGAAAAACTGAAATGAAAAAGATTTTATTGACAGTATTTATGGCAGTCTGTGGACTGCAAGTGTCTGCCCAGCAGAATTTGTTTGTTGCGCAGGACCTCGAGTCTGCAATTGTGAACAAAGATAACACAGTGACTTTTAACTTTAAGGCTCCTGATGCCCAAAAGGTGCAGATTGCTGGTGACTTTGCCGAAAAGGCGGAGGGACAACACATTGGAGGTATGGTGGGAGCAGGTTTGATAGACATGACAAAGAATTCAGAAGGAATTTGGACCTATACTACCAAGCCGTTGGATTCAGAACTTTATAGCTATGAATTCATGGTAGATGGTGTGCCGACTATAGACCCTAACAATGTTTATGTCTATCGTGACTTTGCTACCACAAGCAATGTGTTTATTGTAGGGAATGGTAAGGCAGATTTATATAAGGTAAATAAAGTACCTCATGGAACATTGGCCCATCGTTGGTATCACTCTGATGGTATGAAAATGGATCGCCGTATCAATATCTACACGCCGGCAGGTTATGAACAATCCGGTGATAGGAAGTATCCGGTACTCTATTTATTGCATGGTATGGGAGGAGATGAAGATGAGTGGACAACTTTTGGACGTGCTGCACAGATTCTTGATAATTTGATTGCACAAGGCAAGGCTGAACCGATGATTGTCGTGATGCCCAATGGGCATGCTGCCATGGAGGCTGCACCGGGTGAGAGTAGTCTGGGATACTATAAACCTTACCATATGAAGAATGGAACCATGGACGGTGCTTTTGAAGCCTATTTCCCTGAGATTATCACGTTTGTAGAAAGTAATTATCGTGTACAAGCGGACAAAGCTCATCGTGCTATTGCAGGGCTTTCAATGGGTGGTTTTCATTCTGCCAATATTTCTTTGAACTATCCTGATATGTTCGATTATGTAGGTTTATTCTCTGCGGCCCTTAATGTCCAGAGTGCAGGTCAGAAAAATAGTCCGGTTTATCAGGATATGGACAAAAAGTTAGCTGTTCAGTTTGATAAGGCTCCCAAACTTTACTGGTTGGGTATTGGTAAAGACGATTTCCTTTATAAAAACAATGCAGCTTATCGCGCTGATTTGGATAAAAAAGGATATAAATATGAGTTTATGGAAACTCCTGGTGGACATGTGTGGACCTGCTGGCGTATTTATCTCTCTGTATTTGCTCCCAAGTTGTTTAAATAAATCTAATTAGGCTATGAAGAAACAACTGTTTTATTTGCTGTTGGCTGCAGGCGTATTGAGCGCTTGTGGCCCTACGGTTCCTCAATTGGGTAAAGATTCTGTTGAGGATGTTATTAGTGCTATGACTTTGGAAGAAAAGGCACATTTGGTTATCGGTACCGGAATGGCGGGTACTTCGGGTGACAGTACGGTGATTGGCACTACAAAAAAGTTGGTTCCCGGTGCAGCAGGTACTACTTATCCGATACCCCGTTTGGGGATTCCTGCCATTGTGTTGGCTGATGGACCTGCAGGTTTACGTATAGATCCTATCCGCGAAGGGGATTCTGCTACTTATTATTGTACACATTTTCCTATCGGTACGTTACTTGCTTCTACTTGGAATCAGGATTTGGTGGAGGAAGTTGGAAAATCAATTGGTAATGAAGTGTTGGAATATGGTGCGGATGTTTTACTGGCTCCTGCTTTGAATATCCATCGGAATCCTTTGTGCGGGCGTAATTTTGAATATTATTCCGAAGATCCGTTGGTATCTGGCAAGATAGCTGCTGCATATGTCAGAGGGATACAGAGCAACGGAGTGGGAACTTCCATCAAACATTTTGCTGTTAACAACCAGGAAACCAATCGGAATGCTAATGATGCTCGTATCACTCCTCGTGCCTTACGGGAAATCTATTTGAAGGGGTTCGAAATTGCAGTGAAGGAATCGGCACCATGGACAGTAATGTCCTCCTACAATTATATTAATGGCACCTATGCTTCTGAGAATACAGACTTGCTGTCCACTTTATTGCGTGATGAGTGGAATTTCGAGGGTATGGTGGTAACTGACTGGTTTGGAGGGAAGGATGCCGTGGCTCAGATGATAGCAGGTAATGATATGCTCCAACCGGGAAGGGCTAACCAGTATGATATGATTATCGAAGGGGTGAAATCCGGAAAATTGGATGAATCCATACTGAATCGTAATGTGAAGCGTGTTCTTGAACTTATTCTCCAAACTCCTCATTTTAAAGAATACAAATATTCCAATAAACCTGATTTGAAGGCGCACGCAGCAGTTACCCGCCAGTCTGCGACTGAAGGAATGGTTTTGTTGAAGAATAATAACGAAACTTTGCCATTTGAAAGGAAGGTTAGAAATATAGCTCTTTTCGGGTGTACTTCCTATGATTTCATAGCAGGAGGTACCGGTTCAGGTAATGTGAATCGTGCCTATACAGTCTCATTATTGGATGGTTTGAAGAATGCTGGATACCAGATAGATGAAGCATTGAAGGCCGATTATGAACAGTATATTGAGGCCGAGAATAAGAAAAATACTCCTGACCCGTCTCAGCCTTTCTCTAGATTTATGCCAGTACCTCGCCCGACAGAACTTATCCCTACTACAAAGGTATTGTCAGAACAAGTTGCTAAAGCGGATGTTGCATTGGTTACGCTGGGACGTACTTCCGGTGAATTTGTAGACCGTAATGTCAGTGATTTTGAACTGAGTGAGGAAGAATTGCAACTGCTGAAGTCCGTCAGCCAAGCTTTCCATGCTGCTGGGAAGAAAGTGGTGGTGGTATTGAATATCGGAGGTGTAATCGAAACAGCTTCTTGGAAAGAACTGCCGGATGCTATTTTACTGGCTTGGCAAGCAGGCCAGGAGGGCGGAAATAGTGTGACGGATGTGTTGAGCGGTAAAGTATCTCCATCGGGTAAGTTGACAATGACTTTCCCGAACAAGTTGATGGACGTTGCTTCTTCGACCAATTTTCCTATGGATGCTAGGGCTAATACAGATGTGAGGAATAAGGAGGACAAAAGCTCTTCAGTGAAGAATGTAGACTATACGGATTATGAAGAAGATATTTTTGTCGGTTATCGCTATTTCGATAGTTTCGGAAAGCAAGTGTCTTATCCTTTCGGCTATGGTCTTTCGTATACAACATTCGAGTATGTCAATCCGTCTGTCAAAGTTGATAATGGCATATATACTGTTTCTATTGATGTGAAGAATGTTGGTAAGTTTGCAGGGAAAGAGGTTGTTCAGCTTTATGTCTCCGCTCCCAATAGTTTTCAGATGAACAAACCGGAAAAAGAACTTAAAGCTTTTACCAAAACTAAGGAATTGAGGCCAGGTGAGACTGTTACTGCCACTTTGAAACTGAACACTACGGATTTGGCTTCTTATGATGAAGCTTCTTCTTCATGGGTAGTGGATGCTGGAAATTATAAGTTTTTGATTGGAACCTCTTCCAAGGATATTAAGGCTGCACTTGATGTTGATGTGGTATCAGTTGTGGAAAAAACAAATGACATATTGAAAGCACAAGAAACTGTTAATACGATAAAGCGCTGAAGGTGAGTATAATATTATTCTTAGTTGTGATTAGGTTGATTTGTAGTGCTTAGGTAAATTAATTGTAATTGGGTAAAATTGGGAAAGAAGCTGCCTCGGAGTTATGAGGTAGCTTCTTCTTTTATTTGGTAATAAGATAAATTAATACCCTCCGTGTCCTACTTACGATATAAATCCCTATCTTTGTGGCGTTTTTTAGCTGAAAATAAGATTCAAATTAATTTAGATACAACAGAAAATGGCACAAGAAGACGTTTTTAAGAAACTCGTATCACACTGTAAGGAATATGGTTTTGTGTTCCCTTCCAGCGATATTTATGATGGACTGGGAGCTGTGTATGACTATGGTCAGATGGGTGTGGAACTGAAAAATAACATCAAGCAATACTGGTGGCAGAGCATGGTGCTGCTGCACGAAAACATTGTCGGTATCGACTCGGCAATCTTTATGCACCCCACCATCTGGAAAGCCAGCGGACACGTGGATGCTTTCAATGACCCTTTGATTGACAACCGCGATTCCAAGAAACGTTATCGTGCCGATGTGTTGATAGAAGACCAGCTTGCCAAGTACGATGACAAGATAAACAAAGAAGTGGCCAAAGCTGCCAAGCGTTTTGGGGAGGCTTTCGATGAGGCTCAGTTCCGCAGTACCAACGGTCGTGTGCTGGAACACCAGGCCAAGCGTGATGCCTTGCACGAACGTTTTGCCAAAGCTTTGAACGATAACAACCTGGACGAACTCCGCCAGATTATCCTTGACGAAGAAATCGTTTGCCCTATCAGTGGCACAAAGAACTGGACAGAGGTACGCCAGTTCAATCTGATGTTCTCCACCGAAATGGGTTCTACCTCAGACGGTGCCATGAAGATTTACTTGCGTCCCGAGACGGCACAGGGCATTTTCGTGAACTATCTGAATGTACAGAAGACCGGTCGCATGAAGATTCCTTTCGGTATCGCCCAGATTGGTAAGGCTTTCCGTAACGAAATCGTAGCCCGCCAGTTCATCTTCCGTATGCGCGAGTTTGAGCAGATGGAAATGCAGTTCTTTGTGAAGCCGGGTACGGAGCTTGACTGGTTCAAGAGCTGGAAAGAGACCCGCTTGAAATGGCACAAGGCGCTGGGCTTCGGTGATGACCATTACCGTTACCACGACCACGACAAGCTGGCCCACTACGCCAATGCTGCTACAGACATCGAGTTCCTGATGCCTTTCGGCTTCAAGGAAGTGGAGGGTATTCACAGCCGTACAAATTTCGACTTGTCCCAGCATGAGAAGTTCTCCGGCAAGAACATCAAGTACTTCGACCCCGAGACCAACGAAAGCTATACGCCGTACGTCATCGAGACCAGTATCGGTGTAGACCGCATGTTCCTCAGCATCATGTCTGCTTCTTACTGTGAAGAGAAGTTGGAGAATGGAGAGACTCGTGTTGTCTTGAAGTTGCCTGCTGCACTGGCACCCGTGAAACTGGCCGTAATGCCGTTGGTGAAAAAAGACGGTCTGCCCGAAAAGGCACGCGAAATCATTGACAGCCTGAAGTTCCACTTCCACTGCCAGTATGACGAGAAAGACTCCATCGGCAAGCGTTACCGCCGCAGGATGCCATCGGTACCCCGTACTGTGTCACCGTGGATCATCAGACTTTGGAAGATAACTGTGTGACGCTGCGTAATCGTGACACCATGCAGCAAGAACGCGTGGCTATCTCTGAACTGAATAATATTATTGCAGACCGTGTAAGCATCACATCGTTGCTGAAAACCTTGCAGTAAGAATAGGGTTAATTACAAATTATAAATTACGGGGGTGCGTAGTGTGAATGCCACTTGTTTTTTGTAATTCGTAATTTGTAATTCGTAATTAATGAATATTTTGTAATTAATGAAAATGAGAAAAGGACTTTTGTTTTTGCCTTTCCTGCTGTTGCTGGTGGGTGCTTTCATCTCTTGTGAAGAAGTGGAGGAGGCTGGAAAGTATGATAACTGGAGAGAACGTAATGAGGCATTTGCTGACTCGATAAAAAGGCTGACTGGTGAGAACTATGTGGCCACAGCAGAGCAGGCTGACGCTATGGAGCTCGGTAAACTGTATGCCATACAGACGACTGCCAGTACTACCGAAGGTGCCCAGTATGTGTATTGCAAGAAGCTTGTGAAAAATGAGACAGGAGAACGTCCGTTATATACGGGATATCATTCTACCGTCAGTGCTTTTTATTACGGAACTTTAATTGTAGGTGATCAATTCGATGGGAATTTTGATGGATACAGTGCGCTGGATACTAACATACCATTGAGTTCATTGAAAGAACCGACAGTTTTTGATTCTCCTGCCACTTTTGCTGTGGCAGGTGTACTTCCCGGATGGACAGCAGCCTTGCAGTTGATGCGGGCAGGTGAACGCTGGATGCTATATATACCTTGGCAAAGTGCTTATGGCTCCAGTGGCAATAATGATGGAACAATCCCCGGATATACCGCATTGACATTTGATTTATTGCTGGAACGTATTGTTGAATAACCAGGTATGCATATAATAAAGTGGTGAAGGTTTTTCTTCACCACTTTTTTTATTATACTTTTCCGATAGAGGGAAGGATAGTACTTATATTTTCTTCTTAATGGCCTTTACCCAGATTTTGTATCCATCCTCATTCAAATGCAGTCCGTCGCCGGTCAACTCACTGCGTAGTACATTTGTTCCCTTCTCTGTAAATAGTGGAAAAAGATTGATGTAGGCAATGCCTTCCTCTTTGGCAAGCGCCTCCAGGCGGGCGTTGATTGCCGGAACCATATCGGTCTTTCCGGTCAGTCTCTTGTATCGTCCGAAACTTTCATTGAAAGGGAGCAGGCTTTGCAGGTAGAGTTTTGTGTCGGGAGATTCTTTCCGGATGCGTTCCACCGTCATGCGAATCATGTCTGCAATACTGTCTGGTGCCAAGTCATGGGAGATGTCATTGACCCCGATAAGCAGGAACAGCTTGGCGGGATGTCCGGGAAGTATCTGATGCAGGCGGTCATAGATACCCATCACTTCATCACCGATGATGCCGCGATTACGTACGTTCTTGTCACCAAGACGGGCAGACCAGTCACCGCCACCTTCAGTCAGGCTATTGCCAAGCATCACGATGTCCTTGCTTGTAATGGCAGGCTCATCCATAAACTGTAGGAAACGTTTGTAGTAATGGTCTGTATAAACACGCGGAATGGGGCAGATGGAAGCCGCCACAGCGTTGGCAACCAATGAACGCAGGCGAACTACGCTGTGTCCGTCTTCCGGATGTACGGCGTTGATAAGGAGTATGACGGAAGTGTCATTGTCCGGATCAATAATGATGGAGGTACCCGTGTAGCCGGTATGCCCATAGGTATTAGGACCAAACAAATCTCCATTGTTGGAGGCATAGGCTGTAAAATTATCCCAACCGAGAGTGCGTCCCAGACTGGCGGTAGCACGTGGCACAGTACGCATGGCTTTGACACCCAGCGGACTCAGGATGCGGCGTCCGTTCCATTCGCCTCCGTTTTGCAGGGCTGCGCAGAGTATGGCAATATCATCAGCACAAGAGAATACTCCTGCATTACCGCTGATACCTCCGTTCATGACACGTGCCAGCGGGTCATGAACTTGTCCGCAGAGAACTTGTCCATTAGGTTGCTTTTCAGTGGGGGCAATGTCTTTTAATGTACAATGTACAATGGACAAAGGACAATTGGCTGCGCGGTCATGTTGTACGGTCCTGCCCTTCTTTGTACATTGTACATTGTGAATTGTACATTGTGAGTTGTCTGTTGTAATCCAGTTACCATCCTTATCACGTTGGCAAGGCAGATAGTCGGTATGCTCCATGCCGAGTACATCAAATAGGTTTTCACGTGCAAAGTCACGCAGGCTCTGTCCGCTTATAGTCTCGATAATGTGCTGCAAGGTGATGAAGTTGAGGCAACTGTATTGAAAATCAGTCTGCGGCTTGAAGTCGCGTTTACAAGTAGCAATATATTCCATAAGCATCGGGATTGGGAGAACCGTACTGCTTTTCCAGCTCGGCTACCGGTGCATAGGGAGGAAGACCGGAAGTGTGTGTCATCAAGTCGGCAATGCGGATAACCTTTTTCTCTTTGCCGTCTTCGCTTTCCCAATTCTTGAAATGGGGTATGTAGAGGCTGACTGGATCCAGCATGCGGAGTTTGCCGCGTTCTGCCAGTATCATCGTACATACGGCAGTCGACATGGATTTGCTGCAGGATGCCATGTCAAAGACAGTATTGGTAGTCATAGGCTCCACATTGGGATAAACACGCTTGTTGCCGTAAGCTTTCAGATAGGCCATCTTGCCGTTACGTACTACAGCAAGTACGGCACCGGGAATATCCTTGTTGGAGATGGCTGTTTCAATCGCTTCGTCAGCATACATCAACTTGCGGGAGTCCATTCCCACTTGTTCAGGGGCTACGCGTTGCAAGGGTTGCGCGGTGGCAGCTTGCAGACAAAGAGAAAAGAGAAAAAAATATATTGCTTTCATAATAAAGGGATTTAAGAGTGAGTAATAACTAAATCCGGTATGCATCCACTGCCTTCTTCACCGAGCCGTGCATCAACAGCAGTGCCTTGGCTTTGCCATAGTCCAGTCCGAGTTCCTCTACAATCATACGGGTACCACGGTCCACAAGCTTTTTGTTACTGAGTTGCATATTTACCATCTTGTTGCCTTTCACGCGTCCCAACTGTATCATGACGGAAGTGGTAATCATATTCAGTATCATTTTCTGTCCTGTTCCCGATTTCATGCGTGAGCTTCCCGTCACATATTCAGGTCCTACAATCATTTCGATGGCTACATCTGCCTCTGCTGCCATTGGTGAGTCCGGGTTGCTGGTGATACAGCCGGTCAGTATGCCGTGTTCGCGTGCCTCGTGCATGGCGCCTATTACGTAGGGGGTGGTGCCGGATGCGGCAATACCGATGACAATGTCCTTGTCTGTAATATTGCGTTCCGTCAGCTCTTCCCAACCGCGGTGAATGTCATCTTCGGCATTCTCTACCGGATTCCTTAGTGCAGTGTCACCACCGGCAATCAAGCCGATAACCAGCGTGGGGGGCATACCGAAAGTCGGTGGAATTTCCGAAGCGTCGAGTACGCCAAGACGTCCACTGGTACCCGCACCCATGTAGAAGATGCGTCCGCCTTGTTTCATGCGGGGCACAATCTGGGTTACCAGTTTTTCTATTTGAGGGATTGCCCTCTGTACGGCAAGCGCCACTTTCTGGTCTTCGGTATTGATGTCTTCCAGAATTTCACGGACTGATTTCTTTTCCAAGTCATTGTAGAGCGATGGTTGCTCTGAGATTTTTACGAACATAAGGCACGATATTTACGATTTGACGATTTACAATGTACAATTTACGATTTGTCACTTTCAGTTGTGATATTTGATGAGTCCTTCCATGGGGCTCTTGATGATTGCACCCAGTTGGATACCCATTTCTTTGGCAGCTTCTGCCAGAACTTCCTTGTAATAGAAGGCTACGGAACCGATGAAATGTACTTTTTGATGCTGATAGTCTTCATATTGCATGACGTTGCGTTTAAGGAATGCCTTAAAGCTGTTCAGTACCAAAGCGCGTACACAAGGTTCACCCAGATTCTGTGCAAGAAATGGTGACAAGCTTGCCAGGAAGCGGTTTGGGAACGGCTTGCGGTAGACACGGTCGATGATATCAGCAGGTGTCAGGTCGAACTGTTTGAGGAATTTCTCTTTCAGCTCGGGTGTCATCTGATTTTTCAGGATATCGCCTACCAACAGTTTGCCCAAGCAGGCTCCGCTGCCTTCGTCTCCCAGGATGAATCCCAGAGGAGATACATTGGTGACAATGCTTTTTCCGTCATAATAGCATGAGTTGGAGCCGGTCCCCATGATGCAGGCAATGCCTGAGTCATGTCCGCAGAGGCCGCGTGCGGCAGCCAGCATATCGGTATTGACTTCCACTTCATTTTTCACACTGAGGTGTTTGGTTATGGCACGGTGCACCATACTTATCTTGTCGGGAAATCCGCATCCTGCACCATAAAAGTATACGGCATCCAGCTCACTTGTCTTCAGCTGAGGTAATAGCGCTGTTGCTATTTCATTACTGATTTCTTCTTCCGACTGAAAGAAAGGGTTCGTCCCTTTCGTGAATATCTGTTGGAGAAGTACTCCATTCTCTACAACACACCAATCGGTCTTTGTAGAGCCACTGTCTGCTATTAGAATCATATAAATAATGTTTAATGTTCAATGTTTAATGATTAGGGGTTAATGATTAATGGTGGGTGATGCTGTTTTTAATTATAGGCAACGCATTAATCCTCAAACATTAATCCTTAATCCCTAATCCTTAATCCTTATATTTTGATATATATTTTTCGTTTGTACAACTGGTAGCCGATACACCAGTTAATGGCGATAAACAGCAGGGCAAAGGCAAGGGAACCGGCGGTTTCACCGAAAACGGGCATGAGGACTATATTATATAAGAATCCGTGTATGCTGATGCTGCCGTCTCCCCACGGGAAACTGATGCTACCGAAAAGTATGCTAAGTACGCCGCCCAATACATACATAAACAGCGGATTCACACCGAATGCCTCGAAAAACATGCTCCACTTCTTATAGCCTTTCACATCAATAATCCAGATAAGCAATGCCAGAAAACTGGATGCCAGTCCGCAAGTGACGAGTACGTAGGTAGGAGACCATATTTTCTTGTTGATGGGGCAACCGTAGCTTAGCAGGAAACCGGAGAAAGTAAGGATAACGCCTACCAGAAACAGTGTGATAAGCTGCGAATTGAGAAATGAGGCACGGTCTTCCGACTTGTTGCCATCCAGCATCAGCCGTCCTACACAGAAGCCCAGCAACACGTGTGCAATAGCAGGGATGGTGCTTAACAAACCTTCGGGATCTATGCCGTTATCCTTGTACATGTGTGCAGGGGTCAGGATGGCACGGTCTACCACGGAAAGAATGTTTGTTTCATTATAGGCGAAACCGTTGCCACACATCAACAGTATGAAGTAGCCTATCAATAGGCTGGCTATCAGATAAGGTATATGTTTATGCTTCATGGTTAGTGCAATGATGGAGGCTGCTCCGTAGCAAAGGGCCAGCCGTTGCATGACACCCAGGATACGGATACGGTCGAATGTCCAGACGGAAGCCCATAGCTTCTCTCCGAAACTGAGGTCGTCCGGAGCGGAGGCCCAGTAATAGCAGAAACGCGAGAACCAGCCGATAGCCATGCCTATAAGGAAAATGACGATAGTGCGTTTCAGTATCTTCATGCCGGCGGCGTGGCTGAACTCGAAGTTGTATTTCTTCAGGGAAATGTATGTGGAAATTCCCATGATAAACATGAAGAAGGGAAAGACGAGGTCGGTGGGGGTCAGACCGTTCCACTCTGCATGCCGCAAGGGGGCATAGATATGTCCCCACGAACCGGGGTTGTTTACCATAATCATACCTGCGATGGTGACACCACGGAGAATGTCGAGTGCAAGGATGCGTTTACTTACTTTTGTACTGTTCATTGTAATATTTGTGTGTTAAGTTAATTATCAATCCTAATTATCAGCTGCCTTTGTACATTCATCTACCAGATAGGCAATGGATACATAGGGGATACCTGAGTTTGTTGTCAATCCGATTTCACAAGTACGGCTGTTGGAGTAGCCTATATTCACTCCGGACGCTTCTATTTGCGGGCGGAGTTTGCGTAGGGCGTACGAGTTCAGCTCAGGATAGGTGAATCCCCGGTCTCCGGCAAAACCGCAGCAACCTACTTCTTCCGGCACGATGACTTTACTGGAGCAAAGGCGTGCAAGGGCTATAATGGTATCTGCCAGTCCCATTTTCCGCATGGAGCAGGTGATGTGGATTGCTACGGGGCGGTTAATAGGGGTGAAAATCAGCTTCTCACGTAAGAATGTATAGATGAATTCTGCAGGTTCATACAGTTTCATCTTCTTGATACATTCGCGCATGCGGTGCAGACAAGGGCTTTGGTCACAGAGGACGGGGTACTTGCCTTGTTCGCTGGCTTCCCAAAGTGCGGCCTCCAGTTCGGCTGTCTTGCGGTCGGCAATGTCCAGCATCCCTTTGCTTTCCCAAATGGTGCCACAGCAAAGCTTGTCCATATCTTTCGGGAAGATGATTTCGTAACCGGCTTTTTGCAACAAGGACACCATTTTATTTACCAATGGCTGCTCTACGGGAGACTTCTTGGTCAGACCCATAGTCTGGTTGATGCAGCTGGGGAAGTAAACGACAGCCTCTCCCCCCTTGCCCCCTCCCCCGTAGGGAGGAGGAGTAGTTACTCCCGCTTTATCGGAATTAATTATTTTTCCCTTATCATTATCAGGAGTATCTTTCCCCCCCTCCCTACGGGGGAGGGGGCAAGGGGGGAGAGGCTTGAAGGCTTTCGGCATAGCCGGTGTCCATAGAGGTATGCCCAATGCATTGTGCAGCCCCTTGGTAATGCCGCTCATCGCCTTTGTCCCTAATAGTGAATGTCCGAAGTTGGCTAAGGACAATACGGGACGCAGTGTACTCTTGACACCGGCGAAATGATTGGCGACAAAGTCTCCGGCTTTGTATCCCAGACTGCCTTTGGGCAATGCTTCCTGGCGGATTATATGGGTAAGGTCGCCCGTATTGATACCCATCGGGCACGACATGGAGCAGAGGCCGTCTCCGGCACAAGTCTGGTTGCCGGGATAGCGGTATTGTTTTTCGAGCAGTGCAAGGCGCGTCGGGTCCTCGCCGCTTTGTTTCAGCCGGGATATTTCGCGCTGCAACACGATACGCTGGCGCGAGGAAAGGGTAAAGCCGCAGGAGAGACAGTTGACTTCGCAGAAACCGCACTCGATGCATTTGTCAGCTACGAGTGGCGTAGCATGTCTCTTGTCACTCATCACTAATAAAGGCAGCGGCTTGAAGTTCTTGATATGGCATTGCGGGTCATCATTGAAAATGACACCGGGGTTTAGCAATCCTTGTGGGTCAAACAGCTCTTTGACGGCCTTCATGGCTTTGTAGGCGTCATCTCCCCATTCATGGCGGACAAAGGGAGCCATATTCCGGCCCGTGCCATGCTCGGCTTTCAGGGAACCGTCATATTTATCTACTACCAAGGTCTTGATGTCATTCATCAAGTCTTCGTAGCGTTTCACTTCCGCTTGGGTACTGAAGGACTGGTTGATGATGAAGTGATAGTTTCCTTCAAGAGCATGGCCGTAGATGCAGGCGTCGTCATAGCCGTGACGGGCTATGAGCTGTTGCAGCTCTGCCGTCGCTTCTGGAAGGTCTTCAATGTGGAAGGCGATATCCTCGATGAGGCAAGTGGTCCCCGGCTGGCGCGTACCTCCACAGAGGGGAAGATGCCGGAACGGATGGCCCAGTATTTGGAATATTCCTCCGGACGGTCGGTGAAGCGTACCGGAATATAGGTGGTGAAGGCTTGCAGGCAAGCTTCGATGGCAGATATGTTCTGTTGCAGTTCTTCCGGGGTACGGGCTTTGGTTTCGGTCAGCACTGCTGTCAATCCGGTTTCGTCGCCGGGCTCCACGCCGGGGAGGGCAGAGGAGGCAACTTCGCCTTTGTATTTTAGGAATACGGGGTCGTTGACGGAAGAAAGGCTCTTGTAGTCTAGCATCTCAGCCCCTTTTACCAATGGAGAATTGACAGTTGACAATTGACAATTGGCTGCGCTATCATGCCGCACGGTTTCATTGTCACTTGTCAATTGTAAATTGTCAATTGCTTTCATGGCTACCACAGCGCGGCACGCCTCCTTGATGGTCTTGAAGTAGAGCATAGCGCTGGCCTTGTAGGGATAATCATATTCAGTCTTCATCGTCACTTCCGAAAGGAACGCCAGTGTACCTTCGGAACCTACCATGAGGTGGGCAATGATTTCGAATGGGTCGTCGAAACGAACGAAGGGCAGCAGATTGAGCCCGGTTACGTTTTTGATGGAATATTTGTAACGGATGCGTTCGGCCAGTTTTTCGTTGGTACGTATTTCATCGCGCAGTTCGCAGATGCGGCGGATGAAGTCACGGTGGGTCACTTCGAAGGAGGCGCGGCTGACGGGATTTCCGGTATCCAGCAGGGTGCCGTCCATCAGGATGATACGGGCGGAAACAAGCACCTTGTCGCTATTGGCGTGCGTACCGCAGTTCATGCCGGAAGCATTGTTCATGACGATACCGCCCACCATGGCGCTTTTCACCGAAGCGGGGTCCGGTGCAAACTTGCGACCGTAGGGAGCCAACAGTTCGTTCACACGTTGTCCGATGATGCCCGGCTGGAGGGTTATCTGTTCGTGGTCGGCAGATATGCTGTATTTTTCCCAATTCTTGCCGGCTACGATGAGGATGGAGTCACTAATGGCTTGACCCGACAAACTGGTCCCTGCCGCTCGGAAGGTGACGGGCAGCCCGTGGCGGCTCGCCAGTTTCAACAGTTGTGAAACTTCATCTTCGTCTTTCGAACGGATTACAATCTGGGGAATCAGTCGGTAAAAACCGGCGTCCGTACCCCAAGCCAGCCGGCGAAGTTCGTCGGTGTAAATCCTTTCCTGCGGAATGAATCGCTTTGCTTCCTGCAGGAAAGCCATGTAACTTTGCTCTTTCATATTCACTTTTTTTACTATTGCATCACTTTACTTCAAAGTGCTCTGTAAACGTGTCTCGCGAGGGGGACCCTCAGTCGTATATTGAGGGTATCTAACTATACGACTTAGGGTGTCTCTGTATACGACTGAGGTACCCTCCGTATCATGTTTTTTTTCTTCCTTATTCGTCTGTAAATTTATTTATATAAATAATACTTTTTCGACAACTTACGGAAGTCTTCGGCATCTTTATACCAGTAGTCGCGTATGTCCTCCCAACGGTTCCGTTTCAAGAAGCGCTCGCGTATCTGTCGCGAACCGCTTACTTTGTCGAACATCGAGAAACGTCCCTTGTCGGCATGGTCAAACACGGCACGGTCCGGATAGAGGGCGGCGACTTCCTGCATGACCAGGAATTGCAGGTCGCTCAACGGTGCTTTGCCGAAATCCATGATGTGCACTTGCACACCTTGCAGCAACTCGCCTTTGCCTACACTGTAGAACGGTTTCAGGTACATCGGTCTGAAGATGACCCCCGGTACGTTCAGACGGTTCAGGTTTCCGGCCAGCTTTTCTGCTTCCACCCATGGTGCGGCAAACATCTGGAACGGAATGGTATACCCCACGCCGATAGACATATATCCCAGTTCGCCCAGAATACCGCTGACGGGGTAGAAGAATGCAGAATGAGGATGTGGAATGTGTGGAGAGGAGGGAACCCATTGCAGTCCGGTTTGGGTATAATCCATCTTGCGTTTCCAGCCTTTCATCTTCACTACGTGGAGATTACATTGTTCCCCATCCTTCAACATCTTCTCGCCATTGAGCATCAGTGCCAGCTCACCGCAAGTGAGGGCGTAAAGGTACGGAATTTTAAACTGGCTTACAAAAGAAATGCAATCATCTTCAACCAAGTTGCCTTCAATCTTCAATCCGCCTACGGGATTGGGCCGGTCCAGCACAATGAATTCCTTGCCGTTTTCGGCAGCGGCTTCCATGGCCAGTCCCATGGTGCTGATGTAGGTAAAGGAACGGCAACCGATGTCCTGGATGTCATATACCAATACATCCACGTCTTTCAGCATGTCCGGCGTGGCCTTGCGGGTCTTTCCGTAAAGCGAATAGACGGGCAGTCCGGTAGTCGCGTCTTTGATGTCTGTCACATGGTCGCCTGCGTGCACATCGCCGCGCACGCCGTGTTCGGGGCCGTAGAGTGCCACAAGGTTCACGTTGGGCGCCTCGTGCAGGATGTCGATGGTGGACCTCATCCGGTTGTCCACCCCCGTCGGGTTGGTAATCAATCCTACACGCTTACCTTCCAGCATCGGAAATTCTGTTCTTTCAGTACCTCGATGCCGGTCTTTATTCTGATTTTCTGTGCCTGCATCATGCCGCCGCAGAGGAGGCAGAGCAAGGATATAATAATAATCTTTTTCATCACTAATCACTAATCATTAAACATTAATCACTTTTTCCCATATTCCGGGTCTATCCTTCTGTCTGCAAAAATGGTGACAACAACCGTGGCGAAACAGCATATCATTACCAACCAGAAGAAGTCCGTATATCCGATAGCCTCCTGGATATATCCCGCAAACATACCTGGTATCATCATGCTTAGTGCCATGAATGCGGTACAGATGGCATAGTGGGATGTTTTGAATTCTCCTTCGGAGAAGTACATCATGTAGAGCATGTAGGCCGTGAAACCGAAGCCGTAGCCGAATTGCTCGATGGCGATGGCGGTGGAGATGGCAAACAGATTGTCGGGCTGGGCAATGGCAAGATAGACAAACGTCAGGCATGGCAGAGTCATGCATCCTGCCATCCACCAGATGGATTTTTTCAAGCCAATGCGTGATGCGAACAATCCTCCGAGGATACCGCCCAGGGTGAGGAATATGACTCCGATGGTGCCGTATACGATACCTACTTCTGCTGTCGATAGTTCCAGACCTCCCGATTCTTTGGAGGCAACCAGGAAAGGCATACACATTTTGATGAGGAATGCTTCAGGCAGGCGGTACAGCAACATGAACACGATGGCCAGCAATGCGCCCGGTTTGGTGAAGTAGGTGGCGAATGTTCGTCCGAATTCTCTGAATATGGCTCCTGCAGTGGCGGCATCGGCAGCCAGTGTTGACTTATCTGAGGTGGGTTTAGGAACTGCAAAGAGGTGATAGAACGTCACCAAGCTGAACAGAACGGCTGTAACCAGCATCGTGATGGTCCATGACAGCGGAATGTTTTCGGTTCTCAGTTCGATGGCGCCGGCAATGGCTACGAGCACGCCTTGTCCGAAGATAGAGGCGAGCCGGTAAAACGTGCTTCGGATGCCGACGAAGGCTGCCTGGTCACTCTGTTTCAGTGCCAGCATGTAGAAGCCGTCGGCGGCAATGTCGTGTGTGGCAGAGGCAAAAGCCGTGATGATGAACAGCATCAGCGTGATGCTGAACATGCTGATGGGGGTTGTTCCGGTTGCCATAGTCGCCTCGTCCGGCCGTGGAATGGATAGCGTCAGCAGGATGAATGCCACAGACATCAGAATCTGCATGGAAAGGGTCCACCATCTTTTGGTCTTGATGATGTCGACAAACGGGCTCCAGAAGGGTTTGATAGTCCAAGGCAGATAGAGCAGGCTTGTGAACAAGGCCATTTCTCCGTTCGGTACGCCCATCTTGGTAAACATCATCACGGAGATGTTGTTTACGATAAAATACGGAATGCCTTGTGCAAAGTACAGGGTGGGTACCCATGCCCATGGCGATATGTTTTTTGTATGGTTCATGATATTGATTTATTGTGTGCTATTCGATTATTCATACAGCTTGTCAATGCTGGCACCTACATAGTAGTGCAGCAGTATTGCATCATACTTATACCCTTGCTCGCCCATCACGGCTGCACCTATTTGGCAAAGTCCCACACCATGCCCCCAACCGGCGCCGGTGAGGATAAAGCGTCCGGGAATGCCTTCGGCGGACAACTCCTCTTTGTCTACCACGAAGGCAGAGCTGTAGAGGTGTGAAGTGGAGAGCGTGCGGCGGATTTCCAGTTCCTTGCCGATGGTGAGTGTGCGTTTGGTTCCCACAATCTTCAGTTTCCAGAGGCGTCCGCTGGTTCCGCGGGCTATGGGGATAAGGTCGATGATTTGTCCGTAGTCGATGCCCGAACGTTTCAGAATGAGGGCTGAAAGCTCTTCCTGGGTATATTCCACTTTCCAGCGATAGAAGTCCGTAGTCTCCTGGTCGTAGTTGTTGAGCACCTGCGAGAGGATTTTCTTGTCGGTGGTGTTGCAGAATGCTTCGGGATAGGTACGTATCCAGCGGTCCGCTTCGGCTTCCTGCGTCAAATCAGGCAGTCCGGTGTGCACTTTGCTGTCTCGCTGTTGGGCAAGATAAGGGTATTTGATGTCTTCCCAACAGTATTGGAATTCCTCGAAAGCGCCGCCACAGCATTTGGAGAAACGGGCGTCGCAAATCTTACCGTCGGACGTCAGCACCTGGCCGCGGGTAGCGGCAATGGCTTGTTTCACAATATCGGTAGAGGCACGTGTAATGCCCTGGTAGCGCTGACAATGGTCGTCGGCGCATACATCGAAGTGGGTGTGGTCCTCTCGGTCGTACCAGCAAAGCCTCTCCCCCGGCCCCTCCCCCGTAGGGAGGGGGGGCTGCGCTATGCAGGCTTTGATTCGTTCGATAACACGGTCGGGTTGGGCTATGATTTCGTTGTTTGTAAAACGTAGAAGATGATAACCTAAGGATTCTAAATGTAAAGTGCGTTCTTTGTCCTTGTTTTTTTGCTTGGGGGTACCGTGATATTCCCCGTCTACTTCAATGATGAGTTTCTTCTCTAATGATACGAAGTCTGCGATATAGTTGTCTATGATATGCTGCCTTCTGAATTTAGTTCCCAACTGATGATTACGTAGTCTCTCCCAAACAATCTTTTCAGCTTCGGTCGGTTCCTTCTTCAGCCGTTCCTGATTCTCTTTCAACACCGCATAATTGCTCCTATCCGCTGTCTTATAACATGGACTATCTTCTCCCCTCTACGGGGAGGGGCTGGGGGAGAGGCTTGCCAGTAGCCAGCTTCGGGAGATGACAGCGTGTGCCTTGAGCAGTTCCAGGGATGCGGTGGCACTCATCTCGGAAGAGATGACGCTGGTCAGATAATCTTCTACATGGATGACGTTGATGCCAGTAAGCTTTCCATTCTCAACGATGATTTTGAGGGCACCCAGAAAACGCTGGTCTTCCTTGCGCTCCCAATGGAAATTGATGCCGATGGTAACGTCCAATAGCTCGAAGGCATCGGTCTGCTCGTGTTGCGGTTCGAACAGCAGTTCGTCATACCGGCGTCCGTTCCAGAGAATCTTGCCTTCGTCGTAGGTCACTACCTGCTTGCCGCTGACTTCCGTTCCGTCCATGCGATACGGATTCAGCAAAACGAATTCTATCTGCGGTTCAAACAGAATGCCTACTTGTACTTTGGGCTCTTTCATAATGGTATTTCTTTAAAATTAGAGTTCTTGGATTTCAGAAGTCATATTTTTTCCCTGATGCGCTGTCGTACCTTGTGGAAGTCCTCGGCAGAGAGGCATACTTCACTTAATATCTGTGCTACATCTTCCGCAGTGATTTTCAGGAAATCCTTTTCTACGGGGGTGATAAAGACACCTCCCAAGTCGACGGATGCCGGGCTGCTCAACAGATTGGCTTCTCCTTCGGCGGTATAGCAGGCGGGGCGGTGTTTCTCACGCGGGAAGACAAAGACCATCCAACGGTCGGCTTCGTATAGGACCAGTACGTTCATCATCGGCTCGTCTTCTCCGGGTTTCACGTCCAGAGAGCGGTAGATGATGTCAAACAAGTCTGCCGCGTCCTCTTTGGAGGTAGACTCAATGACGAGTGTGGCACGGGGAGCATCGTCGAGATACCACAGCACTGCTTTCCTATAATCGGCTATTTTCCCGGCAGTCTGTCCGCGCCAGTCCTTTTCAATAGGCATGAATCCTTTGTTTCCTGCCTGGAAATGAGCATGGTCGGGGGCGGAAGCACCACATTTGGGACCGTTGTAGAAGATGGTGTAATCCGTCAGCGCTTCGGCCAGCTCCAGCATGTCGGTGAAGCGGGAGGCTATGCGTTGAGGGGTATGTGCCAGTTCCGGTACTGTCAGGTGGCGGGGGAAGATGGGGAACGGATTCACCAGAATATGGTAGTGTCCGCCAAACGGGATACCTTTCTGTACCGGTGGCAGGTTTGCCGGGCACAGAAAGCATTTCCGTTCCTGGATGGACTTGGCATCCACCTTGGCACCGGAGGAAACGATGCGTGCGGGGTTGAACTGTACCTTATAAGGTATCCCGTTTACATTCAGCTCTTTCACCCGCACACCGGAGAGGGCGGCATAGTTGTTGCGTGCCGTCTCCCAGGATGCCAGTTGTTCGGTCAGAAGATTGTGTATCGTTTGATTCATATCACTTGTTTTGGTTCATCGCTATGCGTGCCTGAAGTTCCCAGGTACGGATGCGGTCTTTGTAGAGGTTGTGTCCGTTCATTTTCACGATGTCCAGTGAGGCATCGGAGTTGTCATCCCAGCGGCGGCAGAGGTAGACTACGTCGTACACGCGTCCTATCTGGTACTGGCGGGAGAAGTTCAGTCCCAGTGCATAGTCTTCGCCATAGCTGGTATTGGGTACTTTCACTTCGCGCAGCACCGGGGTATAGAAGGCGCGCGGGGCACCCAGACCGTTGATGCGGAGGGCGTTGTTGCGTCCGTTTGCCGGAGTCCATTCCTTGTGGTCGATGATGCCCGGAGCAATCATGTTCATGTTGAAGTCCGTCATCATATAGGTGCCTACTACCATGGCACAGTTCTGCTCGTAGAAGGCGCGGACCATGATGGCGAGTGTATTTTCGTCTTTGTATACGTCATCGCTGTCCAGCTGCACGGCAAACTTGCCGCACTTGGGTGGTGTACCCCCATATTCCAGCAACCGCCGATGCCGAGGTCGGTACGTTCGGGGATGATATGGATAAGGCGTTCGTCATCCTTGAATTCATCAATGGCCTCCGTAGTGCCGTCTGTGGAATGGTTGTCGATGATGATAAGATTGTATTTAAAGTCTGTCTTTTGCATCAATACAGATTTGATGGCGTCACGGATGGTACGGATGCGGTTGCGTACCGGGATGATGACGGAGGCCTCATATTCGAAGTTGCCGGCGGAGAACTCAATCTTCTTGAACTCCGGTGCCAGATACCCCCCGATTTCTTTCAGATGTTCGGTACATGCCTGCTCCATCTCAATCTGGCGGTCACGGTTTTTGGGGTCCACGTAGTCGAAAATCTTTTCGCCGCTTTTGCGGGTATCGTTTTCCACCTCGCTGTACAGATATTCGTTGATATGTACCAGGTCTGAATACTGGCTCAACTTCAGACGCAAGTCGTAAAGGCCGGCAAATTTATAATCGGACTTCATGCGTTCGGCAGCTTGTTTCAGTTTTCTGGTGTCGAACAACAATACAGAGCCGAAGTTGAAATCATCCCTTAATGAACCGAACTGGTAGTCGATTACCGGAGCGTTGGTCTGCTTGCCGTCTGCGATTTGGTAGTGGTCGGCATACACCATACCGGCACCTGAATCTTCAAGAATATGTATCATACGCTCCAGGGCAAACATGCCCATTTCGAGCGTGGTCTCTTTGGTATAGAGCAAGGTGTAGTCTCCTTTGGCCAAGAAAGCGATGGTCTGCATGGTCATACTGCCGAAAGGGTACTTTTCCCAGAGGCGTCGGCAGCCCGGAAGCGGGTCCAGTTCCGCATCGGTGGTTATTAAACAAATGTCCTTTACCAAACCGGTGGCTTGCAAATTCTCTACTGTTTTTTCTACTTGTTCTTTTCCTGCGTAGGGAAGAAAGCAACTGATTTTATTCATGATATATCTTTTAATTTTTAATTTTCAATTTTTAATTCTCAAAAGTCCCACTTCCCCGCTGGTTGCCGTGAACAGAACTTCGTGGCCGTTCAACGGAACTACGGTACTGATGAGTGAATTTCCTATTTTATGTTTCCACAGTACCTTGCCTGTTTTTCCTTCCAGTGCGAAGATAAGTCCTTCTTTGGTACTGCCAAACATTACCCCCTCTTTTTCCACTTGCATGGAGGGGGCATGCTCATAACCGAAACCTACATGGGTTGCCCACAACTCCCGCGGAGTATCTCCTTGAGCTGCATAGCAGACAATACTGTCGTTCATCGTTTTGCTGTAGATACGTTCACCGTCTTCGGAAAGTCCGATGGTCTCGCGCACCATGGACTGGAAGGTGCGCCACACGGTATTGCCCGTATGGATGTCTATGGCGGTCATGGCGCGTTGCGGTCGGTAATGAATACTTTGCCGTCGGCAGCTACCGGCCATACGGCGGCAGGAGAGAAGTGCATGCGGGTCAGTCCGCCCGTCCATTTCCACAACTCACGTCCGTCAGTCTTGTTCAGGGCATACAGTGTATTGTCCCATGCGCCGAAGATGACTTTGTCTTCCGTCACCAACGGCTTGGTTTCGATGTAGCCCTTCACGCCGGTGTAGGCCCAGATTACTTTTCCCGTATGGATGTCTATGGCGCGGAAAGTGGCATCACTGGCACCTATGTAGGCGGTACCGTTTGCGATGGTCACGGCTCCGAGTACCGGTTCGGCAGCTTTTACCGTCCAGAGCAGGTTGCCGTCTTTGGCGTTCAATCCGTAGATGTGGCGGTCGGCAGACCCGAATACAACGATACCTTCGCTTACGGCCGGGGTACCGACAATGCGTTTGCCGGATTCAAAGCTCCATAGCTTTTTGCCGTTTTTCAGGACGTAGGCTGTCAGCCGTCCCATATCGTCTCCTACGAACACTTTATCTTTTTCTACGGCGGGCGAGCAGTAAATGCCTGCGCCCGTCTGTACCATCCATTGTTCCTTTACTTTCGGATATTCCTTGTTGACCGAGAAGTCGGGATATTTCTCCGCTTTTCCATTGCGGTCGTAATATTGCCCGGCCAGCGAGAAGGCAGCCCATTGCTTCTTAGGCTCGCCGATACGTTGCGTGTATACACGGATGGAGTCTTTGGTTACTTCGTAAATGCCGTAACCCGGTTTTCCTTCTTTGTCGCGCAGGTTGCTGCGCATCAGTACGCCCGGAATGCCGTCATAACGTAAATCCCGGTTGCTGTGATAATGCCCGCCGATAAACAGACGCACGTTGTAAGGGCGGACGGCATCCGTCACCTCATACCAGTTGTCCACATCCCCGTCCATTAGCGGGTAGTGGGTGACAAGTATCACCGGTTTGTCTTTACCGTTTTTCTCCATTTCCTCCGTCATCCAACGGATGTCTTGCGGCACTACATGCCCATAGGCCATACGCATCAGCGGACCGGAGTTGAAGCCGAGGAAAAGGAATCCCTTATGTTCGAACTCAAAGCGTTCGCCGCCAAAGATTTCTCCGAAAGCGGTGCAGCCGGAGTCGCTCCATTTCGTTTCATGGTTGCCGAGGGCTACGTGGTAGGGCACTTTCAGCAAGTCAAGGCACGATTTCACTTTTTCCATGGTGGCACGGTCGCCTTCTTCGGTCAGGTCGCCTGTCACCAGGACAAAGTCGATACTGTCGGTGGCATTAATCTGTGCTATGGAACGCAGCAAGTCCTCAGTGGGGTTCGGATTGTTCGGGGTCAGATGAATGTCTGTCAGTTGGGCAAAACGGAATGTCCCTTGCTGTGCCTGCATCCCCAGGGGGAGCAGGCAAGCCATCAGGACGATTATTAACAGTCTTCTGTTCATAGATGATGATTGGTTGAATATTACTTGTTGTCATTGAAGAATGTCAGTACAGCATTCATGAATGCCTCTCTTTCAGAATCAGTGCGTATGGATTCGAAGGGGAATCCCAGTACACAAGTCTTGTAGTCGCCTTGGTAGGCCACACCGGCACTCAGGTTGTTTTCAGAATACCGCATCACGGTGTGTGCATCTTTGGTTGCCGGTTCAATGGCGTCCGGTGATTCCACCACATACGAATCGGCATTCAACTCATTGTGATAGGTATAGTTTCCTGAAAAGGCGGGGAACGGAGAAGCTACGCTTTTCACCTTACCCATTGTAGCCGCTTGTCCCACACGCCACTTATATTTCAGTACTTCCATTGCAAATTTCTTGTCGGCTTCGTCGGCGGTTGCAAGGCGGTTGTCCCATAAATCCGTTCCTACAAAAGCGCCCGAAACAAAGATATTTCCACCTTGCTTACAATAAGCCGCAATAGCCTCCTGCATCGGTTTGCTGAAAGTCTTGAACTCCAACGGTTTTACGCTTCCCCGTCCCATTTTGGTCTGGCACTGCTTCCCAAGTATCAAGTCCACATACCTATACTCCCTCATATCCACCGGAGTATTTCTATCTCCCCTCCCTGCGGGGGAGAGGCTTTCATTACTAACCGATACAAACGAATACCCCGCTTTCAGGATAGCGGCACCATGTATGGCAGGATAATCGAACGTATTTCCTGCGATGACTTGGGTCTCGTAATTTCCATAACTGTCGCCGAAACCGGAGGCGTCGTCGTCCATCCAGGGAATGGAACGGCGGTATTCCTTCATCTTGCCAATGTAGCTGATGTCCCGGATATAGGGGACCCCGTGGTCCTGCTCATCCAGAAATCCGGCAAGGAGGGTGTCGGCGGGGGCGGGTGCCGTAAAGTCGGCAGGGGCACTGATACGGTCGAATCCGTTTATCACCAATACGGTACCTTTGGAATTAAACGCCCGTCCGGCGGAAAGAATTTCGGAAGGGAAACTTTCACCGCCCTTGTTGACAGCAGTAACCTTGTAGCTGCATACCATGCCGGCGGGGAGCGTGGTTCGGTAACTGTTGCCGTCCACCAATACTCCGTTGTCGAAATCCCCGTCGCCGATACGGGTATAAACAATGTATTTCTCTGCTACGGCAGTCGGTTCCAACGCATCCGCTACGGGTTGCCAGGTCAGTTCCACTTCGTTCTCGCTGGTCATGCGCAAGGCCATGTGGTCTACCGGTAACGGTTGCACTACATAATCCATGTTGTATTGTGAGCAGAGGAACTGAAGCATACCTTTATAGATAGCGCGGCTTACGGTGAAACGGAAACGCGGGTCCAGTCCGTAGCGCATATCCGCAAAGTTCTGATGGGAAAGCAGTTCGAGCAGCATGGTCGGTACGCGGGGTACACGGGCCTCGTAGTAGGATTGGTTCCATTTGCCGCGGCGTGTCCATTGGGGTTCGTAAAGGGTACGCACATCGCGCACGATGTTGGACTGAATCAAGTCTGTCAGGTCGTGGCTCAGGTAGCGGGATGCTCCGTTGGCGAACTCCTCATTGTAGGCGTTGGTATAGTAGATGCCGAGTGTACCGATGTAGAATCGTTCAGGGTGGTTCCCGCATCGGAGTGGAAGGCAAAGGCCATGTTGACGGGAATGTTCAGCCCTTTTTCCGTCGGGTTCACGGTAGAACCTCCGGAAAGGTAATTCACCCAGATACCACGGCATTTATAGTCGTCCGTGTAGTCATTCTTGCCGTTGCTTTCAGAATATACGCTATCCGGTATGCCTGCCCATTGCAGCCAGTAACGGGCAGCTTCGCAGAAGCGGGGATAGTTGGATAGTTGATAATTGATAGTTGATAATGGAGAATGGTCTGCACGGTCTTGAATGTCGCCTGCATGGGTGTTTTGCAGGTTGCGGGTGTCGGAGCTTTTCAGGTTTTCCGTAGCGCCCTCATTGGAGATGCGGCGGGCAATGTTCCCCATACCGCCGCCAATCTTCACAGCGTCGGCGGTGATGACTCTGCCTGCTTTGGATGAGAGGTTGCTCAGAACCACTTTGCATGCATTGTTCCGGCCGGCATTGAAGCCGAAGGTACCGAGGTAAATCCAGGTGCCGCCTCCCATTTGCTGGTTTACCTTGAACTGCGTGGTGCCGCCTTTGTGATAGACGGTGTAAAGGGCATCGTCCGAGCTGTTTGGCAAGGTTTGGTAAGAGACGTATACGGCGTATTGTCCGGTCGAAGGGATTTCGGGAATCCATTCGGCGGTGCTTGCGTTTCCTTTCTTGATGGTTTCTATGGCGCGGTAGGTGCCTTCCTTGAAAGGATTCTCAAAGTCTATGTATTGGGGGCGCAGGTGGGCGAAGCCTTGTCCTGCTCCCTGGCTCCAGAGCTTGTCACCGGAATTTTCTGTATAGACGGAACGGCCGGTCAGGCAACCGTCATTGTCTACAATGACTTCTGCCGTCTGGCAATCGCGTTCGCGGGGAAGCAGCACATTGGCACCGGCATTTTCCAACATCGGTACGAGGAAGGGCAATACGTAGCTCTGGGTGTAGAGGTCTTCCACTGTCTGGAAGATACGCGCACGCTGCCATTCCCAGCGGTCAAGTTTTGGTTCGTAGTACCAGCCGTGGCTTTGCCATAGGGCGATGTGCCGGTTATACAAACCGTTGGTGGGGGTGTAGGGGGAAGAAACGTCGGTAACCAGAGGCTTGGAAGCGACGGGGCTGAATGTCTTCGCCTTTTTGTCTTTTTTACTGCGCAGGGCTTGGGGAACCAGTTCTTCGATGCTGCGCTTGTTGGTACGGATCTGCAGCTTGTATTTGGCAAATTCCGCCGGCAGCAGGGCGCTTACGCCTTGGTAGATTTCGGCCACATTGTCCTCACGGAAAGGAATATAGGCACAGTTCATGTTGGCAAACAGTTGCAGTGTGTTTCCTTCCACAGCCACTGAGTCGATGCTGATACGTCCTACTGAGATTTCTTTCCGTGCGGTGGTATCCAGAAATCTTCCGATTGCCTGGCGGACATCCGTCGGAAGTCCTTGCGCGCCTCCCGCGTGGGGGAAGAGGGAGGCGGCAAGCAGACTAAGTAAAAACTGACGTCTTACATTCATAGATGATGTATTAAGTTAATTGTTCTTTTTATCTTTCTTAATCAACAGACAGAGACCGATGAAAGTGAACAGTGCATTGAAAATCAGCAATTCGTAGCTGAATTGATAACCTCCGAACCAGGCTTCGGAATTTTTCTGCAGAATGAAGCAGAGAACCGGGGAGGCGATGGCAACCAGCGGGATGTACTTGTCACGCACTTGTTGTTTCATGAAGATGCCGAAAGCAAACAACCCCAGGATAGGACCGTAGGTATAGCTTGCCAAAATATATACAGCGTCGATGACACTGGTGTTGTTGAGAAGATTGAATACGAAAATGGTGATTCCCATGACAACCGCCATGCCGATGTGCACTTTCTTGCGCATCTTCACCACCGTCTCTTCCGACTTGCCTTTCGTTCCCAGAATGTCTACGGTGAAGGAAGTGGTCAGCGCGGTGAGTGCCGAGCCTGCGGCTGAATAGGCAGAAGAAATCAGGCCGATGATGAACAGTATGCCCACAATGGCAGGGAAATAGTTGCCGGTGGCAATCAGCGGGAATAGTTCGTCACTCTTCTCCACAGAAATCTGCTGGTTGGCGGCAAAGATGTAGAGCAGCACGCCCAGCATCAGGAAGAGCAGGATGACGAAGAACTGCGAAATGACGCTGGTAATCATGTTCTTCTGTGAGTCCTTGAAGTTCTTGCAGCTCAGGTTGCGCTGCATCATGTCCTGGTCCAGCCCGGTCATGGCAATCATGGTGAAGGCGCCGGCGAGGAACTGCTTGAAGAAGTACTGCTTGCTGTTCACATCGTCGAAGAAGAAGATGCGGGACATGTCACTGTCGGCAATGGTGCTTACCATACCGATAAATGACAGATTGAGGTCGGAAGCGATATACCAGATGCAGAGTACGACCGACACCACCAGACAGAATGTCTTCAAGGAGTCTGTCCAGATAAGAGACTTCACGCCACCCTGGAAAGTGTACAACCAGACCAGTGCCACCGTGATGGCCACGTTCAGCAGGAAAGGCAGTCCGAAAGGTTCGAATACCAGCAGTTGCAACGTCAGGCATACGAGGAACAGACGGACAGCGGCACCGAGCATTTTGGAGATGAAGAAGAACCAGGCACCCGTGCGGTAGGAAGACATGCCGAAACGGTTCTCCAGATATTCGTAGATGGATACCAGGTTCATTTTGTAGAACAGTGGTACCAGCAGATAGGCTATGATGAGCTGTCCGGCAATGAAGCCCAACACCATTTGCAGATAGCCGAAGCTGCTGGCGGCAACCATGCCGGGTACAGATACATAGGTCACACCCGAAATGGCGGAACCGACCATGGCGAACGCCACGACATACCAGGATGACTTGCGGTTACCCACAAAGAAGCCGGCGTTGTCTGCCTTCCTTCCTGCAATATAGGATACCGTGAACAGTATTGCGAAGTAGGCGGTGATGGTGATGATTACGGATAGGGGAGTCATAATGTTTATTTACAATTTATTCATTTACAATTTACAATTTGCCATGCGGCGTTTCTTTAGTATAAACTGTTGTACCTTCCCATTTACTTTTGAATTGTACCTTCTCTGAAATAGTACATTGTAAATAGTGAATTGTACATGTCTTTATTCTTCATAGAGCAGGTAGGGCTTGCGCTGTACCTTGAATTTCTCTACGTCGTCTTTCCATCTTGCCTTGATTTCTTCGGCGCTCTTTCCTTCCTTTATCATTTTGCGCACGTAGTCGGTGCCTATCAGCAGTTCGAAGAAGGAACGGAAGAAGTGGTCGTCCATGTTCAGATTCCGGTAAGCGTCTATCACGTAGCTCAGGTCGATACCGCGTTTCCAGATTTCCTCGTCGCTCATGTTGCTTAGGTTCACGCCGTGGCAAAGCTTGCCCAGCTGGGGCGGATTCTTGGCTCCGGGAACACTGCGCGGGGTGAAGCTGTAGCTGTAGCCCGTCATGTTGGGATGCCCGTAGACCTGGAAGGGGAGGTCGGTTCCTCTTCCCAGACTGACCGGAGTGGCCTCGAAGTAGCAGGTCGAGGGGTACAGATAGATGGACTTCATGTTCGGCAGATTGGGGACGGGGGGAATCGGCAGCTTGTATAGGGTCTGGTGCGTATAGTTCTTGCAGGGAATGACGGTCAGGTCGCAAGTGCGTGACGCCGGCAACCAGCGTTCGCCGTTTACCATCAGGCCCAGTTCGCCCAGCGTCATGCCGTGCACCACGGGAATCGGCAGCCAACCTACACCGGATTTATACTTCATGTCCAGTATCGGGCCGTCCACGTAGTGCCCGTTCGGATTGGGGCGGTCCAGTATCAGCATCTTACGGTTGTATTCTGCACAAGCGTCCATCAGCCGGCACATAGAGGCATAATAAGTATAGAATCTCAAGCCTACATCCTGGATGTCTACCACAAGGATATCGAACTTGCGCATGGATGCTTCGCTTGGTTTTCCGGATTTCCCGTCGTACAGCGAGAGGATAGGTACTCCGGTCTTCTTGTCTACCGAGCTGGACACGTGTTCGCCTGCGTCGGCATCTCCTCTGAAACCGTGTTCAGGGGAGAAAATGGCTACTACATTGAACTTGTTTTCCAGCAGAATATCCAGCAGATGCTTGTCTCCTATCATTCCTGTATGATTGGAGAATATGGCAATTCGTTTATCTTTTAGGATTGGAAAATACTCGGAAGTCTGTTCATCACCTAAAATAACTCGTTCTTCTTGTGCCCGGCACAGTAAAGAACTACATAGCACAAAGGCTAAAAGCAGCAGTTTCTTCATAATAGTATTATTAAGGAGGACGTTGTTTGCAACAAAGATACGTTTTATTTTAATATCAAAAACACTTATTTTGATATTTTTTACATTATCAATCATAATTTGCAAATAGGCCACTGTTCACCTTATTAAATGGTGGTTGAGCTGCATCAGCTGCGTATTCACTTCGTATAGGAAGGATGTTCTTACATGTCTTCCAATGACAGACAAACGGTTTCTATCCGATACCTGGGCAACAACTTCTTTTTTAAGTGTTCGACTTTTGAAGCCATCAGTTCTGGTTTGAAGTTTTTCTTCTGGCGTTTTACTTCGGCGGCCACTGCACGGTTCTTTTCCAGCTTCAAGGCAACTATATCTATTTCGTTCTGGCTGCCTTTGGGTTCCCACCAGGAACCGATGGCCCGGTATTGATGGCTTTCCGCAAATTGCTGTTTGAAGTAGGCTTCCAGCAACTTTCCTGAATAGGTGGGATAATCCGCTTTAATGATAGATTGCAGGCCGATGAAGTTCTTGATTTCAATAAGGGAGCGATGGCGGTCGAAATAGTTAAACCAAAACCGTATGAAGTGGTCTGTTATTTCGTAGCGTATGGTTTGGCTACCTTCTTTTGCCAGAATCGGACGTTGGCGGGCGATGATATTATAGTCCTCAATCAGCCTTTTGATTTGACCTCCTACGCTTTTTTCTCCCAGGGCGGCTTCAATATCCGATTGCGTGTTGATACCTCCTGAAATACAGCTTAGTATGGAGAAGTAAGTTGCATAGTTTTTGCCAAACTCCTCTATGAGCATGTTTTTCCCTTCATCTGTAAAAGGGGAATTTTCTCTGACCATAAAAGTTATCATATCATCCACGCTCAAAGTTCTGTTGTCGCAAAATAGTTCTACATATTTAGGGATTCCGCCGGTGAAGGAGTAAAGTGCCAGTAGGTCATCATTGACATATTGGGGGTGGTAATCGTGCATAATTTCTTTCAGTGTAGGCAGGGTGAAAGCTGACAGTTTAATGATATTGTCCGCTCTGCCGAATAATGGTTCTTTGGAATTCTGAAAGATTTTCTGCATTAAGGAATAGATGGAGCCGGATACTATCAGGTTCATCCGGGATTTTTTGCGGTATTGGTCCCAGATGTTCTGCATGTCGCTATATACGGATTCATTGATGTTGTAAAATTCTTGGAATTCGTCAATCACCAGATTGAACGTTTTGTTCATTGCTTGTTCCATCATATACTGAAATAAAGAACGGAAAGTTTTGATGTCCTCCGGGACATAGACTTTGAGCGATTGGGCTATGACAGGAATAAACTCTGTGCAAAGTGTTGCTTCGTTTTTGCGTCCTACGAATAAATATACCGTGGGCTGACCTTCTACCGCTTTCATGATAAGACTTGTTTTGCCGATACGTCTTCTGCCGGTCACTACTGTGAGACGGGAATAATCGTTGAAGGATAATATCTGTATGCGCTGTAATTCAGCAAGTTCTGAGGTTCGGTCATAGAATTTCATAAGCACTTTGTTTGTTAGTTACTGCCGTAACAGTTACAGTGGTTACAAAGCTAACTAAAATCTTTGGAAAAGGCGAATGAAATGAGAAAAATATCATAAAAGGGGCCTCTTTGCAAATGTGGTTTCTTTATGTCGCCCTCACTGCTCTCACTCTCACCTTCTTCACTCTCCTCCGCGCCACGGAAATGGCAAAGGAAAAGTTCTTCCAATGGGTCTACCCGCTCGAATTGTAGGTCTTTATCCGGTGTTCTCCTGCTTTGGTGCGGGTCATCTCTACGGCGGGATAGAGACGCGGCAGTCTGTCGATATGCTCATATCGGGCGTTGGTCCCTTTCAAATGCGGGATGATGCTACGCAGCTCCGTAATGTATCCGGTCTTGTTCTCGGTTTTCAGCTTTTCCATCAACATGTCCGTTTCTTGTGTGCTGACGGCCTCTTTTCCGCTTTCGCGTTCCTCTCTGATCAGTGTGATTTTCATTCTTTATCGTGTATGTAATATTCTTGTAAAGATACGCCGGGAAAGGGGTGGATACAAGCTTTTCAAGGATTATTTTCCGGTTGGCTTCTTTTTGGAGGTGGAATGCCTATATGTTTCTTTTATAAAAGGTGTTCGTTTCTTTGCTTATCCCCATAGTTTTGTCTACTTTTACACCAGAGTTTATGAACAGCCCACTAAAGTGGTCTTTTTTGTTCATATTAGTGAACGGAGCAGCTCACTACAGTGAACGGTTCTGCTCACAGGCTGGGCTGTGATATAACCTTTGTACTTCAACAGACTGCGTACGTACTTCGCACGTGTTCCGTGCAGTGCTTTATCGTATAATGTAACCCTTTAACGCAGTTTGAACTATGGCTATTTTGTTTGATTGGTACGAGAATCCGGATTCGTACGACAAATCTCCGGAAGATAAAATCCTTCATCCCCGTCTCCGCCTGAATGGGAGCAGGTCTACCGATGAATTGCGGCGGGACATCCAGGCACGTTGCTCATTGACAGAAACCGATGTGACGGCTGTGCTCGATGCTGTGTCGCACGTCATGGGCAGGGAACTTGCCGAAGGCAGGCAGGTGCATCTCGACGGCATCGGCTACTTTCGCGTGTCGCTCACCACGACCGAACCGGTAGTGGCTGCTACCAAGCGTAAGTTGACGAAGGTGAAGATGGCGGGTGTGAAATTTCGCGCCGACCAGAAACTGAAAAATGAAATTGGTGCCATCAAGGCAAAGGCTTTGAAGGCAAACGAGCATTCGGCCAAACTGACGGATGAAGAGATAGACCGCCGCTTGACCAACTACTTCGCTGCCCGTCCTTTTATGACGCGGAATGACTTCCAGAGTGTTTGCGGCATGATGCGTACTACGGCCATGCGGCATATCCGTCGGTTGCGTACCGAAGGAAAGTTGAAAAATGAAGGGACAATACAGCAGCCGATTTATGTGCCTGCTCCTGGATATTATGGTAGGAATGAGTGACTTATGTACTCTAAGTGAAATAAGATTTTGGTGAGGGTGAATTTTGCCTCCACCTTTTGAAATTGCTCTCACTCACCTCTTGAATGCCGATGGATAGGGCGGTGTGTACGAGAGGTGAGGGATGTGAGGGTGTGTACTTGAAATTCAGTTTGCTTTACTGGGTTACGAACGGTTGAATATGGGTATTCAAGAATTGCATTTTCTCTTCAAATCTACAGAATAGGGGGAAATAGAGGTTCGTGATGTTTTCAGAGACTACATCGTTGTCATAATTGTGTGATGTCAGGTTTCGGGCTTCTATAGTCTCCATCCACCGTTTATCGTCAATCAGTCCCATCTCAAGGGCTTTGCGTATGGCATCACGGGAGCCGCGAATGTCGGTATATCCCTGATACTCGGCATAGTCTTTCATTACTTTCCAAGCCAGTTCGTGAGTGTATTCAAAACGTTGTATCATGCCTTCCTGCAATAATTCGTCCACTTCATCGTTGAACTTCAATTGCTCGGACATGATTGCCATAGCTTGGCTTAATTTGGCTAAAGCCTTTCGGTAGTTGGAAAAACGCTGTATCCATCGTATGTTTTGCTGTACCATGAGGATTGTTTTTTTAGGTAAGCAAATATAGGCTTCTTTTGTGTAACGAACAAATGGATGGGTGTTTTTTCGCATATGAGGGCGATATGTTGTATTGTAGTATTTTCATTAATTGGTAATAATAATGCCAAGATATGTGTCTTCAAATCATAGGAAGACAAGTCAGCCCGCAATGTATTAGTCATTTGAACGGAAAACTATTATATAAAAAACAACGTCTGCCTCAATCGGGCAGACGTTGCACTCTTATTATAGGAATGGAGTTACCAACCACCTGTCTGAGTCAGGGTGAAGCCTTTGTTCTTATAGCTTGCAATGATGCTGGAGCCGATAGGAGAAAGATAGTTCTTGTCCGAGAAATCGTTTCTTGCAGCGGCATTGATAGGAATTGCATAGCCCACCATGTCTGCTTGATTGCTACCATTCCATACAACTACCGTCCCGTCTTCCTTCATGACAGATTTACCAGCTTCTTTGTTTGCGTCGTCCAGTTGTTCGGGGAATTCATTGGGCAGATCGACCCATGCACCGAGCATTGTTTCAGGATACTTCTTGTTGTCCATGTAGTCCAATTTGAACCAGCGGCGTATATCGCTCAGGCGTTGCGTCTCAAATACAAACTCCATGCGACGTTCACGACGGATTTCCCACATCAGGGCGCTGACGTCAGCGTCGCGTGCCGGGTCTTCGGTAATGGAAGCAATCTGTAACGGTGCGGTTTTCTGTACACCGTTGGCAATGGCAGTCTCGTCCAACGGACGGTTGCGGATAGCATTGATAGACTTGTCTATATCGGCTTGGGTAACAGCTGCACCACCTAAGAATTCGCTCATGACTGCTTTCGCTTCAATCCAGTTCAACAAAACTTCTGAAAGACGGAGGCAAGGAGCTGCGTTGACGTTGACATTGCTCTCGAACTCATCAGGGCGGTTGGCATTGTCGGCATAATAAGTGGCTCCTTCACGGCTGATGAACTTGTCTTGATAAATGTAGGTGAACGAATTTTTCCAAGAGAAGTTTAGGAAAGTCGCTTCCAGACGTGAGTCTCGGGTTTTAGCCAGATCTTTCATGGAGAAACTCCCGGCGTTTTCGACATCGGATATCTGGTAGGGTTTACCATCGGTACAGATGAACGACCGGAGCAGCGCCAGGTTTGCGTTGGAGCTTAATGTCTCCTCACCATTGGAGTAGGAAGCCAAACAGTGGGTTACTTTACCGGCTTCATAGCTGCGGTAGAAAATAACTTCCGGATGACTGGCCAGACTGTTGCTTCCAAAGATGGAGCGGAAGTCTTTCGTGCAAGACCACTTGTTACTGTTCATGACAATCTCAGATGCCTCTATACAAAGTTGCAGGTATTTCTTGGCATTCTCATCACTGAGCTTGGAACTGGCTTCAAGGGTATTGTCTTTATGGTAGTGCTGCCAGGTTCCTTCGAACAGCATGATGTTGGAAGCAACAGCGGCTACTACGTAGCGGTTGATGTTCATAGAGCCATCGTCTATTCGTACATTCTCCAGCGCATACTTCAAATCATCGTAGATTGCATCTGTCACAGTGCTACGCGAATCCCGGTCTTTATACATGGAAGCCAAATCTGTTTCATCTACGGGAGCGTTCCAATAAGGAACGTCGCCGAAAGTCATTACAAGACGGTAATATTCGTAAGCGCGGAAAAAACGAGCGATACCCATCCAATGGTTGTAGGCCTCTTCGGAAAGGTTGGCTTTATGTGATTCCAGACGGTCGATAGCAATATTAGTCTTCCGCACCCATGCGAAGTCCCATTGACGGCCGCCATACTCGGCTCCAGCCCATGTGTCCAAATCATACTTACCATTGTCTCCGGGGACAACAGCTGTGAAACTTGTTTGCTTGGCCGAATTGGCAAAGTCATCACTGAATGTATAACCTCTTACGGGAGTAAAATTAGTGCCATAGCCACTGTTGTATCCTGTAAAGTAATAAGGATAATAATAGTTGAAGTAGAGACGATACTGGTCTTCACTTGTCCAATAAGTGTCGTCGGTATATTTCGTTTCGCTTGGTCTGTCCAGCACATCGGTACAAGAAGATAGACCCAGACATGCGATGGAAAATGCTGCTATGATATATTTTTTCATTGTTTCCAAAATTTAGAAGGTTAATTGAACACCGATTGATATTGTACGGAAAGCAGGAGTACCGATACCTACACGACCACCGGCATAGTTGCTTGTACTGCTGTTGGTCAGGTATTCATAATCTGCGGTCTTCAGTACTGCGGCTTCGGGGTCGACAGGGGTGCCGTCCAAGTGGTCCCAAGTGAATAGATTTTCGCAAGAAGCATAGATGCGTGCTTTTTGGATAAGAGCTTTCTTGGTCAGATATTGAGGTAATGTATAACCTACGGTGATATTCTTCAGACGCAGGTAAGCCATGTTCAGCAAGTAACGGTCAGAATAACACATGTTGAATGAGTTGGTCCCATTGCCCATGTTGACAGCGCGTGGGTAGAAGGCATCTGTGCGGTCTTCTCTCCAGTAGTCGGTGCTGAATCGTTTGGCGATGGCACCGTCACCGGTGTTGAAGCCTGCCAATGTCAGTGAAGAAGAACCCCACATATCGCATTTTCCTACACCTTGGAAGAAGAGTGAAAGGTCAAAGCCCTTCCAGTCTGCTCCCACGCGGAAACTGTATTGATACCTCGGAGTAGAGTTGCCGATCACTACTTTATCACCGTGGTCGTCAATGGTGTTGCTGCCCGATGTGATTTCACCGTCACCATCAAGGTCTTTGTACATCACGTCACCAGGACCGAAGACAAGGCTGCCTGACTGCAAATAAGCTTGGTTGTGGGCATTCGGGTCTTTCAGTTTATTGATTTCAACTCCTGCGCCCTTGCCAGTTGTTACTTTCTCTTTTACGAAATTGCCGTCGGCATCATAAACGAAATCGTCCTTCTGATAGAGGCGTTCTACTTTGTAACCCCAAATGTCTCCATAGCGTTTGCCTTTGTAGTTGCTGTCAAGACCAGTCACATTGCCGTAGTTGTCAATAATGGTCTTGAAGTCGCTCAATGTCGCATTGGCTGTGATGCGCAGACCGTTTTTAAACTGGTGACTGTAATCGAGACCGATTTCCCATCCGTCGGTATGCAGATTGCCATAGTTTCCTTTCAATGAAGATGTTCCATACGTAAAGGTCAAATCCTGATTAGGAACAATCATGTTTTCTGTTTTGCGGCGGAACCAGTCGAACGTAAAACCAAGTTCTCCATTCAAGAAGCGGGCATCCAATCCGATATCGAATGTGGAGATATCTTGCCAAGTGATGTCACGGGCAACCGAAGTTGGAGTCCCTACATAGTTGAGGAGATTGCCATCTCCGCCAATCCAACTAACTGTAGAACCGGAAGAAATTGTGGAAACATACAGTGAGTTAGGCACAGATTGGTCACCGATTTTACCCCAAGATGCACGCAGTTTCAGAGCCGACACGGCTTCTTTGATGGACTGCATAAAGACTTCTTCACTTACGCGCCATCCTGCAGAGAATGAAGGATACCAACGCCAACGTTGGTCTGCGCCAAAGACGGAAGTTCCGTCATAACGTAAGTTGGCTTCCAATAGGTATCTACCTGCATAGTCATAGTTGATACGACCGAAATAACCTAACTGAGCATTCCAGTCTTTGTCACCATATACATATTGCTCTCCGGTGGCAAAGTTGAACTGAGGATTCTCTACGTCGTTGACCTGCATTCTGCGAGCCTGGCTGTACTCCATGTCGTAAGTTACGCGGTTCATACCAAGCATGAACTTCATGTTATGGTCTTTTAAAAAAATCAATTCATAGGTGGTATAGGCGTTGATGGTGTTACGCATTGAGTTCTCGGTATATCGATCCAAACGGTCAACTCCCGAACCTGCGCCCGTATAGGTACTCATTACTAAATCGTAGGCAGGCATATCCTGACCGTAGTAGTTTACAGTGACTTGATTGCCGTTGGCATCCAAGCGCGGTGTTGCGCCGCCCCAAGTATTGGCTGCCGTAAAACGGGTACCAGGACGCAACCAAATATATTCTTGGTTGGCGTGGGAATAATCAAAATCAGCCGTCCATCCCTTCAAAATGTTCAAATGGAGTCCTACATTGATATTGGTATAGTTGCGGGTCATCTTTGCGGTATTGGCTTGGCTGAATTCAGAAGCCGGACTACGAAGCTCGTTGCCATTTTCATCTATTCCCATCGTAGATGTCACTCCAACGGTAGCAATAGTACCAAGGGTCGTATACACCGGTAGCATTGTAAGGGTAGCTCTTTTCACGTTTTGAGTAGATGGCACCGGCTTTCAAGGTAATCCATTTATTGAATTCGGTAGTCAGGTTGATAGAAGCGTTGTAACGTTTGAAGTTGTCTTCTTTAGCAGCTTTGTTCATACCGTCTTGATCCAAATATCCTAAGCCTATATTAAAAGTCGTTTTTCCACTTTTACCGTTTACTGAGAGGTTGTGGGTCTGGGCTACAGCTACATCTTTGACCAAGTAATCGTATGGGTCGTAATGGCGTACACCGATTTTTCGGTTGTTGGCATCAAGATACCAGTCACGTCCATAGACGGTGGGATCGTTTTTGCCCACTTTACCACCATAAAGCTTTTCCCACTCTTTGGACCGTTCAATACCTTCACGAGTGATGTAGAAAAATGCACCGGCCACTGTGCCACCAGTACGTTCTGCTGCATCCATGATGTATTCCATACCACTAATGCCACCGACATTGCTGTCTTTGGCTACAGTTTGGAAAGCTACGTTTCCGGAGTAATTGATGGTTACTTTATCCGTCTTGGCACCTTTTTTAGTCGTAATTAGGATAACACCGAATGCAGCTTTTGAACCGTAGATTGAAGATGCTGCTGCATCTTTTAATACGGATATTGATTCGATATCATCGGGGTTTACTAAGCTGATACTGGGTATTTCTACATTGTCCATTAAAATAAGCGGTTTGGAATTGCCTTCCAATGAGGCTATTGCGCCACGAATCTTAATGTTGGGGTCTGTGCCAACTTCGCCGGTTGGGATAGTGATTGTTAACCCCGGGGTAGTACCTTGTAACCCACGGCCTACGTCTGAGATCGGTCGGCTATCCAGAGCCTTCCCTACATCAACTGTAGCTACGGCACCTGTTAGGTTGGTTTTCTTCTGTGCACCGTAACCTACAACAACTACTTCGGACAACATTTCTGCGTCTTCCATTAAGACTACTTTCATGTTCTTGGCTGCCTTTATATCTTGGGTCTGGTAACCTACGAACGAAATACGAAGTACTGCTCCTTGTTTTACGCTTAATGTGAATTTGCCGTCGATGTCGGTTACAATACCATTAGTAGTACCTTTCTCCACTACACTGGCGCCGATAACCGGTTCACCGGCTGCGTCTACCACCAGACCGGTAGCGGTGATAGTTTGTAATTGTTCTGTTACGCCAAACGATTTATCAGGATTGGCTTGTACAGCCATCACGTTACCGCTGCTTAATAACAGTGAGCTGATTGCCACTGCTGTGAGGAGTTTGCTATGTGTTAGTCCTCGTTTTTTGTGATTTTCATTCATAAATGATTGATGATTTGTTGTTAATTAAATAGTTCTTAAATTTAGGGTAAGGGTAACAAGAGCCAAATAGTGGAGACTATTCAACTTGCAGGATTGTTTCTTTTTCCATAGGCATTTTCTCTTTTTAAAGGTTCATAACTTTATATTATCTCTTGTTTTCCTATTTGTTTGCCAAGTCCAGACGGAACTT
>NZ_BAKJ01000039.1 GCF_000614125.1 Bacteroides rodentium JCM 16496
GACTTTAGGGGTACGACTACTTCGTCCCTCCACAGCACAATTTTCAACTGTGATACGTGAAGAATCGAAATAATCTTGTAAAAAACCTCCCCATCCCCATCGGTCAGCTTCCCCCTTGTCCGAGCGATATTTCACAGTAGAGTCCCCGATGACAAATACAACTGGTGCTTTTGAATTCAAACGACTGACCCCAGCCACAAACTGGAGAAAATTTCCCGGTTCCGAATATGTAAATATAGACGCATCACTCTGTTGTAGAGTCGGATAAAGGCATACTGCGCCACCATTCATTTTCAGACAGTTACTCTCAAGTAATTTACACATTTCAGCTCCTGCACCAATCACAGCACCATATCCTTGCAGCACATTATCAGCCATCGGTCGCCGGACATAATAAGCTGGATCATAAGCAACGCACGCAGAAGAACTGACACCGGACAATCTACCATCATTCCCGATAGCAGACGAAAGAGCCTGCCATCCAAGTAAAGCTACCGGACCATAAGCTATTGCATCTACCCATCCACGATTGATGGCACGTGCTATCGCATACACAAAAAAGGCAGTAGAAGAAGTTTCATAACCGGAATCGCAACGGTCGAGTAAACGATACCAAAAGCCATCTTTGCTTTGACAAGCTGCGACTCCCTCAATATGCTTGCGCAACAACTCTATCAGACCGTTTCTTCCCTCGTAATTAGAAGGCAGAGCATCAAGCACCTCACACAACGCAAGCATAGCCATTCCATTAGCGGGTCCCCAATAATAAGCAGGATGCGTCCTCATGCCTTCGACCCACCCATGCCGGAAAAGCCCTTTCTCCGAAACGAACAATCTATCAGCGAAATTACCTAGCTGAAAAAGAGCCTCCCGATAATATTTAGTTTGGTTATATTTTGAAAGGGCTCCCATCAAAGCCAAAGCTGGAACACCTTTATAGATATCATCCAGCCACAATGTATGACGAAAAGGGCAATCACGCGAAAAAGTACCATCAGCCAAGCGTGTAGTCCTATACATCACCGTATTAACCCAACCTTCTACCAACGGACAAGCACCAGATATCTCTTCTGCCAAACAAGCCTTTATCATAGCTGCGCACATCGTGCCGCAATCATCCAAATCACGTGGAGATAGCAACTGAATCACCTCACTATCAGTTACACCATATTTTTCGTATACCCTACCGAAAGCAGGAAGCACTTCTGCCAAAAAGCTAAGGCGATTATGCGCATAGTCCCGATAGGCATCATCACCAAGGAGTTCAGCAGCGGTAAACATAGCAGAATAGGTCATTCCACCCCCATTATCTACCAGGCTGAAAGTCCCCCGTTCAAGCTGTGCTTCCCGGTTAAGTTCCGCACCAGCCGGAACATGCCTTCCTTTTTTCCCATCTATCACTTCATAGGGAGTATTCCTTTCCAAATACTCCAATACACATTTCATATCTTTCTTTATCTCGTCAGGGGATACTATGCCATAATTCACACCATCGGCATCCTCCGATATCCCTTTCTCCCTTTCTGTTACCGCATACCTTTCAGCTTTCTTTTGGGCTACAGCTTGGTTTCCTATTGCCAACAAACATGCAGCTGTTACAATTAATGCTATTCTATTCATCATTATAAACAAATCTATTTATTAGACTCCTTATTCAATCATCCCATAATAGGACCTAATTAATCAAGTCTCTCTACGCCCCAACTCAAATTGGGATTCTTACCCATCCATAACTCCAAGACTCCCCCTTGTGTCAATTTATCATGTGGTATCAAAAAAGAATTATATGGTTTCCCATTTAAAGAAGCGTGTTGTATATAACAGTTTTCTGACGAGTTGGAATATGTTTTTATTTTGAACGTATCTCCCTTGTAATAATCAGAATCAAGATGTATTATTATCTCGTCAAAAATAGGACTTGTTATTTCGTAAGAAGGATGTTGAGCCGACCCACCATTAATGCAAAAAAGCCCCATCTGCATCAGCGCATGAAGTGCCCCCATTTGTCCTTGATCCTCATCCATGCCCCCATAACCCTCATAAGGCGTAATTCCGGCAAATGTTTTCTCGCATACCTGCCTAATCCAATATTGTGTTTTCCAAGGTTGACCCATATACGAAAACACATGCCCTGCTGAGAGTCCTGGCTGGTTAGAATAATCAACATAAGAGTGTCTAAAGTTAGATACAACAGATTGTTTAAACGCATAATCCAACTTCACACATAAAGAATCTTTTCCCCCCATCAAGCTGATAATCCTTTTAAGTCATGCGAGACCCCAAAAGAAGCTTGCCAAGAAGAAGCCTCAACGAATCCTTGACCATTAAACGGATTCAAACTCATCCACTGTCCTTTTTCATCTTTTGGGAACAACAACTTTATCTGAGGATGAAACAGTTTCCTCCACCCCAAGGAACGCTTAGCAAAGTGCTTTGCATCTCTTTTTTGTCCTAAGCTCTTAGCCATTTGAGACAACGCCCAATCCTCCAAAGCCCATTGTATGGTAAATCCCGCTCTTCCTGGAACATAGCCACATTTCTCATAGAAAGGTTGTAGATGAGATATTTCAAAGGACTGCATTCCCCCTTGTCCATGATTCCTTTTCATAGCTTCATATCCTTTCCAAATATCCCATTTTTTTGTTATCGAGCGTTGGAATGCACTTGTTATCAACAAAGTAGCAGGACATCCATCCATTATATATGAATAACCGCCCATAGAAGGACCTCTCGGCAATAACCCTCCATTAGTATCATATTGAATCAACGAAGCTGCAAAATCATCAAGCACATGCGGATATACAAGCCCCCACAAAATATTCAAATTCCATTGGCTTCCCCAAAACGCATCCGAATTATACATATTGAACTTTGACCTTCCCAACTTATCCTTAGGCAAAGTCTTTATATTAAAATCAGATATATATTTAAATTGGGCTCTGGGACCAGAAAGAACTTTCTTACCATGTGTCAAATCAGGATAATCACCACTAAAATCATTAATTTTATGGCGTCCCAACAATACATGCCACAAATTTGTATAAAATTTTATTTTTTGCGCATCTGTTCCACCCTTAACTTCAATTTTTCCTAGCCAATCATTCCACTCATCCTGAGAGTTCTTACGGACTTCATCGAAATTCCAATGCTTGCAACTACTCAACAGATTATCCCTCGCATTCTCAATGCTCGTAAAAGAGATTGAAGCCTTCAACTGCAATAGTTCTCCTGCACGCATTTTATAGTTTAGGATAAGTCCACCTTCTTCTCCTGAAAATGAAGAACTATCCCTAAGCAGTATATCATGATTCCACGCTTCTACATCTTCAAACGGCTTATCCAATTGAACAACAAAAAAAACCTTAGCATTTTGAGGTCCTCCCCATAAACGGTCCTTTGTTATAAAGCTGCCTTCTATTTCATTTTTAGATACGACTCGCACATCATAATCCGCCATGACTACACTTCCAAGTTTACCTCCCAAACTCAATATAACTCCTGCACTATCATTCTCTGTAAAACGGTACCTATAAAAACTCGAACGTTCTGTTGCTGTTTGTTCAACCCAAATTTTATAATCTTGCAAAAAAAGCCTATGATAGCCAGGTTGTACTATTTCATCATCATGACTGAAAGTTGATGCCCATCCCAGCATTCCTTTTCTTGGGTCAACCCCACCTGTCGTAGGATGATATTCAAACCAGATTGCATCCAACAGTGCAGTTGCCAAATCCAAAAATTTGATTCGAGTTATAATTATATCCACCTCCACCTTGATTTTTATTTCTAGTAATAGGAGCAGCCCAATCATTCCATACGGCTGATTACCCGTTATAAAATAAAAGAAACGAGTAGGAACTGTTTCAATGTAAGGGTCAACCCAAGAAACATAATCTGCATAATCCTCTGGAGAAGGATATACTTCTATCTCCGAAAAGCCTAAATTTTTCCCATCTCCATCAACTGCATAAAACTTCAACCATGAAACTTTCATTTTAGGAATATTTATCACATAGGGAAGCCCATGGTTAGGAAGTCCATGGTAAACTTTTGAAAAACCATTTGACCCTTCCACTCTAACTGCCGCTATATGATCGTACCTATTTACCCTATCGTACAATATAATCTTGTTAATCCATTGCTCTTCATTCCATTCCAATTTAATCCATGGCAATATGCAATGCCCCCAATAATTATTCTCACCTTTTTCGGCCCATTCCCCTATATTGTCAACACCAATCACACCATCAACAACATTTGCTGGCAAATATTCTTCTGACAAAGTAGAAGATGCCGTTACATGGGCTTTGGGAGCAATATTATAAGGATTGCTCCAACAATATGTACAAATACAAGCAACGATACAGCTATAACAAAATCGTAACATATTTTCAGTAAAATATTTATAATAAATCAAGAATCATTCTTTATTCAAAACGTCTTCAGCTGATGGTGGTACATCCCCTTTAGCGATTCCCCATGCTTTATTAGGATATTTACCCATTACGAGAACTAACTTACCACCATCTTTTATATCATCATGTTCAAACCAAGATTTATTCCAACTCCTTCCATTCAATATGGCCGATTGAATATATTTATTTTCGGTTGATGCTCCCTGAGCTTCTATCTCAAAAATTTTACCATTACTTAAAGTCAGTCGAACACGGTTGAATATCGGGCTTCCAATATTGTACGCAGGCATTCCTGGAGTAACAGGATAGAATCCCAACGCAGAAAATGCGACAAAAGCGGACATGCCCCCTCCATCTTCATCTCCCGGCATTCCCATTAAATCATTGCGAAACCACATACCAAGCAATTTCCTAATACGTTTCTGGGTTTTCCAAGGTTGTCCCGCATAATTATACAAATAAGGGACATGCATACTTGCTCATTCGCCATTGAGAACTGGCCGACATTACCTGTATGATCCGGTAATTGCGCATAAAATGCGTATTTACTTCTCCCTAATGATTCACTAAACGTCTGGTCAAGATTAGCAATGAATTGCTCTCTCCCTCCCATTAAATCAATCAAATCAGCTACATTATGAGGCACGTCCCAACGATATACCCAACCGTTGTTCTCACCATAATATTCACGAGCTCCCATTCCTCCAGCAAAACGATAATCGAATGGCTCAATCCATTTGCCATTTTTATCTTTCGGGTGAAAGAAAGCCGTTTTATCATTATATACATTACGATAATTATAAGCACATTTCAGATAATGGGCAGCATCCTCTTTCTTGCCCAGTATATCTGCAATCCTCGATAAACACCATTGATCATACGAAGTACCCAATGTCACAGCAATCGGCTGCCGTTTCTCAAACGGGTGTACATTCGGATCCGTTTCCTGCTCCCCTTCTTGAAGTGCCGGAATATATCCGTTCTTCTTGTAGAAATCATCTATCCAACCGGCAGGTGCTCCAGACCATGGAGCCAGTGTCTTTTCCTCTATACCCTTACGACAAGCCATATAAGCTTTTTCGAGGTCAAATCGCAAGCCCTTAGCCGCCGCATCAGCTACTGTTGCCACTGCATGATTGGAGTTCATCCGACGCGAGTCACCTGTGATTTCAGGAAATGTGGGCATCCACAAGTTACCCATCTGCTCAGCCATCCGCAAATAAGATTCTATAATGTCTTTTTCAACTGTTTCATCAAGAAGCAAACGCAATGGATGTGCAGCGCGGTATGTATCCCAAATCCAGTCATCGGTATAAAAAGGAGTACCGTCATCCTCATGCACCTTTCCATCAAATGCACTAAAATAATTTCCATCCTCACTAATACACACCGGACGTTCAAATACCCGATAAAGTGAAGTATAGAAAACCGATTTCTCATCCTCACTTCCTCCATCTACCTCTATCTTTCCCAAAGTCGTATTCCACACATCTCTGCCATGCTCAGCCAAACGGGCTATGTCGTAATCTTCTATTTCCCGTTTCAAATTCTTCTCGGCCTGCTCTTCACTGATAAAAGAAATGCCATAGCGGACATTTACCATTGCAGTTCCCACAGGAAAACGCAATACTGCACAAGCATTCTCTCCGGCAACTTCTTTCTCTGCAATTTCCACCTTGCCTTGTTTCAAAACACCTGCTTCCTGAAAAGGGACATCAGTTTCCATATACAAATAGACTTGAGTATTATTTGCCAAACGCTGGTAACCACTTACATTTCCTTCACAAATGCGGATAGCACCGTTTCGTGAATTAACAAACAATTTCGGCTGTTTATCGTGACAGCCAAACTTAATACTATATAAAGCTGACTGGTGTGAAGGAGCATATTCCACATCTATTTGTTCATCTTCTAGACGAACGTTATAATAATATGGTTTTATTACTTCATTATCATAACTATAAGCCACAACCGGTTTATATTCTTCTCGCAATGAAGGACTCAAATTAAAAGCCGAACTTCCCCGGTGACTAGTTACCACAACAGGAAGCCCATTAAGTAAATCACTTGTATAGTCAGCACGTTCAGGATACACCCTAAGCATACTATTGGAAGATGGACTGTCGGGAATGTAGGCACCAGCAAATGACTAATATTACCCATATAAGGATTAACGTAATCAACCGGTTTTTTCACAGTATCTATATCTTCCCTTGTCCGCATAACACATCCCACTAACAAGGCCATCCCCAAAAGGGAAACAAGAAAACTGATTTTCTTCATAACACTTAAATTATTCATTATACACTTGACAAACAGCGCATATCCGGCATTAACACCGCATATCCACTCTTCTACAAACTAATTTATTCTCATCTCATATTTTCTTAACAAGTGACGGGCACACTCTTGCAAATCCCCCTTTGTCAAACGCTTTGTCATTGTTCTGGAAGCGACCCAGTCTTCCTCAAACTTCTTCAATCTATTATCCAGTTCTTTCTGATTAAATTCTTGGTTATTTTCCACCGCTTGCAAAACTGCATCGATGTACATATCCCAACGCACAGCATAATATCCGGCTACCAGCCCCGACCACGTCCGACTGGCATAATCGTTCAATGTTCCTCCCCACGTAGTTATCAAATTACGTGCATTTTTCTCATAATAGTCCTGGATAACCGGATCGCGACTATAAGCTCTGGCATCGTCAATCCACTTATCAAGAGAAGTATACTCATGGTAAGAAGTCAACACATCAATATCGTGCAGAATCTCACGCATCTCTGCAGCACGCATTCTTAATGCCAATAGGTCTCCAGTCGTATACACCCGGTCGAACTCATTTTTAACTGCCAGAAAATAATTCCCCAATAACTGTCTGCCAACGGATATCACATCCAGGCGCAACGCATTCCGATTCAATTCAGAAACCTCCAACAACATTTTCCATGCTTTCAAAAGCTGCCGATTAGAATAATCTATTTTTACACGTCCACTGTTCACTCCCATCACAGGTCTATAATTAGGCAAAATCCCGACAGTTTTAGGTACTTGAACATATATATCATTAAATAGAATCTTCCAAGCTTCACGAACCGGTTGAATCACCTTACCTGCATGACGATCTGCCAAAGCATTTACCCAAGTATCATCCCCTTTATCTATTGTCCAGGCTTTTTCTAAAATATATTCATACGGAAATTGGATGACATCAAGACCTTCCAGTGTGGAGCCGATTCCCTTCAAATTATCTCCTCCTTCCTTCAGTGCAATATCCAATCTTCGCCCACTTTCTTTTACATTTCCCGTAATACCCGTGTTTCCACCGAAATTTCCTAAATAACACCAGATATAAGGCTGACCATGAAAACAGTTTGTCTGTTTCCACAATTCCACATTCTCACAATGATAGTCCAATAAAGACAATTTGTTTTCAGGGACTCCTTTCAAAAAAGCCTCTATCCGGGGAGCTGTCCATTTTTTCCGGTCAAAGTAAAACATCCAAGTCATCTGCAACCACTCAGCCTCTGAATCAGCTTCCTTTAAAGTATGATACAAATCAGAAGCAACCTTATTCAAATAATCCGGTTCCCAAGAAGGAGGCTCACCTTCATTAAAAGGGTCAATGCCATAGATATGTTCTGTTCCGAATAGTTTTCTCTGTTCTTTAAGAAATTTCTTTTGCAACAGCGCAAACAAAGGTTCTTCCGGATTTAAAAAAGAACAATGATACTCCTTGGTAAATCCAGCCCATTTCCCTAGAGTCTGAATATCTGCCTCAGGATAAATCCTTTTTAAGGCTGCAGGAACATGTCCGTTAAAAGCCGGCAGCACGGGTTTCATATTCAGTTCACGCTCACGCAGCAAAATCTGTTGCTGAAGTCTTGTCTGATTTTCGAGCCATTCCATTGGCAAAGGGCCATTCCATGAATCGATATTTGCCATTCTATGCCAAGGAAGATAAACTGGTCCTGTAAAATAGGAAAGGATATCTTGATCTCTCAAACCGATATCTTTCCAAACTTTATACCATACAGCCTCTTGTCCCGTTATGGCTAAAGGCATATTTATGCCATTAAGTGCCATCCAGTCTATGAACCTTTGCCAATCATCCCAATCCCAAAAAGCCATACTATAACCAAAAGTGCAATAATTCAAGAAAAAGCGTCTTTTTACCTTTGCCGTTATCTCTATAGGCGAAAGTACTTGTGGCAACTTCGCGGGCATCTCTACCGGTTGGTCCGTATACCAAGAGACTGTAGTCAAACAATAATATTTCAAATAGTAGTTCAAGCCAGTTGCCATTGAATTAGCATTATTTCCGCTAATCATAATTCTGGCATCAGCCGTAGATTCAATTCTAAAAAGATCTTTTCCATTACCATCTACTTTCTTAAACAAGAAACTATCCGCATAAGCAGGAATTAAACGTTTTAACATAGATTTCGCGACTTCAACATCCCTACAATTTCCTGCCTGCATAGCTATTGCCCCCCAAAGCAATATCCCAATTAAACAAATTCCTTTCTTCATCCTTACCATTTTCTTCAAAACAATTTAATCAGAAACAATGCAAAATTATAAAACAGAAGCCTCTTTTACCAACCGAACCGCTGCTTTCAACGGATTACGAAAAGTCCGAGTCGTATTATGCCAAGGAGTCACAATCCAGTTTTCTTCCCACTCCCCTAAGCTCTGATCCGAAAAATAAAGTTGCAAACGAGGTATATAATAGTCTTTTATCAAACCTGACCACACACGAGCAGCATAGTCTTCCTGTCTTCCTCCCCACGTCGTAATCAAGCGCTTAGCATTCATCTCATAACGTTCACAGTCCATAGCAGACGCACCACAATCCCTTGCCTGCTCAATCCATCGATCCAACCTATGTAGAGGATGAGACAAAAGCAAACGATCGGCATTCAATAACAACGAAACAGTTTGCGCCAATTTTCTATCTGCCTCCGTTTTATTCCCCATCTTTTTCATTTCAAGTGCCTTGACATATAGCAAATCAGCCTTAGCGCCCAAATAGAACGCAGCAAATTCGATAGCATCGTTCCTATACAATTCAGATTGTCGCAAACTTTCCGAACAATTCAGAAAAAGTTCCACCGCTCGGAAAAAATCATCGTTCATAGCCACCTTCGTCTCTCTTATACTATCAGGAACAACTGTTTGCCACGTAAAGCGAGGATAGGCATAAAAAGAGCCATATGTACTTTTTCTCAACAGAATCCAAGCTTCAGACATATTATCCGGATATCCACCGTAACGAGCCTTACAATAACGCTCCAACCACATATCCAAATTTATTACAGTATCACTCCAGCCTGCATCAGCAAGCAACTCATATACAACCTCATTACTTTCAAGTCCCTCTGGAGCAGATCCAAACCCCACCAAGTCTTTTCCGCACTCAGCCTGCAAAGCCTCCACAGACGCAGATGCATACATATCCAATTCTCCAGTCAATATATTCTTACCACCAAAATTGGGTACATAACTAAAAATCCACTTTTTACCATAAAACCCTCCATGCCTTTTCCATGTTTGTTCCGTTTTCCACACCCATTTCGGAAAATCATTGCCTAAATCTATAATAATCATTTTATCATCAGGCACACGATTCAACAGCGCGCTCAAACCTGCCTGATCCCAGAAAGACCGTTGATAGCCGAAAGTCCATCCCTGAGTCACCCATACCGCATCCGGATTTCCTGCAACAATAGAGTTATATATCGTTTCACCATATTGGGCAAGCAATCTATTTTTTCCCTCTTTGTCATTTTTGTCAATAGGAAGTTCCATTTCATTAAAGCTGTCTGACAAATAATATTTATTTTTGCCAAACTCCTTTTCCCACTCCTCAATGAACATTTTGCCTATCTCTACGAAAAAAGGAGAATCAGGAGGCAATACGTATGCATTATAGTTTTCATCAAAACCGCCCCACTTCAAATGATTAAACTTTATCTCTGGATGTTTCTGAACAAAAGCCATTGGCACAAATCCAGCAAAAGCTGGAGCTATGGGATGCATATCCAACTCGCGCATTCTCTCCAATATCCGATGCTGCAACTCAATCTGCTCCTTTTGCCAATTATCAGTCAGTCCTCCATCCCAAGAATTCAGATTACCCATACGATGCCAAGGCAGATGAGCCGGTGCAGTAAAGAAAGACTGCACATCCTCCTTTTCCAACCCCAAACGCAACCATACACGTTCCGCTATAGCCTCAGCAGCCACTGTTGCCAACGGAAAGTTTACCCCATGAAGTGCCATCCAATCAATTTCTTGTTCCCAACGTTCCCATCCCCAAAAAGGAGCTGTATATCCATAAGTACAAACATTCAAAAAATAACGCAGGTTATAGGGTGTAGTCTGATGTTGTAAACTATAATCCGGCCATACTTTAGGTAACACCACATGGCTTCCTCCCCAAGTGGCCATTGAGCCACAAGCTTCTTGCATATAACGTCGAAAAGCATAACATAAAGCAACCTGACTACTACCTTCGATTGTCAACACTCCCTTTGACGCTTTCACTGAGAAATAATCCTTTCCATCCTGACAGTCCATTAATTTTAAACGCACATTCTTGCCGCAATCACCAAACTTTCTATTTATCACTTGCCACGCAGGTTGTTCTATTCCATCAGCCATAACAGATAATGATACACACAAGAAAACATAAAAAAAACTGTAACGCTGAAATCTTCATTCTAAAAATATTCTTCATAGGTCCAATCACTGTATTTTAAAAAGTGAATTACTAATTTTAACCCTCCCTTTCCTCATTTTAAAAGACAAGACACCTCCTTCCATCAATTCCGTATGAGTGACAAATATGCGTTTTATAAATTTTCCATTCAGAGTAACCTTATCTACGACATAATTATCCTCTGAAAGGTTATCGGCTATAATCGTCAATTTTTTCCCACCGGGAAGATGCAATGTCGCGCGTTCCAGTTGAGGTGCCCCCAAGACATACTCACCACCACAAGGATTAACCGGATAAAAACCAAGACAAGATAACATATACCAAGCAGACATTTGTCCGCAATCATCACTGCCAGGAAGACCATTCTCTCGATTTTTATAAAACTTGAAGTTAGATAGCGCATCAACAAATCCGTTTTCTCCCCTTCACCTGTATATTTATACAGATATGGTAAATGGTGACAAGGCTCATTGCCATGCCAATACTGCCCCAAGCATCCTGTAATCTGCCAAGATTTACCTTTTACTATTGGATTTGTTTTTGCAAAAAACATCGAATCCAAACGATTTGCCACCTTTTCACTTCCTCCATTCAATTCCATAAGCCCTGGGATATCATGTTGCACATGAAAACGATAATGATAGGCATTCGCTTCCGTAAAGTCAGATTCCGGAATCCACTCTCCAACAATCTCATTCACATCGACATCCTTCTTGAATTCACCTTTTTTATTTTTACCACGCATAAAACCAGAACCAGCATCATATACATTACGGTAATATCCAGCCCTATTCATAAGAAAGCCATACTCCTTCCATTTATTTAAAGATTTGGCCATCTGCGCAACACAATAGTCATCGTAGATGCCTTCCAGAAGTTTAGACACAGTTTCGCGCCCATTGTCAATAGCCGTCATTTTATCATCATAAGGGATGTAACCATAACGATTTATCAAATCTATATGATTTCCATGATGCATCTTCGTCACCGTAGTCCATAAAGCATTGAATATTTCATTATCTGTAAAATACGGTGTCCGTATTCCTTTCAGCCAAGCATCTGCTACAACCGGAACTGCATGATTGGCAATCATAGTGTGTACCTCCCTGCCCCATAATCCCCAACGAGGCAAATAAGGATTTGCTTCAGACGGTCTATCAGCATAAGTTTCTTTTTTACTATAAGACAGCATCATTGAAGTCTGCAATTCCTCTGATAATGATGGGGTCAATATTGTATACAACGGATTTGCCGCCCTATATGTATCCCAAACCGAAAGAGTTGAATAATATTTTCCATCTGGTGAAACATAAACAGAATCATTCTCCGCACGATATTCTCCATTACAATCTGCAATATTATTAGGTTGAGTATAAAGCGATAAAAAGCCGTATAGAAATTACACATTTGCTCATCAGTTCCCTCGATTTCGATAAGCCGGAACAAATCATTCCATTCACGTCTTGCATTACTGCACTCTTGTTCAAAAGACCCCCACCCTCTGAATTCTCGATTCAAATTGTCTTGAGCATTTTCTACACTCACAGTAGATAAAGCTACACATACCTCCAACATATCATCTCCTTGCATATCAAAACACAGAACGTATCGTGGAGCTTTTTCATCCGCACCACCAGGACTTTTCATTTCAACAATACGTGAAATCGGTTTATTCCATGTTATCACATAGAACAATTTACGCTGAGTCCACTCACGCGCTTTTCGGTAACCACACAATGTATAGTTATCAAGAAACTTTTGATTGGCTTCAAGTACATTATCTTTTATATTTCCCACATTCCAGCTTACTCCATACTGCAAATCAATCAGTAAATAAGCTTCTTCCCCTTGCCGATAAGTATAACGATGATAAGCAACATGCTTCAAAGCAGTCAATTCTATTTTTACTTTATGAGTAGTCAACTCAACCGAATAATATCCAGGATAAGCTTGTTCCGTATCTTTTCTATATTCTGAACGAAAATCTGAGCGTAGCTCTTTATTCTTAAAATCACCACAAAAAGGCAAGAGCAAAATATCAGACAATGTAGGACATCCCACACCATTTAAATGTGTTTGTGTAATCCCCCAAATATATGGATCACTATATTGGTAACCGGAAATATGGTCTCCTTCATACCCCGGATAATGATCTGTGGTTGTCTCCGGGCTAGGCTGTACCATACCCAACGGCCTTACTGCTCCCGGGAAACAGTGACCATCCCCTTGAGTACCAATCAATGGATTTACATATTGTGCATAGTCTTTCTCTCCAGCCAAACCATATAAATAAGAAAAAAACAGTAAATAAGACAAAATAGACAAACGTAAATATTGCATATCTCAAGTATTAAAATAAACCCAACCTCTATATAACTCTACTCCACTGTAAACTGATATACAGCCCTAAAAGTGTATTCTTCGCCCACATCCAAAAGTATAGATGGAAAATTTGCCCAATGTACAGCGTCAGGATACCCTTGAGGTTCCAAAGCAATTCCGGCACTACTGAAATAAGGTGTACCATCCTTCCCCACATCAGATCCATCCATCATATACCCCGTATATACTTGCAAAGAGGCTGATTGGTATAAATAGACAATTTTCGCCCACTACTTTCTTCATATAATTCCACAGCTAATGGGCAGTCTCCTACATTATTTAATACGTAAGCCAGCGAAAAACCTTTCTGTTGTCTGATACCCAGATAGTCCGTAGCCAAAGCATCTGAAATTGTCCGTCCATTTCTAAAATCAAGTACAGTTCCTCCCAATGAAATTATTTTCCCGGTAGGAAGCAAACTATCATCACAATCAATAAGCTGAGCAGAACATAGCCGGAGTCTATGAGATAAAACACTTGTATACCTCTGTACACCAGCTAAATTAAAAAAAGCATGATTTGTCAAATTTATAGGAGTTAAACAATCTGTTACTGCTCTACACTCTATTTCCAACGAATCACTATCGGTCAATGTATAACGAACAGACACCTTCAAATTACCAGGATAACCCTCTTCACCATCAGGGGACAAACGAGTAAACAGAACCATCTGTTCCCCTTTCTGATTTATGCCCGCCGAAGCATCCCAACAACAACAATGAAATCCTTCAACACCACCATGCAGATGATTAGGTATCGGTTTACCATAGACATCATTGGCAGCTAACTTATAATAATTGTTCCCAAGATTGAAACCGGCATTCTTTATACGTCCACAAACACGACCGATTGTGGCTCCATAGTACTGTTCGCGAGCATTTTTATAGCCAGTCAAATCATCAAATCCCAGCAAAACATCTTCTAAATTTCCCTGCCTATCAGGAACAAGCATAGCCAACCAACGCGCTCCATAATTCGTAAAACGGGCCATCAAACCATTACGGTTGCAAAGAGTAATTACACGTTCCATATCATTTCACCCATTATTTTACAAATACCCATTCAGACACATTGTATCGTTTACCTTTGTAAGCACCTTTACGCTTGCATTTACCCTTTCCATTTTTCACCTCTAGCAATAACCAGTTATAACTGTTCTTTCTCTCGAAATCATAGCTCACACCATCATCCTCGAACAAGGTAAAAGCCGTTTCCGAAGCATCTCCATAAACATGGCATACAATATCAAAAACAGAATCGTCGGCTACATATTGCAAAGGTTTAGCCAATGGCAAAATAGTTCCTCCCTTTACAAACAAGGGCATCTCATCCATTGCTATGGTCACTTCATGTTCACCGCCACCTTCATAGCGTTCGTTTGTGTTAAAGTTATACCAAGTCCCCTTAGGGAAATAAACAGTCCTTTTGCCAGTATCATCCAATAATGGAGTCACCATCAAGTTATCTCCCATCATATACTGATTCGTAATATTCTGTACTTTAACATCTCCAGAGAAATCCATTAACAAAGGACGGAAAGGAGGAATACCTTCCATATAGTAATGAGCAAACGCATTATATAAATAAGGCAATAAACGCATACGCTGGTTCACCAGTTTACGTGTGACATTCTCCATTTCAATACTGTCTGTCAAAAAGATACCAGCATTGTTTTTATCTTTATCATACTGTAGCCAAGGCGGATTTTGCAAGAACCAACTGTCAACGACTGCATGGGCAGACAAAAGCACTACTTGTAAACGACGGAAAAATTCAGCCTTTGACCCGGATTGCCTTACTTCGGGTGACCACAACAATCCTCCGAAAGCCGAATTACAGACCATCTCAATATAATCTTTATACCCATAAATATCACTATACAACGAAGCGGGAATGGAAGAAGCGAATAATCCCGAAGAACGATAATCTTGAAAAGTCCGTTTATTTTCGTTGGCATACATCTCATTCAATGTCCGCAAATAAAGCATACCAAATGCCTGATGCACTTGTTCACCATCCATTCCGGAGGGGAAAGTACTCATCTCAGGAAATCCCCAAGTAGCATTCCCTACAGAAATATCCGAATTATCACATTCGTCAAGTTTGAAGCCTGATATACCTTCACGCATTAACTGCTTATGATAATCAGCAAAGCGCGTTCTCGTCTCCGGCAAAGCAAAATCCGGCACTAGTCCACCCCATACCAGAAAATCACCAGAATAATCTTTCAGCGGTTTCCATAACGGTGAAGTAGGGTGCACATAAGCATGTTCCCATAAATTCACTTTATAATGATTCTCAGTCAAGGTTTTCAACATGGAATGATGATCCGGATAACGTTCCTTATTCCATACATAAGAACAAGAATAAGCAGCCGTATGCCAACCTGGTTCCAGCCCAATCACATCACAAGGAATCTTCTTATCTCTGAAATAGGACTGCACCCTCATAACTCCCTCTTGGGTAAAATCAGTCTTAGTACGGTATTTAAAACCAAGTCCCCACATAGGAGGCAAACATCCACCCCCGGAAAACAAATTATATTTCTGAACGACTTCCTTCAAATCGGAAGCCTGAAAGATAAACACTTCCACTCCATCACAGTTCGGAATATCAACATATACATAGCTTCCGGATTTCTTATTAGCATATAATTCTTCGGTAGATGTCTTCACTTCTCCAGTAGGTAAAGCTGTTTTTTTCTGGATGTTTTTTTCAGTATGAGTGCCACAATAAAAAGTCGTGTATCGCAACGTATTGATCAGAATTCCATACCCTTTGCTTGATACATAGAACGGCTGCGGAGCATGCGTATAGCCCAACGTGTTCAAAGGATGGTCATTCACAATGGGTTTCTTCTTTAACCCCCGTTGCTGGAACGAACCTATCTGAAGCCCGAATCCATAAAGTTGTTCCCCAGCTTGCAAAGGTATAGACACACGGCTTCCACGTGCAGTCACTCTCATATCAATATCCTTTAATGTAAAAGGTAGCTCTCCGGTTGCAAGTTTGTCCAGTGCGCCATACTTAGGCTTTTTCGGACAAAAATCATAGGGGGTGAATTTATCCGGTGTTCCTATAGACAAACGATAAACCCCATTGGCCAACGTGTCAATCGCAACAGTATTCTGCCCATTTACGTTCCATACACTCCCCAAAAGCAACAAAATAAAAACATAAGCTTTTAAAAACTTTTCTTTCCTCATATATACTCCTTGTCGCATAAATCTACATCATTAAAATTATTCAACCAATTTCCAAATAGCCTCAATATTCAAATTCTTTCCCTTAACCCGAACAATTAAAGGATAAACGTCCTCACCCGGTTTCAATCCCTTGGGAGGAATGCCTGGTGCTACCCCTATATATAATTCGTAAGATACAGGAATATTCAACGTCAGCTTAGTCCCGTCATGCAATTCAAAAGCGCAGCTTCCATTTCCATAGCATTTTCTTACATTAGAAATGCGTTCATATTCAGGTAATGTATCATGTATTGCAGCAGGCAAAGCTACAGGATCACGCAATATCAAAGTATAATCATATACGTGTTCTTCTTCCGACTCGCACATAAAGTAATCGGTCAAGTTCAGTCCATCCAATGACAAACTCCTGCACATCCTCACACCCGGATAAGCATTCTCCGAAGAAGCCTCTATTCTTCCACCATTGAGAGCAGGCTCAAACAAGGTAATCTTTTCCTCAACAGCATTCTGATTCTTCCTATCAACCGTCACCGTATTGTGTGAAATTGTCTTCTGATACCAAGCATAGCAATCGGGGACTCCGTATGCCGTAGTACCCAAATCGGGCAAAATCTCTTTACGCCCGTCATGAATGCTTATCGACAACTTGTCCGGATGCCCATGCAATCCACCACTCGGTCCGTTTTTTAGCACCACCGTTTTATCCCGGAAACGCAATACACCAACTCCCAAATCCGGAAACAGATGACTATCTAAGGAAACGCATCCATCATGCGATTTCAAATCCATCCCATTTATCAATGCCTCCGGCGATTTCCTTTCTATTTTCTTATAACATGCAGCCAGAATATCCGTCATCTGTCGATTGCCGGTACGCAAAGCCACAATCTCGTATAAACCTGTTTGATCAAACAAAGTAGTCCCATACCAACCGTCATTCTGTGAAGGAAACATCAAATCTGAATAAAGTAACTGCACGGGCGACAAGAACATATTAACAACCTTCTGGTCATACAGATCAATATTGCGGCACCTTACCGCCTCAGCAGACAACAGAATAGCCCGCAACGGATAAAAGTGATAAACCACAGAACCTTCATTCCACCAGCCATCATCATATACATGATACTTCTGCATATCATAATACCCCAGTACCGGTTTCTTTAAAGCGACATCAATTATGGAATCACTTTTTAAAGCAACTCCCAATGCCATGATTCCTCCGTTGTGCCATACCTGCCAATTGCCTTTATCACGACTTGCCATCAGTAACTCCGCACAAGGACGCAGAAAACCATTCTCTATCTGCCGTTGTTCCTCTGCGGTCATTGCTTTAGAAGCCACCAAATAAGCACGAGCTGCATCTATGGCCCAAACAGCCTCGTCCAAGCTCTGAGAAAACAGCTTACCACTTGTGCCCGGATTATATTTCCTCTCCCTATCATGAATTTTATAAGCAGGATATTTCCGGGATAAGTCCAACAACATTGATGCTATATTACGGGCATATTGTTTTTTATCTGTTGCCAAATATAGATACATATTAGCCTTCAAGTAGTCTAAATTAGCAGCATGAACAAAATTTATCCAAGCCCAGTCATATTTATCCACTCCACTCCATTTCTTTTTACACACGGTGCAATAGTGTTCTTTAGGGCTATCCCAGTCAAACACAAACTGAGTATTATGAACCGGACAAAAATAGTGATGACCATGTCCCCCTTCCAAAGTCGGTATTTCCAGAGAATGTTTTTCTCTTTCCGCAATCGTCTTATCAAGCCTTTTTAAGATTTTTTTCCCCCATTCTGTTTTCGAAGAAGACTTGATATTATTCATGTCCTCTTGAGAATAAAAATAGAAACCAGCATCTTGTTGGGCAACAACCGACTGCACAAGAAACAAACTTATCAGTAAAAGAAATCTGTTCTTCATCATCCAACGACCTTGCAATTATTGTTAATCCTATTCAATCTAATTAATGCCTCTACATAATAATAATCGGCATAGATTATCGAAGCATCTATCTCTGAACCATGAGGCTTATGCCCGGTGGAATGCAGCAAAAAAGCATTGTTCACCTCTCCACTCAAATAGGCTGGAGATGATAAAGCTTCCAGCATTTTTATGGCAGCATCAAAGTAGTGCCCAGCCTTCCTTTTATCCTTGATGTATGAGCTCAATTCAAGCAATCCCGAAGCCACCACCGCAGCAGCCGAAGCATCTCTCGGCTCTTCTGGAATATCAGGTGCATCAAAATCCCAATAAGGGATGTAATCCACCGGGAGTCTTTGCAGGTAAATATCCGTAGCCTTTTGAGCTACATCAAGAAAAGCAACATTTCCCGTTTCCCTATAGCACATGGTAAAACCATAGATTGCCCATGCCTGCCCACGTGCCCATAAAGATTCATCCGCATATCCCTGATGAGTCAATTGACTGATTCTTTGTCCGCTGAGCGTATCATATACCACCACGTGGCATGTACTGTAATCATCCCTGAACTGATTGTTCGCAGTCACTTCCGCATGGCTGAATGCAATATCATACAACTTTTTATTGCCTCCATTCTTAGCAGCCCAAAACAGCAGTTCCAGATTCAGCATATTATCAATGATTGTGTTGTGTGGCCATCCTTTTTGCTGTCTCATTCCCGGCCATGAATGAATCGTACCTACCCGTTCATCATACAAAGTTGCCAACGAATCGGCTGCTCGCAGCAACATTTTCTTATATTTTTGTTCACCCGTCAATCTATAAGCATTGCCCAAACTGCAATACATCATAAATCCCAAATCATGGTTGCCCGGTTTACGGTCAAGCACCGGATATAAAGCAGACGAATAACGTTCTGCCTGCCTCTTTATCTCTGCATCATGAGAATACTCATACGCATACCAAAGTATTCCGGGCCAAAAACCACTTGTCCAATCATGAATAGAGGTACAATTCCATGTATGCTCTTCTTTACCTGATAATATATTGCGTGGCATTCGAGTTGTATCATTCAAGCTGTTCAAGCTTTTCTTTACCTGCCCTTCACAATAATCCAGTAATGGCTCTACCTCAAACTTAGAATGAGAAGTACACGAACATAACAGAACAAGCAGACCTCCTAAAACATATCTTTTCATAACGAAACTAGTCATTAAGTTCTTTGATAATCATCGCCACACCACCACGAGGCAAAAGAGACAACTTCAAGTTAGTTTTCGCCGTTACCTTTTTGGTATCAATAGCTACATGTGTTCTGGTTTTCACTTTCTCTCCACCATCGGTAAACATGGTTAATTCATATTTCTTACCTGCTTCTAAGAAGTCAAGAGGAACATTTAGTTTTCTTGCATCATTGTTAGTCAGGCAACCCACATACCAGACATTGCCTTTTCTGCGAGCCATCGTTATATACTCACCAATGGCACCATCAAGTGTTTTAGAGTCATCCCAAGTAGTAGGCAGATTGTCAAAGAAACACAACTCTGGTTCATCTTTCACATCTTCCGGAGTATCATACCAATACAAGAACTGCAAAGGACTATAATTAATCACAGATAATGCCATTTGATGACAAGCCGTGTTCAGCAATGAACGTGCATTCAGACTCTTCGCCAAGCCCGGTTTCAACTCCTTACGATGATAATAGCAAACCGTAGCATCCGCTGCTCCGCAAAGGAATCGGGTAAAGGGTAAAGTTGTATTGTTCACACCATCAGGAAACTCCTCATTACCCCTGACACCTTCCTGAGTCAAAAGATTAGGATAAGTACGACTAAACCCTGTAGGACGATATTCATCGTGAATATCCACCATCAAATGATGCTTTGCACACTTTTTTACCGCATCGTGCAGCCAGGTTGTCCACCTGAATGAACCACATGTACGAATCCAAACTTAATACCTGCTATCCCCCAAGATTCATACAAGGGTAATATCTCATCCAAATAGGCAGACAAAGCACGCTGATTGACATATACCCAGACACCTACACCTTTGCTCTTTGCATATCTTACCACTTCGGGCATATCCAGATCATTGACCGGACAACGTTGCGGATCTACATCCGATTTTCTGGGGTCTGACTCCTTCGAGATTTCCGAGCCATACCAACCCGAATCAAAATGAATGTAGTTCAATCCTCTTTTAGCTGCAAAATCCACCACCTTTTTAGCTCCACTGGTAGTAAGGGAAACAGTGCGAATAATACGTCCCGGCTTAATCCAGCTTGTATCTTCTATCTGGCAAGGCTTATTCAAATTCAGAATCAAATCATTATTATTAATCAAGTCTTTGGGACTTTCAGCTACCATCACAACCCGCCAAGGAGTTTCAAACGGAGCTATATCTTCAACCGCATCATACATCTTGCAACGAATCACGTTGCTTTCGCCCTTACGTACCACAAATTTGGTTCTGCTATAATCAACATTTCTGCCTCGGCCAAACTTGCATAAAGCCCATTTTCCAACTGAAGAGTCAATGGACGTTCCGCCTCACCCGGCCAATCCTTAACCAGCATACGCTTATGTTCTGCCTGAGCAAAAGGCGCAAACCAGCAATAAGTATTTTCCGGCACGGTAAAAGTTGTAAATTCTTCCGCAATGCGTAAATAAGAACCATGCAAGTATTTGTATCTGAAACCGACTCCCGAATTGTAAATTCTGACAATCAAGCAAGTTTATCGCCACGTCCCTTCCCTTTTAATGTATAAGTATATCCTTTATAACAGTCATTTACTACCGCGCGTTCTCCATAAACCGGTTGCCAGTCTTGATTTACAGAAACAGAATCAATACGTTCTATTTCCATATTCCCCTTCCATCGGTCTATACCAAGAGATGATTCCAGAATGACCGGTTTCCCTTTATAGGAAACTTCATATTTCAATTGTCCACCCACCTCATAAACCGAAAAACCTACGGAGTTATCAGGAGAATAGAAAACTTGTTTAGCATTTCCGGCATGAGCCAATAATATACTTAAAAAACAGAAAACAATACTACTCAATATTCTCATAACAATATCATCATTTTAATAATTTCACACGTATAATCTTGCTTTTACAAATTCCATGCAAAGAATAATCAATACCAGTGTTCATCAGATAACTGCCACTGTATTTCTTATCACTATCATCCACCTGATAAAAACCGTCAGGAATAAGTCCTTTAAATCGTAAACGCTTCCTCTCAACAGGGCAACGAGTACTCACGTCTATCTGCTCTGAAACGTTATAACAAAAGACAACTGCTTCTTCTCCTTTAGGACTCACATACTCCAATATCGAATGAGTTGATTCAAAAGGAGATGACAATCTATACAGAAGCCCATTATGCACCAAAGGACGAATTCCCTTATATAAAGCTATTTTCTTCTTCGCGATTTCTATTTCATCCGATTTCCAAGAAGTTATATTATTTCCAATACCCAATACTCCGCTCATAGCCACATCAAAACGGAAATCCAATGAATAATTCATATTATGCCAGTTTTCACCTCCCGTCCAGCTAACCATTGAATTGGCGGGAAAAGCACTTAAATAGCCATATTGAATATAAATGCGATCCAATGGGTCAATATTATCACTAGCCCAAGCAACATCCATACGAGAAAGCATACCTAAATCGACTCTTCCTCCTCCACTTGAACACGTTTCAAATAAAACATGAGGAAATTCCTTTTTCAGCTCATCAACCAATCTATACAAATTTTCAGTATAGCGAATACGAACTTCACGTTGTTTTTTAGTAGGCACAGAAGGCCATCCTGGTTCAGTCAAGTGCCTGTTCATATCCCATTTAAGATATTTTATGTTATGCTCCTTCAAAAGAGTAGAAAGCGATTTATATAAATACTGATAAACATCTTCACGTGCCAAATTCAACATAGACTGGCTACGTCCCAGTGTTTTAGGACGGTTAGGGAAATAGAAAATCCAATCAGGATGGGCACGATATAAATCACTGTTCGGATTAACCATTTCCGGTTCTACCCAAATACCAAAGTCCATACCCATATCATTAATTTTTTTAATCAATGGCTTCAGTCCATTGGGGAATTTGTTTTTATCAACAGTCCAATCACCTAAACCACCTCTATCATTCACACGGCCTTTAAACCAACCATCATCTATCACAAACATTTCAACCCCTATTTCCTTAGCAACCTTGGCTATGGCAAGTTGTTGTTCTTCATTCACATCAAAACCTGTAGCATACCAGCTATTATAGATTATTGGACGTTCTTTACTTCCTTGCTGAAGAACCTCTCTTGTATAAGATGTAAAAATCTGAGAAACTGCTGAAGTTCCATTTTGAGTATATCCAAAACATATTTTAGGTGTAGTAAACGATTCTCCCGGAGTAAGATTTAACCAACTATCCCAAAATCTAATACCACCGGCAATCTGCAAAGCACCATCAGACAATCGTTCAAAGTCCATTCTCCATGTACCGCTATACAACAATTGCCCAAACCACACACTTCCTGAAAACTCATCATATTCTCCTTGTGGACGAACTGCAAAATAGGAAGAACCATAAGACTTGAAGTCTCTAGATTGGATGGTTTTAACTCCTTGAGTTAATAAAGTTGTCTGAGGCTGAAACTCATTACCCAAAGAGCCAGATAAATGAGTCAGCTCATATAAAGCTGCTGGTAACCACATTGACCCAGATTGCAAATTCTCAATCAAAATATCATCCCGTTTTCCTATATTAGCTACCTCAATCCACTTTTCTATCAGATTATGTTCTGGCAATACCCTATAACAAGCATAAACAGATAAAGGATAGTAAGAATCCTTCAACAAAACACGTAAAACATCGTATTCTCCATCTTTCAATAATTCCGATGAATGATACTTCAAGTCCAAGTCTCGTACATTATCCTTAAAAACAGCTTCAACTACCGGATTATTCCAAGCCCCTACCCCACGAACAGGAACTTCTGGAAATTCATTCCAACGAACAGTTTTCCGCTCTTCACCCTCCACTTTAGGACCATAATAAAAAGCGTTCAAACGCTCACCACGTATTCCAATACGATAAGACATAATTTCTGTCTCCAGCATCCAGTCCTTATCAGACAATTCTATTATTTGGGCGGAAGCAGAAAAACCTATCAACAAAAAATTTAATAAAAAAACGGATCTACTACTCATAACAATTATCAATAAATCAATTCTATTTCAGAAACAATAGGTAAGTGGTCGGACAAAGACGTCTTTAAAACCTTTGAAGAAATTAATTTCCAGTTTTTTGAGGATAGCCAAATAAATAGTCTATCTTATTTTTAGGCTCCTTTGCAGGAGAAGTAAGTTGAGAATTAATAGATAACGGCTGCCAATCCTCAAAATAAGTTCTAATCTCCATCGAAGCAGGAGTAGCATTAAAATCTCCTCCTAATATAACAGGTAACTGTTTTTCTTTAAGAATCTGAGTGATTACCTCCAATTGCTTGCTACGTGAAGCCATCGATGTATAATCCAAATGAGTGGAAGCCACTATAATTGTATCTCCACTAGATAATTCTATTTCAGCCATCAACAATGCTCTAGCCTCATGTTCCTCTTTTTGCTTAGGTAACATCACCTTCTGCACATTTATATATGGAAATCTTGTCAGCATTCCAATACCATAAAGCCCCCCTGCATAAGGGATTGTTTTTCCATACAAAGGAAACATTTTTGTATAATAACCTAATTCTGTTACAAAATTTACATTGTGCTGATGTGGTGTCCTTTTTCGTTTAGTCATACAATCCAATTCTTGCAAAGCAACAAAATTCGGTTCACAAGTTACAATAAAATCTGCAATTTCTTTTATGGAAGCTAATTCCCCAAAACGCAAATTATACGTCATAACCTTCAATTGAACCGATTTCTGAGCAAAAAAAGGAAATGGCATAACAGCGAAAAAGAAGGCAAGAAAGTATTTTAAAATCATCATATTATCCTTATTTTAAAGTCAAAACACTATCACTTAACACCAGTGATGTTTCCGTATCATAAAATGAAAAAAGGGCTAACTAAAAACAACTACAAAAAATTAAAACAGTAATTTCATTTTTAACTAGCCCCTCCCATACACTTATCTTCCTATACATTTATAAAGGATAAGGAGCATACGGTGCAAAAGAAGCGTCGTTGTTAAAAGCACGTTCATCACTCAAAGGATACTTAACATCAAATGTAACAGTCCAATGTCCATTATCCTTCTTTGCAATTTTTCTTCACCCAGAAAATTGCAAAAGCAACATTGTTGACACCCGTAGCCGGAGATACCGTAGGATGAGAATGGGTGCCCCAACCTAAAAGGAAACCACCAGTCTTATTTACATCATTCATATTAGGCCCAACACGTCGACTTGCTGTATAAATTTTATAGTTTTCACCGTCAGGACTCGGAGCTATAATAGTTGATTCCAAATAATCGAACAAATCCTGTTCCGATTGAATGGCATCGAATCCCTCTTTTGTTATTTTTCCTCTCCAATTAGACAAGAAAGAATAAGTCAACTCTGTAAAACCTGCAATATAAGGCTTAGACGAATTATAGTAACTAGCACCTGCAGCGTAAGCATGAGGAGACAGCGGCTGAGCCCTGCCATTATCTACATTGGCCAAATAAAAATCTATTCTATTCTGATTCAAGAATGCTGTTTCTTTCCCAAAAACCGGGCTTTCTTCATACAAAGCAAGGAAACAAGCATTATCTGCCGGATCCGTTGACATCACAACGTCAGTCAAAGAAGACATAGCAGATACACTGAACACTTTCACTCTACGCTCTTCGGATGTAGTCACATCACTTTGATTTACAGCTACAATATTCACAGCTTCCACACCTTCTTCACCTCTAATTTGGAAAGAGAACTTAGCTTCATTACCTTCATTCTCCTGCAAAGACAATTCAGTATAGTCACCCAATACTCCATTCTCCTTCAAAGCATATTTTACAGAAACAATATCAGAACCAGAGGCAATCACTCCTTCAATCGTTTTCTCTTTTCCGATGGATATTCTGGTCAATTCTGCCAAATCACTAGTGAATGCAACATCCATAAAATCTTCATTGACCACATTCAGCACTTTAAATTCTTTTGTAGCAACACCGCCATGCACGTTATCCACTTTTACTAAAACAGAATTCAAACCAGCTACTACCGGAATAGTAAGTTCAAAATTGCCTGAAGACAAGGTTCCTTGAACAACCTTTTGCTCAACACCATCCACAACCGGAACAGCCCAAACAGAAGCCAATTCATATTCGCTTTCTACCTCTCCACTAATCTTGAAAGGAATTCCAACACAGGCAGTTTTTTTAGTATCCACCCCATTCTTAAAATTCACAATCGGGGCATTTCTCACTTCTGTTACAGTCACCGTACGCTTATACAATTGATTATTTTGGTCAAACACGGCAAAAAAGACATGAGACATATTCTTTACGACCGGTACCTTAGCTATCAATACAGCATCACCCAATACCGGAATATCCACCTTATCACCTATTTTAACTTTACCATCACTGCCTTTTACGCCCACTTTATAATAAGCACTTTTTACATCTACCTCAGAATCGATGTATAAAGGGATTTCCAATACGCAATTCTCCTCCAAATACTCAAATTGCTCTGGAGTATCCTTCAAATCTATGAAATAACTAACGTAATCATCATCATGACTACATGCTCCAACTAAAAACGAAAGCAATATAACATATAGCAAACTTATATTCTTTTTCATAATATCTAAAATATTGTCGTATGAAATAATTGGTATGAAGACAAAGCTTGCTTTCACAATAAATTCCGATATCAACATACCAATTAATAATTAAATATCTATTTAAAATCCTGGGTTATTAGGGAATTCAGCCTGAGAGTTTGCATCAATAACAGACTGCGGTATCGGGCATAAATTATTCTTTTCCCCAACTGTCCTGCTGGAAACCTCATAACCAAATCTCTTTGTTCTGTCATAAAGCAGGCCCATGCGGCACAATGTCAGAGTACGGAATTCTTCTGCATAAAGTTCACGTGCCCTTTCATCCAACAGATAATCTATATCCACATTATTAGCTTGCACAGGAGCAGCATTAGCACGTGCTCTTACCACATTTATGTCAGCTGCAGCAGCAACCTTATTATCATTTTTCAGATAAGCTTCCGCTCTCAACAAATAAGTTTCTGCCATACGAATAGCATACCACTCCATAACGAAACCGTTAGAAGGTTCAGCAGCATAGTGCCAATCGGAACCACATTTCATGATACGGGGGAAGAAGCGTTCCATGGTATCATTTCTGGTAACCAACCACTCTTTTTTAATAATATCACCGGGATGTAGTTTTACCACAATGTCCGTTCCATCAGCCAATGTCACCGCTGTTTCATACACATGAGTCGGATCATCCACCTCAACACCATTGCGAATAGGCTTGGGAGCTCTATAAATACGATTAATATTATATTCCGCATTACGTTGGTCTTCTGCACCAGAATTGCCCCACAATTGATATACGAAATAATTTGTTGGACGCAACCAAGATATACCACGTCCAGTCCAATCACGTGCTTGTCCATCATAACCGAATTTGGTACTTCCCCAGAAAGCAGGCCAGAATACACGTTCTTGATCCGTACGTGTTGTCAATCCATCGTTCAAACCACCTTGCTTAAACTTATCAACTTGAATTACCCAAATTGATTCTTTATTGCCCGTCTGGTAACTATAATTAGAAAATCCATCTACACTTTTCATTTGGAACAAATCCCAAAACGCATCCTTCCCTTCCACATCTTTGCGCCAGCCAAAGCGTTCTGTCATCAAATGATACTCTCCCACCTTCTGGTCTATCACCATAGAAGCAGCATCAACAGCCTTTGAATACATGGTTTTATCATCAGTTTCATCTCCAAGAGCAATATACATTTCTGCCAGATAATGGCAAGCTGCTGCTCTGACTACTCTTCCCGGTTCTGATACGGAAATCGGCAAATATTGAGATGCGAATTCAAAGTCTTCAACACATTGACGATACACATCGGCACGTGAATCACGCGTATAAGCAAGAGAAGGAGTGCCAACCGGTTCTGTCAAGATGGGAACACCCCCAAACATGCATCCCAAATATCGATAACAATATCCTCTGAAGAATCGAGCTTCTGCTTGTATAGCCAATTTCTCAGCCTCGTTGCTCCAACGTACATTGGGATTTTCAGTCTGCTTCAACAACATATTCACATTATAAAGCATTCCAAAATGCCGGCCATACACAATACGAAATACATCTGTTGTCGAATTCACATATCCCCAATCTGTAAAAAGTTCCGTATCAGAATTCTGTCTAAACATAACATCTGTTCCAGAACCAAACTGGAAGAAGTGCGCCGGATCATCCCTAAAATTATAATTCTGACGAACTATTCTATAAAATTCATTCAAACCTGTCCTAAACTGAGCAGCATTCAAATAGGAATTGTCAACAGTCAAGAAATCATCGGCATCTTCTTTCAAGAATTCGCCATCGTTACAAGCACCCAATGTACATAGTGCAAGTGCCAAATATATAACTTTTTTCATACTTTCTACTTTTTAAAATTAAAATACTACTTCCACTCCCACAGTTATATTACGCATGGCCGGGTTACCATGGGCGTAAGCCTGACCTGTTTCCGGATCTTGTCCTTCCCATCCAGTAAATGTCAACAAATTCTTTGCAGCCATATAAAGTTTCAAGTTCTGAATCGGAGTCTTTTTCAACAATTCCTTATCAAAATTATATGCCAATGAAAGGTCTTGCAAACGCAAGAAATCATGACGTTGAGGGAATTGATAACCATAAGGATTCTTGTAATTAGGACGTGGCACTTTATTAGACGGATGCTCAGGCATCCAATATTCTTTATCCAACCAGTTTGCAGTACCACCGCCACCAAATGTTCCTACATAATTTGCATAAATATTATTAGCGATGTAATAATTGTCCTTACCACCACCCGAAATCCAATTCAACAAGAAATAGAGTTCAAAATTCTTATAGGTAAATGTATTAGACATCGTCATTGTAAAATTAGGTTTCGTATAACCAATTATTTTACGGTCACCATTTGCATCAATGACTCCATCATTATTTAAATCTTTGAATTTGACATCACCTGGAACACCTCCATAAATCGCCATATATTCTAAGTCATCTTCCTGAATAATGCCGTCAAAAACAAAAGTATATACAGCACCTAATGACTTACCTATGAATAAATTATTAGCGATATCATCATCTTCTCTGCCATCCCCGTTTCCGTCAAGGCCATAGAGAGAGGCAATCTTATTACGGTTCATCCAAAAATTCAAACCTGTTGACCAAGAAAAATCTTTCGTTTCTATATTTACTGAATTTAAAGAAAACTCAAGTCCCCAGTTCTTAACTTTACCAATATTATCAGATACATTCTGGAAACCGTTCATGATAGGAATTGCACGGTTCAACAATAGATCCACAGTCTTAGAATTATAGTAATCTACATTACCCCTCAAACGGTCATTCAACATAGAAAAGTCAAAACCTACATTCCATGCACCAGTTCTTTCCCATGCAAGAGCCTTGTTAGCCAATCCACTTGCAGCAGAAGTATTCGCTGTCTGATCACCAAACAGATAAAGTCCCGAGCCCATCTTTGAAAAAGTAGAATAAGAACCTACAGACGGATTACCATTTTGTCCGTAAGACAATCTCAATTTCAGATAATTTATCAGTTTAACATTATCTTTAAAAAAGTCTTCATTACTGATTGTCCATGCCCCAGCAGCTGAAAAGAAATTCCCATATTTATTTCCTTCAGCAAAACCTGAATAACCGTCACGGCGTATAGAAGCAGACAAATGATAACGTTGTTTATAAGCATAATTCATACGAGCCATATATGCCAGCTGTGAAAGTACACTTTTGCCTGATTCAACCCCTCTTTTCTCCGGATTGCCCAATTCCAGAGCATGAATGCCCAATACTGTTGTTCCAGCAGCCGCAAAGTCTTTTGCACTTAATTTAGATGAGGTCGTCGTTTGCCTCTGACGTTCTGCCAACAGCGTAGCATCAATAGAGTGATTGCCAAAAGTACGATTATAATTAATCAAATGATTCAAAAACCAGTCTGTACGAGTAGAATGATTTTTATAACCATTCGCATCTACTAAATATTTAGTTTGGTCATATAAGTCACCTTCATTCAGGGTATTCATAAAATAGCGTTCATCCTGAAAATTTGCAGAATGCCCCTCCCAACGATTTAAAGAATAATTAAAAGTATAAGACAAACCTTTTACCCAAGGCAATTCAACACGTGCAAATGCGGAACTACGATAATTTTGATTCCGGTCCTCATTGAATTGTGTAGTCTGCCACAAAGGATTTATTGTAGTAGTATGCCCTTGAGGTGAACGTTCCATCTGATTTTCAAATCCTTCAAAACGTACATATTTATATCCATAAGGAGTATTATTAATAGCATTTCTCATATCAGGTGCTACTCCATCAGCGTTTTTGCTAATAACAGACAAGTTCAAACCTATTTTCAGCCAATCAGTTACCTGAGATTCAACTTTAGAGGTCACAGAAAATTTCTTAAATTTATCATTATACATTACACCTTTCTGGTCCAAATACTGTCCTGATATATAATAGTTCGTTTTTTCCGTTCCGCCTGATACACTCACTTGATAATCCTGCGACAAACCCATATCAACACATTCATCATACCAATCAATAATATTGCCCTCTTGATAAGCTGAATACTCGTATGGAGTTAACATATTCTCCAATGTCAAGTCTGCATCAGAAGCACCATTGGAAATATTCAAATCCTTCTTCAAACGAAGGTACCCCTCTGGAGAAAGCATATCAGGCTTGACAGTAGGAGTCTGAAAACCAACAGTTGCTCCAAAACGTACAGTAGGTTTTCCTGATTTACCCCGCTTTGTTGTTACCAGAATCACCCCATTAGCTGCTCTTGAGCCGTAAACAGCAGCTGAACTTGCATCTTTCAAGACATCAACAGAAGCAATGTCATTCGGATTTAATTCATTCCAACTGCCAACAAAAACAACACCATCCACAACCAACAACGGATCATTTGAAGCTTTTATTGAATTTTGTCCACGAATATTAATACTTGGATTTCCTCCTGCATTAGTCACTGTACCAATATCAAAACCTGGTAATTGCCCCTTCAAAGCATCCAGTACATTCATATTAGGAAGGGTCATTCGTGGAGAATCTTCCAATCTGACAGAAGCAATAGAACCCGTCAAGTCTTTCTTCTTCGCAGAACCATATCCAATTGCAACGACTTCATCCAAAACTAGAGAATTTTCTTCCATTGCTATTTTCAGTTTTTTCACAGCAGAGGTCACTTTAATCTCTTTTGATTCATAACCAATGTAATTCACCACCAAAGTTCCATTTACTGGAAGAGCCAGTACAAAATTACCATCAACATCAGTTACAACACCATTCTGCGTTCCCTTCTGAAGGACTGTTGCTCCAATCAAAGGTTCGCCAGTTGTTTTATCATACACATACCCTTTTACACTCATATTTTGAGCAAACATGGGCATAACGGATAAAATCCATGCTAAACAAAACAAATATCTATATTTGTTTTGTTTTATAAAATTAAAACATTTCATAAAATAAGATTTAAAAATTAAGCAAATTATATATCATTAAAATTGTTTAGAAATGACTTCTTTTAATAAGTGCAAAAATAGACAAACATAATACGCAACACAATAGACTATTTTTTTTAAAGATAGACAATCTTATTATGAACAATCAAACAATCTATAACATAGCGATAATAAACATTAATATTCAACAAGCACTATTTTACAAGAAGACTAAAAAGCAATTATAACAGAATGCTTATAAGATATTAAAAAACATCTATTCAACATTTATATCAGTACAGTAAAAGCATTTCAAAATATACAAAATCAAAGATTGGCTCTTTCTTTTCCTACACAGAAAAAAAAAGAGCCAAATCATTTCAATACATGCAACTCTGAAAACAATATTATCCTTTAAACCTTATTTATTTTCTAATGAGAATGAATAGGGAACATCCGAATCCATCGCACCTCTCTTCATATTGGGCTGAGCAGACATACGATAGTCCATCCTCATACCTTGCACCATCTTGTCATGCTCCAGATAATTCTTCCCATATTTCCTCCCATCAATCTTCAGTTCATCAATATAGCAGTTGGTCATATCATTTTCCGGAGCATTGATCGTCACGTCGGCTCCATTCTCCAGATGAATCACAGCCTTACGGAAAAGCGGAGTTCCCAATACATACTGACCTGAACCCGGACATACCGGATAAAAACCAAGAGCCGAAAAAACATACCAAGCAGAAGTCTGCCCGTTATCTTCATCTCCACAATAACCGTCAGGCGTAGGCACATAAAACTTGTCCATCACTCGACGAAGCCACATTTGCGCTTTCCAGGGGGTGCCGGCATAATTATACAAATAAATCATATGCTGTACCGGCTGGTTGCCATGAGCATAGTTACCCATGTTCATAACCTGCATCTCCCGTATCTCATGAATAACACTACCATAATAACTTTCATCAAACAACGGTGGAACCATGAATACAGAATCCAGCATGGCCACAAACCGATGTTTACCGCCCATAAGCTCTATCAACCCTGAGGGTCATGAAACACAGACCAAGTATAATGCCATGCATTCCCCTCCGTGAAAGCATCGCCCCATTTGAAAGGAGAAAATGGGGTTGCAAAACTACCGTCCTCATTACGTCCCCGCATCAAAGAGGTTTCCGCATCAAAAAGATTCTTGTAATTCATAGAACGCTTTGCGTATAAATCAATCTCGGATTGAGGTCGCCCTAAAGCTTTTGCCAAGCGGTAAATACACCAGTCATCATAAGCATACTCAAGTGTACGAGCTGCATTTTCCCGGATACCGACGTCGTAGGGTACATACCCCAAACGGTTATAGTACCCGCATCCCCAACGTCCGGTAGATTTTACCGTCGGATGTTCTTTATTGGCAGTAGCTATCAGCCTTCATAAAGAGTCCCCACATCATCAACCCTTACACCTTTCAGATAAGCATCGACAATCACCGAAGCCGAGTTATTACCTACCATGCAATCTCTATGCCCGGGACTTGCCCACTCAGGATAAAAACCGCTCTCTTTATAAACATTGAGCAACCCTTCCTGGATTTCCTTGTTGATTGAAGGATATATCAAATTCAACAATGGAAAAAGGCAACGAAAAGTATCCCAGAAACCGGTATCTGTATACATATACCCAGGCAACACTTTACCATTATAGGGGCTATAATGATAAGCTTCTCCCCGCTCATTCAATTCATAGAACTTCCGGGGAAACAAAGTAGAACGATACAGACAAGTATAAAAAGTCTTTAACTCATCATCCGTGCCACCACTTACTTCAACACGTCCCAACACATCATTCCATTTGTCCTTTGCAGATTTGCAGACCTGGTCAAAAGCACATCCTTTTACCTCTTGCAAATTTAGCAACGCCTGTTCCAGACTGATAAATGAAGAGGCCACTTTCATCTGAACCTGCTCTCCCTTGGAAGTCTTAAAGCCAACGATAGCACCGACATGATTACCACTCTGCTCTAATGACTTGGAAAATTTGTTTTCAGCCACAGTGTTCACAAACTCCAGATCACGTTCAAATTCTATCACAAACCAATTACGAAAATTATCAGGTACGCCACCACTATTACGAGTAGAATAGCCAACAATTCTTCTCTTATCCGGTTCCACCTTGATATACGACCCTTTATCGAAAGCATCAACTACCACATACGAGCAATCATTCTCGGGATATGTAAAACGAAAAGCAGCAGCCCTATCCGAAGGAGCTATCTCGGTCACCACATCATGTTCCGCCAAATAGACACTATAATAATAGGGTTTTGCTACTTCAGCCTTATGCCCGAACCAACTGGCACGACGTTCTTCATCAAATTCCGGTCGCCCCACCATAGGCATCACTGCAAACTGCCCATAATCATTAATCCAAGGAGATGGCTGATGAGTTTGTTTAAATCCCCTAATTTTAGTATCAGTATAAGTATAAGCCCATCCGTTTCCCATTTTTCCCGTCTGCGGAGTCCAAAAATTCATTCCCCACGGAGTAGCAATTGCCGGATAAGTATTGCCTGTAGAGAAAGAATGTACTGATTGCGAACCCATCAATGGATTTACATATTCCACATAGTCAATATTTCTATTCACGGCAACACTAAGATGGCAAGTAACAATAGCCATCAAAAACAAAAATCTTCTCATTTTTCTCATTTCCATTCCGATACCAATTCTGCCGTACGAGTCAAATAATAATCTGGCTCAAACGGAGAATAATCCAAATACTCAAATTTATCACTCTTGAAAGGCATCGCCGGTTCTATCTGAGTGCCCTCATGCCATTCATTAAACGACGTAATGCCAATGTAAGAAGTTCCGGATTCTACTGCTGCTTGAAACATATCCGCATAATATTTCCCATCCTTACGGTCACGAGTGGTAGCCGTATTCCAAGGTCGCACTCTAGTATCTACATAACCAGGGCCTACACATGGAATGAAAATCTTTCCATTTTGGGTTGCCCATTCTTGCATCCCTTTCCAGTTTACAGGGGTAGAACCATACGTAAATCCGGTTGCGGCAAAGTAAGTATAAAAGCCGTCAAGACCGGAATCCAAGAAGTAATCTTGTTCCTTATCCTTTACCCACAAACCTATAATCTTAGAGTCTAACTCTGTTCCACGAATAGTAAGGTCGCCTTCCGGAAGACAGACCCGGGCCCATTCGGAAGCAGAAGTTAAATAAGAATCGTAAATAAAGAAACAAGGCTGTCCATCCATTCGGTAGAGTGCCGGATGCGAACCAAACTGTTTTGTCAAATCTGCAATATTTGCACGAAGGCTCTCTGCACCACGTCCATTATAGGGTTCTATATGAAAACAAACTTTTATATCATGCTTTGCAGCCTCATCGAATAGAATAGGCAAAGCAGAAGAGCCAAAGTCATCCACTCCCCACCATGTAACGACCACCACATCAATCTTGGCCTTTGCATCATATCCAGATGACGGGCAATAATCTTAGGATCAGTACTGCTATAATTTTTCAGTTCCGGATAAAAATTGGTTGCAAGGTTATCTTTTCCCTTGATATCATCAGCATTGCCTTTATAATCGGCATTCTTTATTACACCATGCTCCCAATGTATTTCTTTACCATTAAACTCAGTATTGCCATACCAATTATAATAGAAAGCAAATACACACTTTTCCGGGTGAGACCGTCCTTGTTTCGAGCAAGCCGTAGCACACAACATTATCAACAGAACTACAAAAACAGACTTCACACATCTATATAATCCATTCATATCCTTACAAATAAACCTATTAATCCATTATAAAGCTGATATTTTTGCCACCCATCCGCCACCAGACGCCAAAGATACATCCAATACATCTCCTCCTTCGACTTCCAAGAACTCATGTTTGTAATCGATAGCACGAATATCTGCGTTGATACCGTCTTTGAATACCTCCATCTTGTACTTTTTGCCTTTAGGTAGGAAGCTCAAATCCAATCTCATCTCTCTTGACGTCCAGTCTGTAACAGCCGCTACATACCACGAATTTCCATTTCTACGGGCCATGGCCACATAATCACCTATTTTACTGTCTAATGTCACTAAGTCATCCCACTCCACTGGAATATCAACCAAAAACTTAGTACATTCCGCTTCCCGATAATAATCAGATTGGGGATCAGGCAGCATTTGCATAGGGCTCTCTGAAATGACAGCCATTGCCATGAAATGAGCTAGTTCCTTGTCCCATCGGAGTGTCATGATTAAAACGGAACGATCTTTTCGTCGCATTATTCATTGTACCGGGAATATAGTCCATCGGACCAGCAACATTACGAATGAAAGGAAGCATAAGACGATTATCGGGATTGTCCTTATAGGTTCCACCGTTTTGTTCAAACTCGACCAAAGCCTCTCTAGTCAAAACATTAGGATAAGCTCTTCGTAAGCCATCTGGACGATAGGCTCCATGAAAATCAAGTACCATTTTATACTCAGCCGCCTTTTTCGCAGCTTTCCAATAAAAGTTTGAAGCTTCTTGATCCGAACGGTTGATGAAATCAATCTTCAACCCTTTAATTCCCCACTCAGAGAATTGAGCCAACGCTGCATCCATCTGATTATCAAACAAATCATAAGTCACCCAAAGCATTACATCTACACCTTTCGAGGTTGCATAGTCTACTACTTCTTTCATATCAAGGCCAGCAATAGTCTTTGTTAAATCTTCTTTATAAGTCCAGCCGTCATCAAACAAGAAGTAACGAATCCCAAAATCTGCTGCAAAGTCAATCATATATTTTGCAGTCGCAGTATTAATACCCGCCTTGAAATCAACATTATACAAGCCACGACGTGCCCACCAATCAAAAGTTACCCATCCAGGTTTAATCCACGAAGGATCCTCTATCTGGCATTCAGGTGCCAATAGATAAACCAACTGATTATTCATCAAATCCTTGTCTTCTTGGGCTACAGCAAACACACGCCAGGGAAAAGTTCTTTTTCCACTTGTTTTAGCTATATAATCCTCACAAGAAATGATTCTCCTTCTGCCCTTTGAGTCACCATTGACATTATATGTCTTAGGATAATTCCAAAAGTGCGCATTCAGATTCTGGCTTCCTTTTTCAAGCCACAAACAAGGATAATCCTGCAAATCAGATTCCAGCAAAAGTATGTTCGTCCCCGACGGATTCTTCACTAACGCTGGATAGTTTCCCGCAACGCCTTGTTCTATATCTTGAATCTTTTGTTCTACATATGGAGCTTCATAATCACTGTTCATGTTGGAATCCTGCTGAAAGAACACCGTGGAAGAGGGATCAAACACAAAATCAGCCGCTTCATCTCCAATAGTCAATTCTCCTTTACGATTAGTTGACATGCGATAAGCCATTCCTTCATTATATAAACGAATTTCCAATTTTGTTTTATCAGCGAACAACAAAGATACCTCATTGTAATGCTCCGCAATAACAGAACGCTTCTCCTTTATCTCAGGAACAACCATCCTGTCAACAGTTTTTTTCTTGACAGAGCGTATCTTCGGAAACTTACCAGGAAGGTAGCCCTGATCCGTTTTTAAATAAATATTACGAACAGCAAACAGAATATCATTATTTTGCAGAACACGTATAGAGACATGTTCATCTATGGAAACCTCGGCATGTAACCCCTTATTAGGAGAAGCTAATTTAACCTCTTTGGCCTCTACTAAAAAAGGACATAAAAACAATAACAACAAACCTACTCTCAACCTATCCATCTTATTCATATCTTAAAAAGTTACTATTCATTTATCATCTCACTATGTATCTGTACACCTTGATGGTTATTATCTAATTCAGATGCAATCCCAAAATAAGTTTTCGCCTTCTCTACATGACCAAGGCCCAAATGACCAAGGCCCATCAAATAGTTACAATGAACACGATTTTTTCTATTCATATCGTCTTCCCAAATCTGCAAATCAGGGAGAGAAACTGCAAAATAATCCATCTTAAAGATATCAAACAGATGTTTTTCACCAAAATCAATCAAACGGTTGAAACACCCACATGCCTTTCCTTCATTACCTAACTTTAATAATGCCAACCCTTGATAGAATATTTTATCAGGCTTTTGGTCATTGTAATACATTGCTGCAACAGGTTGATTATTTCCTACACAAGCCTTCTGAAAGAAAATCTGTGCTTCATTATTTTGCCCCATCGCTTGCAATATACATCCCTTATAATAATTAAAATCATTTTCTTGTGCTCCTTGCAATTTGCCTTCACCCAAATTATGAGGATAAATGAAACATTCATCTATCAACTGCAAAGCTTTGTTATACTCTTTAGATTTCAAATATTCTTTTACCAATTGTACACGACACAACTGATATTGAGCCGGGACCTTACCTTCACCTCCTTCCCAAGGATGAAATTGACGAATATCAATCAAGTGAAGAGCCTCTTCATAACGTCCCAACTGATTCAGCAAAGTCACATATTCTAAATAAAGATCATCGCGTGAAAATGTAATCTCTTTATAAGCATCCAATAAAGCCAGACGTTCTTTATGAGGACGATTCAAGCGTTTATATAACTGGTCCAGTTCCATCAATATACGAGCATCATTGGTATCCAAGTAGAAAGCCTTTTCCAGCAAACCTACAGCTTCTTGTTTCCTATCCAACTTATTGAAATATGCTAATGATAGATTTCTGCAAACAGTAGGGAATTCCGAATCTTGTTCAATCGACTTTTCCCATGCAGCCACAGCCTCTGCATACTGACGCTTATCATACCACAAATTACCAAGATAATATAATGCCTTAGGTGCTGTCTCGATAAGTCCAACAACAGCTTGAAGAGCCAATATAGCTTCCAATGCATTCGGGAAACAATAATCTGGAGATTGCTGTTCAGCCATACTGCTACCGCCACAGCATCTTCTTTTCGGCCTAATTGGTGCAAGAACCAACTTTTATAGTAATACAATAGAGTAGGTTGCAATACTGAAAAATCAATAGCGACATCCACCACCTTTATGGCTTCTTCCCAGCAACCGCATGAAGCATAATCCAAAGCTAGCTCTTCATAATTATGCCCCTCACGACGCATCTGCAACAGCAATGAATGCAAATCTTTTTCATCTTCAGTCATTAGATATTTTTCAAAACAGCATCCAAAGTTAAAATGGTCATAAGAGAGCGATTCTTCTATCAGTGCCAAAGCCCTCTCTCTCTCTCCTAAATAACGCAGAACGATCGTCTTCAAATGTCTACCCCTCAGATTGCACCAATTTCTCATCAAGGATTTATCTATCTCGTATAGGGCATTCTCCCAATCTCTCCGCGCCACGGATATTTGAGCCAACGAATAATAGCCTACATCTTGCCACGCCGCGTTCCAACAAGCTTTATAAAAACAATCATAAGCCTCGGCAAACCTACCCTGATATTTCAGAGAAAGTCCCCAATTATACAAAGGTTCTCCATCATAAGGATTCGGAGATTTTGCAGTCAATGTCTTCACTGCCTCCCGTAAATAAGGTTCTGCTTTGGCAAACTGTCCCTTACGCAGTAACCATAGTCCTAGAGCATTATTATTGCGAACATCGCTCGGATCTCTGCGCAAAGCTTCTTGATAATAATCCGTAGCCAAATATGTAGCATGGCGATACTGCTCAAGGTGTAGCCCCGTCAGATACAATTCTTCTGTAGTTTGGATATCCTTAGGCTCCAAAGCAGCTTCAGCAGCTTCCGGAAGTTCCTTTATTTCTTCAGATTCCGGTTTCCACTCTAGCAACATTTTTCCTTTCCGATCAAAGATTGTAACACATATATCTTTCAAACATACTATCTCAACCTTCTCTTTCAAATCCTTTTCAGGAGTAACATCCCTAACAATATCCAAAATATTTTTTTCTGCTTGGACTACAATTATATGAAGATTCGTTTGTGTTGACGTTGTAAAAACCTTTAAAAAAGCACAGTCATCCTCTATTTCGATATTCAACATTACCTCTTCAGAAGCATTCTTTACTACTCCCAGTTCCCGATATGGAATAAAATATTGGACGAACGTCTTTTCTTCGTAAGGCTGCAACCATGTGAAATCTGGTTGGTTGTCTGTATAAACTCCAGCCATTAATTCAATATACGGACCATCCGCATCTGTCAAATTACGATCCCATGCTTGACCAAAATCACCATTACCCCATGTCCATTGTTTCTTCCCCGGTGACACATGATGATTAGCCACATGCAATACTCCTGCACGTGAATCATTCTCATATCCTCCTACAAAATTATATTTAGAATGTATAGCCATATAAGAAGTAGGTACAGGTATATTTTTGTATCGAGAAATATCTACTCCAGCAGAATAGTCCATCTTGTAATAAGTCCCTGTAGCAATGGGATAACGGGAGACGTCACGTTTACCATGGTCAAAAACCGCATTTACATCTCCCGGGAATACCGACTGATAGTATTCATTCACGGCAACTGCTGGATTAGCCCACCACAGAAAAGTCTGAGGAAATGGAGTTGGGTTATACACTTTCCCCTGAATTTCGAGTCTGGCACACCCCGGACGCAATGTAAAACCAGCCATGCCTTTTTGATGAAACATACGTTCCCTCTCACTAACCCACACTATAGCACTACCATCTTCCCTTTTCTCAATAGAATAGTCAACCGGCAAAAAAGTGCTGGGACGATGGTGCTGTGGCCAGTTGAATTCAATACCTCCAGAAATCCATGGCCCTGTCAGTCCTACCAAAGCCGGCTTAACTACGTGATTGTAATAAATAAAATGACGCTGTTTAATCTTATCGTACGCCATTTGGACACGTCCTCCCAATTCAGGCAGAATCATCACTTTGATATATTCATTCTCCAAATAAACAGCGTGATAACTTTGTTCCCTACAAACATCTTCTATCTTTTCAATAACCGGATACGGATAAACAACTCCACTACTTCCCTGATACACACGTTTTTCCAGAAACATAGGATTCTTTTCAGCTTTGCCAATAGCATAAGTGGGGAGAATCACATCTTCCTCCCAAACCTTTACATCTTCAGTCATATTTTTGTATTTTATTTTGTTAATTCTTTTTCCAGCATTTCCAATGTTTTCCCCTTAGTTTCAGGCAAGTTCGACCGGATAAACAAGAAACCAGCCAAACAAATACCACCATACAACCAGAATATACCAGCCGCTCCTACCCAATCATTAAAAATAGGAAATGTATACGTAAGCAAAAAACACGCAACCCACAAGAAAAATGTTGAAAGAGCCATTGCCATTCCACGAATCTTTACCGGAAATATTTCAGAGAGTACCACCCAAACAACGGGCGCCAATGACATGGCATAGCACGCAATCGCCAATACAACAAGTAGTAACATAGGCCAACCACTTATCTCTAAATGATAGCATATCCCTAAAATTACATAAATAAGCGCTAGCCCAATGGAACCTACAAACATAAGGCTCCTCCTTCCCCATCTGTCAACTGTATATATAGCAACAAATGTAAAAATAACATTAGTTACCCCCGTCACCACAATATTCATCAACACATCAGAAACCTCATAACCGGCTGCAGAAAATATTTCGTGCGCATAATTAAATATGACATTAATACCACACCATTGTTGAAAGACAGCTAACACTATACCAATAATCAAGACTTTCCTGACTGAAGGATGAAAAAGCTGCTTCCAGCTACTTTTTTTCTTTTTGCTCCACACCCAATTGTGACATCTCCGACAAAGTCTGCATAGCATAATGATTTCCGCCAATACGCGACAATATTGTTTGAGCTTGAACCATTCTCTTATTCGCTGCCAGCCAACGTGGACTTTCAGGTATCATAAACGCAAGAATAAAAAACAATCCGGCAGGTATCAGTTCTCCCCAAAACATCCATCGCCAGGCCCATGACACACTCTCAACGCTAAGAGTTTCCGCCCCTGCTGTATAATATGCTCCGATTTGCCAATTAGCCAATTGGGCCATCAGTATACCCAATACAATTGTCAATTGATTCAACGAAACAAATTTTCCACGAACTGAAGCCGGTGCCACTTCCGCAATATATACAGGAGAAATATTAGATGCAATTCCAATACCCAATCCACCTATAATCCTATAAAGAATGAACCAACTGAAATTATCGACTGCACCTGTCCCATAAGCTGACAACACAAACAAGACTGATGCGATAATCAACATTTTTTTCCGGCCATAACGATCGCTCCAACTTCCAGAAAGCAACGCTCCAACCAAACACCCCACCAAAGCACTACTCATTGCCCAGCCTCGAAGTGCTGGTGACCCTTCCAAGTTAAAAAAAGGCTCATAAAAAATCTTAGCACCTCCAATTACTACCCAATCATAACCAAAAAGTAATCCCCCCATGGCCGAGACCATGCAAATCAACCAAAGATAAACATTATTCTTTTTCATATTATACCTTAAAAAGTTGCTGCAAAGAAAGCAAATAATCCCTATGCAAAAAATAGAGAAAAAAAGTATAAACCTGGACCATTTTATGACTTAAATAAAAATTCCATCAATCAACGAATATGAAAAAAGAAAAACATCACTCCTATAGTTAGTTAAAATATCGCAATAATCAAAAGGATGTATTTATATAATATATATATTTGCTATATCATTAATCCATATACACTTCATTTATACAGAAGAATAATCAGACAACAATAAAATTCTCAATATTAATACTATGATTAAAAAAAAAGATGGATTCAGCGGTGAGAGGGCAATAGTCCTTCCACAATTTATTGTGCATGAAATGGAAGAAAATCCTATATCAGCTTGCTTGCATATTACAGATATAGGTTATTACCCTAAAGCCAAGTTTCATTTCATCGAACGGAAAGAATCCATTTCACAATATGTATTTATCTATTGTTATGAAGGAACCGGATGGTATCAGCTAAATGGCAAAAAGTACATCGTAAATGCCAATGAATATTTCATTCTACCTGCCGGAACGCCCCACTCCTATGGGTCAGCAGATGATTCTCCATGGACCATCTATTGGATTCATTTCAAAGGAAAGCTTGCCCCTTATTTTTCCATACAAAGCTCATATCCAATGGAGATAAAACCGGGAATACACTCACGAATAAACAACCGGATAGATATGTTTGAAGAGATTCTGCATACTCTGGAAATGGGTTATAGTCATGAGAACCTATTGTACGCTTGTTCCATTTTTCACCACTATCTTGGCACATTAAGATATCTCCAACAATATAGGGAAGCGATTCAGCAAGATTCAAATACTACAGACATAATCACTGAAACAATACACTATATGAAAGAAAATATCGAAAGGAAACTCACTCTAAAAGAAATCGCCAAACATACAGGATATTCTGTTTCCTATTTTTCTGCACTATTCAGCCAACGGACCGGATATGCCCCTTTAGTGTATTTCAACATGCTTAAGATACAACAAGCCTGCTCATTATTGGACTTTACTAATATAAAAATCAACCAGGTTTGTTACAAAATAGGTATTGAAGACCCCTATTATTTTTCACGGTTATTCAATAAGATAATGGGAATGCCTCCTAAGGAATATAAAAAACTTAAAAAAGGATAACACTATTGTACTGGCATAGCTAGTATAATAGGCAATTGCCCATTATACCAGTTTGATGTTTCCACTATTACCAAAAAAATCCTACAAGTAATATATTAAGGTTAATGCAATCCTTATTAGTTTATATTCATTCTTTGAGTTCATGCTTACAAAAAAGGAAAATATGAATACAAACAGTTGATATATGGATAGTCCTCTTGCATTTTAAGCCACTAACTTTGTGTGCAAATATCAAGTGACTATTATGAAAAGACAACTGTTCACATTTTCCTTTCTTTGTTTGCTTGCACTAAATACAAGAGCACAAGATACCCTGACCTTGGAGAACTGCCTCGAAATAGGTATCGAAAACAATTTGTCCTTGCAAAGCAAACGGAAGGAAATACAAAAAGGAAAATACGGCATCTCTGAAAACCGGGCCAAACTGCTGCCCCAAATCAATGGTTTTGCCAACTATAACGACAACATCGATCCACCCGTCTCCGTCACTGACGGCTCAGCGTATGGCAATCCCTACAATGTAACCCAAACCTTGCAATACAACGCCAACTTCGGATTACAGCTGCAGATACCACTTTATAACCAAACACTCTACACCACTCTGTCCATAGCCAAAACCATGGATGAGATGAATCGGCTTTCTTATGAAAAGGCAAGAGAAGACCTCATTCTCCAAATTAGTCAAATGTACTATCTAGGACAAGTTACAGCAGAACAGATTATCCTGATAAAAGCCAACATCACCCGCCTGGAAGAGTTGAAAGACATCACTCAAGCCTTCTATGACAATGGTATGGCCATGGAAATAGACGTGAAACGCGTCAACATCAACCTGGAGAATCTCAAGGTGCAACACGACAACGCACAAGCCATGATGGAACAGCAACTGAACCTGCTGAAATACATCATCGACTATCCGGCAGAAGAAAGGATAGCACTGGTACCGGTGAATACAGAAACGATTACGCCTGCAGCACTCACCGGACTATCCGAAACACTATATGAACTCCAACTGCTGCAATCACAGAAACAACTCGCTGAACAACAAAAGACAATAGTCAGCAACGGCTACATCCCCTCCTTGAACCTGACGGGGAGCTGGATGTTCTCCGCCTATACGGACAAAGCTTATCATTGGTTCCACTCCGGCCCTTCCAACCATTGGTATCGCTCCTATGGAGTGGGACTTTCCCTGCGTATCCCCATTTTCGACGGGCTGGACAAACGCTACAAGATACGTAAAGCAACCATTGATATAGAGAACATCAAGCTCACCCAAGAGAATACACGAAAGAATCTTCAAACACAATATTTGAATGCTACCAATGACCTGATGAACAGCCAGCGTAATTTCAAGAAGCAAAAGGACAATTACCTGCTTGCCGAAGATGTATATACCGTCACCATGGACCGTTATCGGGAAGGAATTGCCTCAATGACCGAAGTGTTGCAGGACGAAATGCGGATGAGCGAAGCACAAAACAACTACATCAGCGCCCACTACAATTACCGGATAACCAACCTGACATTGCTGAAGCTGACGGGACAGTTGGAGACGTTGAGCCTCTCAATCCCTTAAAGGGGAAGATGAATAAAAACCGTATTCAAGGACGGACGGATGTATATATAATAGATAAGTAAACAATATAATGATATGGAAACAACAGAGAACAATAAAACAGCAAGTACCCATCAAGAGAAAGCACGGAAACTGAAGAAGCTGCGCCGCTGGCAAATCGTTGTCAGCCTATTGGGAATAGCCATCCTTATCTGGGGCATGATTCAAGTGGTCTGCCTCTTTCTGGACTATAAACGGACAGAAACCAGTAACGATGCACAGATTGAGCAATACATATCCCCCGTCAATCTGCGCGCATCGGGCTATATCAAGAAAATTTGTTTCACTGAACACCAGGAAGTACACAAAGGAGACACCTTACTTATATTGGACGACCGGGAATATAAGATTAGAGTGATGGAAGCCGAAGCTGCGCTCAAGGATGCGCAAGCCGGCGCCACAGTCATCGGTGCCACACTACAAACCACGCAAACCACAGCATCCGTCTACGACGCCTCCATCGCAGAGATAGAAATCCGCCTTACCAAGCTGGAGAAAGACCGCCAACGATACCAGAACCTGGTGAGGAGAAACGCTGCTACCCCCATTCAGCTGGAACAGATAGAAACCGAATATGCAGCTACCCACAAAAAGCTGGAAGCCGTGAAACGACAGCAGAAAGCTGCCTTGTCGGGTGTGAACGAAGTGTCACATCGCCGTGAAAATACCGAAGCTGCCATACAACGGGCAACAGCCGCACTCGAAATGGCACGACTGAACCTCTCCTACACCGTAGTAGTAGCTCCTTGTGATGGAAAATTGGGACGGCGCACCCTTGAAGAGGGACAATTCATCACTGCCGGACAAACCATCACCTACATTCTGCCTGACACACAAAAGTGGATTATAGCCAACTACAAGGAAACCCAGATTGAGAATCTGCATTTGGGACAAGAGGTAGTCATCACCGTGGATGCCATCAGCGGCAGAGAATTCAAAGGAAAGATCACCGCCATCTCCGGAGCCACCGGTTCCAAGTATTCCCTGGTGCCCACGGATAATTCGGCCGGCAACTTCGTGAAGATACAGCAACGCATCCCGGTCCGCATCGACTTTACCGATTTGTCCAAAGAAGACAACAGCAGCCTTGCCGCCGGTATGATGGTAATAGTCAAAGCGAAAACAAGAAAATAGGGATTAGGGATTAAGGGTTAGGGATTAAGGCAACCAACTCCCTAATCCCTAACTCCACC